>CAWJUS010000025.1:0-94169 GCA_963846075.1 uncultured Actinomycetes bacterium | reverse complement strand
TCGCTGCCCATCCGGCGGGCGGCCTGCCGCGACTTCAGAGCGAGGCGTTCGGCTCCGTCTCGATGGGGTACGGGGACATGTTCGTAGCCGCGCTTTTGGGCGCGGTGCTCGCGGGCGACCGTCGTCGACAGTGGTCGGCGGCGGTGGTCACATTGGCGCTTGCGTCAGCGTTCGATTTGCTGTTTTTCGTGGTCAACGAGCTACCCGCGACCGTACCCGTGGCGGCCGCTCTGATCGTGGTCGAGCTTTGGGAGCGGCGTCGACGTGTGGCGGGCCGCTCCACTCGCGCGGCAGTTACCACGGCCGCGCGCCCAGCGCGGCCTATTAGTGCTGGCCGTTACCCGTCGACGCGGGCGGACGCGACTCCTCCGCGAGCGAGGTGATCGCGAGCTCGCCGCGCGCGGCTTCCTCCAGCACCCCGGTGGCCTCCTCGGCGGAGCGCGCGTAGAGCTCCACCAGCAGGTGGACGATGATCCGGTCTTCGTCGTGCTTGTGAAAGCGGACGTGGGTGAAGAACTCGCGCGTCCCGTGGTCGCCGAAGGCGGCGTATGACAGGGCGTCGCCAGCCTCCGGCCCGGAGCACGTCTCGACGTCGTCGCCGTCAACGGTGACTGTGCACGACGCCACCCACGGTGTCCCGGCGATCATCCGCTCCCAGCGGTCCTCGATGGGCTCGACGCGGCCGTTGTGAAAGCCGAGATGCGGCTGGTCGTGCATGCACTCAAGGCACTGGATCACGGCCTCCTGCATCTCATCGACGACTTCGCCTCGCTCGCCGGTCTCGGCGTCGATCTTGTGGATGCCCTCGTAGTGAACTTGGACCTCGAGGTTCTGCGACCAGCAGCGGTAACACCGCAACCAGCTCCGGACCTCCGTCGAGCCCTCCATGAAGCTGATTCTAGAAGCCGATCCTCGAACGATCGGCGGAACGGGAAGCCCACACCTCCGGGCGCGCCGCGTAGGGTTGGCTCGAGATGCCGGATCGAGGGAGCCAGGCGGTCGGCCCCGGAGGGCACACCGGGCCCGTGGGCGTGGTCCTCGCCGGCGGCCGGGGACGCCGGATGGGTGGCGCCAAGGCGACGGTTGCGCTTCAGGGAAGGCCCCTTATCGAGTATGCGCTGGAGGCCGTGGCCGCGGCCGTCGAGGATGTCGCTGTGCTGACCAAGGCAGACAGCGAGCTGCCGAACCTGCCCGGGACGACCGTCTGGGTCGAGCCCCAGACCCATCATCATCCGTTGGTGGGGATCCGCCAGGCGCTGGCGCTCGCGGCTGGGCGTCCGGTGCTCATATGCGCCGCCGACCTGCCGCTGGTCACCGTGGAGCTGCTGAGGCTTCTGGCCACGGCCGACGGGCACGGCGCGCCGGCAGTGGTTGCCTCAGCCGACGGACGTCCGCAGCCGCTGCTCGGCCGCTACGAGCAGTCGGCGCTCGAAGCTCTGAGCGACCCGGAACTGTCGGGCGACAGGCCGCTGATCGAGGCCGTCAGCGCGATCGGACCCCGCCTGCTCGAGGTCGAGGACGCCTGGGCCGTATTCAACGTCAACGCCCCAGATGACCTGCTCCAGGCGGCGGCGATGCTCGACCGGCGGCGGCAGCGGCGCCGACGGGCGAGTAGAGCCACTAACCGAAGGTGAAGTCGTAGGCCGCGACGCCTGGTGGCACGAGGACGGTCAGCGCATGCTGCTGGTCGCTCGGCAGTGAGACCAGCGTGTAGAGCTGTTGAGCCGAGACGGTGACCGTCGAGTAGGGGCGCCCATCGAGCAGCACGCTCACCCTGCGTGGCGCGCCTCCGGATGAGGTCATCACCAGGTAGGCCTTGGCCGCCTGGAAGCCGAGCTCGATCGAAGCGCCCGATGAGACCGGCGTGACCGATTCCGAGCCCACGTTCCAGGTTCCGTGCAGGGCTACTTCGTTGAGAGCTGGGGTGGAGACACCCTTATAGAAGTGGACGCCGGGTGACGGTGGCTGTGCGAAGCCCTGGGCCCGCTGCGGGTCAAGGTATGTCTCGGGAGTTGCCACCCCGCTCGAGGGGATGATCGCGCTCGCCGTCATCGGCGGCGGCAAGTCGTGCACGCCGGCCTCGTAGAGGAGCTGACGGACCGCGGCCTCGCTCTGCTTGTAGTCGCCTTCGCCGAACTGCGTGTGCCGCACGTTCCCCTGGGCATCGATCAGATACTCGGCGGGCCAATACTCGTTCTGGTAGGCGTTCCAGGTTCCCAGCTGGTTGTCCTGGACCACTGGATAGCGGATGCCGTCGTTATGGACGGCCTGCTGGACGTTGCCCGCCTCCTGCTCGAAAGTGAATTCCGGCGACTCGACTCCGACGATCTCGAGCCCGTACGGGTGGTAGTTGGCATAGAGCCCCTTGAGGAAGGGGAGCGTGCGGATGCAGTTGATGCAGGTGTAGGTCCAGAAATCGACCAGCACCACGTGACCGCGCAGCCCGGCGAGGGTCACGGGCCGGCCGCTAGGCGTGTTGAACCATCGTTGGGTGTTCGTGAACGGCGGCGCTGCCCCCAGGTTCGGCAGCGACGGCGTCTTGACGCCCGGAATCGAGACCGGGCTGGTGGGAGGCATCGGGACCTGGGAGGCCTCTTTCTGGCGCTGGGCGAAGCGGGACGGCGGTCGCAGCGAGGCCAGCCGGTTCTGGACGGCGCTCGAGTTCTCCAGCGATCGGGTGGGGTCGACCAGGAAAGCGGGCAGGCTCGTGTCCTTGGCCAGCGTCTCCTCGAAGCGCACATCGAGGTTGAATGCCATCGCCACCCCGGTGGCCAGCAGCACCACGCCGAGCGTGCGCTCCACGACGTGACCGTGTAGGGAGCGCCTGACGCGCTGGATGACGGCGCGGCCGCCAATCGCCCAGAGCAAAAGCACAGCCGACAGCCCAGCCGAGAAACAGACCGCCACGGCCACGACCCTGACGGTCGGCCCGGTCGAGGCGCTGACCGAGGTGACCGCTGCCAGAATCGGGCCGGCGCAGGGAGCGCAGACGAAGCCGAGGGCACTGCCGACCGCCAGTCCGGACCAGAAACCCGTCCCGCGGGTCCGAGGGCCGAACCGGGCCAGCCGCGAGAGCGGGGCCTGCACGCGTGCCGCTACGTCCGGGATCAGCAGCACCAGCCCGAAGCCGATCAGCACGATGATCGCCAGCGTCCGGGCAGCGCCGCTCGCAAGCCCCACGCCCTTGACAAGCTGGGCCAGGGCCACGATCGCGATCGTGAACGTGACCGCAAGTCCGACCACGATGCCCAGTGGGCGGCGCCTTCCGCCGGCGGCGCTCGCCGACAGCAGCGCGGGCAGGACGGGCAGCACGCACGGCGTGATCGCGGTCCCCGCGCCGGCGATCAGAGCGAATAGCAGCAGCAGGACCATGTGGCGACATTGTCGGCGGTGAACGTTGTGGCGCGGTTAAGTCCCGGGCCCGCCGATCGCCGACGCTTCGAAGTGCTCAGCCGCCGATCGCCGACATGGAGCGCGCCGGCTGGATGAACCCCGGCTCGCCGACGTGGTGCTTGAGCTCCTTGCGCCACACCGCGTCACGGATGATCCGCTCGAGGTCGACATCGTCGGCGCCGGCGCGCAGTGGTGCGCGGAGGTCGGTCTCGCCCAGCGAGAACAGGCATGTGCGCAGCCGCCCGTCGGCCGTGAGACGGATGCGGTTGCAGTCCGCGCAGAACGGCTCCGAGACCGGGTTGATGAAGGCGACCTTCCCCCGCCCGTCCGCGAAGCGGTACAGGCGCGCGGTGGCATGCGGCTCTCGCGGCTCGGGCTCGAGCGGATAGACGGCATCGATCGCCGCCCGGATCTCGGCACCGGTCAGGACCTGCTCGTGCGACCAGGCGCGGTCGGCGTCGAGCGGCATGAACTCGATGAAGCGGATCTCGTAGGGCGTCCGGCGGGCGAGCTCCGCAAACGGAAGCGCCTCGTCCTCGGTGAAGTCCCGCATGGCCACGGCGTTCACCTTGATCGGGTGGGCCTCGGGGAAGCTCGCGAGCAGCTCGAGCCCGCGCAGCACCTGGGGCAGCGCGTCGCGTCTAGTCAGCTCGTAGAAGCGGTCGCGCTGGAGCGAGTCTACGGAGACGTTGAAGCGGTCGATTCCGGCCCCTACCAGCGCCGCGGCGTCGCGTTCCAGCAGAAAGCCGTTGGTCGTCAGCGACAGCTCCTTCACGTCCGGCAGTGCGGCCAGCATCGCTGCCAGCCGCGGGAACTCGCGCCTGACGAGCGGCTCTCCACCCGTCAGCCGAACGTCGTGCACGCCCATCCTCGAGAAGAGCGCGACCAGTCGCGCGATCTCCTCAAACGTCAAGACCTCGGCGCGCTCGAGCCACGGCAGACCCTCCGCCGGCATGCAGTACTGGCAGCGGAAGTTGCAGCGGTCGGTCACGGAAACGCGTAGGTCGCCGATCAATCTTCCGTGGCCGTCGCGCAGCGGCTCGGATTCCATTCCTCAAGGGTAGCCTTCCGCCGATGCGGGCTGTGCTCGTGACGGTGTTAGCGCTGCTGACCGCTGCCGCCGTGTCCGGCTGCGGCTCCAGTGATTCCCACCAGGTGCGCGCAAAGGTGGATCAGTTCGTACGCGCGGTCGCCGCGCGCGATGCGACCACCGTCTGCGAGCAGGTCCTGGCACCGTCGCTCACCAATCGCTTCGCCGTCGAGGGCCTGAGCTGCGAGCAGGGGATGAAGATCTTCATGGCCAGCGTCCAGGATCCGACGCTCAGCATCGGCCGCGTGTCGGTGAACCGAAACCAGGCCCTCGCGGAGGTGCTCACCGGCGCGCACTGCCAGCGGCTCGCACTGGCGCAGCTTCACCTGGTCAAGACCTCGGCGGGTTGGCGGATCGACAGCGAGGGCAAGGTGCCGGCCGGTAAGCCGACCTGCTGAGTCCGCTCTACTCGCCGGCCAGCAATCCGAACGCAACCATGTCCAGCCGCCCCTGGCTGGAGGGAAAGTACGAGCGGAGCACCGCCTCGCGGATGAAGCCGGCCCGCTCGGCGACGCGCTGCGAAGGAGCGTTGCCGGTGCCCACCAGGAGATCGATCCGTCCCAGTCCCAGAGCGTCGAACCCCCAAGCGCAGATGAGCCGTACCGCGCGCACCGCGTGGCCCTGTCCGCGGGCCTCGCGGGCCAGGAAGTAGCCGACCTCCGCTCGCGCATCGATCCAGGAGAAGCGCATCAGCGAGATCGAACCCAGCAGCCGTCCGTCGTCCGAAGCGACGATTGCGAACGGAGCGGACGTCCCGTTCTGAACCGCGTCGTGTCGTTGCTCCAGGTAGAGGCGCGCGTCGGCCTCCCCGTAGGGCGAGGGGACCCTCGTCCACCGGGGGATCTCCGGATCCTGGCACACGGCGACCAGGGCCGGAACGTCCGACTCGCGCCACGGACGCAGCGCGGTCGGTCCGTCGGCCAGGTCCTGCGCAGGAAGGACGATCCTGGACATCAGCCCTGCTCGGCGGCGCGAGCCGCCAGCGCGCGTCCCAGAGCCGGCACGTCCAGGCCCGCGTCCAGCTCCGAGAGCCACTTCTCCGCCGCCCGGCGTCCTCCGAGCGCCCGCAAGCCGCGGTCGCCGTGCTCGGCCGCGAAGTCGGCTAGCGCGTGCGCGCGGCGAGCGCGGAGTCGCCGCCGGGAGACATCGAGGGCGGCGCGATGCTCGTCAAGCGCGTGGAGTAGATCCTCGATGCCGCTAGGCGGGGAAAGCGAGGAAACCGGGACGACGGTCGTCCCCGTCGCTCCGAGCGCCCTCAGCGCCGCGGCGAGGTCGCCGATCGCGCGGGTGGCGACCCGGCCCAGGTCGGCCTTGGTCACGACCAGCACGTCGGGCACCTCCATGATTCCCGCCTTGAGGAACTGAAGGACGTCGCCAGAGCCGGGTTGCACGACGACGGCGACGGTGTCCGCGGTATCGGCCACCTCGGTCTCGGACTGGCCGACGCCCACCGTCTCGATCACGACCACGTCGAATGCCGCAGCCAAGGCGCTGGCGGCCGCTCGAGTGGCCGGCGCCAGGCCCCCGAGGCGGTCGCCGGCGGCTGTCGAGCGCACGAAGACTTCGCGGTCCGCGGGATCGACCTCGATCCGTGCCCGGTCGCCGAGCAACGCTCCTCCCGAGCGACGCGAGCTCGGGTCGACGGCGAGCACGCCCACGGACCGGCCGCGAGCGCGCCAGCCCGCGACGAGGTGGGACAGCAGCGAGGACTTGCCGACGCCTGGCGGCCCTGTGACACCCACGACGTGCCCCCGCGCCTCGCCGCCGAGCGCGGAGGGGGACACCGCCTCGAGCAGCGCCTCTGCCTGCGGGCGGGCCTCCGGGGCCCGGCTCTCGAGCAGGTTTAGAACCGCCGGCGCGGCACTCAGGTCGCCGGAGCGCAGTCGCTCGCCGAGCTCGCGGCCGTCCGCGATCGCCCGGCTCAAGCGGCGGTGGCTACGTCGATCCCGTGGCGCGCTGCAACCAAAGCGATGATGTCGCGCATCATCCGGTTGAGATCCCAGTCCTTGGGGGTGTAGACCGCCGCAATCCCGGCGTCGCGCAGCCAAGCGGCGTCCGCGTCGGGAATGATCCCGCCCACGATCACGGGCACCTCCTCGATCCCGGCCCCGCGGAGCGCCTCCAGGACCGCCGGGATTAGCTCGCGGTGCGAGCCGGAAAGGATCGAGAGGCCGACCACGTGCACCCCTTCCTGGGCAGCGGAGGTGGCGATCTGCGACGGCGTCAGCCGGATGCCCTCGTACACGACGTCCATACCGGCGTCGCGCGCTCGCACGGCGATCTGCTCCGCGCCGTTGGAGTGTCCGTCGAGCCCCGGTTTTCCCACCAGGAACTTGAGTCTCCTGCCGAGCGCCTCCGAGACGCGCTCGACCTCCTCGTGCAGCTCCGCCACTTCCTCGGTCGAGAGGGCGGCGGCTTCTGTGACGCCAGTCGGGGCGCGATACTCGCCGAACGCGTCGCGCAGCGTCTGGGCCCATTCGCCAGTCGTGACGCCTGCCCTGGCGGCGGCGATCGTGGCGGGCATGATGTTCTCCTCGCTCGCTCGTGCCACCCGGGCCAGTTCGGCGAGCGCTTCGTCCGCTGCGCCCTGATCGCGCTCGGCCCGCCAGCGTGCCACCGCCTCGCGCTGGTCGGCCTCCACCTGGGGATCGACCACCAGGATGCCGCCGTCGGCGTCTGCGGTCAGCGGCGAGGGCTCACTCGATGTGAAGCGGTTCATGCCCACGATGGTCTGCTCACCGGACTCGATCCGCCGCCAGCGCTCGCGATGAGACTCGACGAGCGCGCCCTTCATGTAGTCGACCCCGTCGACCGCGCCGCCAAGCTCCGCCACGCGCGCCATCTCCTCGCGTGAACCGTCGATGAGCTCGATCACCAGCCCGTCCATCACCTTGGAGCCCTCGAACACGTCGGGATACTCGAGCAAGTCGGTCTCGTAGGCCAGGATCTGCTGCAGGCGCAGCGACCACTGCTGATCCCACGGCCGCGGCAGGCCCAGCGCCTCGTTCCAGGCAGGAAGCTGGATGGCCCGCGCCCGTGCGCTGCGTCCCAGCGTGACCGCCAGCGCCTCGAGCGCGATGCGGTAGACGTTGTTCTCGGGCTGTGACTCGGTCAGCCCGAGCGAATTGACCTGCACGCCGTAGCGGAAGCGGCGGTGCTTCTCGTCTTGGACGCCGTAGCGCTCGCGGCCGAGCTCTTCCCATAATGTCGCCATGGCTCGCAGCTTGGCGTGCTCTTCGATGAACCGCACGCCGGCGTTGACGAAGAACGAGATCCGCCCGAAGACGCTGCCCATCAACTCCTGCGGGACGCGCTCGCGCACCGCGTCGAGCACCGCGATGGCGTTGGACAGCGCATAGGCGATCTCCTGCACCGGAGTGGCCCCGGCTTCCTGGAGGTGATACGAGCAGATGTTGATCGGATTCCACTTGGGAACGTGGGTCACCGTGTAGGCGATCGTGTCGGCGATCAGCCGCATGCTGGGCCCCGGCGGGAAGGCGTACGTCCCGCGGCTCAGGTACTCCTTGAGGATGTCGTTCTGGGTCGTGCCCTGCAGCTTGTCCTCGGCTATGCCCTGTTCCTCGGCGGCGGCGATGTAGAGCGCCAGCAGCCAGGCGGCGGTGGCGTTGATGGTCATCGAAGTGTTCATCTGCTCGAGCGGGATCTCGGCGAGCAGCGTGCGCATGTCGCCCACATGGGCGATCGACACCCCCACCTTGCCGACCTCGCCCCGCGCAAGCTCGTGATCGGGGTCGTACCCCGTCTGGGTGGGTAGATCGAACGCTATGGAAAGGCCCGTCTGTCCTTTCTGAAGGTTGCGCCGGTAGAGTTCATTGGAGCGCTTGGCGTCCGAGTGGCCGGCGTACGTCCGCATCAACCAGGGCCGGTCTCGCTCGGGAAGGCGAGGCGATGGCGTGCCAGACATTGGCCGCATTGTATGGACCGGCAGGCATCCAGCGACGGAGGTGGAATCCTGTGTCAATGCCAGATCAGAGCTCTGCTGCTAACGAGCACGCGATCATGCAGCAGATAACCGCCCCCCTCGCAGACCTACCGGACGACCCGGTTTCCGCGGCCGCCAACCCCGACTTCCCGGTCGTGCTGAGGGGTTACGACCGGATGGCGGTGGAAGCCTACGTCAACAGGATCACCCAAATGGTGGCGGAGCTGTACGCCACGCGCTCGCCGGAGGGAGCCGTACGGCGGGCGCTTGAGCGGGTCGGGGGAGAGGTCTCGGCGATTCTGCAGCGCGCGCACGAGACGGCCGAGCAGATCACTACGCATTCGCGCTCGGAAGCCGAGGACCGCCTGATGAGGGCGCGCGAGGAGGCCGACGCACTCGAGCGCTCCACCCGCCAGCGCACGCGGGAGCTCGAGCAGGAAGCCCAGCGGAGGGTTCAGGAGCTCGATGCCGAGGTTGACCGGATCTGGGCTGAGCGCGACCGGATCGTGGGAGACGTGCGGAGGTTGGCGGAGGAGCTTGGAACGCTCGCCGGGGCTGCTGCGACGCGCTTTCCGGCCGAGCCCTCGGCGGACAGCGAGGCGGCCGGTGACCAGGCGGCTCAGGATGAGCCGCTTGCCGAGGACGAGCTGGGGCCGATGGGGACCGAGGGACCGCCTCGGTGACCCGGAGGCCGTGGCGGGTGAGCTCGGCGACGCCGCGGAGCCGTTCGCTGCGGACGAGGTCGCCGAGGCCGAGGCGCCTTTCGACGAGGGGGAGCCGTTTGGGGAATACGTCGGGCCGGCGCAGCCGATCAGGCGCGAACCGGTCGTCGAGGACCACGCGGATGACCCCGAGGGGCCGCTCGGAGCGCAGGAGGCCGAGTCGCTGGCCGCCGAAGAGACCGCGCAGCTCCCCGTCGAGGCCGCCGCCGATGCGCCGGTCGCCGGGGAGAGCGACCTCCTCGACCAGCCGACCGTGGCCCACGAGCCGGTGACGAGGCCGCTTGCCTCCGATGCCCGTGTGATCGACGTCATGCACCTCGGACGCGAACGCGTCATCGGCTGCTGGCAGGTAGGCGACGTGCTTATCGATCCCGGCCCGAGCTCGTGTCTGGAGACCCTGCTCGACGCGCTGGGGGGCCAGCGCCCGCGAGCGCTGCTCTTGACCCACATCCATCTGGACCACGCCGGCGCCGCGGGGTCGCTGGTGGAGCATTGGCCAGACCTGGAGGTCTACGTGCACGAGCGCGGCGCGCCGCATTTGATGGAGCCATCGCGCCTGCTCGAAAGCGCGCACCGCCTGTACGGCGACGACATGGAGCGGCTTTGGGGCGAGGTCCGCCCCCTGCCGGTGCAGAACGTCCGTCTGCTGCGGGGCGGCGAGCGTGTGTTGGGCGGAGCGTTCGAGGTCGTCTACACGCCGGGCCACGCCTCCCATCACGTTTCCTACCTACACGGCGGGACGGCATACGTCGGGGACACCGGCGGAGTCCGGATCACTCCCGAGACGCTCACGATTCCGCCCACCCCGCCGCCGGACATCGACATCGAGGCCTGGCATCAGTCGATCAACCGTGTGCTGGCATGGAAGCCGACGCGGTTGGCGATGACCCACTTCGGCTCGAGCGATGAGGTCACCGCGCAGCTGGGCGAGCTGTCCGAGCGCCTGGACAATCTCGCGGCTCTGGCGCGAACCGAGGACGAGGAGACGTTCATCGCCACGATCCGTGAGGAGATCGAGCTCAGTGCCGGGTCCGAGCTGCTCGAAACCTACGCCCAGGCCGCGCCTCCCGAGCAGCTCTACGCGGGCCTCAAGCGCTATTGGGAGAAGCGAGACGAGGCGGAGACGTCGGCCCGCTCGGCCCCGGCCGAGGCATCGACGCACGCCGGTCGCTCCACGCGCCCCGACGACGGCTAGCTGCGCGTCCAAACCGGGGGGCCGTTCCCCGTCACGGGGCGATGGCCGAGGTATGCTGAGGGGCGATGCCACAGACAGTGGAGCTGCCTCGCCTCGGGGGACCGGGCAGCGGGCTCGGCGGCCTATGGCGGGTTGTGGTGTTGAACGACGACCACAACACGTTTGATCACGTCGCGGAGTCGCTGGCACGCGTGATCCCCGACGTCTCGCTGGCCGACGGTTACCGCTTCGCACACCGCATTCACAACAGCGGCTGCGCGATCGTCTGGAGCGGCCCGCGCGAGGACGCCGAGGACTACTGGCATCAGCTGGACGGCGCCGGGTTGACGATGGCGCCGCTCGAGGCCGGGTAGGCCGCCGTCGGGCACTTTCGCGAGCCGGTTAGCGGCATCTTCGCGAGAGCGACCAAAAAGTGACACACCACGCGCGCAAGCCGCAGATCTGGCGCTTGGCGGTCGGATAGCGACCACGGGGCACCAGACCCTGGGGCCGCGGGTCCAGGTTTGGAGCTTTGTGGTCGGGGCGGGGAACGGGCCCGGCGTTCGGCGCGGACGTCGACCGGCCACCGCGCCGGTCCTGCCTCCGCGTGCTACTAAACCTGCCCGGCCACTAAACCTGCCCGGCCACGGTCTCGCGCCCGAGGGCGTTGGTGTCGGCTCCGAACGCCTTTGCCCGCTGGCGCTCAGGGCTGACGCGGACAACGTTCCAAACCACGCCCAGCCTCTCGAGCAGCCTGATCAGCAGTCCGGTCGGATCAGCAAGCCGCTCCCAGAAGCGCAGCCCGTGGAACGCGGAGGTGGGGAACGCATGGTGGTTGTGGTGCCACGCCTCGCCCATCGACAGCGGGGCGAGCCAGAAGACGTTGCGGGACTCGTCCTCTACGTCGAACCGGCGCCGGCCGAAGAAGTGGCAGACGGAGTTGATCGACCAAGTCACGTGGTGCAGCAGGAACACGCGCACGAAGCCGCCCCACAGCAGGGCGGTCAGGGCTGTGCCGAGGCCCCCGCCCACGATCCATCCGAGGACGAACGGGATCACGAATCCGAGCCCAACCCAGAAGAAGAAGAGCTTGTCGATGACGCGCAGGGCGCGGTCCTTGACGAGGTCGGCGGCGAAGCGATTGCGGTCGGCGGTACCGACGGTCTCGAACAGCCAGCCGGTGTGCGCGTGCCAAAGACCCTTGATCGCCCCCCAGAAGCCAGGGCCGCTGAGATGCGGGGAATGGGGGTCGCCCTCTTGGTCGGTGAAGGCGTGGTGCTTGCGGTGGTCTGCCACCCAGGTGATGACCGACCCCTGCATGGCCATCGAGCCCAGCACCGCGATCAACGCCCGGAAAGCGCGCGAGGATTCGAGCGCGCGGTGGGTGAACATGCGGTGATAGCCGAGCGTCACCCCGAGTGCAGTCAACACGTAGAACGCGATCAGCAGAGACAGCTCCAGCGGTCCGATGGCGCGGTTCCACAGCAACGACACCGCTGCGACGAGCGCGAGCAGCGGCAACGCCACTCCGATCAGGTTGGCAGTCTTGTGGGCGCGGCTCATGCGGATCAACCATACGTCAAGTTGAGCGAAGTCTCTCCTAGGTCTGGGACGACGAATGAGCGAAAACTTGTAGCTTCTGTATGAAGATGTGGGGATCACGGCCAGTGGTGGCGCTTAGGCCATAGATGGCGGAGCAGCCATGGCACGAGCTGCCCCCGGACGTGGCGCGTGTCCTGCGCCCGGTGTTGCCGGAGGTAGCCGACGAGATAATCGAGGCGGTCAGGACCGTCCCGGCCTACGCCCGGCCGCTCGAGGGGCCGTTCGGCGAGGGGATCAGAGCGGGCGTGCAGGAGGCGATCCGGCATTTCCTGGCGGAGATCGAGGCCGGCGGCCCGGTTCCCCGCTCCGACGTCTACGTCGCGCTCGGCCGTGGCGAGATGCGGGCCGGCCGCAGCCTCGACGCCCTGCTGAGCGCCTACCGCCTCGGCGCTCGCGTGGCCTGGCGGCGCTTCGCGGCCGCGGGTGTCGCGGCGGGACTGGCGCCCGACACCCTCTACCTGCTCGCCGAGTCGATCTTCGCCTACATCGACTCGCTGTCGGCGGAGTCGGCGGAAGGCCACGCACTCGAACAGTCCGCCGTAGTCGGGGAGACCCAGCTGCGCCGCCGGCGTCTCGTGAGACTGCTGCTTCGCGATCCGCCTGAGGAACGGGCCACGCTCGAGCTGGCGGCCGGCGACGCCGGCTGGCGGCTGCCGCGGCGGCTGGCGGTGGTGGCGGTCGGTGGATCCCACCGTCACGCGGTGATGCCCCGCCTGCCCGCAGACGCGATCGCCGAAGCCGTCGGCGAGCTGGTGTGCGCGATCGTGCCCGACCCCGACGGTCCCGGCCGTCGCGAGGAGCTCGAACGCGCTGTGGTGGGCGCCGGTGCGGTGGCGGGCCTCGGTACGACCGTCCCGTCGACCTCGGCCGCCCTCAGCTTCGAGCGGGCGCAGGCTGCGCTCTCGCTGGCCGACGATGGGCCTGCCCTGCTAATCGCCAGCCAGCGGGCGGGCGAGCTATTGCTGCGCAGCGACCCCGGGCTGGCGGCCGAGCTGGCCGCCGACCGTCTGGCGCCGCTTGAGCGACTATCCGACGGATCGCGCGCGCGGTTCACCGAGACGCTCAGGACGTGGCTCGAGGAGCAGGGCCGGCTGGGGCAGGTGGCGAAGCAGGCTCGGCGTCCACCCCCAGACCGCGCGCTATCGCATGACCCGGTTGCGGGAGCTGTTCGGTCAGGCGCTCGACGATCCCGACGAGCGCTTCTGGCTGGAACTGGCGCTGAGGGCGGACGCTAGGCCGCGCTCTGCGGCTGAGGCGACGGGGCCGGCTCAGGCTCCGGAGCAGTCGGGACCTCGGGTCCGAGCGTCCCGGCGGCCAGCTCGTCGCACCAGATATACGTGATCGGCACCTGGTAGCGGCCCATGTTGCGAGCGCGGAAGTCGGTCATCTCCGGGCCGTCCCAATAGCGGTACCAGTCCTCCTTGCGCTCGAACCACGTCATGTGCCAGATCCGGTAGCGGTCGTCGCGGCTGCGGTGGACGGCGTACTGCGTGGCGCCGTAGCGCAGCGCGAACGGCGCTACCTCAGCCACGTCGAGCGCGAACTGCTCTTGCCGAAGGACGGTCGCGTACCAGGGGACCCAAACGACGCCCGCCATCAGGCACCCACTTCCGCGTGGATGGCGCCCGGTCCCTCGACCGTCTTGCCCTGGCCCTCCTCGGTCGCGCCGACGAGGATGGCGATCTTGCCCAGGTGCTTGTTGTCCCGCATCAGCTGGTGCGCCTCGGGAACGCCCTCAAAGCCCATCGTCCGCCACAGCACGGGGCGGATCTTCGACTCCTCGATCAGCTCGTTGGCCTTCATGCACTCGTATGCGTTGGCGAAGTGCGAGCCGATGATCTGCTTCTGACGCATCCACAGATAGCGAACGTCGAAATCGAGGTTGTATCCCGTCGTGCCGGCGCAGATCACGACCTTCCCGAAGGGCTTGACGGCCAAGACCGAGGTGGGGAAGGTGGCCTTTCCGACGTGCTCGAAGACGAAGTCGGGCGGGCCACCGAGAATCTCGTTCACGGCCTTCGAAAAGCGACGTGACTCCTTGAAGCGGGCCTTCTCCTCCTCCAGCGACTCGCCGCCGCGGCGCATCATGCCGGCGTACTCCCCGCGGTTGATGTGGCCCACCGCTCCAAGCTGCTCGACCAGCCGTCCCTTCTCATCGCTCGAGACGACGCCGACGGAGTCGGCCCCGGTGAGCGTGCACAGCTGGGTGGCGAACACGCCGAGCCCGCCGCGCTGCGCCCCAAACCAGCACGCGGTGCCCGGCCTGCAGCTTGCACTGCGTGATCAGCATTCTGTAGGCGGTGAAGTACACGAGCCCGTAGGACGCCGCCTCCTCCCAGCTCAGGTTCTGCGGCCGGGGGAGCAGCTGCTGGGCCTGGACCTTCGTGAACTGTGCGAACGATCCCCAGGTCGTCTCGTAGCCCCAGATGCGCTGGGAGGGCGCCGCGAGAGGATCGAGACCATGGACCTCGGGATCCTCGTAGGAGGCCTGGTTGCAGTGGATCACGACCTCGTCGCCGGGCTTCCAGCGCGTGATCCCCTCGCCGACCTTCCACACGATTCCCGACGCGTCGGAGCCGCCGATGTGGTGGCCGTACTGCGGGATGGTCGCCATAGCCGAAGACCGAAACGGGCTCGCCGCGGGCCGCCCACACGTTGTTGTAGTTCACGCCGGCAGCCATGACGCGCACGATCACCTCGAAGGCGCCGGGCTCCGGGACCTCGATGTCCTCGAGCTGGAAGGCGTCCATCGGTTCGCCTTCGCGCTCCTGGCGGATGACCCACGCGGCCATCGTCGGCGGAAGCTCACCGGGCTCGGTGTCGACAACGGAAACTTGGCTCACATCTACGGCCACTCGGCAGGCACCTTCCTAGGTCGTTCGCCTTTCCGCGGCGGGATGCTACTGGGGAGCGGCTCACTCAGGCCCGCGGCCCACGGCTTGCGCGAGCGGCGCGCGGCCGAGCGGCGACAGCCCAGCTTTTCTCACGGCGATGGCCTGGCTCCCCAGGTGGCAGAGCCCGCTTCACGCCTAATCGCGCCGCAGGCCAAGGATCGCCTGTCGGTGATGCTCATCCGGACGGCTTTCGATTCGGTTGGCAGCGTCCGCTGACAGCGGTTGTGGGCCTCCAGCCGCGAAGCTGCCGACGAGCACACGAGCGGCCTTGTCAGCCATCTGCGTCACCTGCAGCACCTCGTTCTCCGACTGTCCCAGGGCGATCAGACCGTGGTTTTGGAGGTAGATCGTCTTCGGCGCATGCCCGTGTTCGTCGATGTGCTGCTGCAGACGGGCACGAACCTCGGCCGCAAGGGGGATTCCGGGATCTACGTAAGGGACGAGCAGAGGGTGGCGGCCGCAGACAACGACCTGGTCGGGGAAGAGAGGGCCAGCGAGCACCGCTTCGGGCCGGCGCGAGCAGAGGATCGAATTGACGGCGGACGGATGCGTATGGCCCACGACCGTTGCGGTGCCAAGCGTCAGCGCGACCGCGTGCAAAGGCGCTTCGACGGACGGCTGTGGCCCATCCGATACGCGGCAGGCAGCGAGCGCGCCGGCCAATTCCTGATCGCTGCGAGGCGGGGCATCGAGCAACCGCAGCACTGAAGCGAGGCGCAGATCAACGAATGATTCCCGCGTCGCCGCCTTCAGCGAGAACCCGCTCGCCTTCACGACGAAGCGGTCCGGGCCGATGCGCTGGGAGGTGTTGCCCTCGCCTAAGATCGCGTAGTCGGCGTCCGGATCGCCGAGCGCGCGAGACAGGCTCACCAGCCGGTCAAGCAGATCGTCTCTGCGCATTCGCCGCGCTTTCCAGGTAGAGCTCCTGGTAACGGCGCTGGAGATGGGGTGCGGGCTCGAACACGCGGATGCGATGGCGGATCGCCTGCTGCGCGTCCTCCATGCTCGCGTACACGCCAGCACCCACACCGCCAAGCATCGCTGCTCCGAGCAGCGTCAGCTCATCAGTCTGAACCGCTTCGACAGCAAGCCCGGTTACGTCCGCCTTGAGCTGCAACCAGAAATCGTTGCGCTGACCGCCTCCGAGGACGCGCAGGGCCGTGCACGTGCGCCCGGTTGCATGCTCCAGCACCTCGAGCTGACCACGGAGCTGGTAGCAAAGTGCCTCGAACGCCGCCCGCCCGATTTCGCCACGCGTGGTGGTCGTGGTGAGCCCGACCAGCGCCCCGCTCGTGTCCCCGGCGCCGGACGGCCCCATGCCCGGCACGAACGCGGGGACGACCGTTACGCCGCCGGCGCCGGGCTCGGTGCGCTCGGCGTCGTGGATCATCGTCTCCCAAGCTTCGTCGCTCGAGCCATAGGCGAGGTCGCGCAGCCAGCCCAACACGCTGCCAGCGGGCATCAGAGACTGACATAGGAACGTGCCGCGGAGGGCGTGCCGCTCCCAGTCGATTCCGCGTTCGAACAGCTCCTGGCTCGGGGCGAACCGCTGCGTCGGCACAATCAGCATCTCCCACGTCCCAGTGATGTCGATGAATGTCGTGGCCGGCAGCTCGGCGGAGGCCGCGAGCGTTCCTACCTCGCAGTCGTGGCCGCCGATGGCGACGACCGTGCCCGAGGGGAGCACGCCCGTCGGAATCGTCGATCGTCCCAATCGCCTCTCCCGGCTCGCCACGATCCGCGGGAAGCTCCGGCGGCAGCTCCGCCGCCTCAAATAGATCTTCGGCCCAAGTGTCGCGGCGGAGGTCAAATGCCATCGTCGTCGAGGCGCTGGTGGGATCGGTGCGCATCTTGCCCGACAGCCAGTAGGTGGCGATGTCGGGGATCATCAGCCAAGTCGCTCTCTCGAGGGCGGCGGGCTCATGCTCGCGTAACCACAGCCATCGCCCCAACGTGTTGATCGGATACGGGTGATATCCCGTCGTCGTGTAGATCTTGCTGTCGCCGAGCCGTTGGACCAGTCGCTGGAGCGTCTCCCTGGCGCGCATGTCGTGCCAGGAGATGATCGGATAGCGTTGCTCGCCCGACGCTGAGAAAGGGGCACCGTCCGCGCCGAAGCCGGTGACGGCGACCGAGCGGATCTCTCGAGGCTTGGATAGTCGGCCCGTGACCTCGGCCAGCGCGTCGTTGAGCGCGCTCCGAAGGGCGTCCGCCTCCCACACGAACCAGCCATCCCCGCCGCGCTGCGGCACCGCCCGGTTCGGTCGTGATGCGAGCGCTAGTGGCGTTCCCGCCGCATCGAAAGCGCCGGCTTTGATCGACGAGGCACCGACATCGATCCCGATGAGAACCTCGTCGCTCACGATTCAGCGGACCCGGTCCCAGAGCGGCTGAGCGGTACTGTCGCCGCCGAGCACCACCGGGGTGATCCCGCAAATCTCGGCCAGCTGGACGAGCGGCCGGACCCGGTCACCTGCGGTCGCATGGATGTGGTTGCACGGAAACACGCGCAACATCTCGTCGTAAGAGCAGTGCAGGCGCGCGTGGACGTGTGGCCACGTCGGATCGGTCTGGGCGTTCAGCTCTCGGCGCGTATCAGCGGGCAGCTCGACTACCTCGCCAGGGATGATCACCAAGTACGGCCGGTCGTCCCAGATCCCCAGCCGAGCGAACGTGAGCGGCCCCGGGCCAGCGTCGAACTCGACCGAGGCGCCACCAGCCTTGAAGTAGAAGCGTAGAGCCGGATGGAATGTCACGCGTTCGAAGTTCGCGACCGGATCGTCGGACCGCGTCGCGTACCAGGTCGCGTGCTGCCCGGAGTTGCAGAGGTCCCAGACGTCGAGCTCAGGGTGGTACAGCCGGACATCCATGAACAGGCTCGGGAGTCCTCCCGAAACGTACTTGAGCAGCTCCATTGTGATCGCCGCATCGGCATCCGCCTCGGTCGCGCAGGGGGTTGATTCCTTTGGCCCATGCCAGTCGTAGGGGTCGTTGAGCAGCATTTCTGCGACATCTGCGGTGCAGACGTACTCGGTCAGCTCCCGCTGGCCCTTGATGCCGCAGTACGAGAAGCCGTTCTCGTCGTTTAGCTGCCGGATCGCGAGGTAGAGCTGCAGCTGGGTTTCGAGCCGCTCCGGCGTCAGCATGTCGCCGTCGTAGCGGAGCCGATCCCCCAGCAGCGACTCGAGCCATTCGCGACCGGCGCGCGCCTCGGCGGCATCAACATCCTTCATCCGCTCGACCACCCATAGCTGGTCGATCTGGTATGCCGTGGTGCCAAGAGCCTTGATAGTGGGCACCAGATGGAAGAAACCCGTTTCCATTCCCATCGAGTGCCCGCCGTACAGGCCGTAGACCTCGCTCTGGATCAGAGTCGACGCCTGCGCGGCGCGGATCCACGCCGTCACCGCCTCGCGGGTTTCGGGGTCGTCGACCTCGCCCACGATCCGGTGCGTACGCACGCCGGCCTGCCGCAGGGCGCCGTCGGTCGCAAGGAGGCCGACATTTCCAGGGAACCGGCCGTTGTTGTTCGAAAGAGACAAGATCGGAAGCTCGCGCCCGACGGTGTTTACGAGCGGCCACACGAGGAATGGGAAATCCCAGACGTTGAAGCACAGAATCAGCGAGCGGCAACCCGCTCGTCGCAGCCCTTCACCGATCTCGCGCGCGGTGGTCACCGACTTGACGGTCTCGGGGGCGACCACGATTTCTGGTCCCTGCCCATCGGCATTCCCGACTTCGCGCCGGATGACCTCCGCCCACTGCTCCAGCACACGCAGATTCTCCGTCTCGTTCTGCGCATAGACGTGCGGACGCTCGTCGTTAATCATCACCAGGCCGATCGGCAAACTGCGCATGTGAGCCCTCCTTTAGCGTGGGAAGGCGGCCGCCACGCCGCCGTCGACGTTCAAGATGTTTCCGGTCGTCTTCGCCGAGCGGGGTGAGGCGAAGAACAGGACGGTCTCGGCGACGTCTTCAGGGTAAACACTCACCTTCAACGTGGTCCTGGACCGATAGTGAGCTTCGAGCTCGGACTCGTCGATCCCGTATGCGACTGCGCGTGCCCTCCGCCAGTCGCTCGTCCAGATTCCCGGGCCGGCGATCACGGCGTCCGGGTTGATGCCGGAGCGCAGGAGGTGATCGATCATCTCATCGTCGCGGAGCGCGTCGCGTTCGCGCAGAGCGAGCAGCTCTTCGAGCCGCAGGGCGGAGAAACCGCCTGGCCCGATCGTGGCCAGATCGGTGCCGCTTCCCTTGACCCACAGCACACGCACTGTGCGGCCGAGGTGATCTGTCTCGTCGAGCTTGCTCGAGGTATTGCCGCCGCTCCAGTTAGCGAGCCGCCGGTCGGCGCCGAGCAGGTTCGAGCGGTACGCGAGTCGATGCAGCGGCGTCAGCCCGGCGGCTTGCTCCTCATCCCAGCAGCTGGGATAGCGGCGGGAATGGCGCGTCCGTGGCTTTCCCGCCGCCTCCTCAGTCGATCCGCGCCCGGCCACCGCTCACCCGGTTGTCGGCGGCACCAGCAGCTTGTGGACGGCAGGCTCGTTCATGTTCGCCTTCGTGACGACGGTCGAGCCCGTATCCACCGAATGCGGCACCGTCTTGTGCTGGATCAGATCGAGGGCCTCTTGCACCCCCAGGTAGCCGATCCGGAATGGGTTCTGAACGATCAGGGCCGACACTTGCCCTCCGGACAGCGCGCTGACCTCGTCTGGGGCATTGTCGAACCCGATCACCTTCACCTTTCCGGCCAGGCCGCGTGCGATCAGTGCATGCACGGTCCCGATCACCCCAGGCTCGTTCGCGGCGAAGACGCCTTTGAGGTTCGGATGCGCGGTCAGGATGTTCTGCATCTCCGACAACGCTGTGCTGATGTCGCTCTGGCTGTACTGCACAGCAACCAAGTGGATGTTCGGGTACTTCTTGAGCTCCTGCTCGAACCCCTGCTGGCGCTGGATAGACGTCGCTGCGGATGGCACAAACGGCAGTAGTGCCACGTCGCCGCTGCCGCCGATCTGCTGGGCCAGGATGTCAGCCGCCTTGGCTGCGGCGGCCACGTTGTCCGTGGCGACCAGCGGCGGAGTCTGCGGAGAGAGCCCAGAGTCGATGTTCACGACCGGGATCCCTGCCTTCGTCGCCGATTGCGCGGTGCTGACCAGCCCATGCGCGTCGGATGCGGCAAATGCGATCCCGTTCACGTGCTTGGTGATGAAGTCCTGGAGGATGTTGACCTGACCGGCGACGTCGGTCTCGGTCTCCGTGCCCTTCCAGACGATGTTCACGTGCAGGGCTTTGGCCGCAGCTGAGGCCCCGGCGTGGACGGTCCCCCAGTAGAACAACCCGACGGATTTCGGGACGACGGCGAGGGTGTACTTCGCGCCGCTAACGGTCGAAGTGGCGCCCGAGCCCGAGCTCGAGCTCGACGAGCCGCAGGCCGCAAGCGAGAGAGCCGTGGCGGCTGTGGCCAAGATGGCAGCTGCGGCGCGCCGCCGTCTCCCGGGGACGATCGTCAGCCGCAAAGCCTGGGTCAGCTGCTGTGTTGTGTTCATTGCTCGATCTCCTTCCTCAGGTGAGTGTTATTGCCCTATCGCCTCGCGAGCGCGCGCCTGCGCACCTGGTCATACGCGACCGCCGCGATGATCACGGCGCCCAGGATGAAGTCCTGCCAGAAGTTGGAGATGTTCAGCAGGTCGCTTCCGTTGGCGATCAGCTCCATCAACAGGGCGCCGATCAATGCCCCGATCACTGTGCCTTCGCCCCCGAACAGGCTCGCGCCGCCGATGACAGCGGCCGCGATCGCGTCCAGGTTGTAGTTCATACCTGCGGACGGGTCCCCCGTCACCACTCTGCTGGCGACTATCACGCCGCCCAAACCGGCCACTAGCCCCTGGATCACATAGATCGAGACCAGCACCCGGTTTACGCGAATGCCCGATAAACGGGCCGTCTCATAGCTAGACCCGATGGCATAGGCGCTCCGCCCCAGCGTCGTCCGCGCCAGGATGAACCACCCTCCGAGCGCCACGAGAATCATCACGAAGATCGGAGCGGCGAGCGGTCCTACGTGGCCCGTACCCAGTGCGTCGAACGAGATCGGCGCGGCGATCGGCTGGCCGTTTGTGATCAGCAGGGCGATTCCACCCACCATGCTCAGCGTCCCCAGCGTGGCGATGAATGCAGGCAGCCGCACGACCGTGACCAGCAGGCCGTTGAGCAGTCCGACGGCGCCTCCCACGAGGACGCCGATGAGCATGCCCAGCGCGATCCCGAAGTGATCGTTCACCACCACCATCGTCGACAGCACCCCGGCGAGCGCCACCACCGAGCTCACCGACAGGTCAATCCCGGCGGTGATGATCACCATCGTCTGCCCGACGGCGATGATCGCGATCACCGACATCTGCACAAAGATCGCCGTGATGTTGGTGCTCGTCAGGAAGACCGACGATTCGATCGCCAGGAACGCTCCAAGCGCGATCACGAACACGAACGGCCCCAATTGCTGCAGCAGCCTGCGAGCCCAGATTCCGAGCAGCGCTCGGCGCTGCTCCAGTCCGACCTGCTCAGACGCGGCGGCCCCCTCGCCGCCGGGCGGTTTCTCAGCGATCTCGTGCAGGTCACTCATGTGCTTTTCCTTCCGATCTGCTATCGGCCACGGCCGGAGGCTGTCCCGTGGCCGCGAACATGACGTCCTCCTGTGTTGCCTTGCCTCGGGCAAACTCGGCGACGATTTCTCCGCGTCGCATCACCAGCACCCGGTCACTCATGCCCAGCACCTCGGGCAGGTCGGACGACAGGAGGATGATTCCCTTGCCTGCCCTGACCAGCCGGTTGATGAGGCCGTAGATCTCGACCTTTGCTCCCACATCGATTCCGCGCGTGGGCTCGTCCAAGATCAGCACGTCGACGCCCGCCGTCAACCACCTGCCAAGGACCGTCTTCTGCTGATTGCCTCCGCTCAGCAGCGCGACCTGCTGCTCGAGTGACGGTGTCACGATGCGCAGCGTCTCGACGATCCTCGCGGCAGACCGGCGCTCCTCTCGCCGTCTTAGCACTCCGCCCCGCGAGAACTGCGGGAGCGCGGCCAGCGTGAGATTGCTTCCCACCGGCAATAGTCCTGCGATACCGCTCCGCCGGCGGTCGTCTGAGAGGTAGCCGATGCTGTTGCCAACAGCCCCATGCGGATTCCGGATGCGTACTCGATTGCCGCGCAGATAGATCTCGCCTCCGTCCGAGGGGATCGCTCCAATCACCGCCTGCATCAGCGCGGTGCGACCTGCGCCGAGCAGCCCGGCAAACCCCACTATCTCTCCCGCCCGTACCGAGAAGCTGGCCTCCGTATCGCGCCGTCGCACCCGCATCCGCTCCACCCGAAGCAGCTCCTCTCCCATCTGGGCCTGCTCCTTCGGGAACATCTCCATCAGCGGCCGGCCGACCATCATCCGGATCAGCTCGTCCGGGGTCGTTTCCGAAACACGCCGCTCGCCAACGTTCTCGCCATCGCGCAAGACCGTGACTCGATCGCAAAGACTCAAGATCTCCTCGATCGTGTGAGAGATGTAGATGATCGCCACCCCCTGCGTGCGCAGGTCTCGCAGCACACGGTGGAGCTCCGTGATCTCCGCCTCGGCCAGCGCCGAGGTGGGCTCGTCGAGAACGAGCACCCTGACCTGCTGCGAGAGCGCCTTGGCAATTTCGGTCATCTGCTGCTGGGCAATCGTCAGCTCGCTCACCGGCCCCCGGAGCGGAAGCTCGAGCCCCAGGCGGTCGAGGACCTGGCGCGCATCGCGGTAGACCCGCCGCCACTGCACGAGGCGAAAACGGTTCGTGGGCAGCCGGCCGATAAATAGGTTCTCGGCGACGGTCAGATGCGGAGCGAGGCTCGTCTCCTGGTAGACCGTCGAGATTCCTCTGCCGAGCGCGTCGGTGGGCCCGGCGATGTGAACCTCCTCGCCGCTCAGCAGGATTTGGCCCTCGGTCTTGCGTTCCGCGCCGGCGAGGATCTTCATCAGAGTCGACTTCCCGGCACCGTTCTCGCCCAGGATCGCGTGGATCTCCCCTGCCTCCACCGTGAGATCGACGCCCTTTAGCGCGTTGACGCCGGGAAAATGTCGTCGTATGCCCCGCATCTCAACCGCCAGCGGGGCGTTGCTCAGCTGGATGTCGTCGCTGGGCTGTTGCCTGCGAGGCCTGGGCCCGAGCTCAATTCCGATGTCCAGTCCGAGCAGCACCTCGCCCATGTCAGGAGCCCTCCGGGCAGCACGAGCCGCGGTGCCGCAGCTCGACCTCGAACACGCGTTGCTTGCGGCGGGTCCGACCGTCGTCGATCCGCTCCAGCAGCAGCCCCACGGCCGCCTCCGCCATTTCGCGTACCGGCTGCACGAGTGTGGTCAGTGGTGGATTGGTGAGCTCGGCCCACGGCGGGTCGTCGAACGACACGAGCGCGACGTCGTCGGGAATGCGCAGGCCCCGTTCCCTGAGCGTGCGCAGCGCGCCGATCGTCATCAGGTTGTTGGCCACAAGCAACGCGGTCGCCCCCCGGTCGATCAGCGTGGCGGTAGCCGCCCGGGCCGCTTCGGACCGAAAGCCGCCGTCCGCGATCAGGGGCGCAAACCCTGCGTCCCTGATCGCCTCCTCATATCCGGCAAGCCGCTCGTCCGCGGTCTGAAGCCGGGGGGGACCGCCGAGGAATCCCACGCGGGTGTGGCCACAGTCGAGCAGGTGCTCGGTTCCGGCACGTGCGCCAGCGGCGTTGTGCACCACCACTGAGTCCGCCCGCCGGTCCGTGACGCGGCGATCGAACGCGACAAGCGAGACGCCGTGGTCGAGTAGCTCCGCGATCTCCCGCGCGCGGCCATCGGAGGGAGAGAGGATCACTCCGGCTACCCGTTCAGCGGCAAGCACGCCGAGGTAGTCGCGCTGCTTGTCTGGGTCCTCGTCCGTGTTGCACAACAGGACCCGATGACCGCGTAGGTAGGCCGCGTCCTCGACCGCCCTCACCATGTGGGTGAAGTGAGGGTTCTCTATGTCGGACACGACGACTCCGATCATCTCCGTCTGGCGGCGCCGGAAGTTGCTGGCGAGCCGGTTAGGCCGGTAACCGAGCTCTTGGATCGCGGCGATCACAAGCTCCCGTTTGGCGGGCCCCACAGCTGCGCTGTGGTTGATGACCCGCGAGACCGTGGCCGGAGAGACACCAGCTCGTTGGGCCACATCCTTGATTCGAAGCGGCTGACGGGACACGCGAAAGCGACCAGTTGGCCAGAGAACGAAACCGATTTCAGAAATCGATTTCAAACATACCCTTGGCAGGGTACCGCCGTCAAATCCCAACCGTGCGCCAACGGCTTAGCCGATGACCGGAGCCCACGCCGCAAGGGCGCTAACCGAGGGTCGCCCAGGTTGCCGCTAGCGCGCTAACCGAGGGTCTACCTCGGTCGCCGCCAGGGGGCTAACCGACGGTCACCTCGGTTGCCGGTGCCTCGTTCTCGAGCGCTTCGCGTGCGGCGAGCGGCTTGGGCCGGTTGGCCAGCGGCCCGACCAGGACGAGCGCAAGCACTGCTCCCAGCACCGAAACCGCAGCACCCACCTCGAGGCCGGTGCCGAGCGCCGAGACGAACGCCTGCTGCACCGCCTGGATCACGTGGTGCGAGGCGTTCGGAACCCCGTGAACCACCCCGCTGCCGAGCGAGCTTGCGATCTTCGATCGAACGCCGGCCGAGAGTTCGGGCAGGCTCATGTTCAGCTTCGATCGGCCGATCGTGGCCACCAGCGCACCCATCACCGCCAGCCCCACGCTGCCGCCCACCATCCGGCTCATCGAGAGCACCCCGGAAGCTGCGCCTGCCTTGGTGCGGTCGACGGCGTTCATCGCGGCGGTGCTCATCGGCGACATCACCATGCCCATGCCGAGACCCATGAGGATGAAGCCGGGCAGCAGCAGCCCGTAGCCGGTGTGGATCGTGATCCGGGACTGGATGAGCAGCGCGCTCCCGGTGAGCAGCAGCCCCAGACCATCAAGGGCCGGGGCCCAACCCTGTCGGTGAGGCGACCGGCGAGTGGACCCATGACGATGATCACGAGCGTCGCCGGCAAGAAGCGCAGCCCCGTCTGCAGCGGGTCGTAGTGCAGCACGTTCTGCATGTACAGCGTCAGGAAGAAGAACTGGGCGAACATCGCGAACGTGATCAGGAACGCAACGATGTTCGAGCCCCGCCGAGGTACGAGAACGGAAGAAGGCGAAGTCGAGCATCGGCACGCGCACGCGCAGCTCGATGACCACGAAGGCCACGAGCGCCACAACCGCGATCACGAACAGCCCGACCACGCGGGCCGATCCCCAGTGCCAGGAGTTGCTCTCGACCAGACCAAGCACGAGCGCCGTGAGGCCGACCGTGAGCGCCGCGATCCCGGCGAAGTCGACCTTTCTGCCGACGGTCTCGTCGCGCGATTCCCGCGTGGCGAAGAGCGTGACCGCGACGGCGCCTACAGCGATCGGGGGATTGATGAAGAAGATCGCTCGCCAGCTCACGTCCTGGGTCAGAAAGCCGCCGACCACGGGGCCGATCGCCAGCGCGAGCGCGCTCACCCCGGCCCACGTGCCGATCGCCATCCCGCGCTGCTCGGCGGGAAACGTCTGCGTGATGATCGACAGCGTCGCCGGCATCATGAACGCCGCCCCGATGCCCTGGACGGCGCGGAACGACACCAGCACCGCGTCGTTGGGCGCGAAGCCGATCGCCGCGGAGGAGATCCCGAACACGGTCACGCCGAACAGAAACATCTTTCGCCGCCCGAAAATGTCGCCCAGGCGCCCGCCGGTGACCAGCAGGACGGCGAACGTCAGCGTGTAGGCGTTCATCGTCCATTCGAGCGACGACAGCGAGGCGTGCAGGTCACGTTGGATGGACGGCAGCGCCACGTTCACGACCGTGTTGTCGAGCATGATCATGAACAGCGCAAAGCACATTGCGCCGAGCGTCCACCAGCGGCTGTTCGCTTCGGTCACGAGCCGCTCGCGGTGGGCGAGGAGCCGATCCGTCATGGTGAGACCTCCGGCCGGCAATCGGCGATCTCCTGTCGCTCGAGCAGCTTCGATAGGGCGGCGGAGAGCCGGTCGCGTTCCACGTCGTTCAAGTTCTCGGCGAACTGCTGCAGGCCGCTGAGTCGCGCGGCGTTCAGACGCCTGATCACCTGACGCCCCTTGTCGGTCAGGCTCACGCGCTTCATCCTGCGGTCCTCCAGATCCTCCTGGCGCTCGGCGAAGCCGCGTCGCACGAGATCGTCGACGGTGCGGCTGGCGGCGGGAAGCGAGACCTTCACGAGCTCGGCGCCCTCCTTGAGCGTCAGGGGCCGGACCGCCTCCTCGAGATGGTGAAGCAGCTTGATCTGCGTCAGCGTCAGCTCGAGCGCGCCGACCGCTTCGAAAAGATCCGAATTGCAATGCTTGTGCAGGAAGATCACGACGGCGTAGAGATCTTCAGCCAGTACCGACGATTCCTGCGCGGGCGCAGTCGTTGCTTGCATGCAGGTAAGTATTGCAGAGCGTTAGTCGATGCCGCGCGTGCTGAACGCACGCAACGTCGGCGCGGCCTCCGCGGCACGGGGCCGCTCGACGCCTTACGGCTGCAGGAGGACGTTGTTCGCGTTCTGGCGCGGTGGGCCGACGTACAGCGAGGCCGACTGGATCGAGGAGCCGACGGCCTGGGAGGCGTCGGTCGCTGCCGCCGGAATTGGTCGTCACGGTGTAGACGCTGTTGGGCGAGAAGGAGTTGACCTGCACGGTCGGCTGTGGCCTGAGGGTTGATGCTGGCCGTGCTGGCGAGCGTCTGTCCGCCGGCGGTCTGGATGGCGACCGACTCGGCTTGGCTCGCCTGGTTGGTGATGATGAAGACGACCGGCCCCGCCCCGACCGAGTCGGGCGACACGAGCACGCGGGCGTTGTTGATGTAGACCGTCAGGTTGACCGGTACGGCCGGGCGCGGGTTGTTCGCGAAGTGCTTGACCCCACCGCATCCCGCGACCGCAAGCGTGCACCCTGTGAGGATCCCGATCGTCGCTGTCCGCATTGAAGGATTTCCCTCTCCTCTCCGGCCCGGACGCCGATCGTCTCGTATCCAGGCCGGCCGAACCCTAACCGACGGCGGAGCCTGGCGCGAGCGAAACTTACATCTGGCGATGTCAGTCAGCCGTTTGCGCGAGCGTACGCCGACGGCGCTCGACGCTGCGGAGCTTGCGCTGAAGCTGCTCCCATGACTCATCCTCGGCGTGCTCGTACTCCGCGCCGCTGAGCTCGCGAAGTGCTTCGCGGTAGCTGCTCCACGCCTGGCGCTCGTCGTCATCGAGCTTGCGGAGCTTGTCCGTCCTGCAAGCGGTTGTGCTCACTTCACGGCTCCTTCCAGTCGGTTCGCAGGATGCTACCCCCCCGGTCGGTCCGAAAGCGCGGGTCGTATTGCATCTAACGAGGGCCGATCGCCCATCTGAGACAAACCGACCGAGCGTCACCGGCACTCAGCTGCCGAACGGGAGCTCCACGACCTCAGCACGCTCGCCGGGTGGATCGACTGCGACGAAAGTCCCGGGCGGGGCCTCGCGCCGTACGAGCGCTAGCCCGATGGTGCCGTGTTCCGGCGACTCGACCACCGTGGTGAGCGTCCCCACCACGCGGTCCTCGAGACGCAGCTCCGCCCCGCGTTCGGCGCCGGCCGGGAGCCTCACGCCGCGCAGATGGCGGTTGGGCTTGCCTCGGTAATGAAGCCGCGCCACCGTCTCCTGGCCGACGTAGCAGCCCTTGGTGAATGACACCGCTCGCTCGTTCAGCCCGGCCTCCTGCGGGATCACCGTCTCGTCGAGGTCCATCCCGTAGCGCGGCCGGCCGCGTTCCACCCGCAGGCACTCGAGCGTCGTCTCGGGCACCGGCACGGCACCGCGCCGCTCCAGCGAGCTCCGCAGCGTATCGGTGTCGCCGGCGTCGCACAGCAGATCGGCCCCCTCCTCGGTGCGGATCGCCCGCGCGCGGACGCCGTCGATCTCCACTTGCGCATGGGCGTGCTCGGTTGGCTCTAGACCGTCGGCGGAGGCGATACGGACTGCATCCGGGTCCGACGAGCGATAGGAGCCCGCGCTCGAGCGTGCGCTTGTGCAGCTCGACGTCGTAGCCCACCTTGAAGCGCCTGATCATGTTGAACAGCTCCTGAAGCGCGGAGCGCTCCGTGTCGAGCAGAAGCTCGTCGCCCGCGTCCAGGATGCGCAGGTCGCCCAGCATCTTGCCTTTGGGCGTCAGGAACGCCGCGTAGCAGCCCTCGCCCGCCGCCAGGCTCTCGACGTCGTTGGTCACCTGGCCCTGCAGAAAGCTCTTGGCCTCGCCGCCCGAGAGAGCCAGCTTGCCGCGCTCCGAGCGGTCGAGAAGTCCACAGGCCTCTGTCACTGTCCGGTAGGCGTCGGTAGCTGTGCCGACGTGGCTGCTCATGCAGGCAAGGATAGGATCCTCGGTCATGGCGCTTGCCGACACCTTCGAGCAGATCGTGGCCTCGCTTCCCGATGACTGGACGGACCTCGAGTTCGATCTGCGCCTCCTCGACGAGCGCCGGTACGTCGACGCGGCCGTGCTGCTCGTCACCTGCAACGCGCAGCCCTACTCCAAATACGACTGGCATTGGCGGATCATCGTCGCCCACCGCTTCGGACACGCGGCGGCGGCGCCGGCCGTCCACGCCGCGCTGAAGCTGCTCGACGACGCGGGCATCGAGGCGGAGATCGCCGTGCGCGAGATCCGCACGGGACGTGTGGAGATCGTGCCCGAGCTGATGTGGGGCCGGACGGAGTCCGTGCGCGAGGAGTTCCGCCACCGCCGCGCCCAGTAGTGGCGCGCGTAGCGCTATTCGTGCCCGACCTGCTGTTCGGCTCGAACGTCGTCGGCGCGCTGCGAGCCGCGGGACACGACCCCGAGCTGGTCTCCGATCCTGTAGCGATCGGCGCCGGCAGTTTCGATGTGTTGGTCGTCGACCTGACGGTGGACGCGGACGAGCGGGTGAAGCTCGCCGGCGAGCCCGCGCTCGCCCGGCTGCCGAAGCTCGCCTTCTACGCACACGTGGAGGCAGACGTACGCGAGCTCGCGCAGCGCGCCGGATTTGACCTCGTGGTGCCGCGCTCGCGAATGGCGCGCGAGGGACCGCAGCTGGTGGAGCGGCTCAGCGGCTGAGCGCGACGTCGAACGCGCTGTTCACGTTCGGAGGCTTCGACACGATCCCGAACCGCGCCTCCCAGCGGGCCCAGGCCCTGAGCGTCGCGACGCTCGAGCTCGCCGGGCCGCCCGTCCGGCGCGGCAAACGCCGGCCTGAGCGCCGCCAGGTCGGCCTCGACGAGCGTGGGGTCGAGCCCGGGGGCCAGTCGCTCCAGGTCGCGAGCCGCAGTGCTGGGGTCGGACAGCGCCAGCTCGTAGCCGCGCCGAAGCGCTCGCACCACGTCGCGCGCGAGCCCGGGATCGGCTTGAAGCGTGGAGCGCTTCGCGCAGAGGACCAGTTCTGGATAGGACGGGGCGCCGTAGTCGTCGACGCGGAAAACGCGAAAGCCGGGGCGCCTCCGGGCCAGCGCCACACCCTCGTCGCTCCAGAAGCCTGTGGCCGCGGCGACGCGACCGGCGAGCAGGTCGGGGACGGCGTCGGAGCCGATGTCGACCGTGCGGACTGTGCGCGATTGGCCTCCTGCGCCTTCGACGATCGAATCGAGCACCGCGAGGTCGCTCGGGTCGCCGGTCACCCCGACCACGTGTCCCTCGAGCTGTGTCGGACTACGCACGCGCGGCTGCGCGATGACCGCAGACAGCGGACGCTCGATGATCGCCATTACTCCCACGAGGTCGGCGCCTCGCTCACGGGCGATAGCCAGATCGTGGATGTCGAGTACCGAGAACTGAACCTTGCCGGCCTCGAGCAGCTTGATGCTGTCGGCCGGCGACGGCGGCACGAGGACGTGCAGGCTGAGCCCCGCCTGCCGATCGTAGCCTTGGGCGATCGCCGCGTAGATGCCGGCGTGCGCGGCGTTGGGCGTGAAGTCCAGCATCATCGTGACGGCGCGCTGCTGGGTACCGCCGCCGCACGCGGCGAGCAGTGCGGCAGCCGCCAGCGAGACTGATAGCCACCACCGCAACCGCATGGGGCGCGGAGCATACGGACGCCTGGCTTGACGCCTTTCAATGCTCCGTCGTTTTGTAAATTGGGGCACGGGTAGGCATTTCGTGCAGAGCAACAACATCCAGGTGCGGCAGTCCGGCTCCGGTTCGTCCGGTACGGGAGGCAGGACGGCGTTCGCTCCTGCCGCCAGACGGCGACGCTGAGCGTCGACGGGTCGCGAGGCCGGGGTTGTGGGGGCGCCCCGGCCTCGCTCGGCTCGGCTCGGGCCGAGCCGCCCGCCTTCGTAGACTGCGGTTGGGATGCCCCGCCGCGTCACCTTCAGCCGCAACCTCACGCTGTCGCTGTCGCGGACCTGCCGCTGCTATTGCAAGTACTGCTCGTTCGCCACGCACGGCGCCCATCTCCACGACCCAGATGAGGTGGAGCGGCTGCTGGACGGCGCGATGCGGCGGCGGATCAAGGAGCTTCTGGTGCTGACCGGCGAGCAGCCCGAGGTAAACGCCGAGGTCAGGGCACGTCTCGCCAAGTACGGCCACCAGGACTTCACCGTCCTACGTCGTGTGGGCGTGTGAGCGCGCGCTCGAGCGTGGTCTGCTCCCGCACACGAACCTCGGCGTCCTTGACAAGCGCGATCTGGAGCGCCTTCGCGAGGTGACCGCCTCGCAGGGCCTGATGCTCGAGTCGACCAATCCCGAGCTCGTGGTGCACCAGGGGTCGCCGAGCAAGCACCCGGCCAAGCGGCTCGAGACGATCGCCGCCGCGGGCGAGCTCAAGATCCCGTTCACGTCCGGGATCCTGGTCGGGATCGGCGAGTCGGAGGCCGACCGGATGGCGGCGCTCGCCGCGCTGGCCGAGCTGCACGCCCGCCACGGGCACATCCAGGAAGTGATCCTCCAGAACTTCGTTCCCCACCAGCGCTACTACGGGCGCGAGCCGGCCGAGATCGCCGGCGACGCGGCGGAGCAGTACTGGCGCACCGGCGTGTGGGATGGCCCGCACCACCAGGGGCCGGCCTGGGCCTCGGAGGTGACGATCGAGGACATGAAGCGTCTCGTGGCCGAGGCCCGGCGGCTGATGCCGGACGTCGGCGTCCAGGTGCCACCTAATCTCAGTGACTGGTGGCTCGAGCTGGTGCGCGCCGGCGCCACCGACCTCGGCGGTCTGTCTGCCAACGGCGATCACATCTCGCCCGAGCACCCGTTTCCCTCGCCGGCCCAGGTCCGCAAGCGCCTGCAGAGGGAGGGAATCGCTCTGTCGGAGCGGCTGTGCGTCTATCCGGAGTACATCGAGCCGGAGTGGATCTCACAGGGGGTGCTCGACGTCATCAAGCGCGACTACTGGTCGTTCATCCCGCGCCGCGGGTCGGGCCGCCGGCGCGATGTCTCGGTGCCCGAGGATGCCGCGCCGCACGCCATCTGCCAAGGCACGTGAGGGCGCAGCCCTCACGACGCGACGAAATCGACTGCGCTGTTCGCCGAGCGGCGCCCTGCGGTCATCGAGCAGATGCGGCTGGCCGCCGACGAGCTGCGCTCCGAGCTGGCCGGCGACACCGTGACGTTCGTCGTCAACCGCAACATCAACGTCTCCAACGTGTGCGTGGTCGGCTGCGCGTTCTGTGGCTTTGGCCAGGGCCGTCGCTCTCCCGACGCCTACGAGCACTCGGAGGCGGAGTTCGCGCGGCGGGTGCAGGAGGCCGTGGATTTCGGCGCGACCGAGATATGCATGCAGTCGGGCATCCACCCCGATTGGGGCCTTCAGGACTACGAGCGCTGGCTGCGATTCGCAAAGGAACTGGCGCCCGAGATCCACCTGCACGCCTACTCGCCGATGGAGGTGGCCCACATGTGCGACGTCTCGGGACTCCATCCCCGCGCCGTGTTCGAGCGCCTGCGCGATGCCGGGCTTGGGCTCGACGCCGGGCACCGCCGCGGAGGTGCTGCACGACGGGGTCCGGGAGCGCATCTCGCCCAACAAGCTGCCGGTGCACCGCTGGGTGGAGATCATCGAGGCCTCGCACGCCGAGGGGATCCGCTCGACGGTCACGGTGATGTTCGGCCACATCGAGGAGCCGTGGGAGCTGGCCGCAGCACATGCGCCTGGTGCGCGAGCTGCAGGAGCGAACCGGCGGCTTCACCGAGTTCGTGCCGCTGTCCTTCATCCCGTTCCACACGCTCCTGGGCCGCACCCATGGGGTGGAAGAGATTTCTCGCGAAGAGAACCTCAAGCACACCGCGGCCTTCCGGCTGGCGCTCGGCAAGACCGTTCCCAGCCTCCAGGCCAGCTGGGTCAAGATGGGGCTCGATGCCGCCACCGAGGCGCTTCGTTGGGGCGTCAACGACCTGGGAGGGACGCTGATGGAGGAGTCGATCTCGCGCATGGCGGGCAGCTACCACGGCGTGAGGCTCGAGCCCTCGGACCTGATCGCCGCCGCGCACCGCGCGGGCCGTCCCGCGGCCGAGCGCACGACGCTGTACGACGTCCGCCGTCGCTACCCGGTGCCGTGAAGCTCGACGGCGCAGCGACGAATGAGGCCGAGCGCCCACCGGCCCTGTTCGCCGGCGTCGAGCCGCTCGAGGTGTTCGTCGAGCTGCTGGCCGAGATCGACACCGACACCTCCTCGACCGAGTTCTACGACCGCATCTGCGAGGCCATCTGCCGGCTGACGACGATGCGCCGGGCCGCGATCTTCATGGCCGATCCCGGCCGCCGGCGCGTGCGGGCCGTCGGGGCCCACGGCACGCCCTTCGCCCAGCTCGAGACGATGCGTCCGACGCTCGTCAACACGCCGATCGCCCAGCGCGCGCTGCTCGAGGACAAGGTGGTGGTCATCTCCGAGCGGATCGAGGAGTGGGTGCCGCCGGAGTTCCTGACGCTGGGCATCACGACTCTGGTGTGCACGCCGCTCAGCGCCGCGGGCCGCTCCTACGGCGTCGTCTGCGCCGACCGCGGCGGGGAGCGGTTCGAGCTCTCGGACGGCGAACGTCACCTGCTGTGGACGCTGGGCAAGACGGCGGCGCTGGTTGCCACGGCCCGTAACGCAACGCGCCAGCAGGAGCGCACGCGGCGGCTGGGCGAGCGGCTCGACCTGGCGCGGGAGATCCACGAGCGGGTGATGCAGCGCCTGTTCGGGGTCTCGCTGGCGCTGAGCACCGAGCAGCCTCTGTCCGACGCGGAGCGCCGGCGCTGCCGGCTGGAGATGCAGGAGGCGCTGGCCGACCTCCGCCGCGCGCTCGAGCGGCCGCTGGCTCCGCTGCCCCGCGAGACCGGAACCACGCTGCGCTCAGAGCTGGAGCGAGTTGGCTCGGCCCCCGGCACGCCGATCCGCCTGAACTGGCCCGACGACGTCGGCGTTCCCCATGACCTCGAGCCTCTGGCCCAGTCGGTCCTCTCCGAGGCGCTGCGCAACATCTCAAAGCACGCGGCGCCGTCGGCCGTCGAGGTGGCGGTCCTGCGCGACGACGACACGTTCACGCTCGAGGTCCGAAACGACGGCGTTTCCGGCCGGGGCAGGGGCACGGGCATCGGTCTGCGGCTGGCCGCATTCGAGGCGCTGCAGCACGGCGGCGTAGTGGAATTCGGCCCCGCCGGACCCCGTCGCTGGCGCGTGCGGCTGGTGGTGCCGCTGCAGGGCGAGGCGGTGCCGGGGTGAGCGCCGCGCGGCCGCCCGCGGGCGTCGAGCAGCGCCGCCTGCGGGTGCTGGTGGTCGACGACCACGACGTCGTGCAGTGGGGCTTCCGCGTGCTGCTCGGCGAGCAGCCGTGGGTCGAGCGCTGCCTGGCGGCGCGGACGGGGCCGAAGCGCTCGAGCTCGTGGCCCGGTTTCGCCCCCACGTGGCCCTGGTCGACCTCTTCCTGGCCGATGAATCGGGAGCCGACGTCTGCGAGTCGATCCGCTCCGCCTCGCCCTCGACGCGCGTGCTGCTGATCTCAGGCTCGGGGCGCATGTCGCCCGCCGCGGCGCGGGCGGCCGGGGCCTCGGGGTTCGTCTCCAAGGACCTCGAGGCGCGCGACGTTGCCACCGCGGTGCGGATGGTCGGGCTGGGGATGACGCAGTTCTCGCCAAAGTCAGACCAGCCCGCGCCGCTGCTGACCGACCGCGAGCGCGGCGTGCTGGAGATGATCGCCGCGGGGTCGACGAACCGGGAGATCGCCGAGCGCCTCTACCTCTCGCCGCACACCGTCAAGGAGCACAGCAGTGCCCTTTATCGCAAGCTGCACGCCCGAAACCGCGCGGAGGCCGTGCAGCGGGCGCAGCGCATGGGGCTATTGGAATAGATAGGGCCGGCGCCTGGGGGGCGCCGGCCCTTTTTTATTACGCGGGCCCGATGGGTGGTAGCTGCGGTGCATGAAGCTCGAAGTCCCCAATCCGAGCGTGCCGGCCTCGCCGGCCGTGCCCGATGCTCCGATCCAGCCCGCGGACCCGGATCCGGGGACGCCGGCGGATCCCGAACAGCCGTCGACGGTGCCACCGCCGGAGGAGTCGCCGACGCCCGCCGTGCCCGGGCCGGAGCCGGGGCGCGAGCAGCCGGAGCGCTAGCCCGACACGGGCTAGCGCCCTAGCACAATTCCTACAGACGTGTAAAATTCGGGCGCGATGAGCGTCCTGACGCGTTCTGCTCCGGCGCCCTTCGTCGCCGGGCGCGAACTGATCGGCGAGGCCCCGCCGTCGGATGCCGGGCCGATCTCCACCGAAGAGCTCGCCGCGCTGCGCCCTCCGCCGCGGGTGCGCTGGCCGCGACCTGTGCAGGTGTTTTGGTTCGGGCAGCGCCAGGCGAGCTTCATGTTCCACTACCGCGAGCGCTTCGGCGAGGTCTGGAGCCCGCGGGGCTACGTGCGTGGCCTGGCGGCGGTCACCTGCCACCCGGACCACATCCGCTCGCTGTTCAAGACACCGCCCGATAAGGTGCCGACGCTCGCGGCCGAGTCGCCGCTGCGGCCGGTGCTCGGGCCGAGCTCGGTTCTGACTTCGAACGGCCCCCGCCACCTGCGTCAGCGCAAGCTGCTCCTGCCCCCGTTCCACGGCGAGGCGATCGAGCGCTACCAGCAGATGATCGCCGACGCCGCGCACAGGGAGATCGAGCGCTGGCCGGTCGGTCGCCCGTTCTCGCTCGCGCCGCGCATGCAGGCCATCACGCTGGACGTGATCATGGCCGGGATCTTCGGCATCGAGGGCAGCCCCAAGCCCGGCACGCTCGAGCACGCGCTGCGCCTGGCGATCCGCGAGGTGCTGCGTTCCTCGACGATGCCCGGCGCCAAGCTCGCCGAGTGGATGAACATCGGCCACGACGAGCCGTTCGGGCTGACCCGCCTGGGGCTGATGATTCCCGACCGCTGCGTCTACGCCATCATCCGCAAGCGCCGCGGCGAGCCGGACCTGGAGCAGCGCACGGACATCATGTCGTTGATCATGCGCGCCCGGACGGAGGACGACGGGCAGACGCTGACCGATAAGGAGCTGCGCGACGAGCTGATGACGCTCGTGCTGGCGGGCCACGAGACGACGGCCAACCAGCTGGCGTGGGCCTGGGAGCGGCTCGTGAGAACGCCGCCGGCCCACGAGCGGCTGCTCGATGCCGTGCGCTCGGTGCAGGACGGCGAGCGCTCCGAGGAGGTCATCGAGTCAACGATCACCGAGGCCATGCGGGTGCGTCCGGTGATCCCGATCACCGGACGTCGCGTGCAGGCGCCCTGGCGGCTCGGCCAATACGGCGTCCCGGCCGGGACGCCCGTCGCGGCCAGCATGCTGCTGCTGCACCACCGCGAGGATCTCTACCCCGACCCGTTCTCGTTCCGCCCCGAGCGCTGGGAGGGGCATAAGCCTGGAACGTATGAGTGGATCCCGTTCGGCGGCGGCACCCGGCGCTGCCTGGGGGCGGCGCTGGCGATGGCTGAGCAGCGGGTCGTGCTGCGGGCCATGGCCGGCCGGCTCGATCTGGAGGCCGCTGACCCCAGACCCGAGCGCCCCAAGCACCGCAACGTGACGATGATCCCGGCGCGCGGGGGGCGGGTGGTGGTCAGGGCGCGGCGTTAGGGGGCGTTTGGGGGGGCGCTTGGTGGGGGGTGGTCGAGAAACCGGACATATATTCCGGTTTCACGACCACCCTCCGCGGCTCCGGGCTTCAGGAGCCCCCCGCGGCGACCGTGATCAGCGCGAACGCCGCTGAGTCCAGCGCGATGCGGGCGGTGTGCAAGCGGTCCCAGCGGCGCCGGAGGGCGCGCCACTCCGAAGTGTCGCCTCGCTCCTCGTCCCAGCGGAACACCCGCAGGTTGATCGGCATGTTGCCCGCGAGGGTGATCGCCACCATCGCGCGCGTAGCTGGCCCCGGCGAGGTTCGCCAGCACCGCGCGCCGTCCGCGCAGGCCGCGGGCGGCGATGAAGCACGCCGCCGTCGCCGCCGGCTGGAGGACGGGATCGACCGTCCCGAAGCGCTTGTACATCAGCTTCTCGGCGCGGACCTGCGTCCGATCGTCGAGCTTCCACAGAGTGGGATGGACGATGCCCCACGAGGTCAGCTCGCTGCCGGTCAAGAGCCCGGATAGCAGGACCGCGATCGAGGGGCGCGCGTCCATCCTGGCACTAGCCCACGATCTCGATGCCGCGGCGCTGGAAGTACTCCTGCTCGAGCTCGCCCAGCTCGGTGGCCGGGGGATCGCGGTACCAGGTCTCGCGAGCCATGCGATGCCAGTTGCCCGCCGCGCGCAGCTGGCCCAGCACGGCGAACACGCCGATCTCCACCCGACGGAACCAGATCTCCTCGGGCGGGACCTGAAGGTCGCGGGCCACGCGGATGCCGTGGGCGATGAACTTGGGGTCCATCACCTGGGCCAGGATCCGGGCCACGTACTCGGGCTCGATCCGCACGTCGCGGTCGGAGAGGAACCAGTCGCCGGCGAGCTTCACCTGCGCGAGCAGCCAGTCGGCGTCAAGGTGCTCGCGGCGGTGGACGTAGCCCAGGTCGACGACGGCGTCGATGAAGCCCTCCCTGTCGCCGTCGATCACGGCCCGCATCGCTCGCTTGCCGTCACGCAGCCACTCCTCGGAGACCACCTTGACGTTGCCGAAGTCCAGAAACGCCACCGAGCCGTCGTCGCGCAGCAGAAAGTTGCCGGGATGCGAGTCGGTGTTGAAGCGCCGCACGTAGTCCATGGAGTGGAAGTAGAAGCGCATCAGGATCTCCCCGATGCGGTCGCGCTCGCCCTGCGGCAGCTCCTGCATCTGGGCAAAGCGCATGCCGTCGACCCACTCGGAGACCATCACCCGGCGGCGTGACAGCGACGTGACGACGTTCGGCACGTAGATGAACGGGTGATCCCTGTAGGCGCGCGCGAACGTCCGCTGGTGCTGGGCCTCGAGCTCGTAGTCGAGCTCCTCGAGCACCAGCTTTCGCACTTCGCCGATCAGCATGCCCGGCTCGATCCCGGGCATCATCGCCTTGGCCATCGGCGTGGCGATCGCGGTCAGCCCCGCCGCGGTGCCGAGGTCGGCCTCGAGGGCGTCAGCGATCTCCGGGTACTGGATCTTGACCGCCACGCGCCGTCCGTCCGGCAACACTGCCCGGTGGACCTGGCCGATCGAGGCCGCGGCCACCGCCTCGTGCTCGAAGTCCTCGAACAGGGACTCCACCGGCTGGTCCCACTCCCGCTCCAGCACCCGGCTGATCTTGTCCCAGCTCATGGCCGGCGCCGAGTCCCTGAGCTGCGCCAGCTTTTCCTGGTAGACGGTGCGGAACTCCGGCGGGATCAGATCGACGTCGATGAACGACGCCAGCTGGCCGATCTTCATCGCCCCGCCCCGCAGCTCGCTCAGGACGCGACAGCGTGTTGTCGGCGATGTCCTCGTGCCGGCGCCGCAGAAGCTCGCCGGCGTTGTCGGGCGAACGGAGGGCGTTCGTGGCCAGCGTGGTGAAGAACCGGACCGAGCTGGGGCCCACGGCCCCGGCCGCTCTCGTGGCCCGGACGAGCCTGCCGGTGGGAAGCGCGTCGGCGTCCGGCTCCGGCGGCTCCTCGGCCGATGACGAATCGGGACGGCTCACTTACCGCAACGCTAGCGATTGAGGATTGGCCTCCCAGCCGTCCGCCAGCGCCGCCCGAACCAGCTCGCGCCACGGTCCGGTGGCGCCCGACGCGTGCGATCGAGGCGAACAGCTGGACCGCCCCGCGGGCCGGCCACAGGTCCTGCGGCGGCAGCGCGCCGCCGGCGATCAGCTCGCTGAGCTCCCGGGGGCGGCCGAAGAGGCGATCGCGGGCGTCGATAACCGCTTCGGAGTCGAGCCTCACGGGATCGGCCCCCGCGAGTTCGCCGAGCGCATGCGACACGAGCTCGAGCGCGGTGGGGCCGTGCTCGGCGGGGAGCGCCCCCAGCCTCGCGAGCGCGGCGCCGAACCTGCTGGCATCGCCGTCGGCGAACGCCTCGACAACCGCGGTCATGGCTTGAACCCGCTCGGGCTCTATGACCCTCGTGGCGCCGAAGTCGAGGATCGCCAGCCGTCCGTCGTCGAGCACCAGGACGTCGTCCGGGTGGGGATCGGCGTGCGCGATTCCCGCTCTGATCGCTCCGAGCACGAACACTGCAAGCCGCGCCGCGGCCTCGTCGGAGTCCGGAGCCCGCCAGAGCGGCACCCCGTCGATCCACTCCGACACCAGGACCCCCTCGCGCGCCAGGCGGGTGAGCGGGGTCGGGACGACCAGGAACGGATGCCGGCGCAGAGCCCGGTGAAACCGTCGCTGGACGGTTGCCTCGTGCTCGAGGTCGAGCTCGTCGAGGATCCGCTCGCGAAACTCGGCGATCAGAGCACCCGGGTCGAGTGCCGGGAACGCCGCGCCGAGCGGCGCGAGCAGGCCCTCGAGCAGCGCGAGGTCCTGGCGCACGGCGGCGGTGAGGCCCGGGCGCAGGACCTTGACCGCGACCGGTTGAGATTCGAGCACGCCGCGGTGCACCTGGGAGGAGGCGGTCACCGCGACGGGCTCGGGGTCCAGCTCTTCGAGTTCGTCGCCGGGGGCCGCTCCCCACGCGCCACGCAGTGCGCGCTCGATCCGCCGGAACTCGATCGGGCGCCGGGCCTGTTCGTGCGCGGCCTCGAGCTGCGCGACGATGTCATCCCCCCAGGGTCGCGGGACCCAGTCCATCTCGATCGAATCCGCGATGCGGGCCAGCAGCACGCGCCCGCTGGGCGCAGAGCGCGCCAGCCTCAGCCCAATCCGCACCAGGGCGTCGATGCGGCCAAACGTCTCCCCGCTGTCGGGCAAGGCGGGGACTCTACGCTGCCGCGGCCGCTCCGGCGTGCGGCGTGACCTCGTACTCCCGACGTGCGTGATCCGAGTCGCCGATGCGGCGCAGCTCCGATGCCAGCCCGGCGTACACGTGCTTGGAGACCCCGAGCCCGCAATGCGAGGCCTCGACTTCGACATGCCGCGCAGCCGGGTCGAGGCAGCTGTGCCAGTTGACGATGCCGTCGCTCAGCGAATAGAACGACGTGAAGGGAACTTCGCTCGGAAACGGAGCACGGACGTCGCGCCAGAAGGGCTCGCAACACCGCGGGTGATCCCCCGCGGCCAGCAGCCGTCTGGCCCTCGCCAGCAGGGGGCGAGTGACGAGATTCAGGTTGGTCGCGCCGTCGAAGGCCCATTCGTCCGCGCAGTGATGGGTCAGCAGACGCGGCAGTCCTCGGTCTCCGAGCGTCGAGGTCGCCTCGAGCGCCAAGTGCAGCAGCGGATGGACGTAGCGCAGCGGGCTCACGAGCGGCGAGCCCAGCGTGACGATGCCGGCCACGAGGTCCGGCCTGCGCACGGCCAGGGCGCGCGCGAACAGGCCGCCGCGGCTCCAACCTACGATGGCCGCCCGTCTACCAGCCCGCTCCACGGCGCGATCGAGCCGCTGCTCCAGCCTCGCCATTTCCGCTTCCGAGCAGTCGACATTGACGAGAATTCCGGCGCGCTCGGGGACATACCCCATGCGTCGCAGCCAGAGGGCCATCGGCAGGAACGTAAGGTCGGAGGCGTACACGCCCGGAATGAGCAACACCGGCATCCCGGGGTCGCTCGTGGGCTCCGGATGCCGGAAAACGCCGGCCTGCAGCAGCGACGAAAGCTCCGCGGTGAGCCGCAGCTCGCGCCAGATCGGCGCAGACGCGGCGGCGCTGTCTTCATCGACGACACCAACCTGCCTCACAGCGATCCCTCCTATTTCCAGACGAAAGCTCCTAGGTCCTTCGCCAACACATCGAATGATATGTCAGTCAAGGGTCGTCTATCCCCAGATAGCCGCGATCGGCGGTTAGTTTCCGCGCCGGCGGTGGTCATGAGATCTGCACGCGAGAAATTGGAGCTAACTCATGGGAAATCTGGTCATTTCACAGTTCATCACCGTTGACGGCGTGATCGACGACCCGGGCGGATCCGAGGGAACGGCGCAGGGCGGATGGGCATTCAAGTTCGATCGCGGGCCGGACGGCGACAAGTTCAAGCTCGACGAGGTGATGGCATCCGGCGCGCTTCTCCTCGGCCGTGTCACGTACGAGGGCTTCGCCGCCGCCTGGCCCGGACGGACCGATGACATCGGCTTTGCCGACAAGTTCAACTCGATGCCGAAGTACGTCGCATCGCGCACCTTGCGCGACCCGGAATGGAATAACTCGCACGTTCTGGTCGGTGATATCGAGGCTGCGGTGTCACAGCTGAAGCAGGACGTGGAGGGGGACCTGCTTGTCAACGGCAGCGCTGCGCTGTGCCGCGAACTGCTCGCCGCCGGCCTGGTCGACGAACTGCGCCTGATGTTGTTCCCGGTCGTGCTGGGGAGCGGCAAGCGGCTGTTCGAGGACGGCCACGATGCCGTGTCGCTGCGGATGCTCGAGTCGAGGCCGGCGGGCGAAACGCTGATCGTCCGCTACGGCTCGGCGTGACCCAGGGCTTGCAGCCCGAGGGGCGCTAGCGCGGGCGCATCACGCGCTCGATGATCGGGAGCTTGAGCGCGTGCGGGACGTAGTGACTGGCCCGCAGCGTGTTACGCACGGCGGCGTGTGGAACGACCACGCGTCGCCCAGCGTCAAGGCCGTTCACACCCGCGCGCGCGGCCTGCTCCGCGGTGATCCAGGCCGCCTTGGGTACGGCCTTCTCGAACGTCTGGCCACCGGTCACCTCCCAGCCGGAGATCTCCCAGAAGTCGGTCGCCACCGGACCGGGAGCCAGGGCGGTGACGGTGACGCCGTAACGCGAGAGCTCCTCGTGCAGGGCCTCTGAGAAGGTCAGCACGTACGCCTTGGCCGCCGAGTAGCCGGCGGAGTAGGGCAGGGGCTGCATGCCCGCGCTGGATGAGATGTTCAGGATCGCGCCGCGGCGCCGGTCGACCATCCCGGGAACGAACGCCGAGCTGAGCGCGACGACGGCCTCCACGAGCACGCGGACCTGCTCGAGCTCGCGCTCAGGGTCGGATTCGTGGAACGGGCCGTTGGTGGCGAAGCCGGCATTGTTGACGAGGATCTCGACCTCTAGGCCGAGGTCGGCGATCCGGCTGGGCAGGCGCGCGCGCGACGCCGGCTTTCCGAGATCGCAGCCGATCGTCTCGGCGCGAACGCCGTGCTCGGCGGCGAGCTCCTCGGCCAGCTCATTCAGCCGCTCCTTGCGCCGGGCGACGAGCACGACGTTGTGCCCCCGCGCGGCCAGCTCGGCGGCGATGCTGGCGCCGATGCCCGCTGAGGCGCCGGTGATGAGCGCCGCTGAGGATGGCGACGGTGTCGGCAGGGAGCCCATGGCCGAACGATACGTCAGTTGCGCGTCCGCGAGCCACGCGGGTTGGCAGCCGAGAGCCGCCGCTGGATCTACGAGACCGCGATCCCGTCGAAGACAAGGCGGACCATGGCGTCCACGTAACGCTGCCGCTGCTCCGGCCCGGCCGCTCCCCGCAAGGCCGCGAACAGCTCGGGCAGCGTCAGGGCCGTGATCGCCCGACCGACGCGCTCGGTGTCGAGGTCGGCTCGCAGAAAGCCACGCCTGACACCCTGCTCCAGGAACGTGGCCGCCAGGGCTCCGAACCGGTCGACCAAACCAAGCACGTGCTGCGTGAGCTCGTGGTCGATCGATGTCGCCTCGAGCAGCACAACCTGCCCCAGTCCCGGGTCGGCCTCCAGCAGCGAAAACAGCCGCTCGCCGATGTGGCGCAGCTGTTCACGGAACTGGTCGAGCGTCGTGGCGGGCGTTGCTGCCTCGCGCTTGAGCACGTCCACGATCCGCTCCACGCCGTAGTCGACCACCTGCTCGAGGATGTCGCGCTTGTTCTTGAAGTAGCGATAGAAGGTGCCGTGGCCCATACCGAGCCGCTCGGCGATGTCGGCGATTCCAGCAGCGCTGTAGCCCTTCTCCGAGAACACGCAGTAGGCCGCCTCGATGATCTCCCGGCGCCGGCGCTGGGCGAGCGCCTCGGCCGGCGGTCGCCGGCCGGGGGCGGGAGGTGGCCCGGTTGACGGCGCTGGCATCGCTATCCCGTTCCCTGAGAGAAGAACGATACGTCAACCCGTCGCCCTGGCGGGAGGTTCGTGGGCGAGCGAGCGCCTCCCCCCGAACGGGGGGAACTGCCTGCAACCGCTGTACCCGCACGCGCGCGCGGGCGTAGTTTGGCCGGGATGTCGACAGCGATCCCCGTCCCCGGCCGGACCACCCCAACCGATGGCATCGACGCGCCGTCGCGGACGGCTGCGATCGTGGCGGTCGCCACCGAGCTCCCGGCGGAGCGGCTGACGAGCGCCGAGCTCGCCGAGCGCTACGGCATCAGCGAAGACTGGATCATCGCCCGGACCGGCATCCGCGAGCGCCGCCGGGCGCGGGCTGACGAGCGCCTCAGCGACTACGCGGCGCGGGCCGGGGCGCGGGCGCTCGAGGCGGCGCGGTCGAGCCCTCGGAGCTCGATCTGGTGATCGTGGCCACGATGACCCCGGACGAGCTCACCCCGAACACCGCGCCGGTTGTGGCGCACGCCCTCGGCGCCTCGGGGCGGGCACGTTCGACGTGGGCGCCGCCTGTACGGGCTTCCTCTCCGGTCTGTCGCTGGGCGCGGCGCAGATCGAGAGCGGCCGGGCCGAGCGCGTGCTGCTGATCGGCGCGGACTTCGTCACCCGCATCACCGACTACGACGACCGCCGCTCGGCGCCGCTGTTCGCCGACGCCGCCGGGGCGGCCGTGCTGGGCGCTGCCAACGGCTCGGGCTGGATCGGGCCGATCGTGCTGGGCGCCGACGGCTCTCACGCGGGGACGATCATCGCCACCCACGCCGAGCGCAAGCTACGAATCGACGGTCCCGAGGTCTACCGCAACGCCGTGGCCCGGATGGGCGAGGTGACGCTCGAGGCGGTCGCCCGAGCGGAGCTTTCGCTCGACGAGATCGACCTGTTCGTCTATCACCAGGCCAACGCCCGGATCACGCGGGCCTTGGGAGAGCGGCTGGGCCTCGAGCCGGAGCGCGTCGTCGACTGCATCGAGACGCTCGGCAACGCGTCGGCCGCCACGCTGCCGGTGGCGCTCGTCTCGGCGCTCGACGACGGTCGCCTCAAGCCCGGCGTGCGCGTGCTGCTGAGCGCGTTCGGCGCCGGCTTCACCTGGGGCGGAGGAGTGATCGAATGGGGCGCGGCATGAGCACCGCTGCACCGAACGGCACCGCGCTTGGTCACCGGCGCATCGCGGGGGATCGGCGCCGCCGTCGCCCGCGCGCTGGCCGCCGACGGTTGGGCCGTGGGAGTCAACTACCGCTCGGACCGCGCGCGCGCCGACGACGTCGTCTCAGCGATCGAATCCGCCGGCGGCCGGGCGGCCGCGCTCGCCGGCGACGTCTGCGATCCGGAGGCACCGGACGAGTTGTTCAGCCGCCTCGAGGAGACCTTCGGGGGCCCGGTGCTGGCGCTCGTCAACAACGCCGGGATCAGCAGGGACGACCTGGCGCCGTCGCTGGGCGACGCCGAGTGGTCCTCGGTGCTGGACACGAACCTGACGGGAGCGTTCCGGCTCACGCGCCGAGCCCTCAAGGGCATGCTCCGCGCCCGGGCGGGCCGGATCATCAACATGTCATCCGTCGTCGGGCTGCGGGCCAACCCGGGCCAGGCGAACTACGCCGCCGCCAAGGCCGGCCTGGTGGCCATGACCAAGACCGTGGCCGTCGAGGTCGCCCGGCGGGGGATCACGGTCAACGCCGTGGCCCCGGGCTGGATCGACACCGATATGACCGCCGCGGTGTCGCAGGAGCTGCTGTCGGAGGTGCCCGCACGGCGAGCGGGGACGCCCGAGGAGGTGGCGGCTTGCGTGCGCTTTCTAGCCTCCGAGGAGGCGAGCTATGTCACCGGCGCCGTGCTCACGGTCGACGGCGGCCTGGCGGCATGAGCTACGTTGACCAACTGACCCCAATAAGAGAAGGAGCATTTCGATATGGCCACAGTCACCACAGAGCAGGTCGAGGCGCGCGTGATCGACGCGCTGGCGAGCTTCGGCCCCGACAAGTCCCAGATCACCCGTTCCTCCACGTTCGAGGAGCTCGATATCGACTCGCTCGACCTCGTCGAGCTGGCGCAGATCGTCGAGGACGAGTACGGCGTGGTGCTCAAGGGCGAGGACATGAAGGGGCTCACGACGGTCGGAGACGCGATCGACCTGATCACCTCGCGGGCCGCTTGAGCGAGTGACCCGCCAGGTCGTCATCACGGGGCTGGGCGCCGTCACCCCCCTGGGGATCGGCGCCGGGTCCCTGCACGAGCGCTGGGCGAGCGGTGAGTGCGGCATCGTCGATGGCGTCGGCGCCTGCAGCCAATTCGAGCCCAAGGAGTTCCTGACGGTCAAGGAGATCCGCCGGCTCGACCGCTTCTCGCAGCTCGTGGTAGTGGCGGCCGGCGAGGCGCTGGCCCAGGCCGGCTGGGAGGAGCTTCCCTACGACCCGCTGCGGATCGGCAGCATCATCGCCACCGGGATCGGCGGCATCGAGACGGTCGAGACCCAGCACGACGTGATGCGAGACAAGGGGGCCAAGCTCGTCTCGCCGCTCGGGATCCCGCAGTACATGCCAAACGCCGGCGTGGCCGCGGTGGCGATGAAGTACGGCCTGCGCGGCCAGACCTACGGCGTCGTCTCGGCCTGCTCGAGCGGGGCCCACGCGATCGGCTCGGCGATGCGCATGATCCAGTACGGCGACGCCGACGCGGTCGTCGCCGGCGGCTCGGAAGCCACGCTGACCGCGTTCGGGTTCGCCTGCTTCAACGCGATGCAGGCGCTGTCGCCGACCGGAATCTCGCGCCCCTTCGACGCCCGCCGCGACGGGTTCGTGATGGGCGAGGGGGCCGGCGTGCTGGTGCTGGAGGAGGCCTCCGCCGCCAGGGAGCGGGGAGCGACCATCCTGGCCGAGGCCGTCGGCTATGGGTCGACGTCGGATGCCTACCACCTCACCGCCCCGGAGCCCAGCGGCGCCGCCGCCGCGGGGGCGATCGAGCTGTCGCTGGCCGACGCCGGCCTGAGCCCCGATGACGTGAGCTACGTCAACGCCCACGGAACCTCCACGCAGCTGAACGACGCGGCGGAGACCGCCGCGCTGAAGCGCGCGCTCGGTGACGAGCGCGCCAGGCGGGTTCCAATCTCCTCGACCAAGTCGGCGATCGGGCACCTGCTGGGAGCGGCCGGCGCCGTCGAGGCGGTGGCCACGGTGCAGACGCTCGTCACCGGCGTCATCCCGCCGACGCTGGGCTACGAGGTCCCCGACCCGGAGCTCGATCTCGACTACGTACCCGGCGAGGCGCGACCGCTGCTCGCGGCGAACGGCGCGGGCCGCGTGGCGATCTCCAACTCGTTCGCCTTCGGCGGCCACAACGTGGCCCTGGTGCTTCGGTCGGACGGGGCAGGAACGTGACCGCCACCGCGTCGCTGCGGGAAGCCACCACGCCGCTCGAGCGCCTCGAGGCGCTGTGCGATCCGGGCAGCGTCAACGTGCTGCGCTCGCGCGTCACGTCTCCGCGGATGGGGGCGCGCGCACAGCCCGGCGACGGGGTGGTGGGAGCCACAGGGGCGGTCCAGGGGCGGCCGATCGTCTGCTACGCGCAGGACGGCGCGTACCTCGGCGGCTCGCTCGGCGAGCGCCACGCCGAGACGATCGTGCGCGTCCTGAAGCTGGCCGAGCGGGGTCGTGTGCCGGTCGTGGCTTTCGTCTCGTCGGCCGGCGCCCGCATGCAGGAGGGGACGGCGGCGCTCGCCGGCTATGGGCGGATCTTCCGACATACGGTGGGGCTGACCGGCGTGGTGCCGCAGATCTCGGTCGTCTCGGGCGCCTCGGCGGGCGGCGGGGCCTATTCCCCGGCGCTGACCGACCTCATCCTCATGACCGCGGACGCGGCGATGTTCCTCACCGGACCGGGAGTCGTGCGCGACGCGCTCGGCGAGGAGATCGAGGCCGTCGAGCTCGGCGGCCCGCGCGTGCACGAACGAAACGGCGTCTGCCATCTGGTCGAGCCCGACGAGGAGAGCGCCACCCGTCGCGTCCGCGAGCTGCTGGGCTACCTGCCGTCGTGCAGCTCTCAGCTGCCGCCCCGCGCGGCGCCGGAAGCGCCGGAGCTGGCGGACCCAGGCGAGGTAGTCCCGCAGGAGCCGCGGCGGGCCTATGACGTGCGCGACGCGTTGAACGGGATCGTGGACAACGGCTCGCTGCTCGAGCTGTGGCCCCGCTGGGCGCGCAACGTGGTCACCGCCCTGGCCCGGCTCGACGGGCGTCCGGTGGCGGTGGTCGCCAATCAGCCTCATTTCCTCGGCGGGGTGCTGGACGCCGCGGGCTCCGAGAAGGCGGCGCGGTTCGTGCGATTCTGCGACTCCTTCGGCCTGCCGCTGATCGCGGTGGTCGACACGCCGGGGTTCATGCCCGGCTCGCGGCAGGAGGGCGCCGGCGTGATCCGGCATGGTGCATCGCTGGTGCGGGCGTTTGCCGCCGCCCGGGTGCCGAAGCTCACGGTGGTGCTGCGCAAGTCATACGGCGGCGCATACATCACGATGAACTCGCGTGATTTGGGCGCCGATCTCGTGCTGGCGTGGCCGGACGCCGAGCTGGGGATCATGAGCGCGCGAGCGGCGGTCAAGATCACCGCCCGGCGCCAGCTGCGCGCCGCCGAGGACCCGGAGGCCGAGCTGGCCAGGCTGGCGTCCGGGTACGCGGACGAGCACCTGGCGGCCGAGGCCGCGGCCGCGTCCGGCTTCGTCGATGAGATCATCGCGCCGGCGGATACCCGGCGTCGCCTGATCGCGGCGCTGGGGACGCTGGCGGAGGCCGGGGCGTGATCCTGGCCGGCAAGCGCCTGCTGATCACCGGCGTCATCACCAAGGACTCGATCGCTTTCCACGTCGCGGAGCGGGCGCAGCGCGAAGGGGCCACGATCCTCCTGACGAGCTTCGGTCGCGTGCGACGGTTGACGGAGCGGGCCGCGGCACGCCTGCCAGAGCCGGTCGACGTGCTGGAGCTGGACGTCAATTCGACAGACGACCTGGCGGCGCTCACCGACTCGCTGCGCGAGCGCTGGGGCCGTGGACGGCGCCCTTCACGCCATCGCGTTCGCCCCCGAGGACGCGCTCGGCGGAAGGTTCATGAGCACGCCGGCCGACAGCGCCGGCGAGGCTTTTCGGACCAGCGCGTTCTCGCTCAAGGCGCTGGCCGCCGCGGTCGAGCCGCTGATGGAGGGCGGCGGCAGCATCGTGGGGCTCGACTTCGATGCGTCCGTCGCCTGGCCGATCTACGACTGGATGGGGGTGGCCAAGGCGGGGCTCGAGTCCGTCTCTCGCTACCTGGCGCGCGACCTCGGTCCGCGCGGAATCAGGGTCAACCTGGTCGCCGCCGGGCCGCTGGGCACGGTCGCGGCGCGGGGCATTCCCGGCTTCGAGCGGCTCGCGGCGCTGTGGCGTCAGCAGGCGCCGCTGGGCTGGGACGAGGCCGACCCGGCCCCGGTGGCGGCCACGATCTGCTTCCTGCTGTCCGACTACGCGCGCGCCGTCACCGGCGAGATCCTGCACGTAGACGGCGGCTTTCACGCGCTCGGCGCCCCACTTCGCCCGCCGGAATGAAAAACGGGCGCCCCTGGGCCTGAAGGCCGGGGCGCCTATTTTGGGCTCGTCCTATTACTGAAGAGGTCCTCCGACTCCGGACGGATCAGCGCCGCGGCGCCGGGGCCGTCGTCGGCCGTGACGTGGCGCTCGGCACCGCGCACGAGCACCACCGGCTGGCGCGAGTCCTTGCCACGGGCCAAGTCGGCGGCGCTCGCCAGCTGGTCGGCGACGGCGATCCAGGTGGCCCGGAGCTCGCGTCCCGCGGCGTCGAGCCGCCCGCGCCAATCCTCGAGCGGCGCAAGGCCCGCGCAGCCGATCGCCACCTCCGCCTGGCCGTGGCGCCAGGCGCGGCCGAAGGAGTCGGTGATCAGGACCGCGGGTGAGGCGCCGGTGCGAGCTCTGAGCCCGGCGCGCAGCGCTCGCGCCGAAGCGTCGGGGTCACGGGGCAGTAGCACCAGGGTGTCCGGCGCCGGAGCGTTTGAGGCATCGACGCCGGCGTTGGCGCACACGAAGCCGTGGCGGGTGACGCAGATCATCACGCCGCGCGCGGCCCGCAGCACCTGGCGCGACTCGTCGAGCACGGCCTGAACGTGCCGGGCATCCTTGTCCAGCGTCTCGGCCAGCTCGAGCGCGCGCTCCGAGGGCTCGATCGACGCGCAGGGCGCGGACGCTGCCCTCGGACTTCGAGACCACCTTGTGTGCCACAGCCACGACCGCACCGTCCTCGAGCGTTCCGGGGGGCGTTGCGGCGGCGATCAGCTCCGCGAGATCGTCACCTCGGCGGACCTCCGGTAGGCCGTCCAGCGCCAGCGCCGAGAGCATCAGACATCTCCTCCCCCCATCCGTCGCAGCAGGCCGCGAGTGTGCGCCGCGCCGCCGTGGCGCACCGCAAGCGTCGAGCGCAGCTCGTCGAGATCCTCCGGAGTGTCGATGTCGAGCGCCAGGCTGGATACGTCGAGCGCGTTGTGGAAGACGCCGGACGCCTCGCATTGTTCCTCGTGCCGCTCGCGGCTGCCCGGGCCGAAAGCGGGCTCGATGATGTCCGGGGGCGTCAGCAGCAGGGCGTTGGTGCCGGAGCCGTGCCGGTCGGGAACGATCAGCGCCGACGGAGACGGCACTTCGCGCCCGACCAGCTGGTCGACCTCGGCCGGGTCCAGGAGTGGGCAGTCAGCCGGCACCAGGAGGACGCGTTCGATCTTCTGGTCGAGCGCGTAGCGGACGCCGCGCGCCGGCGGCGTGGTTGTGCCCATGGTCGTTTTCGTCGAGCAGCATCGCTCCGTAGGCGCCGGCCAGGCGCTGCGCGGCTCGGTCCGTGCTGACGACCAGGACCCGGGCGATCATCCGGGCCCGGCGCAGCGAGATCAGCACGTCGGCGAACATGGCCTCGGCGAGCATCCGCCGCGGGGCCGGATCGAGCCCCGGCTCGAGTCGCTGCTTGGCGTCCTTGAAGCTCTTGACCGGGAGGACGGCGAGTGTCGACATCGGCGGGGAACGCTAACTGCCCAAACCGAGCGCGAAGGCCAGCGTGCGCTCGGCCAGGCGCTCGCGGCCGTCCGCGTCGGCCATCAGCACGTCGGTCTCCAGCACCGGCAGCCCCGGTGCGCGCTCGTCGGCCACCAGCCCGCTCAGCAGGTCGCCGTAATAGCCGGCGATACCCGCGGCGGTCAGCTCGTGTCCCGCCCACTGCATGAACGGCACGGTGGCCGGCTTGAGCACCTCGCCGCGAACGACGGGGCTGACCGCGACGACCGGCGCCGCACTGGCTCTCAGCGCGCGGCGCATGCCCGGGACGGCCAGGATCGGCCCGATCGAGATGACCGGGTTGGACGGGCCGATGACGATCGCTCGCGCCGCGGCGATCGCCTCGAGCACCTCTGGCGTCGGCGTGGAGGCGGCGGCTCCGGCGAACGACACATCCTCCACGGGCCCCTCGGAGCGAGCTCTGATCATGAACTCCTGAAACGGCCACCACCGCCCGTGCGCCAGCACCTTGGTGCGGACCGGATCGTCGCTCATCGGCAACACGCGCGCGCGGACTCCGAGTGCGGCGGCGATCGCGGCGTGGGCAGTGGTCAGCCTGGCGCCGTCCGCCAGCAGCCGTGCGCGCTCCAGCCCGATCGCCAGGTCCCGGTCGCCGAGGTTGAACCACACGTCCACGCCGAGCGCCTTGAGGCCCTCCATGACCGCGAAGCTGTCGTCCCGAAGGCCCCAGCCCCGCGCGTCGATCCGGTCGGCCAGCCAGAACGTGACCAGGTCCGGGTCGGGCGAGACGTAGGCGCCGTAGATCTCGACGTCATCGCCCGTGTTGGCGATCACCACCAGCTCCTCTGGGCCGGTGGTCTCGAGCATCCCGCGGGCGAGTTTCGCGCCGCCGGAGCCCCCGGCGAGCACGACGACCGGGGCGCTCACCGCGCCGCGTTTGCTCTGGCGTGGTCCCCGAGGCCGGTGATCTTGATGCCCGCCCTGACCTTGTGCCGCACGTTGATCGAGATGATCAGCGGCGTCAGCTGCTCGAGGATCCGCGCCAGCTCGAGCGGTCCGCAGTCGACCGGACGCAACCCTGGGATGCGCTCTACCAGCTCGGCAAGCTCCTGCTTGTCCGCTTTGCGGTCGCCGCAGATCAGCACGTCCTCGTCAAGCTCGTGATGGAGATCGGTCAGCAGCGAGGCGCTAACCGAATGGAACGCGGAGACGACACGAACGCCGTCGGGCGCCATCTCCTGTGCCTGCTGCGCGGCCGATCCCTGCCAGACCCCCAGCGTGCGGGTGGCGCGGCCGCTCACCGCCGCCGCGAGCGGGACCGTGGTGTCGACCAGCAGCTGCCCCTCGCGCAGCGACCCCTTCAGATTCGTGAGCGTCTCGGACTGGCTTCGAAACGGCACCGAGAGGATCACGACCGATGTACGCTTCACGGCTTCCTGGTTGACCAGGCCGATGAATGAAGCGTCCTCCACGATCCCCTTGGCACGTTCCGCCGCCTCGCGCGCACGGGTCTCATCGCGCGAGCCGATGACGACGGGGACCTGTTCGCGACCGAGTCGCAGCGCCAGGCCGAAGCCGAGCGCCCCGGTGCCGCCGACGATGCAGACCGCTTCGGGCATGGCGGCGCAGTCTATGTTTCCTCGCTCGACGTGGTCAGTTGCGCACTGAGCTAAGGCGCCGGGCGGGTTCGTTGCGGCGCTGTGCGCGTGCCTGGCTCTATCGCTGCCGGCCGGGGCCGCCGCCGGGCGCTCGGTGCGGGCGCGGGCCGCCAGCGAGCCGCCGCCCACCGTGTCCTCGGCCAGCCTCACCCAGGATGGCCAGAACCTGGTGTGGCGAGCGCAGCTCAGCCGGCCGTTCTCAGCCGCCTCGCTCCAGCGCGACAACACCGCGCTGTGCCTCCTGCTGGAGCGCGCATCCAACGGCCAGGTGGCCTCAACGCTCTGCCTCGTCCCCGGTCGAAACAACCGCCCGCCCGACAGGCTCGAGCTCGGCGGCGGTTCCGGCCGCGGGAGCGTCGTCGATGCCACCGTCACCCGTCCGAGCACGGCGAGCCTCTCGGCGTCGTTCCTTCCGACGAGCGTCGGGCTCGGCTACCAGCCGCTGCGGTGGCAGGTCCGCGTCCAGAGCACCGCCAGCACCTGCCTCGGCACGTGTGCCGCGCTGACGCCGAGCCAACCCCAGCTGTTGAACGTCCGTGCGGTGACGCTCGTGGGCTGCGCGGCAAAGGGCCCGAACTTCGTCTTCCACGGCCCTACGAACGTGCGCGACATCGCGCTGGCGTTCGACGACGGGCCGTGGAACGACACGCCGCAGTTCCTGTCGCTGCTGGAGCGCGAGAACGTCCCGGCGACGTTCTTCGAGATCGGCGACCAGATCGCGCAGTACGGCGGCAAGGGGGGCTCTGTCGAGCGGCGGATGCTGCGCGACGGCGACATGATCGGCGATCACACCTGGACGCACCCGAACATGCCGACGCTCTCCCCGTCGGCGCAGCGCTCCCAAATCGCGATGACCGCTGCGGCCATCAGCCGCGCGACGGGCGGCTTCAAGCCGTGCCTGTTCAGGGCGCCGTACGGAGCCACGAGCCCCGGGCTGCTCTCGCTGGTCCGCTCGATGGGCATGACCACGATTCAGTGGAACGTCGACCCCCGCGACTGGGCGATGCCCGGGGTGGGAGCGATTGAGAGCAACGTCATAAGCAACGCCTCGGGCGGGGCGATCCTGGAGATGCACGACGGCGGTGGCAACTCGCTCCGAGACGCTCGGTGCGCTGCCGACCATCATCAACACGCTGCGTCACCGCGGCTTCAAGTTCGTGACGATCACGCAGATGCTGGGATACAGCTTGATCTATAAGTAGGTAGATGAGTTCGCTACCTGCGTCCGTGCGGATTCGAGAGGTCGGTCCGCGCGACGGGTTCCAAAACGAGCCCGAGGTGATCCCCACCGCCGACAAGCTCCGGCTGATCAAGATGCTGGGCGCCGCCGGGCTGCGACGGATCGAGGTCACGAGCTTCGTCCGCCCCGATGTGATCCCGCAGCTCGCCGACGCCGAGGAGGTGCTCGAGGGCGTGAGGCTCCCGCCGGAGGTAGCGGTCAGCGTGCTGATACCGAACGAGCGCGGCCTGGAGCGGGCGCTGCGCTATCGGCAGCGCTTTCAGGAGATCAACGGCTTCCTGTCGGCCTCGGAAACGCACAACCAGAAGAACGTCGGCCGCTCGATCGAGGAGTCGCTGGCCGGACTGGAGCGGACGTTCGGGCGGGCCCGCGCGGAGGGGCTGCGCTGCGAGGGCGTGATCTCGGTGTCGTTCGGCTGTCCGTACGAGGGACACGTCCCGCCGGAGCGCGTGCTGGCGATCGCCCGGCGGCTGGTGGATGCGGGGGCGGCGGAGATCGGCTTCGGGGACACGACCGGCATGGCCAACCCACTACAGGTGCGCGACTTCTTCCGTGCCGCGATGGACGCGCTCCCCGGCGTCGAGCTGACCGCCCACTTCCACAACACGCGGGGCCAGGGCTTGGCCAACGTGCTGGCGGCGCTCGAGGTCGGGGTCGAGAGCTTCGAGTCCTCGTTCGGCGAGCTCGGCGGGTGCCCGGTGCCGCCGGGCGCCACCGGGAACATCGCCACCGAGGACCTCGTCTCGATGCTGGATGAGATGGGGATCGACACCGGCATCGACCTGCGCGCGCTGGTCGAAGCTTCGACCGTGGCGCAGACGGTGCTCGGTCGCCCGCTCTCGAGCCACGTCCTCACCGCCGGGCCAGTGGAGTGGGCTGCGCAATAGCCTGCGGGTCACGGTGACGGAAATCGACCACAGCTCGGCGCTGGACGACGCCACCGCGCGGTCGCTCGCCGGCGGCCCGGAGCGCCATCGCCAGCGCGCCGCCGAGCAGGGCAAGCTGCCGGTCCGTGAGCGAGTGGCGCGCCTGCTCGACCCTGACTCGTTCTCCGAGGAGGGCTTGCTCGCTTCGCTCGATGCGCAGGGCGAGGGGGCGGCGGGAGTCATTACCGGCCTGGGGACGATCGGCGGGCGGACGGTGGCCGTGATGGCGAACGACCCCACCGTCAAGGCAGGCTCGTGGGCGCCGAAGACCGTGGAGAAGATCCTCCGCATACAGGAGCGGGCGCTGGCGGTCAGATGCCCGCTCGTGTACCTGGTCGACTCCGCCGGGGCGCGGATCAACGAGCAGGTGCAGATGTTCCCCGGGCGACGCCACGCGGGGCGGATCTTCTTCAACCAGGTCCGCCTGTCCGGGGTCGTCCCACAGGTGTGCGTGCTGTTCGGTCCCAGCGCGGCCGGTGGCGCCTACATCCCGGCGTTCTGCGACATCGTGATCATGCGCGACGGCAACGCCTCGATGTACCTGGGCTCGCCGCGAATGGCGGAGATGGTGATCGGCGAGAAGGTGACGCTCGAGGAGATGGGCGGCGCTCGCATGCACACCTCGCGGAGCGGCGTGGGGCACGCGCTGGTCTCGAGCGACGAGGAGGGGGTCGAGCTGGCGCGCAGCTACCTGGGCTACTTCCCCTCGGCGTTTGCCGAGGAACCACCGGGCGCTCCGCCCGCGGCGCCCGCGTCCGCAGCAGCCGATCGGCGAGCTGATACCGGCGGATGAGAACAAGCCGTTCGACATGCGGGATCTGCTGGCCTCGCTGCTCGACGCCGATTCGTTCTTCGAGGTCCACGCCCGGTGGGCGCGTGAGGTGATCGTCGGCTACGCGCGGCTCGACGGCCGCGTCATCGGCGTCGTGGCCAACCAGCCGAAGGTCAAGGGCGGGGTGCTGTTCGTCGACTCGGCGGACAAGTGCGCCCGTTTCATCTGGACCTGCAACGCCTTCAACATCCCGCTGCTGTTCCTGGCCGATGTTCCGGGCTTCATGATCGGAACCCAGGTGGAGCGCGAGGGCATCATCCGTCACGGCGCGAAGATGATCAGCGCCGTCTCGGAGGCCAACGTCCCGAAGATCTCGGTGATCGTGCGCAAGGCCTACGGCGCCGGGCTCTATGCGATGGCGGGTCCGGCGTTCGACCCCGACTGCTGCCTGGCGCTGCCGACGGCGTCGATCGCAGTGATGGGGCCACAGGCGGCGATCAACGCCGTCTACTACAACCAGCTTCAGGCGATCGAGGACGATGCCGAGCGCGCCGCGCGTACCGAGGAGCTGCGGCGCGAGTACGCCCGCGACATCGACGTCCTGCACCTCGGCTCCGAGCTCGTGGTAGATGCGGTCATCCCACCGCAGGACCTGCGCCGCGAGCTCGTGGCGCGGTTTGCGCGGCTGGCTGGCAAACAGCGCGAGTGGCCGGCGAAGCGCAACCCAATCACGCCGGTGTAGAGCGGGCGGTCCGGGGGCCCTCAGCCGGCGCTGCCCGACTACCGAGGTAGGCGTCGATCTGATCGACGAGCAGTAGCCCGAACTCCACCACGCGATCGACGGCCCGGGCGTCGATGCCGTCGGCCGTGTCCGTGCGCTGGTGCGATCTGGGCGCCAACCCCAGCGGATCGCGGGCCGCGAGCGCGATGGCCGGCAGCCGGCGCCAGCGCGCAGGGAGCGCGGGCGCGCTGCCGCGGCCACGGTACGGACGGGCGTCCGCTTGTGAGGAATCGCGGGAGACCGCCGCGCACAGCGCGCGCAGCTGGCGAAAGTAGGCGAGCGGCATCAGCGCGCCGTCGCTGACGAACCACACCGGAGTGCCGGCGGATGATGCGTCGAGCCCCAGCACGATCGTGTTCGACGCGCGCCTCGACGACCGCCGCGCCCGCAGATAGGAGCGAAGGCCGATCCCGTCGCCATCGCTCGCCCCTTGAAGGACGAGGTCCACGGCGAGCCGCCGCGGGGCGGCGGCGTCAAGGGCGTTCACGAGCGCCACCGCCGCGCCGACGCCGCTGCCGTTGTCGTTGGCCGCCGGTCCCCATCCGGCTGTAGCCAGCTCGAGCAGCGCCGCCAGCGCCAGGACCAAGCCCACGGTGGGCACGAGCTGCAGGGCGCCCAGCGCGCTCCCCTTGTGGCCGGCCACCCTGAGAATCGCGATGGCCAGCACCCATATGAGCGCAATCGCCAACCAGCCGAGCCATCCTGGGGCCCGTCGCCCGAAGGCGTTCGCGAGCTGTGCGACGGGGCGCCTGATGCCGTCGCGGTAGACGAGCCCGGTTCTTCCGGCGTCGTAGTTGGCGGTGATGATGAGCCTTACGCGGCCCGGGTCGTCGATCGGGCCCGGGGCGCCCTCGCTGACGACGTTCTGGCTCGCGTGCTCCCGCGTCAGCCGCCGGCCGAGCGAGACGCCCGTCAGCGCATCGGCAATCAGCGACAGAAGCGCCACCAGCACCATGGCGCCTCCCACCCGAGCCGAGGTCGTGGCCACCAAGCTTCCCGCCAGTCCGAGCGCCGCGTGCCAGGCGTGCGCCAATGCCCAGTTCGGGCGGCACCAGAAAGGCTCGATCATCGTCGCTCGCTGTCTCTGGATGCGTTCGCGATCCAGCATCAACGCCAGCTCGACCGCGGCTCGCCGCTCGACGTCGGTTCCGGCCCCGCGGTTCTCGAAGCTCGCCAACGTGGCGATGGTCTCGGCCGGACGCATGCGGCGGGCATGCTAGAACGGCGCCGATGCGCGAGGCTGAGCTTCTGGCGGTGGGGCGCGATGAGCGAGGCTGAGCTTCTGGCTGTGGGGCGCGAAGCCGCGGCCGCCGCAGCCCGCGAGCTTCGCGAGCGCTTCGGGCGCCACGAGGGCGTTCGCGCCAAGAGCACGCCGACCGACCTCGTCTCCGATGCAGACGTTGCAGCCGAGTCGGCGATCCGCTCGGTGCTGGCCTCAAAGCGACCCGAGGACGCGATCCTGGGGGAGGAGGGGGGAGCGACGCCGGGAGGCGACGGGGCTCTGGAGGGCGACGGGCCGCCCGGCGGAGCGGACGGGCGGCTGCGCTGGATCGTCGATCCGCTCGATGGCACCGTCAATTTCCTCTTCGGGATACCCCAGTTCGGCGTCAGCGTCGCGTGCGAGGACTCCTCGGGCACGCTGATCGGCGTGGTACTCGATCCCGTCCACGAGGAGTGCTTTGAGGCGACACGCTCGGGCAGCGCAAGGCTGAACGGCGAGGAGATCGAGATCCCCGAGCGGACCTCGGAGCTCGCCTACGCGATGGTCGCCACCGGCTTCGATTACAACGCGGCGGTGCGGGCCCGCCAGGCATCGGTCCTCTCGCGCGTCCTGCCGAGGGCCAGAGACATTCGCCGTGCGGGCGCTGCCGCGCTCGACCTCTGCTGGTGCGCGTGCGGCCGATTTGACGCCTATTACGAGCGGGGCGTGAAGACCTGGGATCTGGCCGCCGGCGCGCTCGTCGCCGAGCGCACGGGACTCGTGGTCCGCGAGCTGCCGGAGGAGGGCGAGGACCCGGCGGGGGTGGTCGTCGCGCCGCCCGCGCTGATCGACGAGCTCTATGCGCTGGTGGACGAGTAGGGATGGGTGGCTCGCGACCGTCTGTTGCTCGGTTCGCGCTCGTCCCGCGCCGTGTTCGGCGCGGAGCGCCGCTCTACACTCGCCGCTGAGCGCGGCGGTGGAGGAACGGCAGACTCGATGCGCTCAAAACGCATTGTCCGAAAGGACGTGTGGGTTCGAATCCCACCCGCCGCACTGGTTAGACCGAGAGCGACGAATCGCGGTTCGGTTTGCTGCAAGCGGGGAGCCGCCGGGGGGCGGCGTGCTTTGAGAAGACACGCCGACCCCCCATGCGCCGACGGTGGGTGGGGCGCAGCGCCGGCGCACGCGCCGGAATCGTCCCGGCGGAGATGAGGAGTGTACGCGCCTCCCTGTGACTTGTCGCTTGGGCTGGGAGATTTGTGCGAGCCGAGAATTTCATCCGCCCGGGCCAACCTTTGCGCCGCTAGGCGCGTCTATAGGAGCACAAGGGCGCAGCGTCGATGACAAGGCATGGGCCGGGTGGAGTGTGGGGGACGATCTCTAACCGGCCTCCTGCCGTGGGGGACGTTACGACCGACGCCCGAGGTGATAGGGCGCATCCTCGGGCGTCGGTCAGGCGTCCACCTTGAGCGAGCCACGCTTACACTCCGCTGGTGGCCGTAGCTCCTCACCATTCCTTCGATGCGGATAGGCGCCCTCGTTCGATGCGAATAGGCGCCCTACAAAAGAGTCCGATACCTGTCCGCCGGGGCACGCGCAGCGTCAGTGACCAGCTGCTTGTGGCGGCGGTCGCGTGCGGGGACGATCAAGCTTTCGGGGAGATTTTTGACCGTTACGGTCCTGCGCTGCTCAGCTTCTGCGTGCACATGCTGGGAAGCCGCGAGTGGGGCGAGGATGCCCTGCAGCTGACGTGCGTGGCGGCATATACAGCGCTTCGTCGCGGCGGGTGCGACGGTGCGCTGCGGCCGTGGCTGTATGCGATCGCCCGAAATCGCTGTCTGTCGGAGCTGCGGGTCCGCCGGGAGATCCCTGACAGCGAACGGGTGAGCGCTGACCGTCCGGGCAGCGATGATCCTGCGAGCCTGTTCGCGCGCCGAGAGCAGCTGCGCGAGCTCGTCGACGACATCCAGCGGCTGCCCGCCGATCAGCGTGCCGCGCTTGTCCTGTTCGAGCTCGGCGACCAGTCTCATGAGGAGATCGCGACCGTGCTCGGAGTCCGTCGCGATAAGGTCAAGGCCCTCATCTTCCAAGCCCGCGAGGGGCTTTATCGCGGACGCAGCGGCCGCGAGAGCGCCTGCTCGGAGGTCCGCGAGGTTCTGGCGAACGCGCATTTGAAAGCCCCCGCTCAGGGGATCGTGCGCGCCCACATCGACCGCTGTGCGCCATGTCGAGAGTTCCAGCGCGAAGTGCGCAGGCAGCGGACGGTGCTGGCGCTGGTGCTCCCAGTTGCGTTCAGCGGAAAACTCAAAGCACTGGTCCTCTCATCCGCGCTTGGGCACGGCAGCGCCGGCGCGGGCCCCCCGAGCCTAATCGGGGCAGGTGGCGTTGGCTCCGTTTCCGGCGCGACCTCAGTGAGTTCCGGCGCGGGCGCGGCAGCCGGCGGCGGGTCGGCCTCAGCCGTGGCTGGCACTGCGGCGCCGTCGATGGTCGTGCCCGCACTCGGCACCGAGGCCGCCGCGGGCGTGAGCGCGCTCGCCCCCTTGGTCCCGGTCGCAACGGTAGCGAAGCTGGCTACCGTGGTCGCAGTCGCCCTCGGCGTCGGCGTCGGCGTCAGCGTTGTGAAGCGTAGCGCGAAGGCGGCATCGCCCCGGCCTCAGGTCTCGTTCCTCGCCAGCTTGTCACCGCGGCGCTCGCCGCTTGCGTCTGGCATCGCCGATCTGGCCGACGCGGCCCAGCCGAGATCGCAGCCCAGCGCGGGCGCGGCGAGCGCCCTCGATCCGTCCACCGCCAGGAGAGCCTTCTTACCGACGCGCCACTCCGCCGGATCTTCGTCTTACGCCTCCGCGAGCCAAGGAACCTCGGGCGTGTCGTCCGGCGCCTCCGGGGACGGCACCGCCGCGGGCGCCCGCGCCGGCTGCGACTCCAGCACGAGCACGTCCACGCCCAGCACAGGGTCCTCATCCCCGGACTCCGGCACGAGCACGTCCACGGCCAGCACGGGGTCCTCATCCCCGGACTCCGGCACGAGCACGTCCACGACCGGCACAGGGTCCTCATCCCCGGACTCCGGCACGAGCACGTCCACGGCCGGCACGGGGTCCTCATCCCCGGACTCCGGCACGAGCACGTCCACGGACAGCACAGGGTCCTCATCCCCGGACTCCGGCACGAGCACGTCCACCACAAGCACAGCGTCCTCACCGACCCCCGACTCCGCCGGATCTTCTCCTGACGCCTCCGGGAGCCAAGCAAACTCGGGCGCGTCGTCCGGCGCCTCCGGGGACAGCACCGCCGGGGCGCCCGCGCCGGCCTGCGATTCCGCCACGAGCACGTCCACGGCCAGCACAGGGTCCTCATCCCCGGACTCCGGCACGAGCACGTCCACGCCTAGCACAGGGTCCTCATCCCCGGACTCCGGCACGAGCACGTCCACGGACCGGCACAGGGTCCTCATCCCCGGACTCCGGCACGAGCACGTCCACAACCAACGCAGCCTCCTGACCGACCTCTGCCTCCGTGTGACGGCTTGCGCCGCCACGACTGCGTCCGCGCGCTAAGCGCTCGTGCGCGACGGAAGTCGCTGACTGCTCCAAGGGGTCAGGTTGATCCAGCGGGCGTGACGTTCACGCGGTGCGGCCGCCAGCGCCCGCACCAGCGAAATCGCCGATCAGCTCGGCCAGCCTCTCGGGTTGGTCGATCATCGAGAAGGTCCGCGAGCGGTCGATCACCTCCAGCCGCGCGTTCGGCAGCGTCGCGGTCAGGCGCCGTCCGTCCTCGAGCGGGAAGAACGCATCGTCCGCCGACCACGCCACCAGCGCCGGTTTCTCGAACTCCGGCAGGCGCGCCGCGGCGTTGACCGTGCTCTCCCGGTTCAGCGAGCCGGTGAAGCGGCGCAGGTCCTCGCGAACCCGCGCGTCGCCCAGCGCGGGCCTCAGCCACTCGACGACGAGACCGTCGATGTCGGCGTGCGCGAGTGCCCCGTAGGCGCGTCGGCGCCCGAACTTCGTTCGCAGCGGCTGGGCCGCCGCCGTGAACGTGGGCGCGAACTTCGCCGCAGCGATGAATGGCTTGAGGATCTGCGGCGGAAAATTGTCGAACGCGTCGCAGCTCGTCAACACCAGTGCGCCGAGCCGCTCTGGCTTTGTCGTGGCGACGATCTGGGCGATCGCGCCGCCCGTGTCGTTGCCGACCAACACGACGTCATCGAGCCCGAGACGCTCGAGCAATTCGGCCACCATCGCCGCCACACCCTCCATCGTGAGATCGGCATTCGGGTGCATCGGCTCGGGTGGGCACCTAGCGGCCACGTCGGCGCGAAGCACGCGAACCCTCGTGCGGCGAGCCGGTCGCTGAGCGGGCCCCACAGCGACGAACCCATCGCGAAGCCGTGGACGAACACGATCGGCCGTCCATCGGCCGGGCCCGAGCTCTCAAAGTGAATCGTTCCGGTCCCGAGCGCGACGGCGGGCATCAGCTCCTCGAGATTAGCTCGCGGACGACCACGGCCGCCCTCGCTGCGTTGCTGCTCGACTATGCCGGGGTCGGCTCAGCGGGCGGCGTGATCGGCGGCCGCCCACGCCGCTTGGCTTCGTCGATCGGGACCTCGAGCTCGACGTTCCATCCCTGCGAGAAGCCGATCATGCGCGAAAAAGATCAGCAGTACCTGAACGGGAATCAGGAGCACGACGAGCAAGCCGATCGTGTCCGGGGTGAGTCCCTTGCCGCCGAAGATCGATTGTGCTGGGGCGAAACCGGTCTTGCTGCGATCGAACCAGCTCGTGGCCGACGCCGACCCGAATTGGCCGGTGCCCGCGATCACCACGACCATCAAGAGCAGGATCGCGAAGGCGGCGACGATCGGCAGCAGTCCGCGGTTCCAGCGGAAGATGTAGAAGGCGCAGATCAGATAGATGAAGCACCAGGCAAAGTTGACCGGCTTCAGCCCCTGGAGCTTCGACCAGCCGCCGAAGGTCACGATCAACATCAGCGCCACCGAAGCGAGCAGGATCAGGACCACGATCGCCTTGGTCACCTTGCAGACGACCTTGTCCCGGTTCGGGTGGATCACCGTGTAACCAGGACGCAGAGTCCGAGCCGGGGGCATGGCCGCGGACCTTACCCGCTGCGGCGGGGGTTTGCAGCAGTTCTGGGGATTCGGAAGGTGATGTCTAGGTGTCGGCGCCTACACTGCCTGGGCCTGCGCGGGCGTGGTGGAACGGTAAACACGTCGGCCTTAGGAGCCGGTGGGCGAAAGCCCTTGGGGGTTCGAGTCCCTCCGCCCGCATCGGTCGGCGAGCGGCCCAGGTGCAAGCGATGCTCTCACACCTGCGGCTTGGGGCCGCACAGAATGGGGTGGCCGACGGCTACCATCAGCCACCCCAGGGGAGTGAGCTAGTGGTTACGCGCACGGTCTCCAAAACCGTGAACCCGGGTTCGAATCCCGGCTCCCCTGCTCACTAGCGGTCGACGGAGCTGCGTGGTGGGCCGGCATCGGATCGAACCGCCATGACCTCTCACACCGTCTACCGCACGTTCAACACCTCGCGCCGGCGGGAGTTCGTGCGGATCACCGAGGACGTCCAGGACGCCGTGCGAGAGGCGGGGATCACCGAGGGCATGGTGCTCGTCTCGGCGATGCACATCACCGCCGGCGTGTGGGTCAATGACGACGAGCCGGGGATCCAGGCCGATGCACTCGAGTGGCTCGACAAGCTTGCGCCGCCGAGTTGGCAGGAGCCCGACGGTGAGGTGGCGCGGGAGCTGTGCCGAATCCGGGCGACTACCGGCATCACCGCGGGGGAGAGGACAACGGCGACGCGCACCTGAAGAACCTGCTCGTCCACCATCAGGTGATCCTGCCGGTGACCGACGGGCGACTCGACCTCGGGCCGTGGCAGCAGGTCTTCTACTGCGAGTTCGACGGCGGGCGGCCGAAGCGGCTGGTGATCAAGGTTCTGGGCGAGTAGTGGCCGACGCCTCGCGGGTGTTCGCGGAGGGCGCGCTTGCCGGACAGGTCGCGCTCGTGACCGGCGGGGGTACCAACCTGGGGAAGGCAGCGGCCACCGAGCTGGCTCGCTGCGGGGCATCCGTCGTGATCGTCGGCCGGCACGAGGACGTGCTTCAGGCTGCGTCCGAGGAGATCGGTGAGCGCTGTAGCTGGGTCGTCGGCGACGTGCGCGAGCGGGAGTCGGCACGGGGGATCGTGACCTCCGCGCTCGACCGCCATGGCCGACTCGACTTCCTGCTCAACAACGCCGGCGGCCAGTACTTCGTTCCGGCGGAGAACATCGCCACGAAGGGCTGGCGCGCCGTGCAGCGATTGAACGTGGGGGGGACGTTGGCCATGTGCGAAGCCGCCCACGAGCTCGCCATGGCTCCGGCCGGCGGGGGCATGATCGTGAACGTGACCGTGTCGCCGCATCACGGGATGCCGGCGATGGCACACACCGGCGCCGCCAGGGCAGCGGTCGAGGCGCTGACGCGAGAGCTTGCGCAGTCATGGGCGCCAGACGGAGTCTCGGTGGCGGCCATCGCGCTCGGACGCTTCGCCACCGAATCCCTGCGCAAGTACCCGATCGAGCTGTGGCGACGGGCCGCGGAGAGCGTGCCCTTGCAACGCCTCGGCGACGTGGAGGATTACGGGTGGGTCGCGGCCCTCCTCGCGTCACCGATGGGCCCTGCATTCTCGGGTTCGGTGGTGACGCTCGACGGCGCGCTCGACAACTGGCAGGGACGCTGGCCGCCGGAGGAGCTGGTGAGGGACGGCGACGTCCCCACAGAGGAGCGGCGTCCGGCGGGGTGAGGCGATGATGACCCGTCTACCATCCGCCTGAGTCGCGGGCGAAGTGTCAACGGTTGCACGGGAGCCTTCCAAGCTCCAAGAACGGGTTCGACCCCCGTCGCCCGCTTTACCGAGCGTAGAATCCGTGACACCACGGGGAGTGGCGCAGTCTGGTAGCGCACCCGGCTGGGGGCCGGGCGGTCGCAGGTTCAAATCCTGTCTCCCCGATTTCAGAGAGTCTCCGGCGCCGTCACGGACCACGGCGGCTGCCCCCGGCCCGACATCAGCCGATCGTCAGCGCCCTTGCGCGCGGAGGTGAGCACGGTGACGAGGTCGTGGTTCATGCGGGCGCGCCAGCTTTGGTCCGCAACGCGGTGTGGGAGTCGACCTGCTTGCCGCCCAGCATGCGGATGACCGAGATTCCCCAGCAGTGATGGGCCGGCATTGGGCTCACGGGGCCGCCGGCTATCGCTCGCCAGCGCACAACCACGAGATCGTTCTCGGCGACCTGCTCGTCGACCTTGACGTACAGGTTTGGCTCGACCTTCCGGTAGCGAGACACGAGCCACCTGACGCCGTCCGGCCCGAGCACCGCCGTGGTCAGGCACGACAGGCGCCCGACGTAGTCGGCGGCCACGAGCTCGTCGATCAACTCCAGGCGTCCCTCATTCCACACCGAGTCGATGAAGAGCCGCACCTTCGATTTGTTGCGCTCGCTGACGGTCGGCATCGACGAGATGGTCTCGCCGTGCACGCCGCGCTCACAAGGGAGGATCCCCGAGGGTTTCCCCGCAGGTTTTGAGTTGTGGCCCTGGGGCGGCGATGTATCGTCGGCACGTGGCGTCGGCCACGCGGACAGCTTTCCTGGAGCGTGAACCGGAGGTTCGGATGCTCAGCGAGGCGTTGGAGCTCGCCCGCTCGGGGGACGGATCGTTGCTCCTCATCGAGGGCTCGGCGGGGATCGGCAAGACGGAACTCGTACGCCATGCGATTCTGGGCGCCGAGCGCGCGGGTATGACGCCGCTCGTGGCCAGGGGCGCGGAGCTGGAGCGGTCGTACGCCTTCGGCGTAGTCCGCCAGCTGATCGAACCGGTACTCAGGGAGTCATCAGGACGTGCTGAGCTGTTCACCGGCGCCGCCGGCCCGGCCGCGCGCCTGTTCGGGCATGACGAGTTTTCGGGGTCGCCCGAGGATCTGGGCTTCGAGGCGCTGCACTCGCTCTACTGGCTCGTGGTCAATCTCGCCGACGGCGGCCCGCTGGCCTTGGTCGTCGACGACTGCCAGTGGGCCGATCTGGAGTCGCTCAGATTCCTGAGCTACCTCGCCCCGAGAGTCGAGGGGCTACAGGTGGCCATGGTTGTCGCGGGACGGCCACCAGATCCTGGTGACGCGGAGGTGGCGTCGTTGTGGTCGCAGATGGCCTCGCGCCCGTCGGCGATCATGCTGAACCCGCGTCCGCTGAGCCAGGAAGCCGCCGCCGCCCTGGCGCACGAGCGCCTTGGCGCCGACGCAGACGAGGAGTTCTGCCGGGCGTGTCACATGGCAACCGGTGGCAACCCGCTGTTTCTGCGCGAGTTGCTGCGGGGTCTCGAGGCCGCCGGCGTGCGGCCATCGGTTGACACCGCGGGCGAGGTCCAGGGCGTGGGCCCTGCTGCGGTGAGCCGTTTCGTCCTGCATCGTCTGTCCGCCCTCGGGACGACGACGACCGAACTTGCGCGGACCGTCGCCGTACTCGGCGAAGACACGGAGCTACCGCTCGCAGCGCGCGTGTGCGGGCTGAGTGAGGAGATGGCCCGCGACGCGGCCGACGACCTGGTTCGGGCGGACATCTTCGCTCGCGGTGACCGCCTCGGGTTCGTCCACCCGATCGTGCGAGCGTCGTTGTACGAGGACCTTGTGCCCGGCGAGCGCCACGCGCGGCATGCGGCCGTGGCCGAGGCTCTGGCTGCGGCCGGCGCCCCTGCCGAGCGTGTCACCGCGCACCTCCTGCTGACCCCACCGACGGGAGACCCGCGTCGCGTGCAGACGCTCCGCTCGGCAGCCAGCGCCGCGTCACACCGCGGAGCTCCACGCGCTGCCGCGGCCCGCCTTGAGCGTGCCCTCGCCGAGTCTCCCGGCGAGCAGGAGCGGGCGGAGATCCTGGCCGAGCTCGGCCGCGCCGAAGTGGCGGCGATGCAGTTCGAGGCCGCCGAGGCGCACCTCCAGGAAAGCGTGGCCTCGCGCGCAACCCCGGATACGCGAGCCGAAGCAGCGTCGTGGCTCGCCCGCTGCGCGATCGTATCCGGCGGCCGCTCGGCCAGCAGTGCTGTCGAGAGCCTGGCGTCGCTGGCCGAGGAACTCTGGCCGGTCGACGCAGAGCGCTCGCTCGAGCTGCGCTCGGAGCTGGTGATGGTGGCCACCGCCACCGTCGAGGTGCGCACCGACCTCGATGTCCACCTGAAGCGGTTTCGCGAGCAGGCCCGCGGCCACCGCGCGTTCGAGGCTGTAGCCAGGATTGAGAGCGCACACCAGCGGCTCGTGCTCGGCGGCTCGGCGGCCGCCGCTGTCAGCGAGGTGCAGGCGGCGCTCGCGACCGGTCTTCCGCCGGGGGCCCAAATCACCGGCGCGCTTCTGGCGCTTACCGTGCTGCGGCTCGGAGAGCACTACGACGCGGCGCTGGCCATGCTCGATGCGGCGCTGGCGCTCTCGCAACGCGAGGGCCACGCCACGAGGCTGGGCATCATCTATGCAGAGCGGGCCGCGATCGCCCTCGCCCAGGGATCGCTGCAGGACGCACAGGTCGAGGCCGAGACCGGCTTGCTGCTGATCGAGGAGCCGCACTTCGCCTTTCTGCAGCTGCTCGCGGTCGCCATCACCGTCGACGTCGAGCGGGGCGCCCTGGCCGAGGCGGCCGAGCTCGCCGAGCGCGGGGAGGCGCTCAGCCTCGGTACGTCCAGCGCCCACCTCTACGAGTACCTGATCGCCCGCGGTCGCCTGCGGATTGCCGAGGGCAACCCGCGAGCGGGAATCGCCGATCTGCTGCGCTGCGGCCGGGAGTCCGAAGCAGTCGGGGTACGGTGGCCAAACGAGTGGAGGTGCCTGGCCGCGCCCGCCCTGGCTGCGATCGGTGACCGCGACGCGGCGGAGCGCCTTGCCCGCGACGCGCTGGAACTGGGCCGCCAGGTCGGCGCGCCGGGGCAACTTGGAATGGCGTTGCGCGCGGCGGCTGAGGCCCTCGGCGAGGAACACCGGCTCGGACTGCTCATCGAAGCGGTGTCGGTGCTGGAGGGCAGCGCCTGGCGCTTGGAGCTGGCACGCGCGCTCGTCCACCTCGGTCGCGAGCTGGCCCGCCTCGGGCAGCGACGGGAGGCCCGCGACATCGACCGCCGCGCGATCAGGCTGGCGGAGGAATGCGGCGCCCCCGCGCTGGCGGAGCTGGCCCGGGTGGAGCTCCACGCGGGCCCGGGGCGTCGTGCGCGCATCGAGCTGACCGGGCGCAGTGCCCTCACCGCGGCGGAGTTGCGGGTCTCCCGTCAGGCAGCCGACGGGCGCACCAATCGCGAAATCGCCCAAGCGCTGTTCGTGACCGAGAAGACGGTCGAGCGCCACCTCAGCAGTGCGTATCACAAGCTCGGCATCCGCTCTCGCTTCCAGCTCCCTGCAGCGATCGCCGACCCGCCGGCCGCGTCCCTCTCCCAAAAACCGTAGGGAAAACAAGGGGGGTTCCCCTCTTGTGGGGGCCGGGGCGCCGGGTTGACGATGTGCCCCAAGCAACGCAGTCGGCGGCGAAACCGCCGACGGAGAGGAAGGGGCAGTCATGACAGGTGTGCTCTACGCAGTGGCGCGGTTTTGCACCCGCCGTCGTTATCTGGTGCTAGCCGTATGGCTCCTGTTGGCGGTCGGGCTCGTCGCAGTGTCCAGTCGCCTCGGCGACAACACGAATGACAACCAGACGCAGCCGGGCACCGGCAGCCAGCTGGCCACCGACGCGCTCAGCAAGTCGTTTCCCGACCAAGCCAACGGGTCGAGCCCCATCGTGTTGCACGTCTCGAGCGGCAAGCTGACGGACTCCAAGTATTCGAATGCCGTCAATCAGGCGGCGGCGGACGTGTCCAAGGAGCCGTACGTGGCTTCGGTGGTCAACCCACTCTCCTCGCAGGGCGCCCCTGCGCTCAGCAAGAACCAGGCCACCGGATATCTCTCCGTCACTACGACCGAGAACCCAGGCGCGATGTCGGTGGACGATGTCCAGAACATCATCGATGCCGCCCAGAAGCCGGCGCAGGCGGCAGGCATCGAGGTGGAGACGGGCGGCCAGCTCGGCCAGAAAGTGTCAAAGCCGTCAACCGAGTCAAGTGAGCTGATCGGGATCATCGCGGCGATGGTGATCCTCACGTTCGCGTTCGGGACCATCGTCGCGATGCTGTTGCCGATCTTCAATGCGATCGTGGGGCTGGCGGCGACGCTGGCCATCGTCACGATCCTCAGCCATGCGATGACGATCTCCACCGTGGCACCCACCCTGGCCACGATGATCGGCCTGGGGGTGGGGATCGATTACGCGCTGTTCATCGTCACCCGCCACTTCCGAGGAATGAAGGACGGGCTGGAGGTACACGAGTCGGTCGCCCGAGCCGTCGCCACCTCGGGCGGCGCGGTCACGTTCGCCGGCGGGACTGTCACCATCGCCCTGGTCTCACTGGCGGTGGCCGACATCCCGCTGGTGACGACGATGGGCCTGATGGCGGCGATCGCCGTGGTCGTCGCCGTGCTGGCGGCTATCACGCTGCTCCCGGCGACGCTGGCCATGGTCGGCCCCCACATCAACTCGTTGCGAGTCCGCGGGCGCCACCCCAAGACATCGACGAAGCAGGGAGTGTGGGCGACGTGGGCCCACGACATCGCCAAGCGGCCGATCCTCGCCGGACTCGTGGCCCTCGTGATCTTGATCCCACTGGCCATCCCGCTGCTGTCGCTCAACCTCGGGCAAAAGGACGTCGGTGCGCTCTCGACCACGACCACCGCGCGGCGTGCTTACGACCTGATCTCGCAGAACTTCGGACCAGGTGTCAATGGCCCGCTGATCGTCGCGGCGTCACTCGGCTCGCCCGCCACCGGCACCAGCGATCCCCGGCTGACGACGCTCGCACAGGATGTGGCCCACACCTCTGGCGTGGCGGCCGTGACGCCGATCTCGGTGGACAAGGCCGGTACGACGGCCTACTTCAACGCGGTCGCCAAGACCGCTCCGGCGGACCAGGCCACCGCGGACCTCGTCAACAAGCTGCGCTCCGACGTGATCCCGGGGGCCGAGAAGGGCACCAACATGAAGGCCTACGTGGGCGGCACGACCGCGAGTAACGTGGATCTGGCCGCCAAGATCTCGAGCAAGCTGCCGCTTCAGATCGTGATCGTGATCCTGCTCAGCTTCATGCTGCTGACGCTCGCCTTCCGCACGATCACGGTGCCGATCCAGGCCGCGGTCATGAACGTGCTGTCGATCGGCGCTGCCTACGGCGTGCTCACCGCGATCTTCCAGTACGGATGGCTACATGGCCTGATAGGCCTGGACGGCGCGGTGCCGATCGTTTCCTACGTGCCGCTGTTCATGTTCGCGATCCTGTTCGGGCTCTCGATGGACTACGAGGTGTTCCTGGTCAGCCAGATCGAAGAGCACGTGCACGAGGGAGAAGGCAACACCGAGAGCGTGGCCAACGGGCTGGTCAACAGCGCCGGAGTGATCACGGCGGCCGCCACGATCATGGTGTTCGTGTTCGGCAGCTTCGTGCTCAACGGCGACCCGACGGTGAAGCAGTTCGGGATCGGACTCGCCGTCGCCGTGATCCTCGACGCGACGATCGTCCGCTGCCTGCTGGTGCCGGCGCTGATGGTGAAGATGGGAGCCCGCAACTGGTACATGCCGCGCTGGCTCGACCGGCTCCTGCCAAGGATCAGCATCGAGGGCGCCGAATACTTCGAGCGCCGTGACCGGAGCCCGAGTGAGCAGCGCCCGCGTGGGCTCCAACCGGCCCTGGACGCTCATAGCTCCTGAGGTTTGGCGTCCGGGTCGGCCGAGCCTCCGCCGAGGACTGACAGCCACGACGGAGGATCGGTTGGCCCGGACGCCAGCTGTGGGGCGCGTGCGCGGCCGCGCGTCTGCGGTGGTTAGGTCGCGCCGACGCGTGTCTTGCTCCCGCCCATTCACGCTCTCGCAGAGCGAACTTCTGGACCTTGCCGGTGGAGGTCTTGGGCAGCGGCCCGAACTCCATTGCGTCCGGGCACTTGTAGTGAGCCAGCCGCTCCCGGCAGAACGCGATGATCTCGTCGGCTCTTCCGCTCGCTCCGGTCTTCAGGGTCACGAACGCCTTCGGTCGCTCCCCCCAGCGATCGTGGGGATCCCGATCACCGCGCACTCCAGGACGGCCGGATGAGCGCAGATCGCCTGCTCCACCTCGATGCTCGAGATGTTCTCGCCGCCCGAGATGATGATGTCCTTGCCGCGGTCGCGCAGCTCGATGTTGCCGTCTGGGTGCCAGACGCCCAGATCACCGGAGTGGAACCAGCCGCCGCGAAACGCCTTCTCGTTCGCCGCCTCGTCCGCGAAGTAACCGCTCATCACGTTGTTGCCGCGCATCACCACCTCGCCCATCGTCTCGGCATCCTGCCGCATGTCGTGCATGTCCTCGTCGACGACCCGCACCAGGTCGGCCGACGGGTAGGCCTGGCCCTGACGCGCCAGCAGCTTGGCCCGCTGCTCGAGTGGCAGCTCTTGCCACTCCGCCTGCGCGGGGCATACGGTGATCGGGCCGTACGTCTCGGTCAGTCCGTAGACGTGCACGGAGCGGAAGTTCAGCTCGGCCATCCGTGCGAGCAGTGTCGGCGATGGTGGCGATGCGGCCACCATCGCGGTCACTGGCCGCTGCAGGCGATGCGCTCCGCGGGCGGTTGATGATCATCAGCTGCACCGTCGGCGCGCCGTTCAAGTGCGTCACGCCCTCCTCCTCGATCAACTGCCAGACCCGATCGGCGCTCACTGCGCGCAGCTGCCACGTGCCTGGCCCCCACGGCGGTTACGGCCCACGGAAAGCACCAGCCGTTGCAGTGGAACATCGGCAGGGTCCACAGGTACACCGAGTCCGGGCCCATCCCGGCCACGATCACCTCGCTCAGCGCGTTCAGGTAGGCGCCGCGGTATGTGTACTGCACACCTTTCGGCTGCCCAGTGGTGCCGGAGGTGTAGTTGATCGAGATCGTCTCCTCCTCGTCCTCGAGCCAGCTCTCGGGTGCCTCGGAATCCGCCGCGATCAAGAATTTCTCGTACGGATCCTCCTCCTCACCGGTATTCGCCACGCGGATCACGGTGACTGCGGACAGAGTCAGCGGTGCAATGAGCGACTCGAGCTCTACATCGACCAGCAGGAAGCGGGCACGCGTGTGCTCGAGGATGTACCCAACCTCAGGGCCCGCGAGCCGGTGATTGATGGCCACCAGGATCCCGCCAGCCGCCGGAATGCCGAAATGGGCCTCCAGCATCGGAGCTGAGTTGAAGAGCAGCGTCGCGACGCGGTCCCCCTTGCTCAGCCCCGCGGACCTCAGCGCATTGGCCAAGCGCCACGAGCGCTCCGCGAGCTGACTGTAGGAGAACCGACGGTCTCCATCCACCACCGCGACCTTCTCCGGATACACATACGCGGCCCTGTGGAGGAAATCAACCGGGTTCAGCTCGGAGCGAAACACCTTGCTAGCGACGCCGTCGGGTGACGATTCACCTTCGGTCGCGATGAGCGAGTCGGTCATGCCTCTCCTTCGTCTCTTGAATGCTGTCCGCTTTTGAGCGGGAGCGGCGCCCCTCGGTGCGATTATCCCGGCTGGGTCGAGCCCCTTTCAAGCGTGAGGATTGGCCGCCATCTGTCCGCACTTTGCGGTATAAATCCTCCTCGCAGTCCGGCGGGGTTGCCGACTGCGGTGGGGCCACGGAGGGGCGCAGCGATAGGCATCTGCTGCCAACCAGACGGCTCCCGGACTGGGATTCACGAAGGAGTTCAAGATGTCCGGGGGTGAGACGTGAGTGCATCAGGGGTGACCCTGACTTGCCCGCGATGCGACTTGACGCTTGTGGCACGTCTGCCGTTGCTCGCGCCGCGGCATTGCCCGCGTTGTCTGGCGCGCCGCCGAATCGCCGTCAGGCTCGACTCGAGCGGCTGCGTCTCCGCGACGGAGATCAGCGCGTCGGTGGCCGCTCCCGCGACGTCCTCGCGGACCGCGCCACACAAGGCCGCGTAGAGCGCCGCGGGGGCTCCGGCGCGGCCCGGGCGCTTCCGTCCGCTCGATATACGAACATATGTTCGGTGACGAGCGACGGCAGTCCTTACTCGCGATTCCTGCGCGCACTGGGAACCGGCAACCAGGCTCTGGTCGTCGCTGCTGCACGGGAGCTCCCGAGGGTCGGGCTCGACGACGCGCTGCGGATCTGTCTCGTCCTGCGCGACGGAGATGACGAGCGCTACGAGCGGGCGGCGGTCCGGTGGCTCGGGCGCTTCGCGTTGGAGGCCCGCGGCGCGACGATCGATGACGTGCGCGCCGCCGCCGCGGCGCTCGACGTCCTGCCGGAGCAACCCCACGAGGCGATGGAGCGCTTGCAGGAGCTATGCGTCGCGCGGGGGATCAGGTGACAGCTCGATCAGCCCTTCGCGCTGCTCGACGGTGCTGCCGAAAGGCGCGCAGCGCCGGCGGAGCAGGTGCAGGATCTCCTCGGTCTCCGCCCGCGTCGCGCGGCGGGTGTGGCAATAGTCGAGCGCGAGCGGCAGCGCCCGCACGCGCTGTGCGCCCGCCGCCGCCAGGTCAACCAGCCATAGGAGCCCGAGGTCGTTGCGCATCTCGCGGTCCACCGCGTAGTCGTCGATGAAGTCGCCCAGGTCGAAAAGGACACGGGCGGCGATCCCCTGAAAGACGTGCGCGGAGTGACCGGCGATCAGGTCGGCGCCCGCATCGAGCAGAGCGTCCGCGGCGCGGCGCACGTGCCTCACCGGCTCGCCGACCATGTTCGGTCCCCAATGCGGCGTGACGAGCACCAGATCCGCGTCGGGGCCCGGCGCCGCCGCGGCGGCGACCCAGGCCGGCAAGCCCGAGCGAAGGTCGGCGAAGGCCACACCCGGCTGTCCGGGAGCGGCGGCGTAAGCAGCGGGATGATCGGAGAGCGCCACGAGCCGGAGCCGCAGGTCGCCGCAGTGCAGGCCGAGGGGCGCCTGCGCGGCAGCGTCGTCGGGCCCCGCCCCGACTACCGCCACGCCCGCGGCGCGCAGATGGTCAAGCGTGTCGAGCAGCGCCTCGGGCCCGTAGTCGAGGGCGTGGTTGTTGGCCAGGGCTACGGCGTCGACGCCGAGTTCGGCCAGACGCTGAGCGGCGACCGGGGGAGCGCGGAAGAAGAACGGCTTCGACGGGTCGGGGAAGCGGGATCCGCGCTCGGAGATGCAGCACTCGAGGTTGAGCACGAACGCGTCGGCGCCGGCGATGTGCGCCGCCACCTCCGGCGCGAACAGCGGCGCGCGCGGATCGTCCGTCAGCGCATCCGCGACCCCTCGTCCGAGCATCGTGTCGCCCGCCAGCGCGAGCGTCGGCACTCACGCCTCCCGAAAGCCGTGGGCGCCGACGAGTCGCACGAAGTTCGCGCCGGTGAGCATCGCCGCTCGCCGCAGGTCTCCGTGACGCTCGAGGAACAGCGCCACCTCCTCGCGGCCGCCCGGTCCGATGGGCTGCACAAGGCGACCGCCCGCGGCGAGCTGGCCCGCGAGGGGAGGCGGCACGCGCGGAAACGCGGCGGCGACGACGATGGCGTCGAAGGGCGCCTGCTCGGGCAGCCCCTCGGTGCCGTCGGCGACCACGACGCGCGCGTTGCCGACGCCGACGCCGGTCGAGGTTCGAGCGGGCGACCTCGGCCAGGTCCGAGTGCCGCTCGACGCTCCAAACCTCATCGGCCAGATAGGCCAGCAGCGCGGTCTGAAACCCGTAGCCCGGTGCCGACCTCGAGCACCCGCTCGTCTCCACCCAGCTCCAGCGCCTCGACCATCCTGGCGATCAGCGACGGCTGGGTCGTGACCAGACCATGGGGAATCGGCAGCGGCACGTCTTCATAGGCCCTTCGGCGCGAGGCCGGCGCCACGAACTCCTGGCGCGGGACGCTCCGCGAACGCCTCGAGTACGCGCTCGTCGCGAATGCCCGCCGCCTCGAGGGCATCGAGAAGCTCGCCAGGCGGTCGGTCATGATCGAGTTGTACCGTCACGGGCGTGAGGAGAACAGGGGGCCTGCTGCCGCTCTACACGGTGGTGTTCGTCGGCTTTCTCGGCTACAGCCTCGCTTTGCGCCACGACCGCGCTGTACGCGGTAATCGCCACCTCGCTCGCGATCCACAGCCTGCCTCTCCTCTCGTGGACAAGTTCCACCTCAACGTCGGACAGGTCTCGGCCGTCCCGGCCGTGGCCCCCGCCCCGGACTAGAGGATCCGGCGCTGACGGTGCCGAACGATCCAGCGGGACTTACGGCGCTGCTCGCGAGGAGCGGCTTCGTCGCCGCGGAAGAAGAGGCCGGCGAGCTGCTCGCCCGCGCCGCCGGCGACGAGGCGCTGCCTCGAAGCCCTCGTTCGGCGGCGCTTGACCGGCGAGCCACTCGCGTGGATCACGGGAAGCGTCTCCTTCTGCGGGCTCGAGGTCCGCGTTCATCCCGGTGTGTTCGTGCCGCGTCCGCACAGCGAGCTGCTCGCGCGCCGCGCCATCGAGCGCCTGCCGACCCGCGGCACGGCGATCGATGTCTGCACCGGCAGCGGCGCGATCGCCGCGGCGATGATGGCCGCGCGGCCGCAGGCGCGCGTGTTCGGCTGCGACGTTGACGCGCGAGCCGTTTCCTGCGCGCGGGCCAACGGCGTGATCGCGTTCCGCGGCGACCTCCTGGCCCCGCTGACGGCGGGGCTCAAGGGCCAGGTCGACGTGGTCGTGGCCGTCGTGCCCTACGTGCCGACGCCCGAGCTGTCGCTGCTGCAACGCGACACGTTCGCGTTCGAGTCGGCGCTGCCATACGACGGCGGCCCCGACGGCACGACGGTGCTGCGGCGGGTGATGAGAGAGAGCCGCCGCGTGCTGCGAGGCGGTGGGGCGCTCCTGCTCGAGCTCGGCGGCGATCAGGCGGAGCTGGTGAAAGACGAGCTGATGCTGCTGGGATACGGGCAGCTCGAGGTCCTGCGCGACGAGGAGGGCGCGGTGCGGGGCATCGCGTGCGAGAGACTGTAGGCGTGAGCGGGCACGAGATACACCATCTTGTCCACCAGTACGGCTACGCGCTCGTGTTCGTCGTGGTCGCCCTGCAGGCGCTCTGTCTGCCGCTGCCGGGCACGACGGCGCTGGTGGTGGCGGCGGGCTATGCCGCGGCGACGCACGGGCTCTCGATCGTCGGCGTGATCGCGGTTGGGGCGCTCGGCGCGCTGATCGGAACCACCGCCGGCTACGTGGTCGGCCGCTGGGGCGGCGAAAAGCTGTTGGCGCGCATCGCCGGGAGGCTCCGCCAGAGCCCCGAGCGCTTGGAGCGATTCAAAGCCGAGATCGCGCTTCACGGAGGACCCTGGATCTTCATCGCCCGCTTCATCACGGGCCTGCGGAACATCGCGGGCCTCCTCGCCGGCTCGAGCGGCATGCCCCTGGCCCGATTCCTGCGCTTCAGCGCCCTGGCGGCGCTCGTTTGGGCGCTCACCAACGGCCTCGAGTACTACTGGTTCGGCCGCGCGTTGCTGAGCGCCGACACGTGGCTTCAGGTCCTGCTGGTCGTCCTGGGGCTGGCGTGGACGATCGGCTCGTTCGTGCTCCTGCGCCGCCGGGCCGTTCGGCGGCTGCGCCGCCGCGTCGGCCGGCGAGTAATCAAGTCGGCGCGGCCGCGCGCTTAGTATTCCCGCGGATGCAGACCCAGCCGGACAGCGGCGGATCACTCAGGGCGGCGCTCGAGCCCGAGGCGCTGAGGGAGGCGCTCGTCCCCCGCCGGCCGGTGTTCGGCAACCCGTGGGACTCCTACACGGACATGGCCGCCTGCTATGCGGCGATCGCGATCGTCGACCCGTTCCTGCTGTGGGGCGGGGGCAAGCTGATGGGTTCCATCTTCGGCTTCAGCTCGCACTGGCACCTGGGCGTCTTCATGGTCGCGGCGCTGGTCGGCGCCGCCGGCTTCATGACGATCGTCGGGCGCCAGCGCACTCGGCTGGCCGTCGACGTGCTGGCGATCACCGCCTGGGTCCTGCTGGGACTGGTGGTGGCGCCGGTGCTCGGTCTCGCCCCGTCGATCGCGGTGGCCATCATCTGCTACGCCGTGCTGCTCGCGGCCACATTCATCTACGTGATCGGCTTCGGCCGCTGGCAGACGGGCTTCATCCGCACGCTGAGCTGGCCCGTGACCTGGAGCCTGCTGGCGGTGGGCTTCGCCTACTGCGCCTACCGGCTGATCCTCTTCCAGTAGCGCCGGGCGCAGACTCGACGGCTGTGGATAAATAAAGGGGCGGGCCCCGCAGGCCCGCCCCTGTTAATCAGGTCTACCTCAACAGGACCACGCGCTGCGGACCGACGCTGGCGTAGATCTTGGCCGCGATCGCGCTCTGCTGTGCGGGCGAAGCATCCTGCGGCAGGCCGCTGCCGCCGTAGGCGGTCCAGGTCGAGGGCAGGATCTGGTAGGCGCCGCCGGCGCCGGTGCTCGGGTTGACCGCCCGCCAGTTGCCGCCCGACTCGCACATGACGATCGACGCCGGGATGGAGTAGGTGGTCGTGGAGCGGGTCGCGGTCGAGGAGCCGGCGAGCGACGGAGCGCTCCGGACCCAGCGGTCGGGCAGGCGCTGAATCGCCGGGCCGGCGAGGGGCCGTTGGCCGGCGTGCGAGACGGCGGGCTCGACGGCCGCGCTCGGCGCGGCGGCGCCGGCGGCCACCATGGCCGCGGTCATAGAAGCGCCGGCGGCGGCCACGGGGCGCGCCACGCGGCGGGCCTTGGAGACTTGTGTTTTCGCTCTTGGGCATCACATAGCCCTCCTGCTTTCAGGCCGACACGTCTCGCTCGACGAAGGCCATCGGCCTGTGCGAACGTCGGGTCGCTAGTCGTAAAGCCACCGCCCGCAAGGGCGGTTGGTCCCGAGGCCCCGCCGTTTTTTGGGTGCGTCAGGCGGGGAAGTCGGCGGTTGATTGCGTTCTGGGCAAATACCCCGTCGCGGGCCGCGGTTAGCGCCTGCGTGACCGACTTCACACGATCGGCGCGGCGAAATTAGACTTCCGAATGCAAGGATGAACGAGGCATCCGCGCTCGGGGCCACCGCCCAACCGCTGCTCGAGCGAGAAGCGGCGCTGGGCGCGATCGCGCGCGCCCTGGCCGACGCGCGGGCCGGCAACGGCACGGCGCTGTTCGTCACCGGGCCCGGCGGGCATCGGCAAGACGGCCGTGGTCGACGCCGGTGCGCAGGCGGCCGCGAACGACGGGTTCACCGTGGCCCGGGCGGTGGGCAGCCCGATGGAGTCAGGTCTGCCGTTCGGCCTGGTGGAGCAGGCGATCACCCGGCTCGGCGGTGGCGCGTTCGAGGACGCCGCCGAGCTCGCGCGCCTCGGTGGCCAGCCGGCGCGTCTGTTTCGCACCTTTCGCTGGCTGGCGCGCCTGGCCGAGGATCGGCCGCTGCTGCTGGCGCTCGACGACCTGCACTGGGCGGATCCCGATTCGCTCGAGCTGCTGGGGTTCATCTCCCGCCGCCTGACCGGGGCGCCGCTGGCGATCATCGGCGCGCTGCGGCCGGAGCCGGACGCGGCTGCCGCGCTGGCCCGCGAGCTCGCGGGGTCGGCCCGCGCGCAGGTGGTCCAGCTGGCGCCGCTCAGCCGCGAGGCGTCGGCGGCGCTCGTCTCGCGCAGCGCCTCCCGGGAGGTGACCGAGGACGACGCCGAGCAGCTTGTGGCGCGCGTGCGCCGGCACGCCGCTGCTGCTCGAGGCGGGCGCCTGGGCGCTCAGCGGCGGGGGCTCGCTGCCCGCGCCCGGCGCGGACGGCACGTTCGCGGCGGCGCTTCTTCTGGAGCGGTTCGCGGGCGCGGGCGGGGACGCTTTTCGCTACGTACAGGCGGCGTCGATCTTGGGCGTGCGTTTCCGCTCCGAGCTGGCCGCCGGCCTGGCGGGCCTGGATGGCGATGTCGGCTGCCGAGGCGCACCGCAGCTTCGTGCGCGCGGGGCTGCTCGAGGATCTGGGCGCGGGGTCGGCGGCGTTCGTGCATCCGTTGTTCGCCCAGGCGCTGTTCGAGAGCCAGGCCCCCTCCGAGCGCGAGCGCGGGCACGCGCGGGCATTTCAGATGCTCGTCGAGGACTGGGAGCTCGGACGCCGTTGCAGCCGAGCACGCGGTGGCGGCCAGGCTGATCGGAGACCCGCTGGCGCTCGAGGTGACCGCCCGGGCAGGACGGGCGGCGCTCGCCGAGGGAGCGCTGGCCGCGGCCGTCAGCCATCTGGGTCACGCAATCGAGCTCGCGGCCGGCGATGTTCCCGCTCAGCTGCTCGTCGACTACGCCGCGGCCCTGTCGGCCACGGCCCGCGTGCAGGAGGCCCGCGAAGTGTGCACCGAGCTGCTGGCGCGCGACGACCTCGAGGCCGAAGAGCGGGCCCGAGTGCTGACGATGATGGCCCGCGGCGCGATGGCCGCCGGACGCCCCGACGAGGCCGAGGGCCTCTACGAAGACGCCGCGGAGGCAGCCGCGGCGGCGGGGGCGGCGGTGGAGGCGGCGACGCTCGCCGAGGCTGCGCTCGGCGGTCAGGCCGCGCTGCCGTCCTCCTGGGTGCTGGACAAGGTGGTTCGCGCCCTGGCCGTCCTGCCCGAGGGCGATCCGAAGCAGAAAGCAGCTCGAGCTGCTGCGGGCATATGCGGCTTTGATGGGGGGCGATCCAGCCGGAGCCGGACCCGCTGGGGGCCGAGATCCGGCGGCGGATCGAGCGCGGCGGCGAGGATGAAGGGTGGGCGTGGACGTTCGCCGTGCATTCGCTCAATGCCTGCAAGCTGCTCGAGCAGTTGAGCGGCGCCAACGAGCTGTTCGAGCGCGAATTCACGCGCGCACTGGAGGACGGAGCGCCGATCCTCATGAACGCGCTGGCGATCGCCTACGCGGACGCGGTCCACCGCCTGGGCCGACCGCAGGACGCGCTCGAGCTGGTACAGCGGGCGATCGACATCTGGCCCCTGGCGCCGTGGTCGCATCTGGCTCCGGCGGTGATGCTGGTCGACCTCGGTCGCGACGAGGAGGCCGAACCGCACCTGGAGGCGCTGCGGGCGTTCCGAGCCGCGGTGCCGGAGCGCTACTACGCGCAGGTATCGCTGTGGCTGGATGTGATCACGGCCAGGCAGCTCCTGGCCAGAGGAGAGGCGCGCGCGGCGTCGGAGACGATGCTCCACGCCGAGCATGTCGCCACCCTGACCGGCTGGCGGCATCCTCTGATCGTCCCCTGGGGCGGGGTGGCGATCGAGGCTCATTTCGCCGCGGGGCGGCTGGGCGAGGTCCGGGCGCTGGTGGAACAGCTCGACGCAGACGCGGGCGGCCTCGGATGCCGCGGGCCTCAGGCGGCGGCGGCACTGGGCCGAGCCCACCTCGCGGCGGGGAGGGGCGGATCGAGCGAGGCCGACGCGCACTTCCGCCAGGCGGTCGCGATCTTCTCCGAGCTGCCGCGGCCGATCGCGGCCGCCGAGACGCTGATCTCCTACGGAACGCACCTGAGGCGGACCGGCCGGCCCCGCGAATCGCGCGAGCCGCTGGGACGCGCGCTGGACCTGGCCGAGCGCTCGGGCGCGGAGCGGGTGGTGAGGCTGGCGCGCGCCGAGCTCGCGGCGTCGGGCGGCAGGCGGCGGCGGCGCGAGCAGGACCCGACGAGGCTGACGCCACAGGAGCAGCGGGTCGCGGAGCTCGCGGCGGATGGCTTGACCAACGCCCAGATCGGCGCCGCCTTCACCTCTCGGCCAAGACCGTCGGCCACCACCTGGGGCGCGTGTACGCCAAGCTCGGCCTGAGCTCGCGGCGCGAGCTGATGCGCAAAAAATAGGGCGGTTGCCCGATGTTGCCCCGGGTCTGACGCTCTAGCTTTCGGCCCATCCGCACGGGGCCGAGGAGCTGACGAGGCAGACGTTTGGGACTCATCGACGAGCTGAAATCAGGGGCGCAGAAGGCCACGGCCCACGCCCGCGTCAGCGTGCGCGAAGCCGAGCTGGGGCACGACCTCGACGAGGCGTACGCCGAGCTCGGGCGTGAGGCGTTCGGCCTGATGCAGACCGGCGCGCTGCGCGAGCGGAGCCTGGCGCCGCTCGCGGCGCGCGTCAGCGAGCTCGAGGCCAGGTTGGTGGCGCTGCAAACACAAGAAGGGGGCGCACCACACGGCGTAGGGCTGGGGCGCAACTAGAAGGACTGGGGGCAAGCTCGATTGCTCGCGGGCCCGGCCAGGGGGCGGCCAGGTCCGCGAGCCGTCGCTTTCGGCTGCGCCGCTCTGCTTCGATCTCGGCGCTCAGCTCGCGCGCGAAGTCGATTCCCACGGCCTGGCCTGCAGCAGCCAGGCCGTCGCGGCGGCCAGCAGCACCGCGCACAGCGTCCATCCCAGGGCGGTGGTGCCGACGCCGACGTACTTGAGGCCCGAAGCGAAGATCACGAACGCGATCCCCGGCCGCACGTAGCGGTCCGGAACCGTGGAGGAGAGCAGCGAGCCGACGATCACGCCCGGAACGCTCCCGATCACCAGCGACGCCGTGACCGCGAACTCAACGTGGCCGAACGCCAGCGCGCCGAGGGCGGCTGCCAGCGTGAGGGGGACGGCCTGCGTGAGATCGGTGCCCACGAGCTGTTTGGCCCCGATGCTGGGGTAGAGGAACAGCAGCAGGACGATCATCAGCGACCCCGACCCGACCGAGGTCATGCCGACGATGATCCCGCCCACGATCCCGATCGCCACAGTGGGCAGCGGGCGGGGTCTCAGCTCGTGGACGGCTGCGCTGCGCTCGAGCCGGCCGCGGCGGTCGAGCCCGTAGCGGAGCACCATGGCGGCGGCTCCGATCAGCAGCGCAACGCCGAGCACCACCTCGATGTTCTGCTGCGCCGAGGACGCGCGGCCCAGCAGGCGAAGCAGATAGGCGCCGGCGAATGCCGCGGGCACCGACCCGAGCACCATCCACCGCACGAGCGACAGGTTCACCGTGCCGGCCCTGAGGTGTATGCCGGCGCCCAATGGGCGCATGACCACGGCGGCGACGAGGTCGCTCGAGATCGCAGCCGCCGGCTTGACGCTGAACAGCAGGATCAGCATCGGCGTCATCAGCGCGCCACCGCCGGCGCCGGTCATGCCGACCAGCAGCCCCACGACAGCGCTTCCCAAGACGATGTAAGGATCGACGTGCATCGCTGCCCTGGGCTCAGGCGTCTGCGGCGACGGGGCTGAACCCCGCCAGCTCGCCGGGCGGATCCCCCGTCAAGAGCCAGGCCCCGTCGAGCGAGCGTACGCGCCCTCGCCTGGCGAGCGCCGACAGCGCGCTCGTCACCGTGGGCCGCTGGGCCGCCACGAGCTCGGCCAGGACGGTGTGGGTCAGCCGCAGCGGCACGACCACCCCGTCGCCGCGCACGCGCCCGAAGCGGCTCGCCAGGTGCCAGAAGAGCATGTGCAGCCTGACGTCGACCCGAGCCTGGTGGGCGATCGCCATGTGGGCCGTGAGATGGCGCGAGCGCCGGACGGCGCGGGCGACCACCCGGCCACCGAGCTGCGGGTAGCGCCCGAGCAGCGCGGCGAAGCCCTCGTCGAGCATCGCCAGGCGTGATGGTTCGGTCGCCACCCAGGCGCTTGACAGCGGCAGCGTCAGCTTGCCGGTCTCCTCCTGCCAGGGGCGCAGCAGATCGCCGCGGCCAAGCAGCTCCGCGCCGTAGCGCCCGTCGATTCCAACGCGCCTGATCAAGAGCCCGTCCATGACGAGCATGCCGATTGCGTCGCCGGGCTCGACCTCCTCTCCCGGCCAGCGCCCGGCGTCGATCCGCAGCTCGGGAACGGTGCAGGCCCGCGCCAGCCGCACGCGGGCCGGAGCGGGCACCGCTTCGGCGAGATCGGGGTCCTCCAGCAGGACGTGGCAGACGCCGGCGGTCGAATGGACCGTCATCGGCCCCATCGTGTCACCTGCGCCGCGGTCAGGGCCGAGCGCCGGTCCCAGCCGACCGATCACACGGCTGCCGTGAGGCGCTCGTCGCTGACCTCGCTGGCGAGCGCTCGCAGCGCGGCGCTGACCTCGTCAGGGCGCTCCAGAGGCCCCATGTGACCGGTGTCCGGCAGCTCGATCAACCGCTGCAGATGCGGCAGCTCGGAGGCGATCCGGCGCGCGTGACTGGGGGGCGTCAGCCGGTCGCGCTCTCCGTCCATCACCAGCGTGGGCAGGGTCATTCGCGGCAGCGCGTGGTGGAGCTCCATCTCTGGACATCGCCAGGCCGGCGTCGGCGCGTACGTCGGGCAGGCAGGCCACGCAGCATCCGCTCGTAGAAGGCCACCTGCGCCGGGGTGGCGGCCGGACCGAAGGCCACGTAGCGGATCGCGGCGTCCGAGACGGGGGTCGAGAAACGCGGCAGCGGCGCCCGTGAGCCGAGAAATCCGTGGCGGGCGAGTGGCTTCGTTCAGCGCGTGCGCAAAGCGGGGGACGTGGATCAGCAGGTGATCGCCGAGAAGACCTCCGATGCCCGTGAACAAGAGTGCCGCCGCGCTGGCGCGCGCGGAGACGTCGTGGTGCTCGGCCCAGGCCACGATCGACATGCCTCCCAGCGAGTGGCCGGCCACCACCGCCCGCTGGCCGTCGGGCACGGTCGCCGCCAGCACCGCTTCGACGTCCTCGCCGAAGCGGCCGATCGAGTAGTCGCCCCCGGCCGCCCGCCCGCTGCGGCCGTGCCCGCGCAGGTCGTAGGCCACGACCCGGAACTGGTCCGAGAGCGCGCGGATCTGATACGTCCAGTAGCGCAGAGCCTCCGTCCAGCCGTGCACCAGCACCAGCGTCTGGCTGCCGTCGGCGCCGAACGTCTCGCCATAGAGCTCGGTGCCGTCGGCCGACCGGGCGTTGAACGGCGAGCCGCCGAGCGGCTCCTCGAGGATCGCCCGCTGCGGATCGCTCGCCACGCGCCGCATGTGGCGGCGCTGGACCAGAGTGCCGGCGCCTGCGGCTCCTGCGGCGCCGATCGCGGCGGCCGCGCCGGCGAGCGCCAGCTGACGTCGCTCTGCCATGAGCATAGGATTTCATGCGTGCGCATCGGCGTGCTCACCGGCGGTGGAGACTGTCCCGGCCTGAACGCCGTCATCCGGGCCGTGGTGCGCAAGGCGGTCGATCACTACGGCGACGCCGTGATCGGGTTTCGCGACGGCTGGCGGGGGGTGCTGGAGGACTCGTACGAGGAGCTGACGATCGAGTCCACCCGCGGCATCCTTCCCCGCGGCGGCACGATCCTCGGCTCCTCGCGCACCAACCCCTACAAACGCGCCGACGGCCTGCAGCGGGTGCGCGACACGTTCCAGAGCCACAACCTCGAGGGCGTGATCGCGATCGGTGGCGAGGACACGCTGGGGGCCGCCAACCGGCTCGGGCAGGACGGCGTCAACGTGATCGGGGTGCCGAAGACGATCGACAACGACCTCGGGGCCACCGATGTCACGTTCGGCTTCGATACCGCCCTGCACGTCGCGAGCGAGGCCATCGACCGGCTCCATACGACCGCCGAGAGCCACAACCGGATCCTGGTGGTGGAGGTCATGGGCCGTAACGCCGGCTGGATCGCGCTTCACTCCGGCCTGGCGGGCGGCGCCGACGTCATCCTGATCCCCGAGATCCCGTTCGACATCGACGACGTGTGCCGCCTGATCCGCCGCCGGCACGCACGCGGCCGCTACTTCTCGATCGTCGTGGCCGCCGAAGGGGCGATGCCAAAGGAGGGCACCGAGATGACGCTGGACACCGGGGAGATGGACGAGTTCGGCCACCCCCGGCTGGGCGGGATCGGCCATCGGCTCGAGCGGGAGATCGAGTCGCGAACCGGGTTTGAGACCCGGGCCACGGTGCTGGGACACGTGCAGCGCGGGGGCTCGCCGACGGCGTTTGACCGCGTTCTCGCCACGCGCCTTGGACTGGCCGCGATCGACGCGGCCCACGACGGCGCCTGGGGGACCATGACCGCTCTGCACGCCACGGCCATCGAGCTGGTGGAGCTCGCCGACGCCGTGGCCGAGGTACGCCGCGTGCCGGTTGAGGAATACGAGCGCTACGGCGTGCTGTTCGGGTGATCACGAAATCCTCGTTTACGGCTCTCCGGATCTGTTTATGCTGACTGGTGACCGCGTGACCGCGACAACGGCCAAGACGCTGGACGAGCTGTGCGTGGACACGATCCGCACGCTGTCGATCGATGCCGTGCAGAAGGCCAACTCCGGTCATCCGGGCGCGCCGATGGGGCTGGCGCCGCTGGCGTACGTGCTCTACACGCGCATCCTCAAGCACAACCCCCGCAATCCTGACTGGCCTGACCGCGACCGCTTCGTGCTCTCGGCCGGGCATGCGTCGATGCTGCTGTACTCGACGCTGTACCTGGCGGGCTACGACATCAGCCTCGAGGACATCAAGCAGTTCCGCCAGCTCCACTCGAAGACCCCAGGCCACCCGGAGCGCGGCCATGCGCCGGGCGTCGAGGCGACCACCGGTCCGCTCGGGCAGGGGATCAGCCACGCGGTCGGGCTGGCGCTCGCCGAGCGGATGCTGGCCGCGCGCTTCAACCTCGCCGAGCACGAGGTCGTCGACCACCGCACGTTCGTGATCGCCTCGGACGGCGACATCCAGGAGGGTGTCTGCTCCGAGGCGTCCTCGCTGGCCGGGCATCTCGGGCTCGGGCGGCTGATCGTGTTCTTCGACAACAACCACATCCAGCTCTCCGGACCGACGTCGGACGCGTTCTCCGAGGACGTGGCGCTGCGCTACCAGGCGTACGGCTGGCACGTGCAGACGGTGGGCGACGAGGACAACGGCGACCTGTCGCTGGAGCGCCTGGAGCAGGCCAGCCGGACGGCGATCGCCGAGTCAGAGCGCCCGTCGCTGATTCTGGTGCGCTCGCACATCGGCTACGGCAGCCCCCACAAGCAGGACACCCCGGCGGCGCACGGCTCTCCGCTCGGCGAGGAGGAGGTCAGGCTCACGAAGGAGGCCTACGGCTGGGATCCGGACAAGGACTTCTTCGTCCCGGACGAGGCGCTGGAGCACTTCCGCGGCTGTGTCGAGCGGGGCGCCGAGTTCGAGTCCGAATGGCAGCGCCGGTTCGAGGCCTACGCCCAGGAGCACCCGGACCTGGCGGGCGAGCTCCAGCGCATGATCCGCGGTGAGCTGCCGCCCGGCTGGGACGCCGACGCCCCGCGCTTCCACGCCTCGGGAACGATGACGGCCACCCGCAAGTCCTCGCACGAGGTGCTGCAGTGGGCGGCAGCGAAAGTGCCTGAGCTGGTGGGCGGCTCCGCCGACCTATCGAGCTCCACGCTCGACCGGATCGACGATGCGGCCGAGGTCGAGCGCGACGCGTACCACGGCCGCAATCTTCACTTCGGCGTACGGGAGCACGCGATGGGCGCGATCGTCAACGGCCTGACGCTCCACTACCTGCGCGGCTACGGCTCGACGTTCTTCAACTTCAGCGACTACATGCGAGGCTCGATGCGGCTGGCTGCGCTGATGGGCCTGCCGTCGATCTTCGTCTTCACCCACGACTCGATCGGGCTGGGGGAGGACGGTCCCACCCACCAGCCGATCGAGCAGCTGGCGGGACTGCGGGCGGAGCCGACGCTCACGGTGGTTCGTCCTGCCGGCGCCAACGAGACCGCGCTCGCTTGGCGCTACGCGATCGCCGCCAGCGACCACCCGACCGCGCTCGTCTTCTCCCGCCAGGGAATACCGACCTGGAATCCCTCGGCGGTGCCCGAGGACGCGATCGAACGCGGGGCCTACGTGCTGCGGGATTCCTACCGGGAGCCTGATCCGCCCGATCTGATCCTGATCTCCACCGGCACCGAGGTGCACATCTGCACCCGGGCCGCCGACCTCCTGGAGGCTGACGAGATCGCCACGCGCGTGGTCAGCATGCCGTGCATGGAGAACTTCGCCGCCCAGGACGAGTCGTACCGCGACTCGGTGCTGCCGCCGTCGGTGGCGGCGCGCGTGTCGCTCGAGGCCGCGAGCACGTTCGGCTGGCAGCGCTGGGTGGGCGACCGCGGGGAGACGATGGGGATGCACAGCTTTGGCGCCTCGGCTCCGGCGGCCAAGCTGTACGCGTACTTCGGGTTCACGCCCGAGCGGGTGGCCGAAACCGGCCGTTCGGTCGTCGAAAGAGTCAAGGAGAACTGAGCATGGCCACAACCACGCAAGTGAACCCCCGCCTGAAGGCGCTGACCGACGCCGGCGTCAGCGTGTGGCTGGACCAGATCCGTCGCTCGCTGGTGGAGGGCGGAGAGCTCAAGCGGATGGTCGACGAGGACTCGCTGCGCGGCGTGACCTCGAATCCGTCGATCTTCGAGAAGGCCGTGCTCGGTTCGAACGACTACGACGACGACCTGGTGGAGGGCGCCCGCGAGGAGCTCGACGCGAAGACCATCTACGAGCGGCTGGCGATCCGCGACCTGCAGGGAGCGGCAGACGTTCTGGCCACGGTGCACCGCGAGTCAACGGTCGCGACGGCTTCGTCTCGCTGGAGTGCTTCCCCGACCTGGCGCACGACACCGAGGGGACGCTGAACCAGGCCCGCGACTACTGGAAGCGCCTCAGCCGGCGAAACGCGATGATCAAGATCCCGGGGACGCCAGAGGGGGTGCCGGCGATCGAGCAGGCCCTGTTCGAGGGCATCAACATAAACATCACGCTGCTGTTCGCGGTCGAGGCCTACGAGGCCGTCGCCGAGGCCTACCTCAGCGCGCTCGAGCGGCGCCAGAACGAGGGGCTGCCGCTGGACGTGAACTCGGTCGCCTCGTTCTTCGTCTCGCGCGTGGACACCAACGTCGACCGCAAGCTCGAGGACCTCGGCCGCACGGACCTGGCCGGCACCGCCGCGCTGGCCAACGCGCGCGCCGCGTACCGCCGCTTCCAGGAGATCTTCTCCGGACCTCGGTGGGAAGCGCTTCGCCACGCCGGAGCGGCCGTGCAGCGGCCGCTGTGGGCCTCGACCGGCACCAAGAACCCGGCCTACTCCGACACCAAGTACATCGACGGCCTCGTCGCGGCGCACACCGTCAACACGATGCCGCTGGCCACGCTGCTGGCCGTCGCCGACCACGGCAACGTGAGCGGTCCAACCGCGGAACAGGATCCATCCGACGAGCTCGCCGCGCTGGCGGAGGCCGGCATCAGCATGAACCAGGTGACCGACGAGCTGCTCGTCCAGGGGGTGGAGCAGTTCGAGAAGGCCATGGCTCAGCTGCTGGAGGGGATCGACGAGCGCCGTGCGGCCGTGGCGACCGGGCGTCCGGCGACGATCGACGGCCGCCTGCCGGCGGACATGCAGGGCCCCGTTTCCGAGCGCGTCAAGCGGGCCATGAGCGAGGGCGTGGCCCAGCGCGTGTGGCGCCGCGACGCATCGCTGTGGGGCGGCCCCGGCGTGCCCGAGATCGAGGACCGCCTGGGGTGGCTGACGGTCTCCGAACCCATGCTGGAGCAAGCTTCGGAGCTGCACGAGTTCGCTTCCAAGTGCCGCGCCGACGGCTTCACCGACGCCGTGCTGCTGGGGATGGGCGGCTCCTCGCTCGGGCCCGAGGTCATCCGCCGGTCGTTCGGCGAGATTCCCGACGGGCTGCGGCTCCAGGTGCTCGACTCCACGCATCCGGACGTGGTGCTCGGCGTTCAGGACTCGGTGGATGTGGACAAGACCGTGTTCATCGTCTCCTCCAAGTCCGGAGGGACGATCGAGACGCTGTCTCACTACCACTACTTCAAGCAGATGGCGCGCCCCGAGCAGTTCGTCGTGGTCACCGATCCCGGAAGCCCGCTCGAGGACATCGCCAGAAACGACGGACTGCGGCGCGCGTTCCTCAATCCACCCGACATCGGCGGCCGCTATTCCGTGCTCTCCTACTTCGGGCTGGTCCCCGCCGCGCTGATGGGGGTGGGCATCGAGGCGCTGCTGCACCGCGCCCAGGTCGCCGAGCAGAACTGCGCCCACTATGACTCCTCGGAGTCGAACTCCGGGCTGTGGCTGGGCGCCTGCCTCGGCGAGCTGGCGCGTCAGGGCCGCGACAAGCTGACGTTCTTCGTCTCCCCGCCGATCGAGAGCTTCGGGCTCTGGGTCGAGCAGCTGGTCGCCGAGTCGACCGGCAAGCACGGTCGCGGGATCCTGCCGGTAGCCGACGAGCCTCTCGGCGCCCCCGACGTGTACGGCCAGGACCGCGTGTTTGCGTACCTGCGAAACGGCGAGCGGGCGGACGCCGGCATGGACGAGGCCATCCAGCGGCTGTCAGACGCCGGTCATCCCACGCTGACCCTTCCCGTGCACGGCCCGGCCGACCTGGGCCGGATCTTCTTCATCGCCGAGTTCGCGGTGGCGGTCGCCGGATGGGCACTCGAGATAAACCCGTTCGACCAGCCCAACGTGCAGGAAGCCAAGGACAAGACCAACGAGGTTCTCGGCTCGGGCTCGATCCCCACGTTTGACTCGGCGTCCGACGAGGCGCTTCGGGGGCTGCTGTCCGACGCCAAGCCTCCGCACTACGTCGCCATCCTGGGATATGTCCCGCCCTCGGACGAATTCGATGCCGCTGTCAGAGAGCTGCGCGAGGTGGTGCGCTCGCTGACCGGCGCCGCCGTGACGTTCGGCTACGGCCCGCGCTTTCAGCACTCCACGGGTCAGGAGCACAAGGGAGGACCGCCGACGGGTCGCTTCCTGCAGCTCACATCGGAGCCCCAGCGCGACGCCGAGATCCCGGGCGCCGGGTACTCGTTCGGCACCCTGGTCGCCGCCGAGGCGGCCGGAGACCTGCAGACGCTGCGCTCGCACGGGCTGAAGGCCGAGCGGGTGAAGCTGGAGGGGTCGTTGCCCGATGCTGTCCGCGCCCTTGCCCAGCGGATCAAGGGAGTGCTGAGCTGAGCTCCGCCACCACCATCGGCGTCCCCGCCGCCGTCGGGGAGAACCCACTGGTCGAGGGGCTCGAGCGGCTCCCCGTCCATCCAACGGCGCTCGTGATCTTCGGCGCCACCGGCGATCTGGCGCACCGCAAGCTGCTGCCCGCGCTGTACAACCTGGCGCACGAGGGCTCGCTGCCGGAGCGCTTCGAGCTCGTCGGCGTCGCGCGCTCCAAATACAGCCACGAGGAGTTTCAGGCGCATGGCTCGGGAGTCGATCGAGCGCTTCTCGCGGCGTCCGCCGGACCCCGACGTGCTTTCGGGGCTGCTCTCGGACATGCGCTATGTCCCGGGGTCGTTCGATGACCCAAGCGTGTACGCCGAGATCGAGCGCACGCTCAACGAGTTCGCTGAGCGGGCCGGGCACAAGCTGGGGCGAGTCTTCTACGCCTCGACCGCCCCGCAGTTCTTCCCGGTGATCGCGGGCGAGCTCGGCACGGCAGGGCTGTCGGAGCAGGAGGGCGCCGACACCAGGCTCGTGATCGAGAAGCCGTTCGGATACGACCTGGCGTCCGCGCGGGAGCTCAACGCCGCGGTGCTCGAGAGCTTCGACGAGTCGCAGATCTTCCGCATCGACCACTACCTGGGCAAGGAGACGGTCCAGAACATGCTCGCGCTGCGGTTCGCCAACCAGCTGTTCGAGCCGGTGTGGAACCGCAACTACGTCGACAACGTGCAGATCACAGCCGCCGAGGACATCGGCATCGAGGGTCGAGCCGGCTACTACGAGGGCGCGGGCGCCCTACGCGACCTCGTTCAGAACCACATGCTGCAGCTCCTGGCGCTACTGACGATCGAGCCGCCCTCCTCGTTTGAGGCAAATCGGCTGCGAAACGAGAAGCTCAAGGTGCTGGAGGCGATCGTCCCGCCCCGCGTCGCGCGAAGTGCACTCGATGGCCATGCGTGCCCAGTACGGCCCCGGCGTGGTCGGCGGCGAGCCGGTTCCCGGCTACCGCGAGGAAGAGGGCGTGGCGCCCGATTCGCGCACCGAGACCTATGCGGCGCTGCGCCTGGAGGTCTCCAACTGGCGCTGGGCCGGCGTCCCGTTCTACCTGCGCACGGGCAAGCGCCTGGCGCGCAAGGTGACCGACATCGTGGTGACGCTGAAGCCCGTGCCGCACCTCGCGCTGCAGACGTCGGGGTCGGTCGGCGTTCAGCCCAATCAGATCATCCTCACGGTCCAGCCCGACGAGGGCGTGTCGGTGTCGCTGGGAGCCAAGATCCCCGGGCCGCGGATGCGGATCCGGCCCGTGTACATGGAGTTTCACTACGGCACGGCGTTCATGTCCGAGTCCCCGGAGGCCTACGAGCGGCTGATCCTCGACGCGATGCGCGGCGACGCGACGCTGTTCACGCGCGGCGACGAAATCGAGGCCCTGTGGGGGATCATCGACCCGATCCTCACGGCCTGGGAGCAGGACCGCAGTTCGCCGATCCGCGAGTACCCGGCCGGCTCCGCCGGGCCGGCGGCGGCCGATGTCGCTGCTCGACGGCGGTCGGCGGTGGCGGCGCCTGTGATGACGCCGTGACCGAGGATCTCTGGTCGGCCAGCGACACCACGCCCGACGCGATCGAGGCGGCGCTGCGCGAGCTGCTGCGCGAGCGTCACGCCGCCAATCAGGCCCTGGCGCCCGCGCGAGTGCTGAACCTGGTGGTGGTGGTCGACCGCGATTGGAAGGGCGAGATCGCCAACCGCCTGGGACGTGTCGGTCGCTATCACGCCTCGCGCACCGTGCTCTGCGCGGTCGAAGCGGGCCGCACTCAGCTTGACGCCAGGGCCGTCATGTCCTACGACGAGCCGAGCGAGGGCAATCTGGGAGTGATGCGCGAGGAGGTGGAGATCGACCTCGGTCCCGAGCAGCTCACGCACCTGGACACGATCATCGATCCCGTCGTCGTCTCGGAGCTGCCCACGATGCTGTGGTCCCCGCACGGGCACGAGGAGGCAGTCGACGCCGTGCTGCCCCTGGTGGACGTGATCCTCTACGACTCGGACGACGCGGAGGACCCGCCGGACGCCTTTGCCCGCGTCGCCGAGCTGGGGCGCGCGGCTTACATCGTCGACCTCGCCTGGCTGCGCACGACACCATGGCGCGAGCGACTGGCGGCTTCGTTTGATCCCGACGATCGCCGGGAGGCGCTGACGTCGATCACCGGCATCACCGTGCGTCACCAGCAGAGCTCGGTGGCCAGCGCGATGCTGCTCGTCGGCTGGCTGAGCTCCCGGCTTGGGTGGGACGTGGCGTCGGTCGAGCGCAGCAACGGCAATGGCCTGCGCTGCAGCGCGGCGACAGCCGAGCAACGCGGTGGAGATCGAGCTCGAGCCGGCGCTCCAAGAGTCGCCCGGGCTGGCGGGCGTCGCTGTCGGCTGGGGCGGCGAGCAGCTCGCTCTCGCTCGACCGTGGGCGCGGCGGCCTGCAGGCTCATGAGCAACCGGGCGACCGCACGTGGAGGGTGCTCGGCGCCTCGCGCGGCGAGGCCGGGATCCTCGGCGAGGGCGTTCGCCAGGCCCTGCTGCGCGACCCGACCTACGGTCCCGCGCTGCGTGGGGGCGCGGAGGCTCTGCGGATGACGGTCAAGCTGCAGGTCCTCGACGACCCGGCCGCCGCCTGCGCGGAGCAGCTCGTCTCCGCGGCCGCGGCGGGAGGGGACATCGTGCTCACCGGCGGCAGCAGCCCCGGGGTCGCCTACGAGCAGGCGGCCCAGACCCCCGACGCCTGGCGCGGGGCAACGATCTGGTTCGGGGACGAACGCTGCGTTGCGCCCGAGGACGACCTCTCCAACTACAAGCTCGCTCACGACACGCTGCTGGCGCGGCTGGGCGAGCAGCAACCGACGGTGCACCGCATGCAGGGCGAGCTGGGACCGGCGGCGGGAGCCGAGGCCTACGCGCGCGAGCTGGAGCAGGCGGGACCGCCGCATTTCGATCTGCTGCTGTTGGGTCTGGGCCCGGACGGGCACCTGGCCTCGCTGTTCCCCGACCAGGAGACGCTCTCGGAGCGCTCTCGCTGGACGACCGGCGTCGAGCGGGCCGGGCACGAGCCGTTCGTGCCCAGGATCTCGATGACGTTCCGGACCCTGTCGTGGGCACGAAGGGTGGTTTTCCTGGTCTCGGGCGATTCCAAGGCCGACGCCGTGGCGGCTGCATTCGGCCCCGACGCCAAGCCGGATCCCCACGTCCCGTCCTCGCTGTTGCCGCCGATGGTCGACGACCTCACCGTGCTGCTCGACCCCGCCGCCGCCGCGCGGCTTGGATCCGGAGCCGGCCGGTGAACGTCATCGGCGTAGATCTAGGCGGCACGAAAGTGGCGGTGGCGGCGCTGTGCGACCAGCAGCTGGTCCAGGCCCAGCTTCACGCCACCGACCTGTCGAGCTCCGACGCCCTCGTCGAGCAGCTGCAGACGTTGATCGCGGGGCTGGAGCTCGATTCGCTCGACGCGGTCGGGGTCGGCGTGCCGTCGGTCGTCGAGTTCGATACGGGCCGCGTGGTCTCGTCGGTGAACGTCCCGCTGAAGGACGTTCCGCTGCGCCGCGTGCTCGGGGAGAAGCTGGGCGTTCCGGTGTTCGTGGACAACGACGCCACGGTTGCGGCGCTGGCCGAGGCCCACGACGAGCAGCTGCGGATGGTGGCCCACGACCTGGTGATGCTGACCGTCGGCACGGGGGTCGGCGGCGGGATCGTCATCGATGGACGCATCTACCGCGGCGCCACCGGAGCCGCTGGCGAGCTCGGCCACACGATCGTGGGGCTGGACCTGGCGGGGTCGGTGCCGGCGCCGATGGGCTTCCCCCAGCCCGGCTCGCTGGAGTTCGTCTCCTCCGGGCACGCGCTGGACGAGCTGGCCAGGCAGGCCGCCAACCTTCACCCCGAATCCGCGCTCGGCCGGCTGCAGGCCGCGCGAGAAGCCGGTGCTGGGTGCCGATGCAGTGGAGGCCGCGCAGGCCGGTGACCGGTCAGCCGCCCGGATCGTCGAGATCTGGGGACAGCGCGTGGGCATCGGCGTCGCCAACGCAATCAACACCTTCGATCCCGACGAGGTCGTGATCGGCGGCGGCGCCGCTCGGGCCGGTGACCTGCTGCTCGAGCCCGCCAAGCGCGTCGCCCGGAGCTACGTGCTGCCCGGCCTTGGTACCGAGACCACGATCCGCCTGGCCCGCCACGGAGTGCGGGCCGGCGTGCTCGGCGCGGCGCTGCTGGCGATGCAGGAGCTCGAGGCGCCCACGCGTTCGGCCAAGCGCGCCACTTCCCATGTCACCACGGAGGTCAGCCGATGATCGTCGCCTGCGGATTCGACCATGCCGGAGTACCGCTGCGGGCCCGCGTCCTGTCGGAGATCGAGCAGGCGGGGCACGAGGTGCTGGACCTGGGGGAATCGACCACCGAGCCGATCGACTACCCGGACAAGGCGCTGGCCGTCGGCAAGGCGGTGGTGGCCGGCGAGGCCGATCGCGGCGTCATCGTGTGCGGCTCCGGGGCGGGGGTCTCGGTGGCGGCATGCAAGATCAGGGGTATCCGCGCGGCGACGATCCACGACCACTACACCGCCCATCAGGCCGTCGAGCACGACGGCGTCAACGTGCTGTGCCTCGGCGGTCGCGTGATCGGGTCCGAGGAGGCGGCGGAGATCATCGCCGCTTTTCTGGGGGCCACGATCTCGAACGAGGAACGCCACGTGCGGCGCCGCACGAAGGTCGATGAGATCGAGCGGACCGGGGGAGACATCTCTTTCGAAAGGAGCGCCTCATGAACATGCGTGTGGTGGAGTGCAACGTCTGCGGCGAGACGCTCTCGGCCGCGAACGACGAAGAGCTCGAGCGACGGCTGCGCAGGCACATGGAGAGCGAGCACCCCTCCGTCAGCTACGAGTCGGAGAGCGGGCGCGAGACGATCTCGCGCGAGGCCTATACCGCCAGCGACAGCTAGCGGATGCCGGCCGCCAGCCGCGTCGTGGTGGTCCGCCACGGCGAGACCGAATGGAGCGCCAACGGGCGTCACACCAGCCGCACCGACCTGCCGCTGGTCGAAAGCGGCCGCGAGCGCGCGGCGCAGCTCCGAGCGCCGCTGTCGCGCTATTCGTTTTCGCTGGTGGCGACCAGTCCACTGCTGCGGGCACGGGAGACGTGCGAGCTCGCCGGATTCGGCAACGAGGCGGTGGTCGACGATGACCTGCGCGAATGGGACTACGGCGAGTACGAGGGCCTGACGACACCCCAGATCCGCGAGACGAGGCCGGATTGGAACCTGTGGCGCGACGGCTGCCCTGGCGGGGAATCGCCGGCCGCAGATCGCCGCCCGCGCGGACCGAGCGCTGGCTCGCCTGGCGGAGGCGGACGGAGAGGCGCTGGCGTTCGCCCACGGTCACATCCTGCGCGTGCTGTGCGCTCGCTGGCTCTCGATGGACGCCGCGGGCGGCGCGCGCTTTGCCCTCTCCCCGGGGACGATCAGCGTCCTGGGCTACGAGCGGGAGACTCGCGTGGTCCAGCTGTGGAACGCGCCGCCCTCGATCGATGGGGGTGGTTAGGGCCAAGGCCATGGCGCGCGAACTGGTCCCCGGGCTTTTTCACTGGAGCGCGTTTCACGATGGAATCCGGAAGGAGGTCAGTTCCTACTACCTGGCCGACACCGGCGTGGTGCTCGATCCTCGGCTTCCGGCGGACGGGTTCGAGGGCGGCGTTGACCCCATCGACTGGCTCGCCGAGCACGGTCCGCCTCGGGCCGTCGTCCTGACCAACCGCCACCACTACCGGCACAGCGGGCGGCTCGCGGACGCGTTCGGCATACCTGTGCTCGCCAGCCGGCCCGGGATGCACCAGTTCACTGAGCCGACCAGCGCGTCGAGGCTTTCGACTTCGGCGACACCCTGCCCGGCGGTGTCATCGCCCACGAGGTGGGAGCGATCTGCCCCGATGAGACGGCGCTGGAGATCCCCTCCGCCCGGGCGGTGGCGCTCGCGGACGGCGTGGTCCGCTTCGACGCGCCCGACGCACCGTTGGGCTTCGTGCCCGACTTCCTGCTGGGCGACGACCCCGACGACGTGCGGCGCGGCTTGCGGGATTCGCTGGAGAGGCTGCTGGCGCTCGACTTCGAGCATCTGCTGCTGGCCCACGGCCTGCCGCTGGTCGGTGAGGGCAAGGAGCGCCTGCGGGAATTCGTCGAGCGCGCGGGCGACTTTTAGACGGGCGGCTCGGCGAGCC
>CAWJUS010000024.1:0-19388 GCA_963846075.1 uncultured Actinomycetes bacterium | reverse complement strand
CTCGCGGGGAGGGCCTCGAAGCCCGCGTCGCGGAGGATCACGCGCAGCGCCCGCAGGATCTGCTGCTCGTCGTCGCAGACGAGGACGCGTGGCCGGCTCACCGCGGCTCCGGTGCCCCGTCGCCGTGCTGAGGCGGAGGACCTTCGACGGGCAGCGAGACGACGAAGCTCGTTCCCTGACCCGGTAGCGACTCGACCCGGATCGAGCCCCCGCTCAGCTCCACGAACCCCTTGGCGATCGCCAGACCAAGGCCGGAGCCCGTCCAGTCCGCGCCCGACGGTCCGGGGCCCTGATAGAACGGCTCGAATATGCGGTCTCGCTCGGCCGCCTCGATCCCCTGCCCTTGGTCCACTACGCGGACCACCACCCGGTCACCGCTTCGGCGGGCGTGGACCGAGACCGGTAGGCCATCCGAATAGCGCCGCGCGTTCTCGAGCAGATTGGCGAACGCCCGCTCTAGCTGGGCGGCGTCGGCCCGCACCGGAGGCAGATCGGAATCGGCAACGAGACGGATCTGGCCGCCGGAGCCGGGCAGACCGTCCTGGGCGGCCAGCAGGACGTCCTCGAGCGATACCCAGTCGCGCCGGGGGTCGGCTCTGCCGGCCTGGAGCTTGGAGAGATCGAGCAGCTTCTCGACCAGTCCCGCGAGCCGTTCGCCCTCGCCGACCACGGCACCGCTCAGCTCGCCGCGCTCTTGCGGCGTGAGCGAAGCGGTGCCCAGCGCATAGCCGGCGGAGACGATCGCGGTCAGCGGCGTGCGCAGGTCGTGGGACACCGCGCGCAGCAGGGCCGTCTTGACGTCATCCGAGCGCCGTAGCGCGGCGGTCTCCACCTCTTCTGCCTGCAGCGCGTCGCGGCGGCGGGCGATCGCCACCAGCGCGGCCAGCGTGGGGACAACCTGGACCTGCAGCCGCTGGATCGTCTCCTGCTCGAGCTCACGCGGCACGAGCAGCGTGGCGATCTGCTCGCCGTCCGGGTCGCGAAGCGCAAACGCCTGCCGTCGCCCCTCCGGGTGCGCGACGCCCAACTCGATCGCCGCCGAGCGCAGCCCGAGCGCCTCGGCGAGCAGCTTTGCGGTCACGCCGAGCGCGTCGCGCGTCTGCGAGCCCGACAGAAGCGCGCGGGCCAGCGCCGCCGCGAGGTCTGCCTCGCCTCGGCCCCGCTCGGCCTCGCGCGCACGGCTGCGGGCCACCTCCGCCGTCGCCCCGACGACCACCGCGGTCACGATGAACGCCCCCAGCGCTACCCAGTTGCGGCCGTCGGCGATCGTGAACCGGCCAACCGGCGGGATATGAAAGAAGTTGAACGCCGCGGCGCTCAACAGACACGTGAGCAACCCCAGCGCCAGCCCCCAATAGGCGGAGACGAGCAGCACGGCCGGCAGATAGACGACGCTCAGCGAGACGACCGGAGCGAGGCGCTTGAGCCCATAGATCGCTCCGGTGGCGGCCGCCACCGCCAGGATCGAGACCACCACGCCGCTCAGCGGGTGTGCACGCTGGACCCCGAACCGGCTGGTCATCTCTTTGGAGCGTACGCCGATGCGTCCGGCGGATAATGCCGATCGCCATGAGATCCGGACAGCAGCAACTCGAGCGCTTGGCGCGTCGCCTGGCGCGGCGAGCTGGGCTCGACACCGTGCGCTCGGGCTTCAACAGCCCGGTGGTGAACACCGACGCGCTGTCGCCGGACACCTGGGAGCGTCAGGCGCCGATGCCCGGGCTCGAGCTGGACCTCGACCGGCAGCTGCGGACGATCGAACAGACGCTGGTGCCGTTGATCGGCGAGCTTCGATCTCGGGACGGGTTCGTGCTCTCAAACCCGATGTACGGACCGATGGACGCCCACGTGCTCTATGCCATGGTGCGTGACCGGCGGCCGTCGAGGGTGTTGGAGCTCGGCTCGGGGTACTCGACGCTCGTGATCGCGCAGGCGCTGGCCGCAAACGGGGACGGCGCCCAGCACGAGGTCGTCGACCCCTGGCCCTCGGAGCTCGTCTCGCGCGCCCGCGGCCGGCTCACGGTCCGGGCGCAGTCGGCTGCGGCGGCCCCTTGGGAGCTGTTCGCATCGCTCGGCGAGAACGACGTGCTGTTCGTGGACACGAGCCACTCGCTGAGACCGGGGGGGAGGTGGTGCGCCTGGTGCTCGAGGTGCTGCCCGCGCTCGAGCCCGGGGTGATCGTCCACTTTCACGACTTCTTCAGGCCATTCGAGTATCCACGGGTGCTCTACGACGCGTTCGACGTCCACTGGCAGGAGCACTACCTGCTCCAGGCGTTCCTGGCGTACAACAGCCGATTCGAGGTGCTGATCTCGGCCCACGCCCTGTGGCGTCTCAGGCGCGAACGGGTCAAGCAGCTATTCGCCGGGCTCATGGAGGGGACGGAGCCGAGTGCGCTGTGGCTCAGGCGCCTGCCCGGAACCGTTAGCGACACAGACTGAGTGAACCTCCTCGAGAGGAGGAGGAGACGCGCGGAGCGGGCCGGGATGCAGCCACGGGCGCGACCGTCTGGTCGCCGACGTGGATGAACGTCCGCGCTCGGGGATCGAGCCGACGGAGATAGGGCTCATATCTCGACGGCAGCAGGATCGCCGTCACGTGGTGGGTATTCAAGAAGCGCTCGAACACGAGTGTGCTCGGCCGCGGGCGCCCGAGCTCGCAGTAGAGCTCGAGATAGTCGAGCGGGAAGGTGCCCGCATAACCGCCGGCCAGCCGATAGGCCATTCCCGTTTCCGCCTGCCAGCGCATCGAGTCGCCGAACGGCGGGATCGCGAACACGATGTCGTTGGCGTGCAGTAGCCGAGCGACGCTCCCGTCCCTGTAGGCGGTCGGCTCCTGGAGGCGGTGGCCGAAGCGGGCGGGATCCGGGATCAAGAAGACCAGCGCGAGGGCGGCGAGCCCCCATCTCACGCGGTCAGGGTGGGCGGCCAGCCACATGGCCAAGATCGCCGCCGCGGCGAGGACGGTAAAGATCGCAAGCCGCGAGGGCAGTGCGTACTTCAGCAGCGGCAGATGGGTCGCCAGCGCCCACGGCAGCGTGATCGTGGTGTGGCCCGCCACATGCAGCGAGGGTCCCAGCGAGGCGATCAGCGTGGCCGCCCCGAGGACCGCGGCGAACCGGATCCTGAAGTCCGGGGTCAGCCGGCGAAGCCCGGGGAACAGTGCGAGTGCGACCACGATCAACAGCGGCAGACCGAGGTACGCAAACCCGTGCTGGCCCGGCAGCGGACCTCCCGGAAACTGCCCTGCCAGCGACGCGAACGCGCCCGAGCCGATGGTGGGCGTCGAAGGGACGAAGAGGCTGAGCAGATCGTTCGAGAATGGCTTGGTTGAACCGAAGGCCGGCGCAAGGTGGGGTCGGGCGAACATCGCGTAGAGGATCGGACTCAGCAGCACCGCACAGAGCCCGTAAGCGCTCACCAGCGGCCCCAGTAGCCCCCGCAGGCTGCGCGTGCCGCGGCGCCCGGGGCGGCCGACTAGGAACACGCCGAGCAGCGTGGCCGCGCCGAAGGCGGTGAAGGTGGCCAGTAGCTCCTCGGAGATCAGGAACTGCGCGGTCAGGAGCAGCGCGAAGGACAACGTGAAGGCGCGCGGGCTCAGTCGCTCATCGAGTCGGCGGAGCACCAGCCAGACCGCGAGCGGGAGCAACGCGGTGTACATCAGGTTGAGCGCCGAGGCCTGCTCGTTTGCCATCAGGAACGGCGAGAACCCGAACACCGCGCCCCCCGCCAGCGACGGCGCGAAGGCGCCGGTCAAATAGCGGCAGAGGACGAAGCCGGCGGATGCGGACACGACGGGCGCCGCGAGCGCGAGCGCGTTGTATGCCAGCACGGGACCGGTGAGCAGCGTGATCGGCGCTGCCGCCACCGAGAGCGCCGGCACCGAGGTCGCCCACATCAGGTTGTAGCCGCCCGGAGCGAACAGGAACGCGGTGTGCAGCGGATCGAGTCCGGCCAGCAGCGCGTGCGGCCACCAGGCGACGAACCACACGAACATGCTGGAGTCGAAGCTCTCCGTCCCTAAGGTCCGTGTGGCTGGATGCGCGGCCAGGGCGGGCCCCAGCAGCACGACGGCCGCGGCAGCGTAGATTGCAAGAGGCCGGCGCACGCGGAGCTTGCCCCGTTAGGCGCCGGCGGCCGCCTGCTCGAGCTCCCGCTCCAGCGTCTGGTGAAAGGAGAAGGCGGTGAACCGCCGTGCGGTGCGACGCCCACCCGCGAGGAGATCCGCGCGCAGCTCGGGGGCCGTCGCCAATCGGCGGAGCGCATCGGCCAGCGCCGTGGCGTCACCCGGCGGGAACTGCAGGCAGTTCTCGCCGTCCACCAGGTACTCGGCGGCACCACCGCCGGCGCGAGAGGCGATCACGGGCCGCCCCACGGCCATCGCCTCGAGGGGAACGAGCCCCCACGGCTCCTCCCACTGGACTGGGAACAGGACCGCATCGGCGGCAGCGTAGGCCGCGGGTATGTCGTCGTGGCTGCTGAAGCGGAACTCGACGCGATCCGCGACGCCGAGCGCGCGAGCCAGGGACTGAAGTGCCGAGCGATGTCCGGAGGGACCGTCCCCCTGTACGGCGAGCGTCGACGGCTCGGGGAGCTCGGCGAGCGCCTCGATCGCACTCGCCACTCCCTTGCGCGGCTCGACGCGGCCGCAGTACAAGAGCCGCCACCGCCACTGGCCGGGCTCGGAGAACTGGAAAAGCTCCGTGTCGATCCCCGGGTGGACAATGACCGCATCGGGCAGTCGCCAGCCGGCCCGCCGCGCCGAATCGAGCGTGTAGCGCGAGTTGAATGTCCAGCGGGCGGCGCAATCAAGCTCGAGCCTGGCCGGCACGGCGATAAGCCGCTCCGCCGTGGCCGCGAAGCGCCGGCGGCGCCCCCGCCAAAGTCGCATCCACTGGTCCACCTGCGGGCCGTACACCATCCAGTTGTCTCCAACGACGCCCACCGCCGGGATGGCCCTGCGCCGCACCTGCTCGAGGAGCGAGAGCGACATTCCTCCCATCGCCCACCACATGACCACGTCGGGATCGAACGCCGCCAGGTGACGGTCCAGCACGGCGGCGTTGGCGCGCTCGAGCCGCAGCCGCTCGGCCAGCCGCAGGCGAGGGAAGTCGTGGTCCCGCCAATACCAGCGAAGCTCTCGGTGCACGTCAGCGGCGCCCGCGGTGCTCCGATCGGATGGGTCCGGCAGCGTCGTCAGCACACTGACCGGATGGCCCGCGCCGCGCAGCGCGCTGACGGCCGCAGCCCACGTGACTTCGTAGCCGCCTGATGACCACGGCGGGTAGCGGTTGCCCACGGAGAGGATTCGCACTCCAGTCGCTCTGACGATCCGCTAGGAGGCGACCGCGGTCGGGCGGCGATCGAGCAGCTGGCCGAACGCCTCCCGGAGCAGCCCCGATTCAAGCTGCCAGGTGGCCACGGCGACGATCAGCAGATAGCTCGCCAGCTCGGCGAGCGCCAGTGAGAGCGTGTGTGCGCCGGGCTCCAGCGCCCGGAGCAAGAGAACCGCGGCGGCGGCGGGGACCGTGGGCAGAAACGCCCGCGCGGCGTGGCGGAGGAAGTCAAACCCGGGGAAGAGACGCTGGAGGTAGTACGCGCGCAGCGCCACCGTCACCATCGCCTGGATCGCGATCCCGATCGCGAAACCCCGCAGCCCGAGCGTGAGTATGAGTGGGATGCCGGCGGCCAGAAAAGCGCCCGTGGCCGCGACGCTGGCCACCGCGATCGGGCGGGTGCGGCCGAGTGCCCGGAAGTAGGCCGTCCAGTTGAAGCCGATGTGGTTGACGGCCGCGGCGATCCCGTAGACCTGGAGCACGGTCACCGCTGGTCGCCAGCGCTCGCCGATTCCGAACCTCACGATGTCGTTGCAGAAGAGCGTCACGCCGATTCCAAAGGGCACCGCCCAGATCAGCGCCAGGCGATTCGACTTAACCAGCGACTCGTAGAGCAGTTCGGTGCGGTCGCGTACCGCACACACCGCCGGGTACAGAGCGCCGGTCACGAGCTGGTCGACGCGGTCGGTGAAGCTCGAGATGTTGGCTGCCAGCGCGATCACGCCTACGGCGGCCACGCCGAGATCGAGCTTCGCGACGATCACCGCGCTCCAGGTCATGACGAATGTGGCCGCTCCGGCCACGAGCAGTGGCCCCGAGAACGACGTGTACTGACGCAGCGCCAGTCGCTGGAAGCGCACCCGCGGCCTGAACGGCGAGCGCCAGACGGACGCGAGAGCCGAGGCGCAGGCACCCGCAGCGAGGCCGGCGACGAAGGCCCAGTAGCCAGCCCCGAGAACCGCCAGCGCCACCGAGACCACAAAACCCACCACGGGGTCAACCGCCGCCAGCGCCCGCTCGCGACCGAACTCCATCCGGCGGTAGTAGATCCATTGCGGGGCCTGCCAGACCGAGACCACCAGGGCGAAGGCGATCACCACGCTCGGTGCGACGAGCTGGGGCAGGCCGTAGATCAGCACGAGGATCGGCAGCGCGAGGGCGATCAGCGCTACGCACGCCAGGGTCAGCGACAGCTCGAGCGTGAACGCCTGCTGGAAGGCGAGCTCCTGGTCGGGCTCCTCCTGTTGCACGAACTTGTCGCCGATGCCAGCCTGCTTGAGCCACACGAGGGCGCTCAGCGAGACCACGATGATGCCCCAGATGCCGTAGTCCGCTCGCGTCAGGAACCCGGCCAGGATGAACCCCTTGAGCAGCGTCAGCAGGCCGGTGCCGATGTCGAACCCGGTGTTGATGAGCGTCCCGCGCGCCGCTCGCGTGCGCAGCGATCCTGCGAACGAAAACCGCCCGGCGGCGGGCTCCTCAGCGGTGCTCGAGCGCCCAGGCATAGGGAATCCTCTCCGAGCCGGGATCAAGCCGCTCGATCTCCTCCGGATCGTGCGGCAAGGTCGAGCAGTTGGCGAGCACCGCAGGCTTGTCTCCCTCGCCCTTGAATCCGTTCCAGATCATCGGTGGAATCGTCACGAGCGCATAGTTGAGCTCACCGATGTGGAGTTCCTGGACCGCGCCGTGCGTGGGGGAGCCATCGCGGTCGTCGTAGCACACGAGCTTCACCATGCCGACCGGGACGGCGTAATTGAGCGTCATCCGCTTGTGAATGTGCCAGCCCTTGACCACCCCCGGATAGACCAGCGAGAAGTAGATCTCGCCGAAGCGCTCAAAGCCGGGGTCGTCCTCTCTGAGCATGTGGAAGATCGCGCCCCGCTCGTCGGGGATACGCCGCAGCGGCGTGACCCGCAGATCGTGGATCGAGGGGCTCACGCCAGGGCCTGACGATGCTCGAGACAGAAGCCGACGATCTCGGAGACGGCCTCCTCCAACGGCCTGGCGAGGCGGAGCCCGTGCCGTGCGGCGCGCTCCACCGCGACGCGATACGGCGCCGGCGGTGGACCGTCCGGCGCGGGCGCCAGCAGCTCCGGACGGCTTCCGGTCCGGCGCTCGAAGCCGACTTGGATCATCTCTGCCAGCTGGCGGACGGTCCGCGGTTCTCCGGAGCCGAGGTTGTACGTGCCTGGCGGCGGACCCCCGCCGCGGTCGCTGGCGGCGACGATCGCCGAGCAGACGTCCTCGAGGGCCACAAAGTCCCGCCACTGGACGCCTGACGAGCGCAGCGTGAGCCGCCCGGTCAAGGCGCCTTGTCGGCAAAGGTCATTGGCGACGAGCGTCCAACGATCCACACGGGGATCGTACGGCGCTCCCACCGAGTTGGTGAGGCGCAGGACGATCAGCTCGTAAGCACCGGCCGAGGCCGACGCGGCGACGTGCTCCGAAGCCAGCCTCGAGATCCCGTACGCAGAGCGCGGCTCTGCTCGCAGGTCCTCCGTGAGCGCGATGTCCGGCAGCATCCGCGCCCCGTACACGTGCACTGTTGAGAGATAGAGCAGCCGTTGCACGCCGGCGCTGACGCAGGCCTCGGCGACGCGCTGCGTGGCAGTCACGGTCGTGGCGATCGCGGTGTCCGGTTGCGAGGCCGCGAGCACCTCGTCTTCGCCTGCCAGGTGCACCACGGCATCGACGCCGCCGAGCACGGCCGCCAGTTCCGCGCCCGCCCGCTCGGACGCCAAGTGGCATACCCGCTGTTCGACGTCGAGCCACGGCACACGCTCACGCACCAGCGCACGCACGTGCCAATTCTGCTCGAGGAACGCTTGGACCAGCCGTCCCCCGATGTAGCCGCCTGCGCCCGTAATCAGGACCGTGCTCAAGCCGTTTGATCTTAGTGCTTCATGGGGCGCGCGTCGGGCGCACCGTCAGCCGCCGCCCGAGTAGATCCGCTCGCACAATGGCGCCAGGGCCCGGTCCCAGTCGAACCGCTGCGCCGCGGCGCGGCAGGCTGAGACAGTCTCCGGCTTTCGCGCGAGAGCGAAGCCGCGGATGCAGGCCTCGGCGAGGCTCGCGGGGTCCTGCGGCGCGGACAGCTCGCCAGTGACTCCCCTGCGTGACGAGCTCCTTCGGAGCTCCGTGCGTGCTGCTGACGATCGGCGTCCCGCACGCGAGTGACTCCACCAGCGCCATTCCGAACGAGTCGTGCGTAGAGGGAAGGCAAGTGATCCAGGCCTTGCCGTAGCGCTCGTGCTGCCGATGGGGATCGCCGGCCCCGAGCTGCCGCACCCGCGCCGGGACGCCGCCGGGCGCCTCGGCCAGCATGGGGGCGGGATCGCCCGGGCCGCTCAGCCAGAGCTCGACATCTGGCTCGGATGCGGCGATCAGCGGCAGCGCTTGCAGAAGCACGGGAACCCCCTTACGTCGCTCGGAAATGACGCCCGAGAACAAGATCGTCGGCCGCTCGGCTCGGCGCTCGGAGGGTGTGAAGGACTGCAATGAGACGCCTCCCGGTATCACGACACCGTCGGAGCGCCCGTAGTTGCTGGGCGAGCGTCTCGACCGCGGTCTGGGACATCGCGCTGTAGACGTCGATGTGCGCGATCATCCGCGACACCGCGGCAGCCTGAACGAAGCCCTGCTGAGCCCAGTACTCCCGGTCCGGGAAACCGAGATCCGTGACGACCGTTCGCCTGCCCGTCGCGTCGTAGCCGAGCGGCGACGATCGAAGCCAGGGCGTCATAGCGCCCGAATGAATGCACCGCGTCGAAGGCGTGGCCGTGAGCCGAGGCAGCACCCGCAGTCCGAAGTCGGCCTCATGACGGTACAGGCTGCTGAACCGGCGCCTCAGCCGGACGGTCCTCACTCCTCGCTCGACGCTCACTCCCGGCTCCCAGGCGGATGAGAAGTGCACCACCTGGTGGCCCCTCCTGACCAGGGCGGCCCCCAGCTCGGGAACGAACCTCTCGGCACCGCGGCGGACCTCGGGCCAGCACAAAGCGTGGGTGAGCGCGATTCGCACGGCCGCGAGCGTAGTAGCTACTAGCCGTACAGTTTCGCGCGCCATGCCGGACGCAGTGGCCAGCGTGATCGTGCCGGCCCGCGACGCCAGCGCAACGCTGCCGCGGACGCTCGAGGCGCTGCAAGCGCAGGCTCCGGGCGGCGAGTTCGAGGTGATCGTGGTCGACGACGGCTCCCGCGACGAGACCGCCGCGATCGTGGAGGAGGCCGGATTTCCGGTACGGCTGGTGAGACAGGGCGCCAGCGGCCCCGCCGCCGCGCGCAACCTTGGCGTGCGCCACGCGCGCGGGCGGCTGCTCGCATTCTGCGACGCCGACGTGTTCCCGGCACGCGGATGGCTCGCGGCCGGCCTGCGAGCGCTCGAGGTTGCCGACATCGTCCAGGGAAAGGTGCTGCCAGATCCCGGGGCGACGCTGGGCCCGTTTGACCGCACGATCTGGGTCACGTTCGCCCCCGGGCTGTGGGAGACCGCGAACCTGTTCGTGCGGCGCGAGCTGTTCGAGCGGCTCGGAGGCTTCGAGGAATGGCTGCGTCCACGGTCCGGGCAAGGCGCTGGCGGAGGACGTCTGGTTCGGCTACCGCGCGCAACGGCTGGGGGCCCGGATCGCTTTCGGCGAGGAAGCGCTGGCCTACCACGCGGTGTTCGCCCGCAGCTGGCGGGAGTATGTGGGCGAGCGCGCGCGGCTTCAGTACTTTCCCGCCATGGCGGCCCAGGCGCCGGAGCTCAGGCGGACGTTTCTGCACCGTCGAGTGTTCCTGAATGCGCGCACGCTGCGGTTCGACCTCGCCCTGCTGGCCGCGGCTGGTGCGCTGTGGCGAGGCTCGCCGCTGGCCCTAGTGGGGTCGATTCCCTACCTGCGCGCGCTCAGATCGCACGCCAATCGAGCACGCGGCCGGGGCCGGCAGCCATCGGGCACGGACGCCTTCGCCGCTGGCCCCGGCGCGCTCGAGGTCGCGCTGGCCGATGCCGCGGCGGATGTCACCGGTTTGGCCGCTCTTCTATACGGAAGCGCGCACTACCGTTCGCTCGTCCTGTAGAGGGCCCTCTTGAAGAGATCGCGCCGCCCGCGCCAGCTGCGGCAGAGCGCTCCGCGGATCGCGGCGCGCCGGACGCCCGAAGCGATTGGCGACGGCCTGCTCCAGCTCGGCGAACGGGTAGTCGTCGATCGCCGGACGCTCTCTTGCGCGCAGCGAGCCCTCCCAGCAATGCGCCAGCACCCGCTCCTCGCTCGACAGCTGTCGGGCGAGGTCGGGCGGGACCTGGGCGCCGGGGCGGGCGTGCAGCGAGTGGAACTTCGACAGGAACACCAGCTCGTCGCGCTCCAGCGTGCACAGCCAGCGATGATGGGAGTGTCCCACCCACTCGCCGCCCGAGACCTCGGGGTTCATCCAGGTGAGCTCGTCGAGCAGCGATGGGACCTCGATGTAGCCCGCGCGGCCGACGCGCGACATCTCCTCACAGACGCGAATCGGGTCGCGAACGTCCTCGAGCGTGAAGGTGCAGACGACGAAATCGAAGTAGTCGTCCTCGAACGGCCACGGCTGATGCGAGCAGATGTCCGCGATCACCCACCGGTCGCGGTTGAAGCGTGCGGGGGGCGGGCCCACGCCGCCGGGCGCCAGCACGCCACGCGTCTCGTAGGGCATCAGGTCGATCACCCAGTCGGCCCGATTCAGCGGCGCCGCCCAGCCGCCGACGTCGAGCACCAGGGCGTCGTCGGACAGCTCGAGCACGCGGTGCAGCCCATCCGCAAGCATCGTCGCTCGGCGCTAGCTGCTCCGGGCCAGCACCGCGTGGTGGGGCACGCCGTCGCGGCCGGTGACGCAGCCGCCGGATGAGCGTCTGCACCAGCAGCCCTGGGCTGCCGCGGGGGCCGCGGGTGCGCGGGGCCGTAGGGGATCGAGTAGACGCGCGACTCGCGCTCGAGCCGGAACCCCGCAGCTCGCAGCATCTGGCGGTGACCGGCGACGTTCGGGATCCACCACTGCGTGATGCCGTTCGTGCCGTCGAGGCGTACGAGGGGACGCCGCGGTGCCAGCAGCGAGCGGACGAGGTCGATCTGGTTGGTCGACAGGAAGTGGCCGGCGCAGACCGATCGGATCGCCGCCAGGGCGCGCAGCGGATCGCGCAGGTGCAGCAGCAGGCTCCCGCAAACCACGACCTCGAAGCGCCCGAGCGCCTGGGGGCTGACGTCGTAGACGCTCGCTTGCTCGAGCCTCACGCTCGAACCGAGCAATGCGCGTCCGACGCGGAAGCCTTCGCCTATCGAGGGGCCGCTCACTTCTCGCAGGTACGCCGGACCAAGGTCTGCGATGTGCGCCTCCCAGTCCCACTGCTCGTGGCTGGGGATGTCGACGGCCACCACTTCAGAGGCGCCGCGGCGCTCGAGCTCGAAGGCCAGGAACCCGTCCGAGGTGCCGACGTCGAGGCATCGCTTGCCGCGAACATCGGGCCACGGGAGGCGGTCGACGATCAGCCGGAGGTCGAACATCCCCGGCGTGACGACCCCTGGCGCGAGCTCGATCGAGTGATACCAGCGCCTTACACGCGCGATCTCTGCGCGGGCGTCGCTCGAGATCGGCTGCGGCGCGGAAGCAGTGCCCACGGTGCGGCGACCGTAGCATGTGGCCCGTGGCCGACCCCCTCATCTACGGCGTCGTCTCGGACCTCGTCGAGCGGCTTGCGTTGCCCGAGCCGATCGTCGAGTTCGGCTCGATGCAGGTGGAGCGCGGACAGCCGAATGACCTTCGTCCGCTGTTCGCCGGGCGACCGTTCATCGGCACGGACTTCCGCCCGGGACCCGGCGTCGACCGGATCGAGGATCTGAGGGAGCTCAAGTTCGCCGACGGCGAGGTCGGCACCGCCCTGTGCCTGGACACGCTCGAGCACTGTGCGGACCCGATCGCGGCGGCGCGCGAGCTGCGGCGGATCGTCTCGCCGCACGGGGGCGTGTGCGTGCTCTCGTCGGTGATGCTGATCGGCATCCACGGCTATCCGAGCGACTACTGGCGCTTCACCCCCGAGGGCCTGCGGCTCTTGCTGGAGGGCTTTGACGACGTCGACGTCGCCGCAATGGGCGACCCGAGCGCGCCGTTCTGGGTCTTCGGGATGGCCGCCAAGGGCCGGGAGCTGGGCCTCAAGCTGAGCGAGCTGCCGTCGCTGTCGCGGACCCAGCGCGACTATGAGCTGGCGCGGGGCCAGCTGAAGCTGGGACCCTTCCGCTACTCGATCCGCCAGCTGGCGGCGGAGGTCAAGGCCCAGCTGCCGCGCGTCATCGGCGAGCGCGTGGCGGCTCGAGCCGGAGCGGCGCTCAGGCCGCGCTCCTCAGAACCTCAAGCCACCCGGCAGCCGTCCGCTTCCAGCTGAACGGCGCGGCGCGGGCTCACGGCTGCGCGGCGGAGCCGGCGGGCGAGCTCGGGTTCGGCGACCAGGCGGCGAACGGCGCCCGAGACCGCCGCCGGGTCTGGTGCGACGACCAGCCCCGCATCGCCGACGATCTCCGGGAGCGCACCCCGATCGGAGACCACCACAGGTGCGCCGCAGGCCATGGCTTCGAGCGCCGGCAGGCCAAAGCCTTCGAACCAGCTGGGAAGGCAGAAGGCCTCGGCCCCGGCCATCAGCCGCGCCAGCTCCTGACCGCTCAGCCCGCGGAAGGCGACGATCCTGCCCGGATGGCCGCCCAGCTCCGCGAGCGCCTGGCGCTCGAACTCCTCCGCTCGGGGGTCAGGCGCCGCGCCTGCGACGATCGCCAGCAGGTGGGGGAGCCCGGCCGACGCCAGATCGCAGACGGCCCGACGCGCCGCGGCGAAGTTCTTGCGAGGGTGGAGCACGCCGACGAACAGCACGTACGGCGCCCCCACGCGCCGACGGCCTCCCTCGAGACCTGGCCTGAACAGCTCGTGGTCGACGCCGTGGTGGACTGTGTGCACGCGCTCGGCCGGTAGGCCGTACGCGTCGATCACCTGGCGACGAGAGGCGCATGAGGGCGTGATCACGTGCGCGGCCACGGAGACGGAGGCCTCGGTGGCGGAGTTGATCTGCGCGGCGAACCCGGGATCCAGCAGGCTCCGCAGGAACGGGTCGCGCCACGCCGCCTCGTGCACCTGGACGACGAGCGGCCGTCCGTCCGGCGGCCGGTCGTGACCGTCGGCGAGCCAGACGTCCGCCCTGCCGCGCGTGACGAGCTTGACTCGCTCGATCGCGGCCCAGCTCGGAGAGCACCTCGGTCCACACCTTGCCATGGCCGGTGTGGTCTTCGAGGCCCGTGACGCCGGGCCCCAGCCCCACCCGCAGGCGGCTACGGCGACAGCACGAATGCCACGATCCCCCGCCCGCGCGAACCTCGGCTGTGGCAGGAGGCGCACGTACACTCTCGCCCGATGAGGCTCCACGGGCGCCTACGCTACAAGCTGCGCCGCGTCTGGCAGGAGGCGTTCCTCTTCTACTGGCGCCGGAGGGTCAAGGCACACCAGTTCGCGCACTTCGGCGAGCGGAGCCTGATCTTCTCCCCGAGGGGAATCCTCTCCCGGCACCGGATCGAGATCGGAGATGACGTCCTGATCCACGAAGGGGCGATGTTCTCGGTCGTCGAACGGTTCAACGGCAGGGAGCACCAGCCTCATCTGCGGATCGGAAGTGGCACGAACATCGGCACCGGCGTGTGGTTCAGCTGCGTGGGCGAGATCGAGGTGGGCGAGCGGAACCTGTGGGCGCCGAACGTGATGATCGCCGACAGCTATCACGAGTACCACGACCCGGACACGCCGATCATCGAACAGCCGATGGCCTGGCCCGAGCCCGTCAGCATCGGGCCCGGCTGCTTCATCGGTCCGCACGCCGCGATCCTCGCCGGCGTGAGCGGTGGGGGCGAACACGTTCATCGCCGCTAACGCGGTGCTCACCCGCTCGGTGCCGGCGAACTCGGTTGTCGCGGGCAACCCCGCCCGCGTTATCCGCGAGTACGACCGCCGGCTGGGCGAGTGGGTGAACCGCGACTCCATCGCCGGCTCCGGCGACCCTCTGAGCTCGCCGCCCTACACTGCGCGCGGATGAAGGTCCTCGAGCTGCCGACGTGCCCCGCCTGCGGGTCGTCGAGCTTCGAGGCGTTCACGCTCGGAGGCCGGTTCAGCCTCCGTCGCTGCAGGGAGTGCGAGACCGTCTCGGCGCTCGATTACGCCGACCCCACCGAGGTGTACGTCGACGGGTACATGTTCGGCGAGGTGGGGGAGTTTGGGCTTGATGTCCGCGCGCCGCTGTTCCAGCAGTATCTGGTGCGCGTGGCGAATAGGCGCGTCAACATGATCGAGAAGGCGACCGGGCTTCGCTGCGGGACGCTGCTCGACGTCGGCTCGGGAACGGGCGAAGTGCTGCTCGCGGCGAGCGGGCGCGGGTGGAGCGCCAAGGGCGTGGAACCGGAGCGGACAGCCGCGGAGATGGCGCGCGATCGGGGACAGGACGTGACCATCTCGACGCTCGAGCAATCGGGGATACCGGAGCGGAGCTTCGACGTCGTCAGCGCGTTTCACGTGCTCGAGCACATGCCCGACAGCCGTGCCTTCCTGCGCACGATGAGCCGGTGGGCGCGACCGGGAGGATTCCTGGTCGATCGAGGTGCCGAACTGGCGCAGCGTGCAGCGCCGGCGTCTGCGCGGGGACTGGCCGGGGGTCCGACCGCGCGAGCACCTCGTGCACTTCACGCCGAGGACGCTCGCGCGGACGTTGCGCGCGGTGGGGGCCGAGCCGGTCTCGGTGCAAACGCCGTCGTACGTCGGGCCTCCACAGACGCTCGAGGACGCGCTCAGGGATATCGTCCGGCTCGGCAGGTACCGCCGGATGGTGGAGCCCCTGAGCAGGATCCAGGCCCGCGATGGCCGCGAGCCGGCGCGCTATCCGACGCGCGCCGGGTGGGCGGTGCTGCGCGCGACGGAAGCGGTCTACAACCGGGCGGGCGTCGGCTCGGTCGTGTTTTGCGTGGCCGCGACTCCGGCCTGACGCACGCGGTAGACCGGGTGCTTGGCGAGAAGCCGGAAGCGCCGTCGGCGGCGGCGTCCAGCGAGATGCCCTCGCCGGGGTCGCCACCGGTGACGGTGGCGGTCGTCTCCTGGAACACGCGGGAACTGCTGGTGCGCTGCCTGCGCTCGCTCGAGCCCTACGTGCAGCGGGGACTGGCCCAGGTCTCGGTGGTGGACAACTGCTCCACCGACGGATCTGCCCGAGCGGCGCGGGAGGCCGCTCCCTGGGCGGAGGTGATCGAGCCGGGCTCCAACCTGGGGTTCGGCCGCGCCGTCAACGTCGTCGCCAGTCAGACGCGCTCCCCATGGCTGGCTTGCGCCAACGCCGATGTGGCGCTCGAGCCGGGCGCGCTCGAGGCGCTTCTGGCGGCCGGCACCGACGGGCGCGTGGCATGCGTTGCTCCCCGTCTGGTGCTGGCCGACGGGGCCACACAGCACTCCGTCTATCCGTTTCCGACGGTCGCATTCAGCGTGGCGTTCAACCTCGGGCTGCACCGCATGAGCCGCCGCGTGGCCGACAGCCTGTGCCTGGAGGGGTTCTGGGATCCGGAGCGGCGCCGTGATGTCCCGTGGGCGATCGGCGCGTTCCTGCTTCTGCGGCGCTCGGCGTTCGAAGCGGTCGGAGGCTTCGACGAGCGGCAGTTCATCTACGCGGAGGATCTCGACCTGGGATGGCGGCTGCACGAGGCCGGGTGGATCACCCGCTACGAGCCCGGCGCCCGCGCGCTGCACTTCTCGGGCGCCGCGATGGCGCTCGCGTTCGGCGACCAGCGCCTGGCCCGGTACATCAGGGCCACGTACGCGGTCATCCTGCGGCGGCGGGGGTTGGCGCGGACGTGGGCCACCGCCGCGCTGAACGTCGCCGGAGCGGCGGCGCGCTTGGCGTGGATGGTGCCGCTGGCCGCAGTTTTCGGCCGCTGGCGCGAGCCCGCGGCGCACGCGCGGCTGTGGCTCGCGGCCCATCGACAGGGGCTCCGCTCGCGATCGGCGCTGCTCGATGGCTGAGCCTCAGCCGACCGTGCGCGGTTCCTCCCCGGCGGGCCGTGGACGGGCCCTGACCCACGCCGACGCCGGCCCGATACGTCGCACGAAGCCCCAGTACAGCAGCTCGCGGAAGCTGCGTGGGAGCTGCTTCGGCCAGCGCGCCATCGCCTTGCCGAACGGCTGAAAGAGCGGACCCCCGGCGTCGAGGACCTCGAAGCCGGCCGCGTGCAGCAGGCGACGGTGCGCGGCCTTGTTTGGCGTCCACCAGCGCGGCTGGTCGTCCCAATCCCAGAGCTGACCGAGCGCCAGCCGCGGGGCGAGCAGCGTCAACGAGAGCGAGGTCGCCTCGAGCGACAGCAGCTCGCTCCCGGCGCCCATCACGGCGCGCATCGCCCTCAGCGCTCGGACCGGATCGGCCAGGTGGATGAGGACGTTGCCGACGAACACGTAGTCGAACGAACCGAGCCGGCCGGGGGACAGGTCGTAGAGGTTCATGTCGACGCGGGTCACGTTGCTCAGACCCAGCGCGCGGCGCACGAGCTCGAAGTGCTCGTTGGCCAGGCCGCTCCCCACGCGCCTCACATCGAGTGGCTGAAGGCCCTGCCAATCCTGGCGGTCGGTCTGGGGGAGGTCGAGGCTCACCACCTCGGCGGCTCCGCGCCGCGCGAGCTCGAATGACCAGAACCCCTCGCAGGCTGCGGCATCGAGGCAGCGCTTGCCCTCCAGCGTGGCCGGCAGCGGCAGCTTCCCGACCACCCCGCGCAGGTCGAACACGCCTCGCGTCGGTTCACCACCGGGGAGGTCGAACGTGTGGTACCAGAGGTCGACGCCATTCATCTGCGCTGAGAGGTCATTCACGGCGGGCGACTGTATCGAGCGGCTGTTCGCCCCCGCCGGGACTCGGAGGGTCGACTCCGGGCGCTACGTGCCGCGGCTGGGCGCCCGTACACTCGCGGCCGTGCTTGAGCAGAGCGCAGCCCGGATCCTGGCGCGGATCGATCCGGGCGCGCTCGTGCTCGACGTGGGCGGCGCCGCCCGGCCGTTCCCGCGCGCCGACTGGATCCTCGACCTGGTGCCATACGAGGCGCGAGGGCAGCTCGGTTGGCAGGGGGAGCGGACCGCAGAGCGATTCGGGCCGGACACCTGGGTGACCCGCGACATCTGCGAGCGGGGCCCGTGGCCGTTCGCGGAGAATCAGTTCGACTTCGCCATCTGCTCGCACACGCTCGAGGACGTGCGCGATCCGGTGTTCGTGTGCGCAGAGCTCCAGCGCGTGGCGAAGGCGGGCTATGTCGAAGTTCCATCGCTGCGTGAGGAGCTGACCTACGGGATCCAGGGGCCGTGGGTGGGATGGGGGCACCATCACTGGCTGGCACTTGTCGACGCCGGCGGTATCGAGTTCGTGTTCAAGCACCACGTCGTCAACCGCGCCGGCAGCCACCTCCCCGCGGGCTTCATCGACGGCCTCAGCGCGGAAGAGCGAGCGCAGACGCTCTGGTGGGAGGGCGGCTTCGAGGCCAAGGAGCGGTTCATGCTGACCGCCGAGGAGCTCGACTCGTTCCTCGAGCGGCAGGCCAGCGCCGGCCGCCGGCCCGGCGCCCGTCTGCGGACGACGTTCCGGCGCGCGCGGCGGCGCGCCGCGCGAGTCCGGGGGAGGGTGAGGTCCCGGCATGGCGGTTGACAGCGGCCGGCCCGTCGGGGGCAGGGTCGCCAACGTCGATGTGCTCAGGGCCTTTGCGGCGCTGGCCGTGCTCGCCGGACACGCCTACGCGCTGGGCGGCCGGGCCATCCCTGTGAAGGCCCAGCACTGGTACGACGTGCTGCTGATCACGACCACGACCGGCGTCTGGCTGTTCTTCGCGATCAGCGGCTACGTGATCACCCGGCCGTTCGTGGACCGGTTGCTGACAGGACGGGAGCTTCCCGACGTGGGGCCGTACGCCCTGCGGCGGGCGCTGCGGATCTATCCCCTGTACTGGGTGGCATTGACCGCCGTCATCGTGATCGACGGCGCCCAGGGAACGCGCGCCTGGCAGTTCCCGATCCACTACCTGCTGCTCAACAACCTGGTGCCGGGGCGCGAGGGAGCGCTGTTCTCCGTGGCCTGGACGCTGACGCTCGAGATGCTGTTCTATATCTTGGTGCCGGTGCTCGCTGCCGCGGTACACCGCGTCCGGCGCCTCACGCCCGAGCGGCTGGCGGCGATCGTCCTCGCCAGCTGGGCGGCGAGCATCGCGTTCACGATCGTCTCCGATCTCCAGGGCGACGGGCAGACCGGGCTGTGGCTGCGCCAGTCTCTGCCGTCGATGTGGCAGATGTTCTGCCCGGGGATCCTGCTCGCGATCGCGCCCCATCTGAACTCCGGGCCGTGGCGTCGGTGGCTCGTGGAGCGGCCCGCGGCGCGGGGTTTCGTCGCTCCCGATGCTGGCGCTGCTCGCGTTCGCGGCTGTGCTGGGGGCGGCCGCGCCGCTGCGGTTCGGAGTCGTGCCCTATCAGCTGCTCCTCGATGCCAGCCACCCGCTGTTCGCGATCGGCTACGGCTGGCTGCTGGCGGCGGCGATCCGGGCTCGCCCCTGGCGCGGCGCGCTGCTGGAGCTCGGCGCCGCCTCGTATGGCATCTACCTGCTCCACGCCGTGGTGCTCGACTTCCTGCTGACCCCCGCCGGCAGCCATCTCGTGCCGTTCAAGACAACCGGCTTCGCCCCGTACGTCGTGCACGTTGCCCTGCTCGCCGCGATCTCCGTGCCGCTGGCGCTGGCGAGCTGGCGATGGTTCGAGCGCCCGCTGATCCAGTTCAGCCGCGAGCTCGGGGAGCGCTGGCGGCCGCACGCGCAGGTCGGCCGAAGCCGCGCGCCGTCTGGGTTGAGCGGACGTTGCTCTCCTACTGGCGCCAGACGCAAGTTAGGTAGCACCGTCAGGGATGGGGCTGAGCCGCGCGCCTCCCGGACCCGCCTGGAACCGCCCGCCCGGACCCCGCGGTACCGTGCGCGCGTGCCCGATCTTCGAGCGTCAAAGGACGTGCTCTCGCCCGAGAGCC
>CAWJUS010000023.1:0-62362 GCA_963846075.1 uncultured Actinomycetes bacterium | reverse complement strand
CCCGGACGCCCACGACATCGCCCTGCTCTGGTGGTGGATGCTGGCCGCCGCGGCGATCGTCTTCCTGGGCGCGCTGGTGCTGCTCGCCCTGGCGTTCCTCAGGCGCCGCACGGCGGGCCTGCCGCTGTTCGGCGAGCGGGAGGACATAAACGAGCGGATGGTGCTGCGTGTTCGGGATCGCGATCCCGGTGGTTGCGCTCGTGGCGCTGTTCGCGGTGTCCAACGTCTACCTGGTGGGGCGCACCGCGCCGCCGAAGCCGTCGAGCACGGCGATGACCGTCGACGTGATCGGCCACCAGTGGTGGTGGGAGGTGCGCTACCCGGGGACCGACGCGGTGACGGCCAACGAGATCCACATCCCGGTGAACACGCGGGTGAACGTGGTGGCGACGACGGCAGACGTGATCCACAGCTTCTGGGTCCCGGCGCTCAACCGCAAGATCGACATGATCCCGGGCCTGAACAACCGCGTGCTGCTGTACTCGCAGCACGTCGGCAAGTTCCGCGGGCAGTGCTCTCAGTACTGCGGCCTGCAGCACGCGCACATGTCGTTCTGGGTGTTCGTGCAGACGCCCGCCGCATTCCAGGCCTGGCTCCAGCACATGGCCGCGCCCGCGGCGGCGCCGGCCACGGCGCAGGCGCGCGCGGGCGAGCGCGTGTTCATGACCGCCAACTGCGCCAGCTGCCACCAGATCCGCGGGACCGGTGCGACGGCCACCGTCGGGCCCGACCTCACCCATCTGCAAACCCGTACCTCGCTGGCGGCGCTCACGATCCCCAATACCCCGGCCGCGCTCGCGTCCTGGATCCGCAATCCACAGGCCATCAAGCCCGGCGACCGGATGCCCGACCTGGGTCTGCCGTCGTCGCAGATCTCGCAGGTCGTCGCCTACCTGGAAGGGCTCAAGTAGCGATGGCCACCGTCGTCACACCGCGCGGCCAGCGCCACGTCGACCGCCTTGACCGCATCTGGACCGAGCGGCCCGGGATCCTCGGCTGGCTCACGACAACCGACCACAAGCGGATCGGGATCCTCTACTTCTTCACCGCGCTGGCGTTCTTCGGCGCCGGCGGCGTCGAGGCGCTGCTGATCCGCACGCAGCTGATCGGCCCGAACGGTCACCTGCTCTCGCCGGCCGCCTACGACGAGGTTTTCACGATGCACGGGATCACGATGATCTTCCTGTTCGTGATCCCGATGACCACGGGGGCTTTCGGGAACTACCTGATCCCTCTGATGATCGGCGCGCGGGACATGGCGTTCCCGCGCATGAACGCCGTCTCCTACTGGATCTTCCTGTGCTCGGGGATCTTCATGTACGCCGGCCTGGCCTCGGGGCACGCGCCCAACGCCGGCTGGTTCGACTACGTGCCGCTGGCCTCCAAGCAGTTCTCCCCCGGCAACAACATCGACTTCTACGGCTTCGGGCTGATCTTCAACGGCATCTCCTCCACCGCGGCCTCGATCAACTTCATCGCCACGATCTTCAAGATGCGAGCGCCGGGGATGTCGCTGAACAGGATGCCGCTGTTCTGCTTCGCGTTCCTGGCTGTGGCTTTCGCCCTGCTGTTCGCGCTGCCGTCGCTGAGCGTGGCCGCGCTGTTCTTGGAGCTCGACCGTCAGCTCGGGTTTCACTTCTACGACGCCACCCACGGCGGCGACCCGCTGTTATGGCAGAACCTGTTCTGGATCTTCGGCCACCCCGAGGTCTACATCATCATCCTGCCCGCGTTCGGGATCGCGACGTCGATCATCCCCGCCTTCTCCCACCGGCGGATGGTGTTCTTCCCGCTCGTCGCGCTGGCCGAGATCCTGGTGGCGTTCCTGGGTTTCGGCGTCTGGGTGCACCACATGTTCACCGTGGGGTTCGCGACGATCACCACGGTCTATTTCGCCGCGGCCAGCCTGATCATCGTCATCCCATCGGCGATCCAGCTGTTCGCGTGGATAACGACGATCTTGACCGGCACGCCGGAGTTCAAGACGCCGATGCTCTTCATCATCGGCTTCATCGTCTATTTCATCATCGGCGGGCTGTCGGGGATCACGCTGGCGGCGATCCCCTTCGACCAGCAGGTGCACGACAGCTACTACGTGATCGCGCACTTCCACTTCGTGATCTTCGGCGCCGCCGTGTTCCCGATCCTGGGCGGCATGTACTTCTGGTTCCCGAAGGTGACGGGCCGCATGTACCACGAGGCGCTGGGCAAGCTCAGTTTCTGGCTGACGTTCATCGGGACGTTCGTGACCTTCTTCCCGATGCACATCGTGGGTCTTCTGGGGATGCCCAGGCGGAACTACACCTATCCGCCGGGGATGGGCTGGACGCTGCTGAACTTCATGGAGTCGATCGGCGCCTACATCCTCGCCGCCGGGCTGGTGTTGATCGTCGTCAACCTGGCGGTGAGCCTGTTCCGCGGGCCCGAGGCGGGCAACGATCCGTTTGAGGGCGACACGCTCGAGTGGTCGACCACCTCTCCCCCGCCGCCCTACAACTATCCGGTCATCCCGACGGTCACCAGCGCCTATCCGATGTGGGACAAGGACGACCGCGAGCTTGACAACCGGCGGCTGGACCGCGGCGAGGGCGTGCTGGAGCGCGGTCATGAGACTCCGGCCACGAGCGCCGAGGACGCGGTCTGGGACGAGATCCTGACGATGCCATCGCACTCGATCTGGCCGCCGGTCTGCGCGCTGACGCTGGCGGGGGTCTTCGCCATGCTGCTGCTCGGGCACTACTGGATCGCGGTCGGCTTCCTGGCCGCCGGCGGGCTGTCGCTGATCGGCTGGCACTACAAGGAGGCGAGCGCGTGAGCCAGTCCTCGCCGCACGTCACGCGCAGCTCGTCGGCATTCGACGCGGCGGCGTCGGGCCGAGTCTCGCGCCAGCGCGTCGCACAGCCGAACGGCTGGTGGGGCATGGCGCTGTTCCTTTGTGCGCGAGGCGACGCTGTTCGGCACGCTGATCGGCAGCTACTTCTACCTCGACTTCAACGCCCACCAGTGGCCGCCGGCGGGGGTCAAGGCCCCGAGCGTTGTGCTGCCGCTGGTGGCCACGGCCGCGCTTGCGGCGACGAGCGTGCCCATGTGGCTCGCTGCGCGCTCGGCACGGGCGGGCGAGCGCCGGGCGACGATGTGGCTGATCAGCGTGGCGCTGGTCATCCAGCTCTGCTACCTGGCGTTGCAGATCCTCCTCTTCCGCCACGACCTGAACGACTTCAGCCCCACGGCCAGCGCTTACGGGTCGATCTACTTCACGCTGCTGGCGGCGCACCACGCGCACGTGCTGTTCGGGATCCTGCTCGGCCTCGTGCTGCTGGGTTTCATCGCCCTGCGCGGCCTCGACCAACTACTGGCTGGTCGGGGTGCGGGGACTGGCGCTCTACTGGTACGTGGTCAACGTGCTGGCGGTGATAGTCGTGTTCACCCAGCTCTCGCCGTCGTTATGAGCGACCCGCCCTCCGACTGGCTGGTGTGGTTCGGCGTCCTCGGCGGCGCCGTCGCCTGGGTGCTTCAGTTCGTCGCCAACCTGGCGTTCAGCTTCGCCCAATGCAACGCTCCGGCGGGCCGCTGGCACCTGCCGGTGCACGGTTTTCAGATCGGCCTGTCGGTGGCCGCGGTGGCGGTCTGCCTGGCCGCCGAGGGCGTCTGCCTGCGGCTCTACCTGCGCACATACCGCCTCGATCACCACATTCCCGAGGTCGAGCGCCACGGCGAGGGCGGACCGCCGCCGACCGGGAGGATCAACTTCCTGGCGACGGTGGGGCTGACCGTCAACTTCCTGGCGCTGGCCATCATCGTCATGACCGGGATCGGCGCGCCCCTGCTGACCGTCTGTCAGCAGTCATGAAGGTCCGCCGCCACAGCCCTGAGGTCCGCTCCGCTCGGCTCTCCAGACGCCTGACAACGGTCATCGCGGCGGGCTGGCTGCTCAGCATGGTGGCCGCGGCGATCGCCGGAGCTCAGCCCCAGAGCGGCATCGTCAGGCCCACCACCGAGCCCTCGACGCCGAGCGTGGAGCTCGGCGCCGAGCTCTACGCCGGTAACTGCGCCAGCTGCCACGGCATCGCCGGCTCGGGCATCTCCTCGCCGCGCCCGGCCGCAGGCGACATCCTGGGCGCCGGCCCCTCGCTGCGCGGAGTCGGCGCGCTGGCCCCGGACTTCTACCTGCGCAGCGGCTACATGCCGCTGTCGAGCATCCACGATCAGCCGGCCTCAGAGCGCGTGCTGTTCTCCGACAAGGAGATCCGCTCGATGGTCTCCTACGTGGCCTCGCTGGGCGGTGGTCCGGGGATCCCCAATCCAGAGCCCAATGCCGGCAACCTGGCCGAAGGCCTTCACCAGTTCACGCTGCACTGCTCGGGCTGCCACCAGCAGCTGGCCCGCGGTGGATTCGTCACCGGCGCCGTGGTGCCGCCGCTTCAGCAGGTCACGCCCACGCAGATCGCCGAGGCCGTCCGCATCGGCCCCTACCTGATGCCGCGCTTCACGGCCAGACCAGATAACCGACTCGCAGCTGAACTCGATCATCAAGTACGTGCTCTCCACCAGGCACCCGTCCAACCACGGCGGCTGGGGCATCGGCAACCTGGGGCCGATTCCCGAGGGGCTGGTCACCTGGTGGATCGCGGCGCCGCTGCTGATCATCGGCTGCATGCTCGTCGGAAGGAGGTTCCGGCGCGAATGAGGCCCTGGCGGTGGGTGGTGGCGTTGATGGCGTTGGTGTTCGGACGCGCCCGGCGGCGACGCGCACAGGAAGAAGGCGACGGCGACGGCGCCGGCAACGGCGAGCAACAGCGCATCGTGCCCGCCGGGACTCCCGAGCGCCGCGCGGAGAACCTCGTGCTGTTGCTGCTGGCGATCGCCACGCTGTTCGCGATCGGCTTCGTCGTCACGTACGCCGCGTTCTCCCCCGGCGGCATCCCCAATGAGCTGCTCGGCATCTGCCTGGGGATGTGCCTGCTGTTCATCGGGCTGGCGTTCACGGTCGTCGCCAAGCGGCTGGTGGTGACGGAGGAGCTGGAGGACGATTACCCGGAGGAGCACCCCGAGGCGCAAGAGGAGCTGGCCGAGATCGTCCACGAGAGCGGCAGCCGCATCACGCGCAAGCGGCTGCTGATCTCGGCCGGCGCGGCGACCGGCGGCGCGCTGGGGATCGCGGCCCTGACGCCCGCGCTGTCGCTCGGGCCGATCTGGGACACCGGCCCGCTCGACCAGACGCCGTGGCGGGCCGGCGTTCGTCTCGTCGACGAGAACGGCAACCCGTTCCGGGCCGCCGACATCGACGAGCGCACGTTCTACACGGCCTTCCCGGAGGGGGCCAATCCCGAGGAGATCGGCTCCTCGCTCGTCGTCGTCCGGGTCGACCCAGCCAAGCTGAAGCTGCCAGCCGCGCGCGCGGTCTGGGCCCCGGGAGGCATCCTCGCCTACTCCAAGATCTGCACGCACGCCGGCTGCGCCGTCGCCCTCTACCGCAAGCCGACCTTCCCCGTCGTCGAGCCCCAGGCGGCGCTCGTCTGCCCCTGCCACTACTCGACGTTCGACCCCTTCACCGGCGGCACCGTGACCTACGGCCCCGCCGGGCGTCCGCTGCCGCAGCTGCCGCTCGAGATCGACGGCGCCGGCGATCTGCGCGCCGCGGGGAACTTCTCTGGCCGCGTGGGCCCGTCGTGGTGGAACGTCAGGAGCCGCCCGACCAATGACTGACCCCATCAAGGAGCCGGTCCGCTTCATCGACGAGCGCACGGCGGCCGCGCCGCTGCTGCGCAAGGGCTTTCGCTACCTGTTCCCCGATCACTGGTCCTTCCTGCTGGGGGAGGTGGCGCTCTACGCGTTCATCGTCCTGATCGCCACCGGGATCTACCTGGCGCTGTTCTTCGACGACAGCACCGCCAAGACGATCTACCACGGCGCCTACGCGCCGCTCGACGGCCAGACGATGAGCCACGCCTACAAGTCGGTTCTCGACATCTCGCTCACCTACAAGGCCGGGCTGCTGATCCGCCAGACCCACCACTGGGCGGCCGACGTGTTCGTGGCGGCGATGGCCATGCACCTGATGCGGGTGTTCTTCACCGGCGCCTTCCGCAAGCCGCGCGAGCTGACCTGGATCATCGGCCTGATTCTGCTCTTCACCTCCCTGCTGGAGGGGTTCCTCGGCTACTCCCTGGTCGACGACCTGCTGTCGGGCATGGGCATCGCGATCGCCTACGGCGTGGGGCTCTCGATCCCTCTCATCGGCGGGCCGATGACGCTCGCCATCTTCGGCGCGCCGTTCCCTGGCAAGCCCGAGTTCTGGTCGCGCATGTACATCGCCCACGTATTCCTGATCCCCATCCTGCTGGCGACGCTGATCGCGATCCACCTGCTGCTGATCATGGCCCGCCACCACACCCAGTTCCGCGAGAGCCGGCGCCACACCGAGCGGCGGATCATCGGTGTGCCGCTGTTCCCCGGCCAGGCGCCGCGGTCGCTGGCGCTGATGTTCTTCGTCGCGGCGGTGCTGTTCCTGCTCGGCGGTCTGGTGCAGATCAATCCCATCTGGCAATGGGGACCGTTCGAGCCCTGGCTGGGTACCAACGGCGCACAGCCGGACTGGTACCTGGGGTGGCTGATCGGGGCGCTGCGGCTGATGCCGAGCTTCGACGTGACGATCTCCCATTTCACGCTGATCCCCAACCCGTTCTGGGGCGGCGCCCTGTTCCCGCTGGTGGTGCTTGGGCGTGCTGGCCGCGTTCCCGTGGATCGAACGCCGCCTGACCGGCGACCGGCGGGCGCACAACCTCGCCGACCGTCCCGCGAGACGCCCCCAACCGCACGGCCTTCGGGGTGGCGTTCCTGAGCTGGGTGTTCCTGATCTTCGCCTTCGGCGCCGCCGATCGGATCTTCGTCCTCTGGGGGCTCAGCTACAACACGCAGCTCTACATCTTCAGGATCGGGATCTGGGTGATCCCCCTGCTCCTGTTCTTCATCGTCCGCCGCGTGTGCCGCGAGCTGCAGCGAGCCGACAGGATCGAGGAGATCCGCGAGGCGGCCGAGCACGAGGCCGACGCCGAGCCGCAGCCGCTCGGCCCCTCGCCCGCCCAGCCGGCGGGCTGAATGGCCACAGCGCGCCCCGGCGGCCGTCCGCTAGAACAGCGCGGAGTTGCGCAGGGCGTGTAGGCTCGGTCACTAATTGCAAGAAGCGAGCTCTCTTGAGGACTGGGTCCTGCGCGGTGGCGGCCTGCGCTTTACGCAGCTATTGGACGCGCTGGCCGAGGCGATCACGATCCGCAGCATCCACGACGAGCTCGTGTTCGCCAACCAGGCGGCGCTCGAGCAGTTCAAGGCCTCCTCGATCGAAGAGCTGCGCGAGCGCGCCGAGGACTCGATGCTCGGCAGCTATGCGCTCTACGACGACCAAGCGCGGCTGCTGACATTCGAAGACCTCCCTGCCGCCAAGGTAGCGCGGCACGAGCAGGCGGACCCGCTGCTGGTCCGCGCGCTCGACAGGGAGACGACCGCCATCCGCTGGTGGCGGCTCCGCGCGAGCCCGATGGAGGACGTCGACGGGGAGCTGATCGGCGTGTTCACCGTGGTCGAGGATTTGACCGCGGCGATGACGGCCGAGACGCGGACGCGGGTGCTCGCCGAGTCGGGGCGTACGTTGGCCTCCTCGCTGGACTACGAGGAAACGCTTCGTAACGTGACCGGTGTCGTCGTCCCCGCGCTGGCCGACTGGTGCGCGGTGATCGAGGTCGACGACGAGCTCCAGCGGGGACGCGTCTCCGTGGCCCCAGCCGACGGCGAAAACGAGTCGCTCTGCTCCCAGCTCGCTTGGTTTCAGGGCGAGCAGATCGATCCCAACCTGGAGCTCGGCAACGTGGTGCGCACCAACCGCTCCGTGTTTTACGAGAAGGTGACCGACGAGGACCTCGCGCGCTGGGCGGTCAGCGCCGAGGCGTTGCGGTACCTCAAGGAGTTCGACATGTGCTCGCTGGCGATCGTGCCCATGAAGGCCCCCGCGCGCACCACTGGGGCGATGATGTTCATCAGCCGCGCCTCCCGCGGGCGACTGGACCGTGACGATCTCGACGTGGCCGAGCAGCTCGGGCGTCGGGCCGCGGTCGCGGTGGAGAACGCACGCCTGCACGCCCAGCTGGCGGACGTGGCCGAGACCCTCGAGCGCAGCCTGTTGCCCGCCGAGCTGCCCGAGATCCCGGGCTGGGAGGCGGCATCGCTCTACATCCCCGTCAGCAGCGAGCTGCGGATCGACGTCGGCGGCGACTTCTTCGAGCTGTTCATGGCTGGCGAGCGGCCGTTCGCGATCATCGGCGACATCGAGGGCAAGGGCGTGGAGGCGGCCACGCTGACCGCGCTGATGCGCTATGGAGCGAGGTTCGCCGCGCGCTCGGTGGGCGAACCGGCCGTGATCCTCGAGCGCCTGGACGAAGCGCTCCGCCACGAGGTGCGTGAGGCCACCTGTACGGCCCTGTGCGCCCGGCTGGAGCCCGACCGCCTCACGCTGAGCTCGGCGGGACACCCCCCGGCGCTGATCTACAGCGGGGAGCGCGGCGGCGTGCGCGAGGCACCGCCGCCGGGACCCTTGCTGGGCGCCTTCGACGACGCCCGCTGGGAGCAGCACGAGGTTCCCGTCGACCCCGGTGAGCTCGTGCTCGTCTACACCGACGGCGTGACCGACACGCTCGGCGGGCGCGAGCGCGTCGGGCGCGACAGGCTGCGGACGCTACTGGCCGAGTACGCCGGCCGGGGCCCGGCCGCGGTACTCGCCCAGCTGGAGCGCGAGCTGCGACAGAGCAGCACCAGGAGCGCCCGCTGGGACGACCTGGCGGCTCTGGCGCTCGCGCGCCGCTAGTCGAAGGCTCAGGACTCCGAGCCCGACTGCTTGACGAGCTCGTTCAGCCGTCCGAGCGCGTGGCGCAGGATGCGCGAGACCTGCATCTGCGAGACGCCGATCCGGTCAGCGATCTGCGTCTGAGTCAAGTCCTCGACGAAGCGCAGATGAAGCACACGGCGCTCGTGCACCGGCAGCTGCTTGGCCGCCGTGGCGATCGTCAGACCCTCTTCGATCCGCTCAAAGCGCCCGTCCTCCTCGCCGAAGGAGCTGGCAAGCGTGCTGGCAGATCCCTCCTCGTCGGTCTGCGGCGCGTCGAGCGACACCGAGTGATGCGCGCCGCTCGTCTCCAGCGCCTCGAGTACCTCGTCGATGCTGAGCTCGAGATAGCCCGCCAGCTCCGGCACCGTCGGCGGACGGCCGTGCCTGGCGCTCAGCTTCTGCTGGGCCTCCTCAACCTTCAGCGCTCGCTCCTGCGCGCCGCGGGGCACGTGAACCGACCAGCCGAGATCCCGGAAGTAGCGCTTGAGCTCGCCGAGGATCGTCGGCACCGCGAACGACGAGAAAGCCGTCCCGCGGTCGAGGTCGAAGCGGTCGATCGCCTTCACCAGGCCCAGGCTCGCCACCTGGAGCAGGTCGTCGTACGGCTCGTGCGCTCCGCGGTAGCGGTGCGCCAGCTTGCGGGCGAGGGGCAGAAAGCGCTCGACCAGTTCGTCGCGGGCGCTCCGGTCGCGATGCTTGCACCAGCGCCGGAATAGTTCGGCGGAGTCGAGCGCTTTGGAATTACGGATGGCTCCGCCGCCCGATCGACTTCGGGGCATAGTCGATGGCATATCTCGATCCTATGGGTTCACGCCGACGGGCGGGGAGTCATTGTCAGAATTCAAACGGATTTCTCTCCTCTGCTCGTTGATTTACGACGTCCGTCCGCTAGACGTGCGCCGGCTCGGCGGCGCCGCTGCGGTCAGCGCCCTCCTTGGCCGCCTGCGCCTGGGCCAGCTGGCGGTTGACGTGCTCCCAGTCCAGATTCCGGAAGAACGCCTCGACGTACTCCTTGCGGCCGTTCGGCGTTGCACCGTAATCGCGCGCATAGGCGTGCTCGTACACGTCGAGCGCGAGCACGGGCACCATGTTGTAGACCGCCCAGAGGTTCTGGGTGTCCATGATGTAGTTGAAGATCGACCCGTCGTTGAGGTCGTAGCCGACCATCACCCAGCCCGCGCGCCGCCGAGGCCGCCTTGCGCACTGCCTTCTGCCATTCGGGAAGGCCGCCGTTGAACTCCCGGTCGACGAGCTCGGCGAACGCGCCTGTCGGCTCGCCGCCCTCGCCGCCGAGGTGGCCGAAGTAGAGGTCGTGGTTCTTGTATCCCAGCAAGGCGAAGGTGTAGTCGACCGATACCGCCCGCAGCTGCGAGTAGACCTGGTTGCCCTCGATCTCCCCGTAGTCGAATTCGTTCAGGATCCGCCGGCACTCGTTGGCCTTGTTGGCGTACCCCTCGTAGAGCTTGAAGTGGTCCTCCATCGTCTGGCGCGAGATCCCGTCCAGGTCGGCGTCGAATGCCGGCCACCTGCGGGCCTTCAGTTCATCCCAGGGCATTTTCAGTCCTTTCTTAGCGAGAAGCTCCTTCACGTTCGGGCTACCCCCGAGGGTGGCGCGCGAAAACGACCGGTCTAGCTCGTGATCACCGTCGGGGTACCGAGCGGCACGTGCTCGATCAGCCAGCGGGCCTCGTCCTGGGTGACATGCAGGCACCCGTGGCTGTCGGGCTCCCCGATCGTCTCCGCTTCGGGTGTGGCGTGAACGGCGATCCGGTTGCCGCCCGTCCAGCCGGGGATGGCGTGGGGCGCGGTCGCCGACAGGGCCAGGATGCAGCACCCATACGGGCCGTGCGGGTCGTTGGTCACGAGCCGGTCGGTGACGGCGAAGCGGCCAACCGGAGTCGGCGCGTAGCCTGCCCCGATCCCCACCGTGTAACGCGCCACCAGCCGGCCGTCGCGCAGCACGCTCAACTTCCGCGCCGACAGTGAGGCTCGCAGCGCATAGGGGTCGCGTCCCAGCGCGGCGGCCGAGCGCGGGATCCATCCGATCCGTCCGTTTCCCGCGAGCTCGCTGACAACCCCCAGCCAAGCGCCGGACACGCGGTTCACGAGCATGATCCACGGCGAGCCGAACTGGTCGCGCACGCCGACGGCGCCGAGCACCCGCCCGCGCGGCGTCGTGCGCATCTCCGTGGGCCGGGTGATCAAGCCGATCAGCGCTCCCCGGCCGCCGGGCAGGGACGCCGCGGCCGGAGCGCCGCGCGCCGCAACCGGTGTGAAGGTCCTGTGCGAGCGAGCGCCCGCGGCGACCACCGCCGCCGCCTGATAGGAGCACCAGCGCGGCGACCGCCCCGAGTACCACGGCGACGAACGCCGCCACGACCCGCGGTCGCATCAGATCTTCCTTCGCAGCAGCAGCAGGCTGTACTGGGTGCCCTCGCCCCACACTCGCTCGAGCTCCAGCCCGACGCCCAGCGCGGCCTCGCGCACGTCTGCCGACATCGAGGTGCGATCCGAGCCACGCCGGGTTTCTCGTGCCTCTGGGGCCGCGGCGGACGACCGCCCGCATCGCCGAGCGCAGCCAGGGGCGCCTGCGGTGTACGCGAGGATCGGTCGACACCTGCAGCGCCGCCCAGCCGCCAGGCTTGAGCACCCGTCCCAGCTCCCGCACATACCCCAGCCCAACCTCGCTTGACGGGAAATGCTGAAAGACCACGAATGACACGCATGCGTCGATCGAACGGTTCTCGAGCGGCGCCAGCGAGACACCGTCACCGAGCACCCATTGCACGCCGCTCAGATCGGCTGAGTGCCGGCGGGCCAGCGCCAGCATCTCGTCGGAGACATCGAGCGCGATCACCCTCCGGGCGCGTGCCGCCAGGACGCGAGTGAAGCGCCCGATGCCGCAGCCGATCTCGAGCACGGTATCGGTCGGCTCAAGCTCGACCCGCAGCTGCTCCAGCGAGTAGTCCAACAGCTCAGCGGCGTCCCAGAAGCGCTCCTCATCCGGGGCTCGATACCGCTGGCGCGTGTCGACGAAGTAGAACGCGTCTTCCCGGGCCCGAGCGTTCCAGAAGCCCCTCATCCGAGTGTCGCCCATCGTCCGCCCCGATCGTAGAGGACGCCGCTCTAGCCGGTTTGACCAGGCAGCGCCCAGAGCTCTTCCGCGGCGCCAGCGCCGAGGCGCCTGGCCACGTCGATACCCATCTTGACCGCGTGGTCCATGTTCCCGGACTCGTATAGCCAGGAGCCGAACCGCCCGCGCGAGAAGATGCCGTGGTCCATCAGCCACGGCTGCACCACGGCCAGCGCGGCGTCGCGCTCGAGCGTGGGGACGGGATACGCGTACTCGATCCGCTCCACGTGCACCGACGCCACGGGCGGGCGCCCGCGGACCAGCTCCACCGCCCGCAGCCCGGCCTCAACCCGCTCCTCGAGCCCCTCGCGAGGCTCGGGATGCGAGTCCGAGAACGAAGTCTCGGTCATGAACGAGCAGTAGCGCGCGGTGTCCGCCCCTGGCACGTTGGCCGCCGCGTACTTGGCGAAGTTCGTCACGCGGTAGAACGGAACGCCCGCCTGCGGGAAGTACAGCCACGAGCGCGTGTCGGCCAGCGGCGCCTCGTAGCCGACCCCGACCATGTAGACCCCGTTGTGTCGTAGCTTGGCCGCCGCGGCGAGCAGGGTTGGTGGAGGGGCACGCAAGGATCCCACCAGGCGATCGAGCGGCATCGTCGACACCAGCGCGTCGTAACGGTGCTCGTGGCCGTGGGCGTCGAGCACGAGCTTCCGGCCGGCGTCTACCTCCACCACCGGCGAGTCGATAGCGGATCCTGTCCGCCAGCCGCGCAGCCAGGCGGCCATAGATCTCGCCCGTGCCGCCGATGGCCGGGAACACGAACGTGTTGTTGGGACCCCACGCTACGTCGTCGCGCTGATCGCGGACGTTGGACAGCGCGCGCTGATAATCGATCACCGAAACGCGCTCGGCGATCCACCTCGACGACATCTGCGCCGGCATCGGTGGCCCACACCTTGTCGTTGTAGGGGGCCATGAAGTGCCGCGTGATGCCGGCCCCGAACACCGAGCGCATCCAAGTCGCGAAGTCCATCGACGGGTCGCCTCCTGGCGCCGCCGCCAGCCCCTCCAGGCACTCGTCGCGGACCTGCGCCGGGAGGTGGCGAAGGTTGTTCTGGAATGGGTACGGAACCCAGCGGTCGCCGAAGCTGATGTAGGAGGACCGCTCGTGGCGCTCGAGCTGTCCGTCCATCGCTTCATGGAGCAGGGAGTCGAACTCGCCGTAGTGGCTGAACACGACGTGGCCCCCGAGGTCCCACGTGAAGCCCCCGGGATCGCGGACGGAGGCCGCCAGCCCGCCGGCGTGGGCGGCGCGCTCCAGGATCAGCCAGTTGCCGAGGCCAAGACGATCCAGCTCGCGCGCACACGCCAGCCCGCACGGGCCGGCCCCGATGATCAGGATCCGGCTGGCGGGCGACAATGCGCCCAGCCGCGCTGTGCGCTCAGCTGGTGCCCCACTCAGAGTCACGCGGCCCGATCTTATGACGGGCGCTTCCCCGTTGCGCGTGCCAGGGCGACCGACGGCCAGAGCAGGACGCCTCGCTGGTAGCTGGGCCGGCGCCCGAGCAGCGCGCTGAACAGTGCGCGTGCTGCCGATGCACCCGGCCAGTCTGCGGCGACGACCACGGTCCTGATGTGCCAGGCCGTGAGGTCGGCGAGCATCGTTCGTCTGAGCGCAGCCGTGACTGGCGGAAGCGTTCTTTCCGCCGCGAGCTCATCGAGCACACGCTCGGTGACGCTGAGGTTCTGGCACCAGTGAATATGGACCGTGGTCATAGCGGGAGAACATGTACGCGCCGACCATTCGGTAGCGGATGCCCGCGCGGGCCTGCCACTCCATCGTGATGCTCGTGGTGGGGCCTGGCGGCGGATGACGTGAGGACCACGCTGCCCGCCGGAATCGTGCGGGCCCCGGCCGTGGAGAAGAACTTCGGCACTCGGAGCCGGACCATCGTGTACGGGCGCCTCGGCACCAGCGGCAACAGCGCGCAGAGCGCCACGACTCCGGCGGCGAACCTGGTCACACCGGGCGGGCGGCGGCGCCTCTCGCGGGCGACGCGATGCAAGCGGTCGAGGCCAACGGCGAGCAGCACGGCCGTGCCCAGCGTCACGAACAGGCCGTAGCGGAGGGGAACGGTCGCCTGAAGGAGCGGTAGGTCATTGAACAAACGTTCGGGGAGGTCCACCCCGGTGACGTGCCCGTTGACTTTCAGCACCGGGCCTAGCGCGGCGAGGAACGCAATCGCGCTCAGCGGCACGAACAGCCGGACCACCGCTTCGCGGCGGAGTCGCACCGCCACCACGGCCAAGATCAGCAGCAGCGGCAATCCCAGGTATGCGGCGTTGGTGACCTGATGCGCCCCGGCCCCCGGCCCGAACTGCACTAGGCCAGCGGACAGCCGATCGCCGGTCCGAGCCAAAGCGTGCGTCCCCACCAGCTGGTTGGAGGTCGGGAAAAGCGGCTCGAGCAAATCGGAGCTGTACACGGTGGCCAGCGGAATCGAGGTCTCGATCCGGCCATGGCCGGGCCCCGCGACCGCGAACCAGACGGGATAGGCACACAGCGCCGCCACGGACGCCAGCGCGGAGCTGAGACCGACGGCCGCGAATCGGAGCTTCGCCCGCACGAGGTCGCGGTGCTGCAAAGCCAGGATTGCCACCCCCACCAGGCTCAGCTCCACGGTGTCGGCGAGCATCTCGCTCGAAACCAGCAACTGAGCTGCGGCCAGCGCTCCCGCTGCTATGCCCAACCCGACCGGCGAGCGGCGCTGACGGACCAGCAGCTCGTCGAGGCAAAGCACCAGCAACGGGATCAACGCCCCGAACGTCAGGTGGAGGTGACCCCAACCGGCGGAGATCATGTACGGGGAGAACCCGTAGAGGAGGCCTCCGGCGAACGCCGCCGGAAGCCAGGTCGTGAAGCGCCGCAGCAGCACGTACGCGCTCATCGCCGACAGGGCGAGCGCCAGCGTCTGGAGCACGTTGAAGCTCAACACGGCGCCGAACGCGAGCGTCAGCGGCGTGGCCAGTACGCCGAGCAGAACGACCGTGGTGTTGTCGAGCAGATTGACGCCCGGCGGGTAATTGAGGAACGTGCTGTGGAGGGGGTTGAGTCCGTGTACGAGGGCGAAGGCGACCCAGCGGATGCTCCAGACGAAGATCGCAATGTCACCTCCCTGCCCCTGCAGGTCGCCCCGGGGGTCGCCGGTCCAGGCGGCGCCGTATAGCACGATCGCGAGCAGCAGATACACGCCGAGCACGAGCAGGCCGGTCGGGACCGCCGCCGCGCCCCGCGGCTCGCCGCCGGTTGCCTCCGGCGACGGCTGGGGTGGCATCATCTGAAGGCCGGGATCCTCGTCATCCCGCATCAGACTGAGCCTTCGGACGGCGGGCGATGGCGATGATCGAGTGACCGACCGGAAGACGCCAGCGGGACATAAGGTGCCGCTCCGAGCCCATGATCGCAGCGAGGATTCGGTTCACCAGAGGCGGCACCCGGTGGGTGAGGTTGGTGGCCTCAGACGGCCCGGTGCGGCTCTCGATGAGCTTCTTGGCCAGCACCACCGGCAAGATCGCCGGGAACAGCAAGGTGTTGAAGTAGGTCACCTGCGCCGGAGCAAAGCCGGTGCTCGCCAGCTTGGCCGGAAGCCCGGGCGCCGTGTAGCGGCGCTGATGGTGGGCCACGCGATCATTGTTGGCGTACAGGAACTGGTAGGCGGGTACCGACAGGAACAGCGAGCCCATCGGCGCCGAGGGCCCGCCGGCACTCCCGCAGGACGCGCGCGTCGTCGGGCACGTGCTCGATCGTGTCGAACAGAGTGATCAGGTCCACCGACCGGAGTGCGACCGGAAGCTCGTAGGCCGAGGCCGACCTCGCACCCGATCAAAGCCGCGGGAATGGCAGAACTCCACCAGATCGGGCGAGGTGTCGATTCCCTTCACCGCGCCGTAGCGGCTGAGCGGCCCCAGCATGCCGCCAGCGCCACAACCTACGTCGAGCACTTGCAGGTCCGTGCGGCCGTCGAGCTCGCGCTCTAGCAAGTGCAAGAAGATGCGCCGCCGGCCGACGAACCAGAAGTGGGTCCGCTCCAGCTCGATGAACTGCCGATAGGCGGTCTCCTCCACCGCTTCAGCCGGTTCCCGGTGGGCGCGCGGTCGACCATCTCGTCCATGAAGTTGCAGTAGATCCTGCGCCGATTTCGAAGCGTCGCCAGCGGGTCGTAGCGCGGCGCTCAGCGCGGGATGCACCCGGCCCGCCCGCTCGGCGATGAATTCGAAGCGACACGTACTTGCCCCCATAGCGGTGCGTGAGGAGCTCGACGTCGAACCCAGCGACGTCCAGCAGCATGCGCACCGTGGCTCGGGTGAAGTGGTAGATGTGCTCCGCGTGCTTGTAGTGGTGCCAGCGCCTGCCCGAGCAGCGCGTGCGAACAGCGCTGTCGATGTCCTGCGTCTCGACCACCAGCAAGCCCGCCCGGGCGCAACAGGCCGCGTGCCCGCTCCAGCAAAGCGCGCGGATCGACGCACGTGCTCGATCACATCCCACATCGTGATCAGGTCGAAGGACTCGGTCGGCGAACGGGGCGCTGTCGAGCGTGCCGATGTGCACGGTGTCGAAGCCGAGTCGCTCCACTGCATGGCTCGGCGATCGTCGGTGAGACCTCGACGCCATATGTGTCGAAGCCACGCTCGCGCAGCGCCTGCATGCAGAAGCCCGCCGCGCAGCCTACATCCAGCGCCCGACCGCCGGCGGGGCCGTTCCGCAGCACAAATCCGAGCCGGCGCCGGAACGTGTCCACGTACGAGTGCTTCGTCGGCGCGGTAGTCGTGGTAGCCGAGCGTCTTCGGGGAGGCACGAGCGCCAGTAGGAGTCGTCGCTGTACATGTCCACGAGGCCGCGCGCGGTCGCGCCGCGGCGTCACCCAGCCCAGTGCCGCACTCCAGACAGCGCACGCACGCTGTAGGGCGGCTCCTCGACCACGGTGCGATATTGCTCGCTCGCCGCACAGCGGGCAGCGATGACACGATCAGCTCCTGCTCGAGGGCGCCAGTGGAACGCCACGGCCTAGCCGAAGTACTCGGTCTCGGTGGCCACGGCCTCGTGGTCTGGCAGTCCTCGCTCATCGACCAGCGTCCATGCCATCTCGCGGCCCATCTCGATCGACTGGTCCATGTTGTTGTAGCGAAACAGTCCTTGACGGCCGCCGGTCTTCACGTTCACCAGGGAGTGCACGAACTCCATGATCGGAGCCAGGTTCTCCTTGTAAGCCAGGTCATAGACCGGATACGCGTGCGGAAGCTTCATCACGAACCCTTCGAGGACCTCGCTCGGCTCGATCAACCCGATCCGGGCCAGATCTGCGATGGCGATCGAGATCAGCTCCTCGTCGCTAGCCCGCCAGTGCTCGTCGCCGATGTGGCAGGTGATCTCGGCACAGACCATCGTCTTGTCCGGCGGCGCGCAGTGGGGGCTGAAGTTCTTGAACTCCGAGATGCGGTGCACCGACACGTCGAGATCCGGCAGGTAGAGCCAGTTGTCCGGTGACACCCGCTCCTTGGCCAGCTTTAGGTACACGAAGATGATCGAGATGTGCCTGAGCTGAGAGATCGCTCCGACGAACCTCGTCGGGGGCGCGGGCTGGCCTGATCGCCCGGGCCAGCACAGTGATCGGGATGGTTGAGATGTAGTGGTCGGCGTCCACCGACGCCCGGGCGACTCGCCCCCATACTCCACCCGACCACCCGCGGTGGCCGTCGCTGTTCACGCGTGTGACTGGCGCGCCGGTCAGAACCGTAGCGCCCATCGCCTCGAGCTCCCGTACGTAACCCCGGGCGATCTCCCCGATCCCCCCGATCTCTGGGTAGACGAACTCCCTGACGAGCGCTCGCGGGGCGCCTGCGCGGGCGCAGCAGGGTCTTCTTGCACGGCATCTCCAAGGCTCAGCAGCGAGATGCGCTGCGAAGCCCAATCGCCAGAGATCTGGCGCGGGGCCATCTTCCATGCCTTGCCCGTGTAGCGGCCGAAGAACAGGTCGTAGAGGGTGCGGCCGAACCGTTTGACACCCAGCCCTCGAAGGTGTCGTCACTGTGGTGCTGACAGCCGCAGACGCCTCGGTCAACCTCACCCAGAAGTAGTCGAGGAACGACTTGCACGAGCACCCGCCGCGGCAGATTGCGAAGCACATTCGCCCGCCTGGAGCGGATAGTCGAAGAACCGTCCGAACAGCAGGATCCGCGAGAGGCGCTGCGGCGCTACGGTGGTTGCCGTCGAGGATCTACAGGATGTGGGCGATCAGCTCGGGATCATGGCTGTGGAAGCGGTGCGGTCCGAAGTCATATGACCAGCAGCTCCCCGCCGTCGATCCTCGCACGAAGGAGGAGGCCATCCCGCCGGCATGCGGCTCACGCTCCAGCACCGTGACCTCGACGCCGGCCCTGGCGAGCTCATATGCACAGGCCAGGCCGGCGACCCCGCCCCCGAGTACGACCACTCGCCCATTCATCCGGCCGCGGATGGTATCCGCCCGGGCAGCTCGCCGATGTCCTCCGCCGCATCCGCGCCAGGCGACTCGAGCCGCCGGTCAGCGACAGCGCCGCCAGCATCACGACGAAGGCGTCAGATGGAGCTCGGTAGCGGCCCGCGCCGATGAACAGCGGATTGCACAGGAACAGCACGACTGGACAGGCCCAAAACGACCAGGGGGCCGTTCGCCACCCCCTCGTCGCGAGGCCGCAGAGCGCGAGCAGCGCAACCCCCCAGAATGCATACACGCTGAGCGAGGCGAGCCACTGCGGGTACGCCGACGAACCCCGCCTCGTAGCGCTCCATTCCGGTGCCCGTCAAATCCAGCAGCCGCAGCGTGTTCCAGTACACGGTCTTTGGGACCGACGCGGGATGATTGCCGATGTAGCGCAGCGCCAGCTCGTCAGGCGGTCGCCGACCTGTGCCTCGTTCAGACGCCGTCTCTTGATCAGGACCTGCGCTTCCGGGAGCACGGGGGCCAGCCAGAGGGCCGGGAAGTCAGTTCGCCGCTGGGCGTAGCTGTTGTACGTGCCGGCCAGCGCGTAGCCGCCGTCGGTCGTGATCGAACGAACTCGTGGAAGTCGCGCAGGTTGCGGACCGTCCACGGACGAGCGTAAGCGCGCCGACGACGATCACTATCAGCGGGCTGAGGAGTGACCTGCGCGACAGTCGCGGACGAGCGCTCCAGGCCAGGAATGCGACCGGCACGATCAACGCGATCCCGTCGCTGCGGGTCAGGGCCGTAAGCCCCGCCAGCACGCCTGTCACAACCTCCCAGCGTCTGCGGTGAACTCCGTCGCGGGCCACAAGCGCAGCGAGCACCGTCCCTAACACCAGAGGGACGAACAGCGACTCGGTCATCAGCGAGCTGCCGGCCAGCACGAGCGGCGGATAGACGGCGGCGATGGCGCCCGAGACGAGAGCCGCCGTTCGCCCCCACAGCCGGAGGGCGATCAGGCAGATCAAGGCCACTGCGATCGCGCCCAGCACCGCCTCGAGCAGCCGGCCGGCCTCCCAGCGGGTGACGGCCGAGCCGACGCCAACCACCTTGTAGACGGTGGCCAGCGCGAGGGGAAACATCGGAGAGCGCAGCGCGCAGGGGCCACCGCTGGCACGATCGTCGGGCCGAAGCCGGTTGTGCTGCGCGAGCGAGACCGCGATCCGATCGTAGTCGGCGGCATCGGTGCGCGGAACGAACCGCGGGTCGGACAGCACGACGATCACCCGGACGAGTAGCGCTAGCGCGACGAGCACCACGAGCCCATGGGCGAACGTCGGCTTGGCCAGCAGAACGCTGGCCCGAAGCGCTCTGCGCCGCACGAGCGCCAGACTGTTCACTGATCGGCCCTATGCGCGTTACCGATCGTCGCCGTCTCCCGTGCCTGCAGCGCGCCGCCCAGGCGACGACCCAGCCGTATCGCCGGCTGCTCGAACCAGCGCCAGCTGACGAACGCGACTGCGACCGTCAGCGCCGTGAGGCACAAGCTGTTCACGAGGAACGCCCCAAGCGTGTCGTGCCCCACCGGCGCCAGGTGGTTTCAGCAAGAGAAGCTCTTCGAGGACCGGATGGAGCAGATAGATGCCGTACGAGGTCGGCCCCGCCGAGCTCCAGCAGGGCGGCCCGCGCCACGGGCGAGCGCGGATCGCCGCCGCCAGCAGCCACCCGTAGGCGATCGCGAACAGCGGGCGGCTCGCATCGAGCAGCAGCTGATAGGGCACGACGCCGAACCGCAGCGGGGCGGCCGCCCCCAGCACCGCCGCGACCGCGAAGGCCACCGCCGGGAGCACGATCACAGCCCGCGCCACCGGCAGCACGACCACCCGGCGCCACGGCGCGCGCAGATGTGGCGCGATCGCGAGCAAAATCCCGGGGCAGAACATCTGCCACATCGACGGCAGAGCCCCGCAGCCACAGCCCGGTCTGGCCGTCTCCCTGGAGATCGGAGACGATCGTGAACGCCATGCTCGCCGCCCAGCTTGCGAGCACCAGAGCGGCCAGCCGCTCGGGTGCGACCGGACCTGTCCCGCGCCACGAGCGCCGCCAGGATGGGACCACGATATAGAACAGCATCTCGAGCGTCAGCGTCCAGGCCACGGAGCAGCGCCCCCTCGCGCCCGGGCACCAGGTTGTTGAGCAGCAGGTAGTGGAACGGGAACTGCCAGGCCCGCGTTCCGGGGCGCCGTCGATCACGATGACAGCGGTCAACGCCACCCAGTACAGGGGTAGATCCGATATGCGCCGGAGTGCGTATGGCACGTCGGGAAGCGCCTCCCGCTAACGACCGGTCCACGAACGGCCGCGTGATCACGTAGCCGCTGATCGCGAAGAACAGCCAGACGCCGCTGGCCGGTTGATCAACAGCACGTCGTACCAGTGCTGGGCCCGGACGGGGACGGCCCGGCCGCCCAGCGCGTACGCGTGTACCGCAAGACCGCCAGCGCCGCGAAGGCCCTGAGCACATCGACGTTCGCCACCCTGGAGGCCCGCGGCGCCGCAGCGGTCGTCGCGCCCTCCGACTGGCTTACTGCGGTAGCGGCCACCGCGGCAGATTAGCCCCGAGGTCCGCGGATCGCGACCGAAGCACGGGCAGCGTCTGGGCGGAGGTCAAGATCCGCTCGATACAGTCGCCCGCCGTGAATGACCTCTCGGCCCAGATGAATCGCGTCGACCTCTGGTACCACACGTTCGACGTCCCCGGTGGTGAACCGACGCGAGGCGTGTTCGACCTGCGCGGGGTGGTCGGGAAGCTGCCGCTGCCGGCGACGCTTGAGGGCAAGCGCTGCCTCGATGCCGCAGCCTGCGAGGGGTTCTGGTCATTCGAACTCGCGCGGCGCGGAGCCGCCGAGGTGGTGAGCCTCGACCTCCCCCAGACCGACCGGCAGGATTGGCAGGGCCTTCAGCCACTCGATGTGCGGCGCGTGGGGAGCGGCCTGGCCAACGAGCACTTCGAGCTCGTGCGCCGCGCGCTGGGTCTGAGCAACGTGACCCGCGTCGACATGAACCTCTATGACCTGTCCCCCGGCCGGCTCGGTTCGTTCGACTACGTGTTCGTCGGCAACGTCCTCATCCACCTGGCCGATCCGGTCCGCGCGCTGAGGGCGATGCGCGCCGTGATGGGCGACGGGAGCGAGCTGCTGTCGCTCGAGGCGACCTCGCTCTCGTTGACGCTGCTCGCCCCGCGGCTGGCGCTCGGTCAGCTCTGGGATTGGGACGACCAGCCGCGCTGGTGGACGCCAAATAAGGCCGCGCACCGTCGCCTGCTGCACGCGGCCGGCTTCGAGGTCCTCGACGCCGGGGGTCCGCTCTTTCAGCCGTTCGGCAAGGCGATGGCGCGCTGGCCGAAGCAGCTCCCACGCAGCTTCCGCGAGCTGCTGTACTGGGGCTTCGTGCGACGTATCGGGCCGGCGTCGGCATGGGTCAGGGCCCGTCCACGGCCCTCCGGGCAGGAACCGCGCATGGTCGGCTGAGGCTCAGCCATCGAGCAGCGCCGATCGCGAGCGGAGCCCCTGTAGATGGGCCGCGAGCCACAGCCGCGCGTGCGCCGCGGGCTCGCGCCAGCGGCCGAAAACTGCGGCCAGCGGCACCATCCACGCCAAACGCGCCGCCGCTCCGGCGACGTTCAGCGAGGCCGTGGCCCACGTCCGCGCCAACCCCCGCCGCCGCAGGATGACCGCGTACGTGGCCCTGATGTACCGGGCCAGGCGCTGGTCGCCGAACGCGAGCGCCATCGCGGCGCCCGAGAAGTGCAGCACGCGGGCGCCGGGCTCGTAGCGGGTGATCCACCCGGCCTCGTGCAGCCGCCACCCCAGGTCGAGATCCTCCGCGTAGATGAACTGCCGCTCGTCGAAGCCTCCGACCGCTTCGAACGCCGAGCGCCGCAGAAGCAGGAACGCCCCGATCGCCCACGGGACATCACGGCGCCGCTCCGGATCCCAGAACCCCTCCAGGCACAGGCTGTCGGCCACGCGGCGGCTCATGCGGTGCAGCCCCAGGTTGAACGCCGCGCTGAATGCGACCGTCGGAAACGGATAGACGGAGTGCTGTGTGGCCCCGTCGGCCAGCACCAGACGGGGAGCAACGCATGCCACGCGCCCCTCGGTGCCGGCCGCCAGAAGCGCCTCGAGCGCGCCCGGCTCGAGCGCCACATCGGCGTTGGCGCAAGCCAGCCATGGGGAGCGCGTCTGACTGGCGACGACGTTGACGGCGCGGCCGAACCCCAAGTTCGAGCCCGGCTCGATCACCTCCGCCCAGGGAGCGGCCTCGCGCGCCGCTCGGGCCGATCCGTCGGTGGAGCAGTTGTCCACCACCGAGACCTGGGCCACTCCCCGCTGCACGTAGGGCTCGAGCGAGCGCAGGCAGCGCACCAGCAGTTCCCGCGTGTTCCAGGAGACGACCGCCACCGTCACCGGTGGCGGCCCTGGCGAGGGCACGTCGCTAGACGCCGCCGCCGACGGCGCTTCCGGCTTCTCGCCAAGCACCCGGTCTACCGCGTGCGTCAGGCCGGAGTCGCGGCCACGCAAAACACGACCGAGCCGACGCCCGCCCGGTTGTAGACCGCTTCCGTGGCGTGCAGCACGGCCCACCCGGCGCGCGTCGGATAGCGCGCCGGCTCACGGCCATCACGGGCCTGGATCCTGCTCAGAGGCTCCACCATCCGGCGGTACCTGCCGAGCCTGACGATATCCCTGAGCGCGTCCTCGAGCGTCTGTGGAGGCCCGACGTACGACGGCGTTTGCACAGAGACCGGCTCGGCCCCCACCGCGCGCAACGTCCGCGCGAGCGTCCTCGGCGTGAAGTGCACTAAGTGCTCGCGGGGCCGCACCCCCGGCCAGTCCCCGCGCAGCCGCCGGCGCTGCACGCTGCTCCAGTTCGGCACCTCGATCACCAGGAATCCTCCCGGTCGCGCCCACCGGCTCAGCGTTCGCAGGAAGGCGCGGCTGTCGGGCATGTGCTCGAGCACGTGAAACGCGCTGACCACGTCGAAGTTCCGCTCCGGTATCCCCGATTGCTCGAGCGTCGAGATGGTCACGTCCAGTCCCGCGATCGCGCGCCATCTCCGCGCCTGTCCGCTCCGGTTCCACGCCCTTGGCGCTCCACCCGCGCCCGCTCGCCGCGACCAGCACTTCGCCCGTTCCAGAGCCGACGTCGAGCAGCGTCCCGCAGCGAAGCCCGGTCGCCTTCTCGATCATGTTGACGCGCCTATGCGCCACCCGCACCAGATACTGCTGGAACAGCGGCGCGCGGACATCAAGCCCAAACTCCCCCACCTCGCCGAACATGTACCCGTCGACGTACACCTCGGTGGGGTCGGCGTAATCGAGCGCCGAGACGGTCTCGCACTCCCCGCAGCGACGGAGGCTGAACCGGCCGCCGAGCGCGAACGCCTCGAAGCTCGACGACCCGCAGGCGGGGCACGTCGGCAGCTCGAAGACCTTCATCCGCGCGCAGTGTAGGGTGGCGAGCTCAGAGGGTCGCCGGAGGCGGCGATCGAGTCGCGATTCACCCACTCGCCCAGCCGTCGGTCGTACTCGCGGATCACGCGGGCGGGGTTGCCCGCGACAACCGAGTTCGCCGGCACCGAGCGGGTGAGCACGGCGTTGGCGGCGATGAACGTGTTCGCCCCGACGTCACGCCGGCGAGGATCGCGGCGTGCGGACCGATGATGCAGCCGGGCCCGATCCTGACCGGCTTGGGCCAGGCCATCGGCTGTTCCATGATCGGCGTGTCCGGGTCGTGGTACTCGTGATAGCTGTCGGCGATCAGCACGTTGTGCCCCAACAGGTTTTTCTCGCCCACCTCGATCTCACCCACGCAGCTGAACCACACCCCGGTGCCGATGTTCGTGCCGCTGCCGATCCGTAGGTGAGGCTGGTGCTCCCTGCCGTTGAACCGTTCGACGACCGAAAACATCGCCCCTTCGTGGATCAGGACGTCATCTCCGATCTCGATCCGGTGCCGGGAGAGGATCCCCCTCGGCGAGAAGATCAGGCTCCGCTCGCCGAAGTGCGCGAACTGGTCTGCCTTGACCCGCCGGCGCCAGTAGAAGAGGAACGCCTCCTGCCAGACGCGGCGCAGCTTGTAGCGTAGGCGTCCGTGGAGCCTCATCGGGCGAGAGTCTACGTGCGCCTCCTGCCACAGCCGAGGTTCGCGCGGGCGGGGGATCGTGGCATTCGTGCTTCGCCGTAGCCGCCTGCGGGTGGGCCTGGGGCCGGGCGTCACGGACCTCGAAGACCACACCGGCCACGGCAAGGTGTGGACCGAGGTGCTCGCCGAGCTGGGTCGCGACGAGCGGGTCAAGCTCGTCACGCGGGGCAGGGCGGACGTCTGGCTCGCCGACGGTCACGACCGGCCGCCGGACGGACGGCCGCTCGTCGTCCAGGTGCACGAGGCGGGGTGGCGCGACCCGTTCCTGCGGAGCCTGCTCGATCCCGGGTTCGCCGCGCAGATCAACTCCGCCACCGAGGCCTCCGTCTCCGTAGCCGCGCACGTGATCACGCCCTCACGCGCCTCTCGTCGCCAGGTGATCGGCGCGTACGGCCTACCGGCCGAGCGCGTGCACTCGGTCCACCACGGCGTCGACCACGGGCTGTTCAGGCCAGGGCTCGAGGGAGGCCGTCGGCGCGTGGGGGCGCCGTACGTGCTGTTCGTCGGGGTGCTCCACCCTCGCAAGAACTTCGCCGCGGCGCGTCGGGCCGTCTGCGATCTGGCGTCGGCCGGGCTCCCCCACCTGCTGGCGATCGTCGCCGGCGCGGCGCCCGACCCCCGAGCGCAGGAGTTCGAGCGCCAGGCGCTCGCGGAGCTGGGCGGCCACCGGGGCAGGGTCGTCGCCTTCCGCGGTCTGAGCGGTCAGGATCTGGCGCGCCTGATGGCCGGGGCCGACGCCTTCTGCCTCCCGAGCTGGTTCGAAGGCTTCGGCCTGCCGGCGCTCGAAGCCATGGCCTGCGGCGCACCTGTGGTGGTCTCCGATCGGGGTGCGCTCCCGGAGATCGTCGGCGATGCCGGGCTCGTCGTCCGCACCAGACCCGGCGGCGGTGTCGGGCGCCGTTCGCCGCCTGGCCGCCGAACCCGAGCTCGCCGCCCGGCTCCGCCGCGCAGCCGTGACCCGCGCCGCGCCGTTCAGCTGGAAGCGGACGGCTGCCGGGTGGCTTGAGGTTCTGAGGAACGCGGCCTGAGCGCCGCGCCGGCTCGAGCCGCCACGCGCTCGCCGATGACGCGCGGCAGCTGGGACTTGACCTCCGCCGCCAGCTGGCGGATCGAGTAGCGGAAGGGTCCCAGCTTCAGCTGGCCCCGCGCCAGCTCATAGTCGCGCTGGGTCCGCGACAGCGACGGCAGCTCGCTCAGCTTGAGGCCCAGCTCTCGTCCCTTGGCGGCCATCCCAAACACCCAGAACGGCGCGCTCGGGTCGCCCATTGCGGCGACGTCGACATCGTCGAAGCCCTCCAGCAAGAGCCGCAGGCCCTCGGGGGTGAAGCGCCAGTAGTCGCTCGGATAGCCGTGGATGCCGATCAGCATCACCGACGAGAGCACGCACACGCCCCCGTGCGGCGAGACGACCCGCCGCAGCTCGCGCGCCGCCGCGATCGGGTCCGCGCAGTGCTCGAGCGTGTCCAGGCACAGGGCGGTGCCGACCTCGCCGTCGCCGAACTTGAGCTCCCGCAGATCCTCGATCCGGTCGACGCCGGGTCCCGGGCGAAAGTCCGTGCCGATGAACGGTCGCCCGGCGAACAGCGGACGCAGGTCATTCGGCTGTCCGCGCTCCACCTGCATCGAGCCGAACTCGACGATCGGCTCGGGCAACGCAAGCCGCTCGACGAGGTCAGAGACCACGCCGTAGATGAGAGGGTCGGCCACGGGCCACATGCTACGGTCGCCGCACCGTGGGCACTGCTTCCGCGCCGCAGCCGATCTCGAGCGACGCCCGCGCAGAGATCGCGCGTGTAAGGCGCTGGTACCACTCGATCGAGCTCGCGCCCGGGATCGTCACGCCGGGTCTGTTCGACCTCCGGCTGATCGTCGACCGCCTCCCGTGGCCCGATGTTCGCGGCAAGCGATGCCTCGACGTCGGCACCTCGGACGGGTTCCTGGCCTTCGAGCTCGAGCGCCGCGGCGCCTCTGAAGTCGTGGCCGTCGACATCCCCAGCCACGAGCAGTGGGACTGGGAGGCGCACATCGCAGACCTTGGTCCGGCGTACCTGCGCGAAGTGAGCGGCCCCTCGATAGGCGAAGGCTTCCGCGTCGGACGGGCACTGCTCGGTTCGAGCGTGAGGCTCGAGCGAGCGAGCGTCTACGACCTCAGCCCGCAAGCGCTCGGGCGCTTCGAGGTCGTGGTTTGCGGGAGCCTGCTGCTGCACCTGCGCGATCCGCTGCGCGCCCTGGCGGCGATCCGATCGGTCTGCGCCGGCCACTTCCTGTCGACCAACCAGATCGACCTCGTCCGCTCGCTGTTGGCACCACGGCGTCCCCTCGTACGCCTCGACGGCACGAACGGCATCACGCAGTGGTGGATCCCGAACGTCGCCGGTCACCGCCAGATGCTGCGAGCTGCGGGGTTCCGGCTCGAGCGCGAGTCGCGCGTCTACTCGATCCCCTACGGCCCCGCGCACCCGCGGCCGCCGCGGCGGCCCAGGGCTCTGGTGCAGACCCTCATCCGGCGGCTGATCACCGGGCGCGACGGCGTGCCCCACCACGCGGTCCTGGCCCGGAGCAGCTAGCGCCGCGCGACGATGCTTGCCGATGGCCTGCACCGCGTGCTCGAGCTGTCCGACGACGCCCTGGTGCTCGACGTCGGCGGCTGGGCTGCGCCGCTGAATCGCGCCGACTGGGTGATCGACCTGATGCCCTACGAAACGCGTGGCGTGCTGGCGCCCGGCGGCGTGGGCCCGCCCCCGCGCGCTTCAACCGCGACCGGTGGGTGATCGCGGACATCTGCTCGCATCGGCCGTGGCCGTTCGAGGACGACTACTTCGATTTCGTCGTCTGCACCTTCACGCTGGAGGACGTTCGCGACCCGATTCGCGTCTGTGAGGAGATGTCCCGCGTCGGCCGCGCGGGCTACATCGAGGTCCCATCGCTGCTCGATGAGCTCACCTGGATGAACCCCGAGGTCTCGGGCGGCGAATGGGTCGGACACTCCCATCACCGCTGGCTGTGCACGCTGGAGCGCGACGAGCTGGTGTTTCTGTCGAAGTTTCACTCGCTGCACGCCCGCCCCGGCGCCCAGGTCCCGCCCGGTCTCGCCCGACAGCTGTCTACCGAGGAGCGGGTACTGGCGCATTGCTGGGAGGGCGCGCTGCACGCAAGAGAGCGTCCGGCAATCGATGACTACCCGTTCGCCGAGCTGGAGCGGGCCGTCGCCGAGCGCTTCGGCCGCCGCCCTCGCGTGCCGGCCGCTCCGCGGAGCGCGCTGCCGCAGCTGGCCCGGCTGCGGGGCGAGCTCCTCGGCGCGGCCCTCTACACGACCAGCGAACGGTAGTGCGACGCTTCCGTACAGCAGCGCCGCGAGGCCGATGGCGTCGGCGACGCACGTCGGCGGCCGCAACGGCCGGCGCCGGCTGCCCCCGCCGCGCGTGCGAGCGGACCGCGCGCGCGTACGGCGGGTCAAAGACAGCGCTAGCGGCGAGCGGATAACCTCGCCAGGGCTGCGCCCAGCGAGCGCGAGGTCGAACCGCGCCGTGCGGCGATTGAGGAACGCTCGACGGTAGAGAAACGTCCGCCGAAGCTCCGGCGTCTGCGCCGCCATCGCGGGAAAGTACTGCAGCCGCACACGCTCGCCCACATACTCGCCAGGCGCGGCGAACACCGCGTGGTAGGCCAGCGCTTCGTCGCAGAACGTCGAGCTCGCACCGGCCCGCAGCGCGCGATAGCCGAACCACACGTCCTCCGCCAGCGCCTTTCCCGACCGCGGACGCAGCCATTCCTCGAAGCCCCCGAGCCGCTCGAACAGCTCGCGCCGCACGAACAGGTTCGCGGCCTCCCACAGCCCCGGCGCGAACGTGACCCAGATCGTGCGGTCAAACGGGCCCAGCTCGTCGCCTGGATCCGGCAGCACCTTTCCCTGGACGAGGTCGGCCCTGCGAGAGCTCGCCGCCCGCCCGCGAGCCATCCGCGGCCGGGAACACGTCGGCGTCGCAGAATGCCAGCAGCCGCGCGCGCGCGTGGCGCACGCCGAGGTTGCGCGCGGCGGCGGGCCCGCGTGCCGCCTGCTGACCACCTGAACGCCGGCCTCCCGCACGATCGCGGCGGTCCGGTCCGGCGAACCGTCGTCGACCACGATCACCTCGAATTCATCGTCGAGCTCCTGGTCGCCCAGCGCCGCGAGCGTCCGCGGCAGCGTCGCGGTCGCGTCGCGGGCCGGCACGATCACGCTGGCCACTGGAGTCATTCGGATCGTCGCGCGGCCTGACGCGAAGCCTCGACCAGCTCACCGCTGGCGAGGTCGAGGAACGGCCGTCCCAAGGGATCATGCGGGAGCGTGAGCCCGGACTTGAAGTAATCCGCTGCGTACACCGGCACCGCAGCCGGCGGTGGCAGCGGGCCAGCGAGCGAGTTCAGCGCGAAGAACGCGTTGACGCCCGTGGAGTCGGTGTGGACCAGTCGGTAGCCCTTCTCGGCCGCGAGCGCGCGGTACGCGCCCAGGGACGCGCCGAAGTAATCGGTCCCGTCCCACTGGTGGTCGTCGTCGCGCGGCATCACGAGCATCGCATCCGGAGTCAAGTTGGCGTTGTATTCGACCACCACGACCCTCGGGGTGAACTCCGTCAGCGCCCGCCAGACCCAGAAGTCGTTGCCGTCGATGTCGATCGACAGGACGTCGAACTCCGGCGGGACCCGAGCCGCGCGAAACAGCGCTTCCACGTTGTCGGCCGTGACCAGCGCGTCCAGGGTCCTGACCCGCCGGCTGTCGGCGTACTTCGCGGCGAGGGCCCGGTAGGCGTCACGGTCGGCCTCGATGAAGAGCCCCGACCAGCCGAGGTCATCCGCCAGCAGGACGCAGTTTCCCTGTCCCCCGTCGCCAACGCCGAACTCGACGAAGTCTTGGCTCCGTGCCCCGACCAGCCGAAAGATCGCCTGCAGCACCCCGTCCTCGCCGTTCTGAGAGGAGACCGCGAGCTCACAGCCGGTCAGCGGAGCACCCCGCACCGGACGGATCTCTACTCGCAGGCGACGCCTGAGTCGCCATCTGGCCAGCGCTCCACCGATTCGGACAATCTACGCTCGCCGGCCGTGCGAATCGCGCTCACCCACGCTCTGTGCTGGCCCGAGGTCCGCCGCGGTGCGGAGAGGTTCGTTCCCGAGCTGGGGGCCGCCCTGGTCAGGAGGGGCCACCAGGTGGTCCACTTCTCGTCCGCATGGGAGCCCGGAGTGAGCTTCGAGCGGGGAGTGAGGACCGTCCGCCTGAGACGCCGGTTCAGCAGCCTGCACCGTCATGAGGCCGACTTTGGACTGCGGGTGCTGCCTCGGCTCACAAGCACGCGCTTCGACGCGGTGCATTCATTCGGGCGCCATGACGCCCTGGCTTCCATCGTCGCCGCTCGGCTACGACGCGACCGCAGGCGAACGGTCGTCACCGATCTCGGTTTCCCGGACAGGGAGTACTGGGCGCAGCAGGGCTTCGTTCAGGCTGCCGCGGTGTCGCGGGTGATCGCGCACATCGACGTATACAGCGCGATGTCCCAGACTGCGGTCGAAACCCTCGCCCACAACTACGGGCGCTCCGACGGTGTGGTGATACCGGGAGGCGTCTCACTGGAGTCCTTCATCCCCTCCGAGCGGCGAGCCGAGCGGCCGACGATCTTGTTCTCGGGCGTCATTTCCGAGCGACGTAAGGGGGTTCCCGTGCTTCTGGAAGCGCTGCCGCTGATCGCCGCATCCGAGCCAGACGTCGAGCTCTGGCTGAGCGGCCCGGGCGATCCGGCCCCCATGCTGGCCGAGGCGCCCCCCGGCGTCCCGGCGCGGGTGCGGCAGCTCGGGGTCGGCGATCCCCATCGGCAGCACGAGCGCTACGGCAAGGCCTGGATCACTTGCCTTCCCTCCACGCACGACTCGTTCGGAATGGCGCTGGTGGAGTCGCTGGCGTGCGGGACCCCGATCGTGACCAGCACGCACGGAGCTCCGAAGGAGCTCGTCACGAAGGGGGTCACGGGCGAGCTGTCCGCGCCGCAGGACCCCTCGAGCCTCGCCGAGGCCTGCCTCCGCGGCTTCGCCCTCGCGCGAAAGCCGGAGACTGTCTCAGCCTGCCGCGCCGCGGCGCAGCGGTTCGATTGGGACCAGGCCCTGGCGCCGTTGTGCGAGCGGATCTACTCGGGCGGCGGCTGACGGTGCGCCCGACGCGCGCCGCACGAAGCACTAAGATCAAACGGCTTGAGCACGGTCCTGATTACGGGCGCAGGCGGCTACATCGGGGGACGACTGGTCCGCGCGTTCCTCGAGCAGAACTGGCACGTGCGTGCGCTGGTGCGTGAGCGTGTGCCGTGGCTCGACGTCGAACAGCGGGTATGCCATTTGGCGTCCGAGCGGGCTGGCGCGGAACTGGCGGCCGTGCTCGGCGGCGCCGATGCCGTGGTGCACCTGGCGGGCGAGGACGAGGTACTCGCGGCCTCGCAACCGGATACGGCGATCGCCATGACCGTGACTGCCACGCAGCGCGTCGCCGAGGCCTGCGTCAGCGCCGGCGTGCAACGGCTGGTCTACCTCTCGACGGTGCACGTGTACGGGGCGCGGATGCTGCCGGACGTAGCACTTACGGAGGACCTGCGAGCAGAGCCGCGCTCTGCCTACGGGATCTCGAGGCTGGCTTCGGAGCACGTCGCCGCGTCGGCCTCGGCCGGTGCGTACGAGCTGATCGTCCTGCGCCTCACCAACTCGGTGGGAGCGCCGTACGATCCCCGTGTGGATCGCTGGACGCTCGTCGCCAATGACCTTTGCCGACAAGGCGCCCTGACCGGGCGGCTCACGCTGCGCTCGTCAGGCGTCCAGTGGCGGGACTTCGTGGCCCTCGAGGACGTCTGCTCGGCGATCGTCGCCGCCAGCGACCGCGGCGCGGGTCCGCCGCCCGGCACGTACAACCTCGGCTCCGGAGAACCGCGAACGGTCCGCCAGCTGGCGGAGATGATCCAAGCCTGGCTTCGAGCGCCGGACCGGAAGCCGTCCAGAGCTGCTGGCGCCCGAGCCGGACGGTCCACCGCCGGCGCCGTATCGCGTGGCCGTGGAGCGCGCGCGCACGGCACGGGCTACGCCTCGCCAGACCGTTGGAGGACGCCGTCTCCGAGATCGTCGGCTTCTGTCTCGAGCATCGTCAGGCCCTGGCGTGAGCGCCTCGATCCACGATCTGCGGGTCACGCCGCTGCGGCGCATCCCAGACGAGCGGGGCGCGATCTTCCACATGCTCAGAGAGGACGACCCCGGCTTTGAGCGCTTCGGCGAGATCTACTTCTCGCTGGTCTATCCGGGGGTGGTCAAGGGCTGGCACATTCACAAGCGGATGACGCTCAATTACGCCGTCCCAGTCGGCATGGTCAAGCTCGTGTGCTACGACGACCGCGATGGCTCCCCCACGCGCGGCGCGCTCCAGGAACTCCACATCGGCGAGCTCAACTACGCGCTCGTGACGATCCCACCGATGATCTGGAACGGATTCAAGGGCGAGGGAGACAAGCCCGCGGTGCTCGCCAACTGCTCGACCTTGCCGCACGATCCGGAGGAGATCGAGCGGCTCGATCCCGGCTCGGAGAGGATTCCCTATGCCTGGGCGCTCGAGCACCGCTGAGGAGCCCGCCGCCGGGCGGTTTTCGTTCGCAGGATCGCTGCGCACGCGAGCGGCGCGCGGGACGCTGATCAACACCGGGTTCGACATCGGCACCGGCCTGCTGACGCTGCTCAAGGGGTTCATCCTGGCCGGGTTCCTGACGCGAGCGGACTACGGCATCTGGGGCATCATCGTGGTCTCGCTGAGCGCGCTCGTGTGGCTCAAGCAGGCCGGCATCGGCGACAAGTTCGTGCAACAGGAGGAGCCCGACCAGGAGCTCGCCTTCCAGCAGGCGTTCACGCTCGAGCTGTCGCTGACCCTGGCGTGCGTAGCGCTGATCGCCCTCGCGCTGCCGATCCTCGTGCTGATCTACGGCCTGCCCCAGCTCGTCGCACCGAGCGTGGTGATCGCCTTCGCCCTGGTGGTCTCGGTCTGGCAGGCCCCGCAATGGATCTACTACCGCCGGATGGAGTTCGGTCGCGAGCGGGCGCTGGCGGCGGTTGACCCCGTGGTGGGCTTTGTGGTCTCGGTGGCGCTGGCGGTTCTCGGCGCTGGCTACTGGGCCTTCGTCGCCGGCCTCGCCGCGGGTGCCTGCGCCTCGGCTCTCGCGTCCGTCTGGCGCTCGCCGTTCAGGCCGCGGGTGCGCTTCCAGCGACTGGCGCTGCGTCAGTACACGTCGTTCTCGGGGCCGCTGCTGATCGCCGGGGCGGCCACATTCGTCATGACCTGGAGCGCGGTGATCGTCGCGAAGCTCGATCTCGGCGTGGCCGCCGTCGGCGTGATCGCGCTGGCAGCCAATATCTCGAGCTTCACCGACCGCGTCGACCAGCTCGTGACCGGCGCTCTGTACCCGGCGGTATGCGCGGTACGCGACCGCACCGAGCTGCTGTACGAGTCGCTGGTGAAGTCGAACCGCCTGGCGCTGATCTGGGCGGTGCCGTTCGGAGTCGGGGTCACGCTGTTCTGCAACGACATCGTGAGGTTCGGAATCGGCGAGCGCTGGCGACCAGCGGTGACCGTGCTCCAGGTCTACGGGATCGCCGCGGCCGTCAACCACATCGGCTTCAACTGGACCGCGTACTTCCGGGCACTCGGCCGCACCCGCCCGATCGCGGTGGCCAGCGTCGCGGCCACGGCGCGCTTTTCTGGCCGCCGGCATCCCACTCCTACTCACGCTCGGGCTGCGGGGTTTCGCGATCGGGATCGCGATCCAGGCGATGGTGACGGTGGCGCTGCGCGCGTTCTACCTCCAGCGCCTCTTCCCCGGGTTTGACTTCCTGCGCCACGCCGCGCGGGCGTTTCTGCCCACTGTGCCCGCCGCCGCCGCGGTCCTCCTGCTACGGGCGCTGGAGCCCGGCGCGCACACGCTCTCACTGGCGCTCGCCGAGCTGGCGAGCTACCTGCTGATCGTCGCCGTGGCCACCTGGCAGCTGGAATCCGGGCTGCTCCGCGAGGCGTTCGGCCAGCTGCTCGATCGCCGCCCTGCCGCGGTCGCCTCCTAGCGGATCGTCAGAGCGACTGGGGTGCGAATCCTCTCCGTGGGCAACCGCTACCCGCCGTGGTCATCTGGCGGCTACGAAGTCACGTGGGCCGCGGCCGTCAGCGCGCTGCGCGGCGCGGGCCATCCGGTCAGGGTGCTGACGACCTTGCCGGACCCATCCGATCCGAGCACCGCGGGCCGCCGCCGATGTGCACCGAGAGCTTCGCTGGTACTGGCGGGACCACGACTTTCCCCGCCTCCGGCTGGCCGAGCGGCTGCGGCTCGAGCGCGCCAACGCCGCCGTGCTGGAACGCCACCTCGCGGCGTTCGATCCCGACGTGGTCATGTGGTGGGCGATGGGAGGAATGTCGCTGTCGCTGCTCGAGCAGGTGCGGCGCAGAGCCATCCCGGCGGTGGGCGTCGTCGGGGACAACTGGATGGTGTATGGCCCGCAGGTGGACCAGTGGATGCGAGTGTGGCGAGGGCGACGCCGGCGCTTCGCGGCCACCGCGGAGCGGCTCGTAGCCGTGCCGGCCAGGCTCGAGCTTGATCGCGCCGCCCGCTGGACGTTCAACTCGCGCTTCACGCTCGATTCGGCGCGGCGAGCCGGCTGGCGGCTGCCCGATGCGGCCATCATCCACCCGGGCATAGACACGCGGCTTTTCCAGTTCTCCGAGCCCGGCCAGTGGCGGTGGCGGCTGCTGTACTGCGGGCGCGTCGAGCCGCGCAAGGGAGTGGCGAGTGCGATCGAAGCGCTCGCCGAGCTCCCCGAGCAGTCGACGCTCGCGGTACAGGGGGACGGTCCCTCCGGGCATCGCTTGGCGCTTCAGTCCCTGGCCGGCAAGCTTGGCGTCGCGGACCGCGTCGAGTTCCGCTTCAGCAGCCACGACGACATACCCGCGGCCTACGCTGCCGCCGACGCGGTCCTGTTCCCGGTCCAGTGGGAGGAGCCGTGGGGGCTCGTTCCCCTGGAGGCGATGGCCGTGGGACGGCCCGTGATCGCCTCTCGCGCCGGCGGTGGCGCCGCCGAGTACCTGGTGGACGGCGAGAACTGCCTGCAGTTTCCGCCGGGCAACGCCATGGCGCTGGCCGATGTGCTCCGCCGATTGGCGGCGGCCCCCGAGCTGCGCGCGGATCTCCTTGCGGCCGGGCGTCGCACCGCGCGACGGTTCACCGCCTCCGCCTTTCATCAGACGCTGGAGCGGGAGCTCGAGCGGGCGGCCGCGGGCGCCTGACGGGGCAAGCTCCGCGTGCGCCGGGCTCTTCCGATCTACGCTGCCGCGGCTGTCGTGCTGACGCTCGACTATCTCGAGCTCTACTGCCAGCTCGGGCGGCCGCGGCCGAGCCCGCTCGTGTTCGAGCGCTTTCTGAATGCCCACCACGTGACGGCGATCCTGCTGCCGTCGAGATATGAGCCCTATCTCCGTCGCCTCGATCCCCGAGCGCGGACGTTCATCCACGTCGGCGACCAGACGATCGCGCCGGTGGCTGCATCCCGGCCCGCTCCGGGCGTCTCCTCCTCCTCTCGCGGAGGTGCACTCAGTCTGTGTCGCTAACGGTTCCGGGCAGGCGGCTGAGCCACAGCGCACTCGGCTCCATCCCCTCCCTGAGCCCGGGGAACAGCTGCTTGACCCGCTCGCGCCTGAGACGCCACAGGGCATGGTTCGAGATCAGCACCTCGAATCGGCTGTTGTACGCCAGGAACGCCTGCAGCAGGTAGTGCTCCTGCCAGTGGACGTCGAACGCGTCGTAGAGCACTCGTGGATACTCGAATGGCCTGAAGAAGTCGTGAAAGTGGACGATCACCCCGGGCTCGAGCGCGGGCAGCACCTCGAGCACCAGGCGCACCACCTCCCCCCCGGGCCTCAGCGAGTGGCTCGTGTCCACGAACAGCACGTCGTTCTCGCCGAGCGACGCGAACAGCTCCCAAGGGGCCGCCGCCGCCGACTGCGCACGGACCGTGAGCCGGCCGCCGACGCTCGACACGAGCTCCGAGGGCCAGGGGTCGACGACCTCGTGCTGGGCGCCGTCGCCGTTTGCGGCCAGCGCCTGCGCGATCACGAGCGTCGAGTACCCCGAGCCGAGCTCCAACACCCTCGACGGCCGCCGGTCACGCACCATGGCATAGAGCACGTGGGCATCCATCGGTCCGTACATCGGGTTTGAGAGCTCGAACCCGTCCCGAGATCGAAGCTCGCCGATCAACGGCACCAGCGTCTGTTCGATCGTCCGCAGCTGCCGGTCGAGGTCCAGCTCGAGCCCGGGCATCGGCGCCTGCCGCTCCCAGGTGTCCGGCGACAGCGCGGCGGTGTTCACCACCGGGCTGTTGAAGCCCGAGCGCACGGTGTCGAGCCCAGCTCGCCGCGCCAGGCGACGCGCCAAGCGCTCGAGTTGCTGCTGTCCGGATCTCATGGCGATCGGCATTATCCGCCCGGCGCATCGGCGTACGCTCCAAAGAGATGACCAGCCGGTTCGGGGCCCAGCGTGCACACCCGCTGAGCGGCGTGGTGGTCTCGATCCTGGCGGTGGCGGCCGCCACCGGAGCGATCTATGGGCTCAAGCGCCTCGCTCCGGTCGTCTCGCTGAGCGTCGTCTACCTGCCGGCCGTGCTGCTCGTCTCCGCCTATTGGGGCCTGGCGCTGGGGTTGCTCACGTGTCTGCTGAGCGCCGCGGCGTTCAACTTCTTTCACATCCCGCCGGTTGGCCGGTTCACGATCGCCGACAGCCGCAACTGGGTGGCGCTGGGAGCGTTCATCGTGACAGCGGTGGTCGTGGGGGCGATGGCGGAGGTGGCCCGCAGCCGTGCGCGCGAGGCCGAGCGAGGCCGGGGCGAGGCCGACCTCGCGGCGGCGCTGGCCCGCGCGCTTCTGTCGGGTTCGCAGACGCGCGACGCGCTCGGCGTGACCGCAAAGCTGCTCGCCGAGGCGCTCGGGCTGCGCTCGGCGGCGATCGAGTTGGGCGTCGCGGACCCGGACCGGCGACGGCGGGCGTTTGCGCTTCGCGACCAGGACGGCGAGCAGATCGCCACGCTGCTCGTGCCGCGTGAGCTCGAGCAGGAGACGATCCAGCGGCTGCAGGTCCAGGTTGTCCCCACGCTGGCCGCGCTGGTGGCGATCGCCCGCCGCCGCGACGCCCTGCAGGCAGAAGAGGTGGAGACCGCCGCGCTACGGCGCTCTGATGACGTCAAGACGGCCCTGCTGCGCGCGGTGTCCCACGACCTGCGCACGCCGCTGACCGCGATCGTCTCCGCCGGCTACGCGCTGGGCACCGCTTCGCTCACGCCGCAAGAGCGCGGCGAGCTGAGCGGTGCCGTGGTCGGCGAGGGCGAACGGCTCGCGGGACTGGTCGAGAAGCTCCTCGATCTCTCCAAGCTCCAGGCCGGCAGAGCCGACCCCCGGCGCGACTGGGTATCGCTCGAGGACGTCCTGCTGGCCGCCCAGGACGGTCTGCCCGGTTCCGGCGGCCAGATACGGCTGGTTGCCGATTCCGATCTGCCTCCGGTGCGCGCCGACGCCGCCCAGCTCGAGCGGGCGTTCGCCAATCTGCTCGAGAACGCGCGGCGCTATTCCGATGGCCTGCCGGTCTCGGTGCACGCCCGCCAAAGCGGTGACCGGGTGGTGGTCCGCGTGGTGGACCAGGGGCAGGGAATCGACCCGGCCGAGCGAGAGCGCATATTCGAGCCGTTCTACCGGGGCCCCGGGCGCGTCGAGCGCCGGCTGGACGGGCTCCGGCCTCGGTCTGGCGATCGCCAAGGGGTTCGTGGAGCTGAGCGGAGGCTCGATCCGGGTCGAGTCGCTACCGGGTCAGGGAACCAGCTTCGTCGTCTCGCTGCCGGTCGAAGGCCCTCCTCCTCAGCACGGCGACGGGGCACCGGAGCCGCGGTGAGCCGGCCACGCGTCCTCGTCTGCGACGACGAGCAGCAGATCCTCCGGGCGCTGCGGGTGATCCTCCGCGACGCGGGCTTTGAGGCCCTCCCGGCGAACGACGCGGAGGAAGCGCTCGACGTGGCGGCCGTCAGGCATCCCGATGCGGCGATAGTCGACTTGGTGCTCCCGGGCGCCGACGGGGTCGAGCTCTGCAGACGTCTGCGCGAGTGGAGCGACATGCCGGTGATCGTCCTTTCCGCGGTCGGCGACGAGGACGCCAAGGTGCGAGCACTGGCGGCCGGGGCCGATGACTACGTGACGAAGCCGTTTGGCCCTCGCGAGCTGGTGGCACGCCTGCGAGGCCAATCTGCGACGCATCGAGCCCGAGCCAGGCGAGGCGGTGATCGCCGTCGACGGGCTGCGCGTCGACCTTGCGGGCCGGACGGTGAGCCGGGACGGCGAGGAGATCCACCTGACCAAGACGGAGTTCGACCTCCTGCGGATCCTGGCCCGGAACCGCGGCCGGCTGATGACGCACCGCGACCTGCTCGTCTCCGTGTGGGGCGCGGGGTACGGCGAGGACACCCAGGTCCTGCGGGCGCACGTCGCCAACCTGCGCCGCAAGATCGAGCCCCCCGGCGGCCCCCGCTACATCCGCACGGATCCCGGCGTCGGCTACCGCTTCGCGGCCTGATCGCGGGGCCCGACCCCGGCGACTCGAGGGTCGAGGGAAGTTGATGTCGTCTGGCGCCACTCAACTTCCCTAGCGCCATCCGCAGCGGCGCCTCGCAGCCTACCTCTTCACAGATCCTTTATGGCGGCGCCCCCGATCTGTATGCGCCCTTAACGGCCGCGGGGCCACGATCATCGGCATGGATGTCGTAGCAGTCATTCTCGGGATCGCGATGTTCGCGGTGCTGTACGCGCTGGTCGTGGGCATCGAGCGGATATGAGTGCCAGCGACTGGTTCGGGCTGGTCGTCTCCGCGCTTGTGTGCATCTACCTGCTCTACGCGCTGCTCCGCGGGGAGAAGTTCTAGAGGTTCGGCGCCGGCCATGACCTTCCTCGGCTGGCTGACGATCGTTCTGTTCGCGGGCATCCTGACCGCGCTGGCGATCCCGCTGGGGCGCTACATGGCGGCGGTCTACACCGGCCAGCGAACGATCCTCGATCCGCTGTTCCGCACGCCGGAGCGGCTGATCTACAAGGTGATGCGCGTAGACCCCGCGCGCGAGCAGGACTGGAAGGCCTACGCCAAGAGCCTGATCATCTTCTCGCTCGCCGGCTGGCTGCTGCTCTATCTGATCCTGCGCACCCAGACGCTGTGGAACTTCACCGGGCTGAACCCGATGCACTACCACTCGGGCACCTGGGACGTCACGTTCAACACCACCTCGTCGTTCCTCACCAACACGAACTGGCAGTACTACGGCGGGGAGACGACGATGAGCTACTTCAGCCAGATGGCTGGGCTCACCGTCCAGAACTTCCTCTCGGCCGGCGTGGGCATCGCCGTCGCCGTGGCGCTGATCAGGGGCATCATCGGCCACAGCGGAAAGAGCCTCGGCAACTTCTGGCAGGACCTGGTCAGGACCTGCCTCTGGGTGCTGACACCGATCGCGTTCGTGGTGGCGGTGGTGCTCGTCTTCCAGGGCTCGATCCAGAACTTCTCGCACTACGCGAGCTTCAACGGTCCCACCGGCCTGGCCAACACGATCGCCATGGGCCCGGTCGCCTCTCAGGAGGCGATCAAGCTGCTCGGCACCAACGGCGGCGGCTTCTTCAACACCAACTCCGCCCACCCGTTCGAGAACCCAACCGGTTTCACGAACTTCCTCGAGATGCTGACCGTGCTGGTCATCCCCGCGGCGCTCGTGTTCGCGTACGGCAGGATGGCGGGCAAGCGCCGCCAGGGGTACGCGATCTACGCCACGATGATGGTGATGTTCCTCGGCGCGGTGAGCGTCGCGTACATAGCCGAGGCACATGGCTCGCCAGCGCAACACGCCGCCGGGCTACACACCGCCGTGGTTCACGGCTCGACGGGCGGCAACCTCGAGGGCAAGGAGCAGCGCTTCGGCATCGCCGGCTCGGCGCTGTTTGACACCGTTACCACGGTCACCTCGTGCGGCGCTGTCAACAGCGCAATCGAGTCATTCACAGGCATCGGCGGCGCCGTCCCGTTTGCCAACCTCTCGGCCTCGGAGGTGATCTTCGGCGGGGTGGGAACGGGGCTCTACTCGATCCTGCTCTACGTGCTGCTGGCGGTGTTCATCGGCGGGCTGATGGTCGGCCGCACGCCGGAGTACCTGGGCAAGAAGATCGAGGCCAAGGAGATCAAGCTCGTGGCGATCGGGCTTGCTGATCACGCCGCTCAGTCGCGCTCTTTCTCCACCGCCCTAGCCACCGCCAGCCATGCAGGCCGAGCGTCGATCTCGGCCGCCGCCGCCGGCAGCCCGCAGGGCTTCTCCGAGACCTTCTACGCCTACCTGAGCCAGGCCAACAACAACGGCTCCGCGTTCGCCGGGTACACCGGATACGTCCAGCCGAACGCCGGCAATCTCGGCGCCCACGGGATCAAGTTCGCCGACATTCTCGGCGGCTTCACGATGATGTTCGCCCGCTACGCGCCGATCCTGTTCGCCCTGGCCGTAGCCGGGGCGCTGGCCGGAAAGCGGATCAGCCCGCCCGGGCTGGGCACGATGCGCACCGACAACCCCACGTTCGTCGTGCTGTTGATCGGCGTGATCGTCCTCGTCGGCGCGCTCACCTTCTTCCCCGCCCTGCTCCTCGGACCGATCGTGCAGGGCCTGACCGCCCACCTCTACTCAACGACCCCTGCCATGAAACGTGACCTCATCTCCGCAGCGATCGGCATCGTCGTCCTCACGCTGCTGCTCGGGATCGTCTACCCGCTGGTTGTGACGGGCGTCAGCCAGGTCGCCTTCCCTGGCAACGCCAATGGCCAGAAGGTCTATGTCCGGGGCAAGCTCGTGGGCTCCAAGATCATCGGCCAGAACTTCGGCGACCAGGTCTACAAGAACGGCAAGCCGCAGATGCAGAACGGCAACCCGGTCACCAACCCCGACCCCCGCTACTTCCAGACCCGTCCGTCGGCGACCACCCCGCCCAACAACGCCGCCGCGACCACGTTCTCCAACCTCGGTCCCAACAGCAAGTCCACCGAGCAGGAGATCTCCACGAACATCCAGTCCTACATCCAGCTCAACGGTCCCTACTACCCCGGGGGCCTGACCGCGGCCAAGGTGCCCGTGGCCGCCGCCAACAGCTCGGCCTCGGGGATCGACCCCCAGATCTCGGTCGCCGACGCCGACATCCAGGCTCACCGGGTGGCCGCGCGTCAGGCACCTGCCGCTGTCGGCGGTCATGCGCGAGGTGTCCGATTACACGAGCGCCCGCGGCCTCGGGTTCTCCGGCGAGCCCGGCGTGAACGTGCTCGAGCTGAACCTGGCGCTGAACCGGATGCAGGGAGGTGCGGCCTGATGTCGGCGACCGCCGAGCAACCCAGGGCGGCGAGCGAGCGCCGGGCGGTCTCACTCTTCCGCAAGGACATCGTCGACTCGGGCGCTGATCGACAGCTTCAAGAAGCTCGACCCGCGCGTCCAGATCCGTAACCCGGTGATGTTCGTGGTCGAGATCGGCGCCGCGATCACCACCGTCACCTGGTTCATTCAGGTCTTCGGCGGCAAGGCGCTAGGGGGCAACGATCCGGCCTGGTACACGGTCGTCATCTCGATCTGGCTGTGGCTCACGGTCGTGTTCGCCAACATGGCCGAGGCGTTCGCCGAGGGTCGCGGGCGCGCACAGGCGGACGCGCTGCGCTCGATGCGCCAGGAGACGATCGCCAAGCTGAAGGACGGCGGCACCAAGCAGGCATCGGAGCTGGTCAAAGGCGACGTCGTCGTGGTCGAGGCCGGCGAGCTGATCCCGGGCGATGGAACCGTGATCGAGGGCATCGCCTCGGTCGACGAGTCCGCGATCACGGGCGAGTCCGCTCCCGTGATCCGCGAGTCCGGCGGCGACCGCAGCGCCGTCACCGGCGGCACACGCGTGCTCTCGGACCGGATCGTGGTCGAGGTCACCCAGGAGCCAGGGCACTCGTTCCTGGACCGCATGATCTCGCTGGTGGAGGGCGCCGCGCGGCGCAAGACGCCCAACGAGATCGCGCTCAACATCCTGCTCGCGGGTCTCGACGCTGATCTTCATGATCGTGGTGGCGACGCTCAGGCCGTTCGGCCTGTTCGCGCACACGGCGATCTCCGAGACGACGCTCATCAGCCTGCTGGTGGCGCTGATCCCGACCACGATCGGCGCGCTGCTGTCGGCGATCGGCATCGCCGGGATGGATCGGCTGGTACGCCGAAACGTGCTCGCGCTCTCCGGTCGCGCGGTCGAGGCCTCGGGCGACGTCGACGTGCTGCTGCTCGACAAGACCGGCACGATCACGATCGGCAACCGCCTGGCGTCCGAGTTCATCCCCATGCCCGGCGTCAGCGAGGCGGAGCTGGCCGAGGTGGCGCAGCTGTCCTCGCTCGCGGACGAGACACCGGAGGGCCGCTCGATCGTCGTGCTCGCCAAGCAGTACGGGCTCCGCGAGCACGACATGGCCGACCTCCATACGCGGTTCGTCCCTTTCAGCGCACAGACGCGCATGTCCGGTGCCGACCTCGACGGCAACCGGCTGCGCAAGGGCGCGGGCGACGCAGTGATCAAGTTCGTCTCGGACGAGGGCGGGCGGCCGCCGAGGGAGCTCCAGCCCGTGCTCGACCGCATCTCCCGCGAAGGTGGAACGCCGCTGGCCGTGGCCCGCGACTCCCAGGTGATGGGCGTCATCTACCTCAAGGACACGATCAAGGAGGGCATGAGCCAGCGCTTCGACCAGCTCCGGGCGATGGGCATCCGAACCGTCATGATCACCGGTGACAACCGGCTGACGGCGGCCAAGATCGCGGAGGAGTCGGGCGTCGACGACTTCCTGGCAGAGGCCACCCCCGAGCGCAAGCTGACCCTGATCAAGGAGCAGCAGGCTCAGGGACGGATGGTGGCCATGACCGGCGACGGGACCAACGACGCGCCCGCGCTCGCCCAGGCCGACGTCGGCGTCACGATGAATACCGGCACGCAGGCCGCGCGTGAGGCGGGCAACATGGTCGACCTCGACTCCAACCCTACGAAGCTGATCGAGATCGTCGAGGTCGGCAAGCAGCTGCTGATCACCCGCGGCGCACTGACCACCTTCTCGATCGCCAACGACGTGGCCAAGTACTTCGCGATCCTGCCGGCGATCTTCGTGACGACGTGGGCCGCGACGAAGGGCGGCAAGAGCCCCCTGCACGTGCTCAACATCATGAACCTCGGCACGCCCAAATCAGCGGTGATCTCCGCGATCATCTTCAACGCGATCATCATCCCCCTGCTCATCCCGCTGTCGCTGAGGGGCGTGCGTTACCGCCCGATCGGCGCCAGCGCGCTGCTTGCGCCGGAATCTCTGGATCTACGGCCTGGGCGGGATCATCGCGCCGTTCATCGGCATCAAGCTGATCGACCTGCTCGATCCACAACCTGCTCGGGGCGTGACACCTGAAGCCCCGCGAACCGAACCCGAGCCGCTGCTCGCCAGCGCGCGTTCGCGCGGGCGGCACAAGGTCTTCCTCGGTATGGCGGCCGGCGTCGGCAAGACCTACCGGATGCTCCAGGAGGGCCAGGCGGAAGCCGAGGCCGGTCGCGACGTGGTGATCGGCTATCTCGAGCCGCACGGGCGCTCCGAGACGCTCGCCCAGGCCGAGGGGCTCGAGGCAGTCCCCCGGCGGCGCGTCGTCTACCGCGACACGGTGCTCGAGGAGATGGACCTCCCGGCGGTGCTCGGCCGGGCACCCGAGCTCTGCCTGATCGACGAGCTCGCGCACACGAACGCGCCGGGCCTGGAGCACGAGAAGCGCTACGAGGACGTCGACGACGTGCTCGACGCCGGCATCGATGTGTTCTCGACGGTCAACGTGCAGCACCTCGAGAGCCTCAACGACCAGGTCGCCGAGCTGACCGGCATTCGCGTGCGCGAGACGATGCCCGACGCGGTCGTGGGCGCGGCCGACGACGTCGTCCTGATCGACATCACGCCCGAATCGCTGATCGAGCGGCTGATGCAGGGGAAGGTGTATCCCGCCGAGCGGATCAAGGCGGCGCTCGAGAACTTCTTCAAGGTCGAGAACCTGTCGGCTCTGCGGGAGGTGGCCCTGAGGCAGGTGGCCGAGGAGGTCGAGGCCAAGCGGATCCCGACGGATATCAATTCCACGCGCCCGCGCCCGCGCGAGGAGCGTCTGCTGGACGCAGGCGGCGCCGCAGGCGATCGGAGAGCGCCTGTTGGCACTCGTCACGCCCCACCCCCGCTCGCAGCGAATCGTCCGCCGCGCGTGGCGCTCGGCTCAGCGGCTGGGCGCGGAGCTCGACCTGCTGTGGGTGGCCGATCAGGAGCCCGACGAGCAGCAGCGCGAGCAGCTCTCGGCGCTGCGCCAGCTGGCGAGCGTGCTCGGCGCGCACCTGTTGGTGGAGCCGGGCGACGACGTGGCGGAGGTCGCAAAGCGGGTGGCGAACGACCGCGGGCACCACGTACGTGCTGATGGGTAGGCCGAAGCCGCGCAGCCCGATCCGCCGGCTGACCCGTCCGGCGCTGCCGTACCGGCTGCTCGCGCTGCTGCCGGGCGTCGACCTGCGGATCGTCGCCGACCGCTCACAGCGCGCGAACGGGGAGCCCAGATGACGGCCGGGCTGATCGCCGCCGTGATCGTGCTGGCGCTGGCGGTGCTCGTGCTGGGCGCCCAGCGCCTGCGCACCCGACCCCGGCGCGCGCCGATCGCCCCCGCCGAGAGCAGCCGACGCATCCTGTTTCCCTTCCTTCCCCGAGCCCTGTCCCTGCGCGCGCTCGACGCCGCGCTGCGGCTGGCGCGTGCGGAGGACGCCACGCTGGTGCCGGTGGTCCTGGCCAGGGTGGCGCTCGATCTGCCGCTCGACGCCCCGCTCCCTCACCAGGCGGCTACCTGTCTGCCGCTCCAGGAGGCCATCGAGCAGCGCGCGAGCGCCGCGGGAATCCCCGTCGATGCCCGCATCGAACGCGGACGCACCTACCGGCACGCGCTGCGCCAGGCGATCGCGGACGAGCGCTTTGACCGGATCGTGGTAGCGGCCGCCTCCCAGGGCAGTCCCGGCCTGGCGGCCGACGACGTCGCCTGGCTGCTCGACAACGCGCCGGGGGAAATCGTCGTGCTGCGCCCGGGCACGAGCGACCAGCTCGCGTTGCCCGCTCGGCCCAGAAAGCGGTCCATCGGGCCACTTTCTCGACGCGGTTCGCGCAACACTGCGCGCGAAACCGTGTTCACTACCTGACTTGCTCTTACGTGCACTGGCCCTATCGGCGCTGTTGACGCTGGCAGGCGGCGCGGTCGCGCACGCCCAAAATGCCGAGCCGCCGACCAAATCGGTCGTCTACGCCGACGGACAGACCGACCGCTACCTGCTCGGCGGGACCTGGCTCTACCGCGCCGACCCGGGCAACGTCGGCCTCTCCCAGGGATGGGGGCAGTTCAACTTCTCCACCAGCGGCTGGAGCCCGGTGACGATCCCCAATTCGTTCAACGCCGGCGATCTCTCAAACCAGAGCTGGCTGGGCTCGATCGGCTGGTATCGCAGGGATTTCACGCTTCCCACGGGCGCTTTTCCCGCGTACGTCCCCCAGTCGGCGCGGCAGTGGCTGGTTCGCTTCGAGTCGGTCAACTATTACGCCACGGTCTGGCTGAACGGGCGCCAGATCGGCTCCCACGGCGGTTCCTTCTTGCCGTGGGAGCTGGATCTGAAGGGCCTTCGCCCGGGCGAGAACCAGCTGATCGTCCGCGTCTCGAGCCAGACGTCGCCGAGCTCGCTCCCTCCCGGCCCGGGCAGCAACTGGTGGAACTTCGGCGGAATCAACCGCGAGGTCTATCTGCGAGCTGTGGCCCGGGCGGACATCCAGTACGCCCAGATCCGACCGGTGCTTCCCTGCCCCAACTGCGCCGCGACGATCGCCGAGCAGGCCACGATCAGAAACGTCACCGGCCAGCGCCAGACGGTCCAGCTGCGCGGAACCTACGGCGGAGCGCGGCTCAACTTCGGGAAGGCGACGATCAAGCCGGGTGGCACCTGGACCCCGAAGGCCAGCGTCAAGATCCGCCGGCCGCAGCTCTGGTCGATCGGTCACGGCGTGCTCTACAAGGCGACGCTGACCCTGTCCGACGCCCGCGGCAGGCCGCTGGGCGGCTACCTGGACTACTCGGGCATCCGCAGCGTGGCGCTCAAGAACGGCCGCCTGCTGTTGAACGGGCGCGTGGTCAACCTCCGCGGATTCGACATGCAGGAGCTGAACATCAACACCGGCGCCGCGCTCACGCCCGACACAGACCCAGCAGTACCTCACTTGGGCCCAGCAGCTGGGCGGGAGCATCCTCCGCGCGCACTACCCGGTCGGCCCGCTGATGGAGGAGCTCGCCGACCGCGAGGGGATCCTGATCTGGTCAGAGGTCCCGGTGTGGGGCGTCCAGAACCAGTACCTGAGCCAGCCGGCGTGGCTCTCGAATGCCTACTCGGTGGTGCGTACGAACGTCCAGGAGAACCAGAACCATCCCTCGATCCTGCTGTGGAGCATCGGCAACGAGCTCCCCAGTCCGGCGTCGGGCGCCGAGGGCTCGTACATCAAGAACGCCACCGCGCATCGTCAAGCGGCTCGACCCCAGCCGGCCCGTGGGGCTGGTCGTCGACAACTGGCCAGGGGTCGCGTGCCAGCCGGCCTATGACCCGCTCGACGTGATCGGGCTCAACGAGTACTTCGGCCTCTTCCAGCAGGGCGGCGGGACCACCGACGACCGCGACGCGCTCAGCTCCTATCTGGACTTCTTCCGCTCCTGCTATCCGCAGAAGGCGCTGTTCGTCACCGAGTTTGGCTTCGACGGCAACCGCAACGGGCCCGTCGAGGAGTACGGGACCTACCAGTTCCAGTCGAACATGCTCGCCTTCCACCTCGGCGTGCTGGCCAGCAAGTCCTGGCTGTCCGGCGCCATGATCCAGACGCTCCAGGACTACCCGTCCTATCCCTACTACAACGGCAGCAACCCGTTTCCCAACTCGTCGATCAACGGCAAGGGAATCGTCGATCTGTACGGGAACTTCAAGCCCGCGGCGTCGGTGGTCTCGAGTGTCTACCACTCGACCGCGCAGGTCCGCAGCGTCACGGCGGGAGGACCGCTAGTCGTGAATGTGAAACGGCAGCGTGGCCACGACCACGCTGGTGCGCGCCTTGAGCACCGCCTCCATCAGCCGCCCGCGCTGGTTGTGCAGGATCTCGTGTCGGCGCTTTGAGGGGATGACCTGCGGAACGAGGACCGTGATCGTCGCGTCCTCGTTCTCGACCGACTTTATGTAGCGCAGCACGGTGCGGATCAGCGAGCGGTGGGGATCGCGGAGCACCTCGATCGGCACGCCCGAGTGCCACTCGTCCCAGTCGCGCTTGACCTGCTCGCACTCGTCGTCGTCCCCGGCCACGGCCACGGCCACGACCGTCTCGCCCAGCGACAGCGCCGCGCTCACGGCTTTCTGGGTCAGAAGGTTCACCGTCGAGGTGGGGACGATCACGATGCTCTCGCGCTTGCGAGGCGGCGGTGGCGTCTTGCCGAGCCGCAGCTCGCGCGCCACACGCCCGTAGTAGCTCTCGATCCGGGAGAACAGGACGATCAGCAGCGGGATCGTGATCGCGACCACCCACGCTCCGTGCAAGAACTTGGTGAACAGGGCCACGACGACCGCGATCGCGGTCAGCGTGGCGCCGACGCCGTTGAGCACCACTCGCCAGTGCCATCCCGCCGGCTTGTCGGTGACCCAGTGGCGCACCAGCCCGAGCTGGCTGATCGTGAAGCCGATGAACACGCCGATCGTGAACAGCGGGATCAGCCGCTGCGTCTCCGCGTTGACCGCCACCAGCAGCAGCGCCGACGCCACCGCCAGGGCGACGATCCCGTATCTGTACACCGGTCGTTCGGCGCGCAGCGCGAACAGGTGCGGCAGCCTGTGGTCCTTGGCCAGCAGGCTCATCAGCACGGGCAGGCCCCCGAAGCTGGTGTTGGCCGCCAGCCCCAGGGCCAGGGCGGTAGCCAGGTTCGCGACGTAGAAGGCGGCGCCCTTGCCGAAAGAGGCGGCCGTCACCTGGGCCAGGACCGTGACGTTGCCGCGCGGTAGGACGTGGTGGGCGCGGATCAGGATCGTCAGGCCGAGCAGCATGACCGTCAGCAGCACCCCGAGCGACAGCTCGGTCCGCTGCGCGGTTCGTACCCGTGGCTCGCGGAAGGCGGGGACGCTGTTGGCGATCGCTTCCACGCCCGGTGATCGCCGTTGCCCCGTTCGCGAACGCCTTGAGGATCAGCAGGACGCCCACGGTGGTCGTGGCCGGGAACGTCTCCTTGGTGCCGATCACCGCCACCGGATGGGGGCGGAACGCGCCGACCACGATCACCGCCAGCGTGGAGATCACGAACAACGCGGTTGGCAGCGCCAGCAGCTTGGCCGACTCCGAAATCCCGAACATGTTCACCAGCGTCAGGATCGCCAGCCCGACCAGGGAGACGGCCAGCAGATGATGCGACACCGTCGGGAACACACTGCCCAGGCTCGCTGCCCCCACCGCCAGGCTGACGGCGACCGTCAGGACGTAGTCGACTACCAGCGACCCGGCGCCGAGCAGCGCCGGCCAGCGGCCGAGGTACTCCTTACCCACCGCGTACGCCCCGCCGCCCTCCGGATGAGCCGCGATCACCTGGGTGTAGGAGAAGATCAGGATCAGGAGGATCGCCGTGATGACCAGCATCACCGGCAGCGTCCAGCTGACCGCGCTGGCCCCGGCGGTGACCAGCACGACCATTGCCGCCTCGGGCCCGTAGGCCACGCTCGTGAGCGCATCGAGGCTGAGCGCCGACAGCCCGCCGGTCACCCGCAGTTCGTGGCCCGGATCGGCGTGCTTTCCCGTCCGCCGCCGCGGCTGCCAGCGCAGCGCCGCGACGTCCCGCTCGGCGCGCCGTGCGCCCTCCGTGCCGGTGGTGGTCTCGGTCAAGGCCGGTCTAGGGCGAACTGTCGCAGGTTTGAGCCGCCACGAAGGCCTATTTGCGCGGCGAGGTCCCTGGGTAGGATCGAGGAGCGATGACGGTGCAAGAGATCAGCCGTCCGCGACGGCTGCTGATTCTCGGCATCTGCTGCATGAGCCTGCTGATCGTGGGCCTCGACACGACGGTCGTCAACGTAGCGCTGCCGTCGATCCGCAAGGACCTGCACGCCTCGATCTCAGGGCTCCAGTGGACTGTCGACGCCTACACGCTCGTCCTGGCCAGCCTGCTGATGCTGGCCGGCTCCACCGCGGACCGCATCGGGCGCCGGCGCGTGTTCCAGGTGGGGCTGGTGGTGTTCTCGCTCGCGTCGCTGCTGTGCGGGCTGGCCCCCAGCCTGGGGCTGCTCGTGGCGTTCCGCGTGCTGCAGGCCATCGGGGGCTCGATGCTCAACCCGGTGGCGATGTCAATCGTCCGCAACGTCTTCGAGGACCCCCGCGAGCGCGCCTTCGCGATCGGCCTGTGGGGTGGCGTCTTCGGGCTGAGCGTGGCGCTCGGCCCGGTGATCGGCGGCGCGCTGGTGGACGCCGTCAGCTGGCGCGCCGTGTTCTTCGTAAACGTGCCGATCGGGCTTCTGGCGGTGCTGTTGACCGCGCTGTTCGTGCCCGAGTCGCGCGCTTCGCGACCGCGCAGGCTCGACCCCGTGGGCCAGGTGCTGGTGATCGCGGCGCTGGCGAGCCTGACCTACGCGATCATCGAGGGCCCGCACAGCGGCTGGACGTCGCCGGAGATCATCGGCCTGTTCATCGGCTCGCTGGCCTGCTTCGTGACGCTCGTCGTCTACGAGCTTCACCGCGACGAGCCGCTGCTGGAGATGCGCTTCTTCCGCAGCGCGCCGTTCTCGGGCGCCAGCGCGATCGCCGTCCTGGCTTTCGCCACGATCGGCGGCTTCCTGTTCCTCAACACGCTCTACCTGCAGGAGGTACGCGGCCTCTCCCCGCTCGACGCCGGGTTGTACCTGCTGCCGATGGCCGGCACGGTGCTGCTCTCGGCGCCCCTGTCGGGCAAGATAGTGGGCAGCTTCGGCGCCCGCCCCTCGCTGGTGCCCGCCGCCGGCGCGCTCGTCATCTCCTCGGTGATGCTGACGCGCCTGACCCCCCACACGGCGCCCCTGTACCTGCTGGGGGCTTACTTCCTGGCCGGGATCGGCTTCGGGCTCGTGAACCCCCCGATCACCAACACCGCGGTATCCGGCATGCCACCTTCGCAGGCCGGAGTGGCCGCGGCGATTGCGTCCACCAGCCGGCAGGTGGGCACGACGCTCGGGGTGGCCGTGATCGGTGCGATCGCCGGGGGCGCCGCCTCGGGGGCCGTGGGCAAGAGCTTTGCTCTGGCCACACACGCCGCGTGGTGGGTCATGGCCGGATTCGGGGGTGCGATCCTGGTGCTGGCGCTGCTGACCACGACGCACTGGGCCGATGACACCGCCCGGCGGACCGCCGATCGCTTCGGCGAAGGGAGCTATGAACCCGAACGTGTGGCGGCTTGACCTAAGCTTCCGACCGCGTGCCCGCGGACGCGCCCGTCCACACCCCAAATGTCCACCCCGGTTGTGCGAACGTCCCCCGCACCGGCGATGACGGCTTCGAGGAGCTTTGCCATCTGGTGAGAGACGAGGATCCCGACACCGCCCTGTGCGGCAAGGACGTGACGGGCTATCCGTGGAACCCGCCGTGGCCCCGCTGCGAGGCCTGCCTGGCCGTGGCCCGCGGGGAGATGAACTAGTGCCTGCGGCCGCTAGCCGTACGTGCGCGGCGCCGCCTCATCCGCGGTGGCCAGCCGCGCCAGCGTCGCGGCCGGCGTGCCGGTGGCCGACAGGACGCAGCTGTGCCCTGACTGCACCCAGCTGACGGTCACGCGGTCCGCCGGCAGACAGGGTCTCCAGGCGCGTCCCGCCCCACATGCTGCGGTGCGATGCGGCTCCTGCCGGCAGGGACGCGCCGGAGACGATCGTGTAGGCGATCCGCTGGCGCCCGCTCCCGTAGAAGACGGTTGTCGCCGACCGGCCGTCGAGGCGGTCATGGCGTACGCCGAGCGCCCGCAGGCCGAACTCGTCGGACCAGTCCGGGAAGGCGATGCCGGCGGCGCTGATTCCCGACGGCGCGCCGGTTCGTGGAGTGCAGCGCGACGGCCTGGGGCCGCGAACCGAGCGTGGCGGCGGCAGCCACGGTAGGCGCGCCGGGGCCACCACCGCCGATGAGGAGCGCGACCAGCGTGGATAGCGCTGCAGCGGCCAGCCCGGCTGTGACCGCGAACGCGCGCGGCGGGGCTGGACGCCAGCGCCGACGGGGATCGCGCGCGAGCTCGAGCCGGGCGCGCAGGGCCGCGGGGGCCCGCTCCTGGGCCGCGATCGCGAGCGCGTCCAGAGCCCGGCCCTCGGCGGCGATATCGCGCTCAAGCTTGTGCTGACGGCGGACGACGGTCATGGCTCTCTACCCTGCATGACTCCTTTGGGGCCGGGGTCCTTCCCGTCGAGCAGCTGCGCCAGGCGCAGACGGGCACGGTAAAGCCGCGTGGTGATCGTCGCCTCGCGCACCCGCAGGGCGCGAGCAGCCTCCCGGTAGGACAGCCCCAGCAGATCGACGGCCACCAGCGTGTCGCGGAACGCGTCCGGCAGCTCGGCGATCAGGGCGTAGACCTCCTTGGCCTCCAGCGCCGCCTGCGGCGACACCGCCGAGCGGTCCTCGACCAGGTCGAGCTCGTCGGGCAGCGGATCGGGGCGCGGCCGGCGCTTCGCCGCCCGCCGGCTGGAGAAGTAGGTGTTGCGCAGCACGCGCAGGAGGTAGCCCAGATCGTCCGGAGGAGTGGATCAGGCGCGGCTTTCGGAGCACGCGGGCATAGGTCTCCTGGACCAGATCCTCCGCGTCCTCCCGCGACCCGCAGAGCCCCCAGGCCGCGCGGTACAAGCGGTCCAAGTGATCGCCCAGGTGCGCGGGGTCGAGCGTTCGCGACATCGGACGGGTCCCTTCGCGAGCATAGCCGGTGGCCAGCGCCATTAGTGGAAATGACGTCGACCGCGCCGATTCCTTCCCGGGATAAAAAACGGGCGGCCGGGGCGTCAGCCCGGCCGCCCCTTTAGAAACGGCGTTCCTACTCGGTCAGCGGCGGCTCGCGCAGGTTCGTGTTGATCTGCTCAGACAGTGCCTGGGAGGCCGCGCGGCGAGCGATGCGCTGCTGCTCCTCGTCGTCTGAGCGCATGAGCGCGGCCTCGTATGCGTCGCTCGCCAGCTCGAAGCGCTCGCGCTCGCGCTCGGTGTCGGCGGCCGCCCGCCTGCGCAGCAGCTCGGCGCGCTCCGCTACCGCCGCGCCGGGCTCCTCGGCGGAATGAACCTCCTCGGCCTCCACCTCGCGCTCGAAGGTGAATCTGTGCTCGCCGGAGGGCACCGGGAGCTTGCGGATGCTCACGATCCTGATCGACCCGTCGTCGTCGACGCTGGTCATGACCTCGTGCCTGGTGTAAGGCTTGATCGCCCTGAGCCACTCCTCGCGGCGGGCGATGCACCTCGTGGTTGCGCCGCCGTTCGACGGCAGTCGCGCTCCACTCGGCCACGTGCACCCAGCCCCAGTGGGTGCCGATCAGGAGCACGCCGAAGGCGATCGCGGCGATCGCCAGGACCACGGCGTTGGCTACCGCCTCCCCGATCCCCACCGCGATCAGGCGCCAGGCCCAGCAGCAGCGTCAGCCCCGTCAGCGTGACGCCGAGCGCGACCACGCGTCCACGGGCCGAGCTGGGCTCGGGCAGCGCCTCAGGCATGCCCGCCGCCGCGGGCAGGTTCTCGGCGTCCTCGCTCAAGCAGCCGCTCGTCGGCCGTCAAACCCAGGAGCTCGGACTGATCCATTGCCTTCAAGGTACTCCAGCGGGTCTACACTTCTGAAGAGCATGCCTCTCTTCTTCTTCACCGTCGAGCAGCAGGAGCGCGCGATCGTCGAGCGATTCGGCAAGTTCGTCCGAGTCGGGGGACCAGGGCTCCAGCGAAAGACGCCGTTCGTCGAGCGGGTGGCCGGCAAGATGAGCCTCCAGGTCGAGCAGCTGAACTCGGAGATCGAGACAAAGACCAAGGACAACGTGTTCGTCCACGTCAAGCTCGCCGTGCAGTACAAGGTCGGCTTCGAGCCGCAGCAGGTGCAGGACGCGTACTACAAGCTCGAGGATCCCGAGATCCAGATCCAGTCCTATGCGTTCGACGTGGTGCGCTCGCACATCCCGAGCATGGACCTCGACGAGGCGTACGCCGACGCGGACACGATCGCCATGCACATCCAGGACACGCTGCACAGGCAGATGGCCGAGTACGGCTACGAGATCGTCAAGGCACTGATAACGAACATCGAACCCGACCAGCGGGTCAAGGACGCGATGAACAACATCAACGCCTCGCAGCGCAACCAGATCGCCGCCGCGGCGCAGGGCGACGCGCAGAAGACCCTGGCGGTCAAGAAGGCGGAGGGCGAGAAGGAGACGATGCGACTCGAGGGCGAGGGCGTCGCCGAACAGCGCAAGGCAATCGCCGAGGGCCTCAAGGAGTCGCTCGAGATCATCTCTGAACAGGGCTTGGACGCCAAGGAAGCGATGGCCCTCGTGGCCCTCACCCAGTACACGGACATGATTCGCTCGCTGGGCGAAGGTTCGCAGACCAACACGATCCTGCTGCCGCATTCCCCCAGCGGCGTGGGCGACCTGATGTCGCAGATCCGCGACGGCTTTTTAGTAGCCGACGTCGCCGGAGACGCCGCCAAGCGGCCGGTCAATCGCCTCGGTACTGGCGCGCGTCCGGGCTCGAGCTCCGGTCAGGCCGGGCTAGAAGTCCGGCGCCGCCGGAAGCCCGGCGTAGTTCTCCGCCAGGCTCGTCACCGCGGCGCGCGAACGTGAGAGGTACTCGAGCCGCGACAGCTGCAGCCTGCGCTCGTAGGACCCCTGGCCCAGGTCGTGCAGGAGGTGCGTCATGTAGTTGGAGAAATCCTGCGCCCGCCAAACGCGGCGCAGAGCGCAGGTCGAATAGTCATCGAGCTTCACGCGCGAGCCGCTTCGATACCAGTCGGCGAGCGCCGCCGCGAGCAGCCGGGCATCGTTGACGGCCAGGTTCAGCCCCTTGGCGCCCGTGGGCGGCACGATGTGGGCCGCGTCTCCGGCGAGGAAGAGGTTGCCGTGCTGCATGGGCTCGCAGACGAAGCCCTCGGATCTGGGTCAGGTCGCGCTCGAAGATCGGGCCTTCGTTGAGGCTGAAGCCCTCCGTGCCCAGCCGCGCCTGGAGCTCCGCCCAGATGCGCTCGTCGGGCCAGTTCTCGAGTCGCTCGTCGACGGCCACCTGGATGTAGAGGCGGCTGACGCTGGGTGAGCGCATGGAGTGCAGCGCGAAGCCCCGCTGGTCCCACGAATAGATCAGCTCGTCGGTCGCCGGCGGCGCGTGCGCGAGGATCCCGAGCCACGCGAACGGATACTCGATCTCGTAGTGGGTGCGGAGGCTGCTGGGGATCGAGGAGCGGCAGATGCCATGGGAGCCGTCGCACCCGGCGATGAAGTCGCACTCGAGCTCACGCTGCGTCCCGTCGGCCGTGTAGCTGATCCGCGGCCGTTCGTCGTCGATGCCGTCCACGGCGACGTCCGAGACCTCGAAGCGAACATCCCCTCGGCGTTCGATCAGCGCCGCGATCAGGTCCTTGACGACCTCCTGTTGGCCGTAGATCGTGATGTGCCTGCCGGTCAGCTCCGCGATCGGGACGTATTGGGTCTCACCCTGGCGGCGGAGGTAGATGCCGTTGTGCTCCAGGCCTTCGCGTCTCAGTCGCTCGCCGACGCCGAGCTCCGTCATGAGGTCGACCGTGTTCTGCTCCAGCAGGCCCGCGCGCACCCGCTGCTCCACGTACTCGCGGCTGCGGTCCTCGAGCACCACTGACTCGATCCCCTCTCGCTGCAACAGCAGCGCCAGCATGAGTCCCGCCGGTCCGCCGCCGACGATGCCCACCTTGGTCCGCTCGGCGTTCAGCGCCGATCCTCCCTGCCGTCTGTGTAGTCGCGGTAGTACGCCAGCGCGCGGTCGATGAGCTCCTCGCTCGAGCCCAGCGTGTCCGTGACCTCTGGAAGCCGGAGCAGCGGCGCGAGGTTGTGGGCCATCCGCTCCGGATCGGGCTCCAGCCCGGCCAGGACCTCGGCCAGCGTGGCTGCGGCCGAACCGGTGAGACGCAGCAAGGCCAGCAGCGTCTCCCACTCCGCCTGCCAGGCACCGGCCGCGCGCTCGTGCTCCTGGACCATCGCGCCGAGCATCGTGGCCACCAGCGCCGGCGTGCGTTTTGCGCAGGCCACGATCGCCACGGCGCCGATCGGATTGCGCTTGTGGGCCATCGCCGATGAGCCCCCGTGACCCTCCTCGCCGCCCTCCGCAGCCTCGGCCACCTCCGTCTGGGCGAGCAGGATCACATCCTGGGCCACCTTGCCCATCGTCCCGGCGGCGGCGCCGAGCGCGCAGGCCAGCGCCACCGGCCGCCGCCGGGCGGTGTGCCAGGGCAGCGGCGGCTCGTCGAGTCCCAGTTCGTCCGCCAAGTGGAAGGTGACGTCGAGGCCGCTCTCGCCGAACGCCGCGAGAGTTCCCACGGGTCCCCCCAGCTGGACCGCCAGCCCGCGTTCGCGCAGCCGCTGGAGCTCGGCGCGGGCCTCGGCCAGCGCCACCAGCCACCCGGACGCCTTGAGCCCAAAGCTCAGGGGCAGGGCCTGCTGGAGCAGCGTCCGTCCCGCCATCGCCGTCTGACGGTGGCGCTCGGCGAGCGTCGCGGCGCCTCTTGCGGCGCCGCCCAGGTCTGCGAGGATCGGAGCCAGCGCGCGGCGCGCCACGAGCATCATCGCCGTGTCGACGATGTCCTGGCTCGTAGCCCCGCGGTGGACCTGCGCGGCGGTGCGCTCGCTGAGCCGCTCGCGCAGCTGGGAGAGCATCCCGGGGACCGGGGTGCCGGTCTCGGCGGTCGCGCTGCCGATGGCCGCAAGGTCGAAGGTGGCCGCGTCGGCGGCTGCCACCACTTCGTCCGCCGTCTCCGCCGGCGCCAGTCCGGCGCGTACCAGCGCTCGCACCAGCGCCGTCTCGACGTCCAGCATCGCCTGCAGGAACGCGCGGCTCGAGACCTCTCGAGGGGCGTCGCCGCGGGCGAATAGGCCCGCGAACAGCGCGTCGCCGCTCATGGCGCGTCAGCCCAGGCTCCGCCGACGGGCTCTATTTCTCAGCCCCAGACCTCGTCGGCGGTCTCGACGATCAGCCGCAGCTTGGCCACCTCCTGCTCGTAGCTCAGCGTGTTGCCCTCGACGGTCGATGAGAACCCGCATTGCGGCGAGAGGCACAGCTGTTCGATCGAGATGTACTTCGACGCCTCCTCCAGCCGGCGCTTGAGCTGGTCCTTGCTCTCCAGCTCGCCTCGCTTGGTGGTGACCAGCCCGAGCACGACCAGCTTGTCCTTGGGCACGAACCGCAGCGGCTCGAAGCCGCCGGAGCGGGCGTCGTCGTACTCGAGGAAGAAGCCGTCGACGTTCAGGTGGCCGAACAGCGCTTCCGCGACGAAGTCATAGCCACCCTCCGCGACCCACGAGGAACGGAAGTTGCCGCGGCACATGTGGGTGGTGATCGTCAGATCGGCGGGGCGCTCGGCGAGCACTTCATTGAGGTGGCGGATGTAGGTCTCGTGCAGGTGCTCGGCGTCTTCGCCCAGGGTCGCCATCTGCTCCCGCTGGCGGGGATCGTTGAGGTAGGCGAGGCTCGTGTCGTCGAACTGGTAGTAGCGGCAGCCGAGATCGGCGACGGCCCGGACCTGGTCGCGGTAGGCCGAGGTCAAATCGCGCCAGAACTCCTCTGGGTCCGGGTAGACGTCGGGGTCGATCGCGGCCCGGCCGCCGCGGTAGTGGACCATGCTGGGCGAGGGGCTCGTCAGCTTGGGCGTCACCCCCTCGCCCGCCAGGCTCTGCAGATAGCGGAAGTCCTCGGCGAAGATCGGATGGTCGAGGTGGACCTTCTGGCCGACGTGGATCGCCGCCGGCGTGAACTCGATCTCGCCGTCCGCATTGCGGAACTTGACCTTGATGTCGCCGGGCGCCCGCTCGATCCCGCCGAGCTGGTAGATGAAGTCCATGTGCCACGAGGAGCGGCGAAACTCTCCGTCGGTCGCCGACTGAAGACCTACCTCGCGCTGCATCTCCACCACGTCGCGGATCGCCTGGTCCTCGATCGACCGCAGCTGGTCTTCGTCGATCTTGTTCTGCTGGAAGTCCTCGCGGGCCTGGAGCAGCTCCGGGCGGCCGCAGCAGGCTGCCCACGTGATCTGCCCGGAACGGCGGCGCCGTGCGGCGCCCGCCCGAAATCCTCTTCTCCATCGCCATCGCCGTAATCAGCATAATCCGCTCCACATGGAGGCCGCGTGCCGGAACTGATCCTTGAACGAGCGCCGAGCGCGGTGATCTCGCTCGACGAGAGTGGCGTCATCACCTACTGGAACCGCAGCGCCGAGCGAATGTTTGGCATCCCGCGCGAGGAAGCGATCGGGCGCGAGCTAGCCGGACTGATCGTTCCCGAGCGCTACCGCGCGGCGCACCGGGCGGGGATAGAGCGCTTCCTCGCCGAGGGAACCGGTCCGCTGTTGGAGCACCCGGTGGACTTCGCCGCGCTACGAGCGGACGGAACCGAGTTTCCGACCAAGCTCACGGTTTCGGCCATTCGCCGTGGACTGGTGTGGACGTTCACGGCGTTCGTCGAAGACTTGAGCGAGCGGCGGGCGGCGGAGCGCGAGCGCGAGCGTCTGGTGGAGGAGCTCCGCCGGGCGGCGCGCCTCGCCGAGCGACGCTTTGACACGGTCGTCGGCTCGCTCAGCGACCCGGTGACGATTCGCGATCGCAGCGATCGTCTGGTCTATGCCAACCGCGCGGCGCTCATCCACCTGGGCTTCGACTCCGTGGAGGAGCTTCGCAACACGCCCCCCGAGCGCATCATGGCCGACTACCTGGTGTCGGGCGAGACCGGAGAGCCGATCTCGATGGAGCAGATCCCGTCGGTGCGGCTCCTGGCCGGCGAACAGGACCCCGAGCCGCTGTTGATCCGAACCGTTCACCGGCAAACGGGGATTCAGCGGTGGCACCGGCTCAAGGCAGCGCCGTTGCTCGACGAAACGGGCGAGGTGGAGGCGACGATCATGGTGATCGATGACGTCACCGACCAGAAGCGAGCCGAGCAGCAGAGTTCATTCCTCGCGCACGCCAGCAACGTCCTGGCCTCCTCTCTCGATCATCAGCAGACGCTCCGTAACGTCGCCCAGCTGGCCGTGCCCAACATAGCCGACTGGTGTGCCGTGGACCTCATCGACGAGGATGGAGATCGCGAGTCGGTGGCCGTGGCCCATGTCGACCCCAGCCGCCTGGCGCTGGCCGAGCAGCTCCGGGAGTACCAACCGGCGGATCTTGACCCGGAACGGGGAATGGGTCTCGTCGTGCGCACCGGCGAGCCGATTCTGTATCCGTACATACCGGACGAGATGCTCGCCGAGGGCGCGGTCGACGAGCGGCATCTCGAGCTGTTGCGGGCCGTCGGCCTCCGCTCGGCGCTGGTAGTGCCGATGCGCATCGGCGGGCGGACGCTCGGGACGCTCACGCTGGTCACCGCTGAGTCGGGCAGGGTGCTCGAGCAGGCCGATCTGGAGCTCGCCGAGCAGGTCGCCGCCCGCGCTGCCGTGGCGATCGAGAACGCGAGGCTCTACAGCGAGCGCTCGGAGATCGCCCACACTCTGCAACAGAGTCTGCTGCCCGAGCAGCTGCCGGATATCCCGGGCTACGAGCTCGCCGGCTTCTATGAGCCCGCCTATGCGGGGACGGAGGTCGGAGGCGATTTCTACGACGCGTGGGAGGTTCCCGGCGGGTGGATGATCACCATCGGCGACGTCACGGGAAAGGGTGCGCAGGCCGCCGCGCTCACGTCGCTTGTCCGCCAGACGATGCGCGCCACCTCGGAGTTCATCTCGAGTCCCGCCGAGCTGCTGAGATATGTGGATCGGATGCTCAAGCGGGACCGAACGCCTTCGATTTGCACCGCGCTGGTGATCCGCCTGGAGCGGGATCGGGCGATCGTGGCCGTCGGAGGCCATCCACTTCCGCTGGCCATCAGCTCGCGGGGGGTGGTGCGCGTCGGCGACCACGCGCCGCTGCTGGGCGGGTTCGGGGGCGCGAGCTGGGACGACAGCGTGTTCGAGTTCGATCCAGGAACCACGCTCCTCATGTACACCGATGGCGTCACCGATGCCATCGGCATCAATGGGGCGCGATATGGCGCGGCGCGGCTGATGGAAACGCTCGGCCGGTGCGGCGAACGATCCGCATCCGAGATACTCAGGCTGCTGACCGAGGCGGTTGACGACTTCCAGGTCGGCCCGAATGCCGACGACACGGCCGTCCTGGCGCTGCGCCGGCTTCCGACCCGACAAGCGCAGCGGGGGATGCTCGCGCGAAGAGCGAGGGCCGTAGAGGCGATCGCCGGCTCGCACTGAACCAATGGCCCGCCCAACCAAATTCGAGATCAACGAGGAACGCGCCGGCGCGGCACTCACGGTTTCGATCACCGGCGAGCTCGACATGTCCACGGTGCAGCCGCTCTCGGAGCAAATCAACAAACAACTGAGCGACGGCGTCACCGACCTGACCCTCGATCTCGGAGACATGGCGTTCATGGACTCCACGGGTCTTCGGCTCCTCATCGAACTCAACAACAAGGCAGTGCAGCAGTCGTGGCGGCTGACGCTCAAACCTCCCCAGGACGAGAGCGCCGCACTCGTCCTTCGGGCCACCGGAGCCGACGTCAACCTGCCTTTCGCGCCCCGTGAGGGCAATGAACTCGGCGGTGCACAAGCCATCCGGCCACCAGGACAGCGCGGTCCTGACGCTGGTCATCGAGCATGGCGAGGACGCTCCGGCCGTCGCCAGGACGGCGATCTCGGCGTTCTGCGAGACCCGAGACATCCCCGAGTCAATATCGGCGACGGTCACGCTGCTCGTCTCGGAAGTCGTCACAAACGCCGTGATCCATCCCGAGGTGGAGCCCCCGACCAATGTCCGGCTCCTCGCGCGGGCAGGGGCAGGAGATCTTCCGGGTGGAGGTCACCGACCGCGGAGACGGGTTTGAGGCCACCACTCCGCCGGACCCCGTCTGAGTGGCTCTGGTTACGGCCTGTTTCTCGTCGATAGGCAGGCCCTGCGCTGGGGAGTGGACGACGTCGGCGGCAACCGGGTGTGGTTCGAGGTGGGCTCGGAGGAAGGCGGCTAGAGCTCTCAGCAGCGCTCCTAGGCCGGCCGCTCCTGGTGTCCGCCGAACTCCTTGCGCATCGCGGACAGGATCTTGTTGGCGAACTCGTCGAGGTTGCGCGAGGCGAACCGCGAGTAGAGCGCGGTGGTCAGCACCGGCGCCGGGACGCCGGTGTCGATCGCCGCGATCGAAGTCCAGCGTCCCTCGCCCGAGTCCGACACCCGGCCGGCGAAATCGTCGAGCCCAGGGGATCTATGAAGCGCGTCGGCCGTCAGGTCGAGCAGCCATGACGCGATCACGCTGCCCCGGCGCCAGACCTCAGCCACCTCCGCGGTGTTGATGTCGTACTGGTAGAAGGCGGGCTGCTCCATCGGCGCGGTCTCGGCGTCTTGCTGGCGCTGGCGGGTGCCGGCGTCGGCGTTCTTGATGACGTTGAGACCCTCGGCGTAGGCGGCCATCACCCCGTACTCGATGCCGTTGTGGACCATCTTCACGAAGTGGCCGGCGCCGTTGGGGCCGCAGTGGAGGTAGCCCTGCTCGGCCTGTGACGGGTCGCCGCTCCTGCCCGGGGTGCGCGGCGCCGCGTCGACGCCCGGCGCGATCGAGGCGAAGATCGGATCGAGGCGCCGGACCGGCTCCTGCTCGCCGCCGATCATCAGGCAGAACCCTCGCTCGATCCCCCATACGCCGCCGCTCGTGCCCACGTCGATGTGGTGGATGCCCTTCTCCTTGAGCGCCGCGGCGTGGCGGAGGTCGTCGTGGTAGTAGGTGTTGCCGCCGTCGATGATCGTGTCACCGGGCTCCAGCACCTCCGCCAGCGAGGCGATCGTCTGGTCGGTGATCTGGCCCGCCGGGACCATCACCCACGCCGCCCGGGGCTTCTCGAGCTTGGCGGCGAACTCCTCCAGCGACGAGGCGCCGGTGGCGCCGTCCTTCTCCACGGCCTGCACGGCGTCGGCGGAGACGTCGTAGGCCACGCAGCGGTGGCCGTCGTGCATCAGGCGCCGCACGAGACCGGCGCCCATCCGGCCGAGGCCGACCATCCCTAGTTGCATGGGCGAGTTGGTGGCCAAATCAGCTCCTTTCGATTGGTTGCAGCGGTGCCTCACAGCGAGACGACCATCCCATCCTCCGCGGTCTCGAACGCGGCGTCCATCAAATCTTCGGACTCGAACGAGGCGCCGCCGAGGTGGGCGAGCATATCCGGGCCCATGTGGGTGAGGATCAGGCGCCGGCAGTCGAGCTCCTGGCGCTTTGCCTCCAGCGTGCGGTAGTTCAGGTGGCCGGGCACCCGCTGGTCGAAGTCGTTGCACTCGCAGACGAACACGTCGCTGCCGCGGGAAGCGTCGATCAGGCTGTCGGTCCACTCGGTGTCTCCCGAGTAGGCGACCACCCTGCCGCCGTAGTCGATGCGCAGCGCGTAGCTCGGAGCGCCGCTTTTGTGGATCACGTCGAACGGGGCGAGCCGCGCCGGTCCAAATTCGTGGCTCGTTCCGCTCGAGAGCTCCTCGAAGCGCAGCTCGAACGGGAGCTCGGCGCCCAGCGCGCCCGGGTAGAGCGCCTCCAGCGCCCGCTCGAAGCGCTCCTCGATGCCCGGCGGGCCGGCCACCACCAGTGGCTTTGAGCGACCGGAGAAGCGACCGTCGATGAGCAGCCACGGCAGGCCCCCGAAGTGGTCGCCGTGCAGATGGCTGATCGCCACGAAGCCGATCGAGGAGGGATCGATACGCTCGCGCTTCAGTCCCGCGAGCGCGGTGGCCCCGCAGTCGATCAACAGCCGCTCGCCCGCTCCCTCGAGCTGGAGGCAAGTCTGAAGGCGGCCGGCGCTGGAGAACGCATCGCCGCTGCCCAGGAAGCGAAGGCGGACGTCGGCCATGGAGGCGTTATAGCGGGATGTCGCGCTCGGCCGCGAGAATGCGCGCGTGACGACGAACGTCCGCGCCGCGATCTACGGGGTCATCACCGTCAGCGTGCTGCTGGCGGCACAGCGGCTCAGGCGCGAGACCTATGCCACGACGCTCGCCGCACTGGGGCTGGCGATGCTGATCAACTGGCTGGCGCACAGCTACGCCGAGTACGCGTCCCGCCGGCTGCGCGAGAGCGACCACCTGACCCCGATGGGGCTGGCCCGCAGCATGCTTCACGAGCTTCCGATCCTGGGCGGCGCGGCGCTGCCGGTGCTCGCCGTGCTGATCTGCTGGGCGGCGCAGGCCGACCTGACCACGGCGATCAACGCCGCGCTGTGGACGATGGTGGCGACGATCATCGGGATCGAGCTCGTCGCCGGTGTGCGGGCCGAGCTGGGCGCCGGCGAGCTCTTGCTGCAGGTGCTCGTGGGCACCGCGCTCGGCC
>CAWJUS010000022.1:0-26893 GCA_963846075.1 uncultured Actinomycetes bacterium | reverse complement strand
CGACCTCCTCGTGGCCGGCGTGCCCCACGAGCACGATCGTGTAGCCCTCGGCGGCGAACTTCCTGGCCTCCACGTGGACCTTCGTGACCAGGGGGCAGGTGGCGTCGATCGTCTGAAGCGCCCGGGCGCTGGCATTGGCGTGGACGCTGGGAGCGACGCCGTGGGCGGAGAACACCACGGTGGCGCCCTCGGGGACGTCGGTCTCCGAATCGACGAAGATCGCGCCGCGTGTCCGCAGCTGCTCGACGACGTGCTTGTTGTGGACGATCTCCTTGCGCACGTAGACCGGCGCGCCGTGGAGCTCCAGAGCCCGTTCCACGGTCTGCACGGCCCGGTCGACACCCGCGCAGTACCCGCGCGGCGCGGCCAGCAATAGCTTGTCCGGAGCGCTCGACATTGGTTACGAGAGTGTAGGAGGCGACCTCAGTCTCGGCTAAGGCCGGGCTAGTCGTTGGCGGTCACCGACTCCAGCAGGTCGGCGAACCGGGCCCGAGCCGCCTCGCGCCGGCGCGGGATGAGCTCGGACGGCACGTCGTCGCGCGGCGCTTCGAAGCCGCGGAGCACGCTGCGGGCGACGGAGGCCCGGTGGACCTCGTCGGGGCCGTCGTAGATGCGGGCGGCGCGGGCGTAGCGGTACATGGCCTCGAGTGGCAGGTCGGTGGAGTAGCCGAGCGCGCCGTGGGCTTGTATCGCACGATCGATCACGTCGTGCAGCACCTGGGCGCCGAAGAACTTGATCAGGGCGATGTCGGTGCGCGCCGCGGACACGCCCTCGTTGTCCATCTTCCAGGCGGCGTGTAATGTCATCAGCCGCGCCGCCTGCATCTGGGCCGTGGAGTCCGCGATCCAGTTCTGGACCGACTGGTGCATGCCCAGCGTCGCGCCGTGCGCGTAGCGGTACAGCGAACGCTCACAGAGCATGTCGAACGCCCGCCGGGCCACTCCCAGCCAACGCATGCAGTGGTGAATGCGCCCCGGATAGAGCCGCTGCTGGGAGATCAGAAAACCGGCGCCCTCAGCACCGAGGAGCGCATCGGGGCCGAGGCGCACGCCGTCGTAGAGGATCTCGGCGTGGTTGCCGTAGCGGCCGAAGCTCTCCCAGGGGTGCTCCATCGTCGCCACGTCGCGGATGACGTTGACGCCCGGCGTGTCGGCGTCGACGATGAACATCGAGGCCCGCTGGTGCGGCCGGGCGTCGGGGTCGGTCACCGCCATCACGATCAGGAAGTCGGCGATCGAGCCATTCGAGGAGAACCACTTGTGGCCATTGAGAACCCAGCCCTGGCCTTCGCGCGCGGCGCGGGTCTGAAGGAGCGTGGGATCGGACCCGGCGGCGTCGGGCTCGGTCATGCTGAAGGCGGAGCGCAGATCCCCGGCCAGCAGCGGATAGAGGTAGCGCTCTTTCTGCTCCGGCGTGCCCGCGATCGCCAGGATCTCCGAATTGCCCGAGTCGGGGGCGGCGTTGCCGAACGCCAGCGGGGCGATCGGCGAGGTACCGAGGATCTCGTGCATCAGGCCCAGCTTGACCTGGCCGAATCCCTGTCCGCCCAGGTCCGGGCCAAGGTGCGCGGCCCACAGGCCGCGTGCATTGACCTCGTCTCGCAGCGGCGCCATCGCCCGCTCGAGTCCGTCGGCCCCGAGCTCGTCGAGCAGCGTCTCCAGCGGCCAGATCTCTTCACGTACGAACTGAGCCATCCAGTCCAGCTGGCGCTGGAACTCGGGCTCGGTGGAGAAATCCCACGCCACTGCCCCACAGCGTACCCTTCGTACTCCAATGCCTCAGGCGCACCTCGACCGCCTCACCTCCATCGACGCCTCGTTCCTGCACCAGGAGGGGCAGGCGTCGCACATGCACATCGGCGGCGTGCTGGTGTTCGAGGGGCCGCCGCCGGACTTCGAGGACTACCTGGACCACGTCCGCGGCCGGCTGCACCTCGTTCCCCGCTACCGCCAGAGGCTGGCGACGCCGCCGTTCGACACGGGCCGGCCGCTGTGGGTCGATGACCCCAACTTCAACCTCGAGTATCACGTTCGTCACACCGCGCTGCCCTCGCCGGGCAGCGAAGAGCAGCTCTTTCTGCTGGCCGCCAGGCTGGTCTCCCAGCGACTCGACCGCTCGAAGCCCCTGTGGGAAAGCTGGCTGGTCGAGGGGTTGGAGGGCGGCCGCTTCGCGCTCGTGTTCAAGACGCACCATTCGCTGGTCGACGGCGTCTCGGGCGTCGATCTGGCCACGGTGCTGCTGGACGTGGAGCGGGCGCCGAAGCCGCCTCCGGGGACCGAGCTCGAGCCCTGGCAGCCGCACCGGGAGCCCTCGGCGGCGGAGCTCATCCTCGGTGAGCTCAGAGGCTTCGTGGGGACGGCGCTCGACCTCGTGGAGCGAACGCTGAGGGCCGCGACCCGGCCCGCCAACACCGCCGGGCTTCTGGCCGAGGCCGCCGAAGGGCTGGGCGAGCTCGTCTGGGCCGGGCTCAACCCGGCGCCCGACAGCCCCCTGAACGTGGAGATCGGCCCTCACCGTCGCTTTCGCGTGGTCCGTCAGCGGCTCGAGGACTACAAGGAAGTGAAGGACGCGCTGGGCGGGACGGTCAACGACGTGGTTCTGACCGTCGTCTCGGGCGCGCTCGCGCGCTGGCTTCACTCCCGCAGGATCCGCACCGAAGGGCTGGAGATGCGCGCCCTGGTGCCCGTCTCCGTCAGGACCGACTCACAGCGCCACACGCTCGGAAACCAATTGACGGCGATGCGCGGACCGCTGCCCGTCTACATCTCGGATCCGGTCGCCCGCCTGCGGTTCATCCGCCAGGCGATGGACGGCCTGAAAGAGTCAAAGCAGGCCGTGGGCGCGGCGACGATCGCCCGGGTCAACAACCTCGCGCCGCCCACGATCCTGGCCCAGGCTTCGCGGCTTCAGTTCTCGACCCGGCTCTTCAACCTGATCGTGACCAACATTCCAGGGCCCCAGTTCCCGCTCTACGTCCTCGGCCGCGAGCTGAAGGATCTGTTCCCGGTGGCCTTCCTGCCCGATCATCACGCGCTGGCGGTGGCGATCATGTCCTACAACGGGCAGCTGGAGTACGGCCTGCTGGGCGATTACGACGCGCTGCCCGACATCGACGTGGTGGCCGAAGGGATCGACGAATCGCTCGACGAGCTGCTCCGGGCGGCGCGGGCGAACGGTCGCCCGCCGGCGGCGGCGAAAGAGCCCCAGGAGCGCGAGGAGCCCGAGCACGCGAATCCTCAGCTTCGGGCAACGGCGCGCCGACGCCGATCTTCCCGGGCGCCACGACGCGACCCAAGCGGGGTCCGGCCGCCGACATGCGCGCCAAGCGCGGGCGAGGGCGCAGGTCGCCCTCGCCGCCGGACTCCCATGACGGATGAGCCCATCAGGCCCGGGGATATCGCCTACCGGCTCGATCTCACCGAGGCCCAGCTGAAGATCCTCTACACCGCGCTGCGCTCGCTGTTCGACGACCTGGGCCACGAGGAGCGGGACGTCAAACGGGTCGTCTCACAGATCCTCGAGAAGCTGCCCGACGAGCACGCCATCAGGGCGATCGACCTGCGACGCGAGCTCGGCCCCCATTTCGAGTAGTAGCTAAGCGGCCAATAAACACGGGGCTTGGCGGCCACCGCGAGCCGTAGCATTCCGCGCCGAAAGAGAAGGCGCACATATGTCTGCTACGACGATCGATCCGGCCCGCAGTCGCGGCGGTGGCCGGGACTGGTTAGACGAGCGCTCCGAGCTCGCGCGCTGGGCCCTGCCCGCGATCCTCGTGCTGGCGGGGCTGAACTTCTTCTGGCAGCTCGGCTCCTCGAGCTACTTCATCGACGAGGCCTTCAGCGTGCTGCACTCGGCGCCCGCCCTCGGCACGATCCTCCATCAGGTGGGGCACACGGAGACGACGCCGTGGACCTATTTCGTGTTCCTCCACGGGTGGCTGAAGCTCACCGGCACGGAAACGGAGTGGGTGACGCGGCTGCCCTCCGCGGTGGCGGGTATCGGGGTCGTGTGGGCCACCTACTGGATGGCGCAGGCGTTCGTCAGGCGGCTGGAGGCACTGGCCGCCGCGGCGCTGTGCGCGCTCAGCCCGCTGATCCTGGCCTACGCCCAGGAGACGCGGGTCTACATCTTCCTCGCTGCTGGCGCTGACGATTTGCGTAGGCGCCACCGTGCGCGCCGGCCACGCCGCCGAGCGCCGCACGCCGCTTCTCGTGCTGGGCGCTGCCTCGGCCGTGGTCGCGATCTGGCTTCACTACACGGCGGTCTCCGTGCTGCTGCCGCTGGCGGTGTGGGTCGGGATGCGCAAGACGCTCTCCCCCCGCCAGCGCATCGCGTTCATCGCCGCGTGCGTGATCGCCTTTGCCGCGGTGACGCCGCTGTTGCTACAGCAGTTCAGCATCTTCCCCAACGGCGGGGCGATCAAGGGCGCCATCAACTTGAACAACGTCGTCTCGGTGATCGGGACGCCATTCGGCACGCGAGTGGGCGCCCCGGTCAGCGTACGAAGCGTTGCCGGCGCGCTGGTCGTTCTCTGGGCCGTGCTATCGCTGGTGATCTGGCGCCAGAAGCCCCTCACGGAGCGGTGGCTGCTGGTGGCGCTCGGGGTGTTCGGCGTGCTCGGGCTGTTCGTGCTCGACTTGACCGGCAAGCACATCCTGATCACGCGCTACACGGTGGTCACGGCGCCGTTCCTTCTCACGCTGATCGCCGCCGCGTGCTTCAGGCTCCCGGCGCCGGGCGGCGCCTCGCTGGCGATCGCCGCCGTGGCGGTGGCGATCGCGGGAACCGTCGATGACCACAGCACGTCGGGCTTCTATGCCCCGACCCGTCCGGTGGTTGAGTACATCAGATCCCGCGAGCGGCCCGGCGACATCATCTTGTCTCCGGAGATCCCCCTGACAGACACGCCGATCTTCTACTACGACATCCGCAAGCTCAGGCCCAAGCTCGAGCTGCTGGGGATTCACGACCCGAGGATCCCGATGGTCTTCAGGCAGCACAAGCGGATCTGGCTGATCGTCTGGCCGCGCAAGGCGACCGACGCCTCCGTCCTGGCGAAGCTCAGGCGACAGCTCCCCCACCAGCACTTCCGGACGAGCGAGATCCACTTCTGGAGCACTTCGATCCCGCTCGCTGTGCTGTTGGCGACGCCCGTCAGGCCCTAGAACCCGAGCGCGAACTTGGCGTCGTCGCTCATCCGCTCGGGCGTCCACGGCGGGGAGAAGGTCATCGTCGACTGGACCTCCTGCACTCCGTCGAGCTCGGAGACGAACTCCTCGATCTGCTCGGACACCTGCGGCCCGATCGGACAGCCCGGGCTGGTGAGGGTGTAGGTCACCTTGACGGTGCCGTCCTCGACCTCGACGCCGTAGATCAAGCCCAGCTCCACGAAGTCGAGGCCCAGCTCGGGGTCGATCACGTCGCGCAGCGCGTCTGTAACGTCCTCTTCTGTTGCCATGGCGTTGATTCTACGAGAGCGCCGTTGCAGCTCTTGCCGGAAATTCGCAAGTTCGGGTAGGTTGTGCGGATCGTCGAGTTCGTCGACACGCCCCCCACACTGCTCTGCCGAGGAGACGAAGACCGGGCCACCCAGGGCTTTCGCCGCCCGGCGATGTCCCGGGCGATCCGCTCCGGCGCAGACGTGATCGTCGATCTCTCGGAGCTCGTGTTCGCCGATGCCTCGCTGATGCTCGATCTGGCGATGGTCGCCCGCCGGCTGCGGGGCCACGGTCGGGGGATCAGCCTCCGCGGCGCCAGACCGCAGATCCACACGCTGATCCAGGTCGTGGGGCTCCACCGGCTTCCGGGTGTCCGCATCGACGGCCCGGCGCCGACGTTCGCCTAGCCCCGCGAAAGAAACCCCGTCACTAGGCTTGAGCGCTATGGGCTTTCGCGCGCTCAGCTTCGGCGACCTGGAGACCGGCGTCTGGGGATCGGCCTGGACGCTCGACGTTGGCCGCGCCGCGTTCTCGCTGTTCGGCGACGGCACCGAAGTGCACCCACTCGAGCCCGCCGCCACGATCAACGCCACGGATGATGCCGCTGCCTGGGAGCTATCCGGCCAGGGCGTAGAGCTTCGAAGCCTGCCGGAGAGCCAGCCCGCCGACGTCCCCGGCGGCTTCGACCAGCTGGTACGGATCCAGGGCCGCCTCCAGGCGCTCGGCGCCGACCGGGAGATCGATTGCCTTGGAATACGGGGCGCACGGGACCGCGTCGCGCTCGAGGAGTTTGAGTCCGTCCGCGACGTCGCGGCTTGGTTCGCGCCAGACCAGGGAATGGCCGTGCTCGCCGCTCGCCCTCGCGGCGCCGCGAGCCACGCCGACGACGTTCTCAGTGCATCGGCGTTCGAGGAGGGCCACGCGCTTGCAGTTGCCGACCCTCGGCTCTCGACCACTTACCTCGAGGGCGGGCTCCCGGCGCGAGCGAGCTTCGAGCTCTGGCCCGAGCAGGCTGCGGCGGCCGAGGACGAGAGCGAGGATGAGGCCGAGGAGCCGCGTCCCCGCCGCGCCGCCGGCGAGGCGATCGGCCCCCGCGGGAGCTACGAAGGCGATGGCCTCACCGTGCACGCGGCGCTGTTTCGCTGGCACTCGCGCGGACGCCAGGGGGCGGGCGTGTACGTGCTGGCGCGGGCGCGATGATCGAGGCCGTGATCAGCGATTTCGGCGGCGTCCTGACCTCCCCGCTGCTCGACTCGTTCACCGCCTTCCAGGAGGCGTCTGGCCTGTCGCTCGAGCAGCTCGGCATGGCGATGGCCAAGATCTTTGAGCGCGACGGGGTCCACCCCCTGTTCGAGCTGGAGACGGGGCGGATGACCGAGGCGGCGTTTCTGGAGACCCTCGGCGCCCAGCTGAGCGCGCAGCTCGGGCGGGAGGTCGAGCTCCGCGGCTTCGGCGAGCGCTACTTCGAGCACCTGCACCCGAACCAGGAGATGATCGCCTTCATGCGCACGCTGGCCGCCCGCGGTTACCGGCTGGCGATCTGCACCAACAACGTCCGCGAGTGGGAGCAGCGCTGGCGCGCGAAGCTGCCGGTCGATGAGCTGTTCGAGGTCGTCGTCGACTCGGCGTTCGTCGGCGCCCGCAAGCCCGAGCGGCGGATCTACGAGCTGACGCTCGAGCGCCTCGGTATCGAGCCCGCGGCGGCGCTGTTCGTCGACGACGTGGAGGTCAACTGCCAGGCGGCGCGGGAGCTCGGGATGCGCTCGGTGTGGTTCCGCTCCAACGAGCAGGCGATCGCCGAGATCGAGGCGGCGCTCGACGGCGCCGGCCGGACTTCCTAGTTCGGGGCCACTAGTTGTCGATCCCCAGGCGGTCCCAGCAGTAGAGCTCGAGGCACTCGCGGGCCAGCTCGAGGCAGCGTTCCTCCGAGAGCCAGGGCAGCACGGTGTCGAACGCCTGCTCCTCGCCCACCCCCGCCTCGAAGGCCTCCTCGCCGCGGAAGCCCGCCGCGATCTTCAGTGCCTCGCGCCGGTTCTCGCCCAGCGACGGGAACACGTTGACCAGGAACTCCTTGTTCGGGAGGGGATGGCCCACCTCGAGCGAGGCGTGCCACGCGGCCAGCAGTGACAGATCGTGCTCGTCGAGGTCCGCGACGGCTTTGGCGTAGTGCGACTCGAGCTCCGAGTCGGGAATCTCATCGACCCACGCACGCACCACCTCCCCGAGGATCTGGCGGCGCGCCTCCCGGCCGACCGACTCGGCGATAACCCTGATCGCGTTCTGCGGTTCGATGAAGCACAGTGACATGGCGAGCCTCCGGCTCGAGGATGCGGACGCCGCAGAAGGTAGGAGGTGGGTCGGACGGAGCCGCTAGGGGCGAATGACGCCGGAGTACGAGGTGACGTTTCGCCCGTCGCCGGGCAATACGGCCCGCAGCTTGACCGGTCGGTTCGCCGAAACCGCGGCGGTCAGCACCGCGCTCGACGAGCCGTTCAAGCGCGCCCGCGCGATCACCGTCCACCCCCCGCTCTCGCTCTGCTCGAGCCAGACCCGCTCGCCGGCGTGATTCGGAGTCACGTGCACGTGCAGCGAGCGCGTGAGCGTCACCTGCGCCGCCACGTGCTGGTCGATCGTCGCGCTGTGCTCCCCGGACGCGGTCACGTACCAATGCCGGTCTGTGTCAACGGCGCCGGTCCCAGGGCGAACGCGTACTGGCCCGAGGAGTTTGTGACGGTCCTGGCCACCGACTGGAAGCCCACCGCCCCGGGAAGCTTCTGCCAGAGGATCACCTGCGCTTCCCGAGGCCCCGCTCGGGACCAGCCGGAGACGGTCACCGGCCGGCCGGCGAGCGACGGCTCGGGAGTCGAGGCGATCGTCGGCAGGGCCAGGCAGAGAGTGCTCGGCGGCGCGCAGCACACGGATGGCGACGGGGTGGGTGTGGCGATGGGCAACGGGCAGCACGAGGTGACCAGCGGACAGATGATGCGCGGAGTGGCGGCGCCGGCGGGCGCGGCCCACAGCAGCGACACCGCCGCGGCCGCGAGGAGGAGCGGGACGATCCGGCGAGACGTCACAGCCCGAGCGCTCTGCTCGCGTTATCGAGGGCCGCCGCGTCCGGGTCGCTCGCGCTGCCCATCCCCAGCGTGACGCGCTCGCCGCGCTCGGCCAGCTAATAGAAGCCGAGGTCGAGCGCCGCGAGCGGCACGCGGCAAGCCTCCGCCAGCGCCGTCGCCCGCCGCTCCAGCAGCAGCGGATCGCCGATCCCCAGCGCGCGCTTGGCGGCGGCGGTGACGGTGCTCGACGTGGCGAGCTGCCGAGCTCCAGCGTGCCCGCACGCAGCTCGAACACCCCGAGCGAGCCCAGGGTCACCAGCAGGTCGTAGCGCGCGTCGCGGTGCAGTCCCGGCAGCGCCAAGCCGCTCGAACGCCCGCGCGAAGCGGCGCTCGGGCGACCACGCGGGCTCGCCGGTGAACGCCTGGGTCTGCGAGCCCGCGCGGGCCGCCCACGAACGGTAGGCCTCGAGCGTCTGCATGCCGCGCGCGGGATCGTGGGCGGTGCGCGGTCCGGTGGGGACGCCCTCGAGGTCGGGGATCAGACCGGAAGCCCAGGACGTTCTGGCGCTCTCGATGCCCGCGAACGGCTCCTCGCCATCGAGCGGGCAGAGGTATGCGATCTGGAACGCGAGCCACGCCCGCTCCTCGGCGTCGCCGGCGGCGGCCACCTCGACCGTAGAGCCCGGGCGGGGCCGTCTCGAGGCGGGCAAGCCTGCCCGCGGCGAAAGCCAGCTCCTCGGCCAGCCGCTGGGCATCGGCGCTCGAGCGCAGCCCCGGGGCGAGCGGCGACCGATAGCCGTCGTCCGCGGCGCGGGTCAGGCGGCGGACGCGTACGCCGCCCGGCTCGTTTGCGCGTGAGGCCGTGGTGGCGCGCGAACGGCGCTCGCGCTGCGGCCGCGGCGGCGCCGAGCTGCCGGGCACGGCCGAGGTGATCACCGGGCGCATCTCCAGGTGCTGCTCGCGCGAGCAGATCGGGCAGTTCTGCAGCAGGCGGTTGTGGCGGCAGAAGTTGGGCACGACTGCATCATGATGGCTGGCGATCATGATCGCCAGCCCCGGGCCGATCATGATCGGCCCGGCGGCTCGGCTCATGAGCCGGCCCGACCCATTAAAAGGCCCGGGGGACCCAGATCCATCTGGGCCCCCCGGAGAGTCAGGGAAGTGGGGGCGCAGTTCCCTGACCGACAGGGGCGAGTTTCCCCGTCCCAAGCTCAATGATAAACCCTCACATTCGCCGTCCCCATGCACCCGGGAAGGCGGCGATGACCGGCCTTTTAGCGAGCCTACACCAACTTCGTCCGCCGATCAACGAGTTTGGCTAAAGGATTGCTAAAGGGGTTAGGTTTGGACAATCGTCAGCGGGCGCGTCCCTGGACCGCTGAAGAATTCCTCGCCTGGTCTCACCGTCCCCGCGGCCTCCGCCTCGTGGCGCAGCGTGCGGTCGGCCTCGCCGCTCCAGGCCCCGAGCGCCAGCATCTCGCGGTCCGCATCCATCGGGCTGCCGCCGAGGTCCTTGTTGACGATGCGCGCACACCTACGACCCTCGGCGATCGCGGTGACGACGAGCGACTGGCCGATGCGCGCATCGCCGCAGGCGTAGATCCGCTCCTGCGAGGTGCGGTAGGTCTGGGACGTGCGGATGTTGCCGCGGCGATCGAGCGCCAGATCGAACTCGGCCACCGCCCCGTCATGGTCGGGGTGCTCAAAGCCGATCGCGATCAGAGCCAGGTCGGCCTCGAGGACGAACTCGCTGCCGGGAACCGGCGTCAGATCGCGCGAGGAGGTGCCCGTCACCTTCCTGGCGTAGACGTGGCTCACGTGGCCGTCCTTGCCGCCGAAGCCGGTGACCTCCGTGCCCCAGCGCCGCTTGCCGCCCTCGTCGAGGGCGTAGGTCGTCGGCGTGCGCTTGGGCGGCAGCGGCCACGGATGGCGAGGGTCGTGGCCGTCGGTGGGGAGCTGCTCGTAGACGTCGAGCATCGTCACCTTGCTCGCGCCCTCGCGGTGCGCGTTTGAGATGCAGTCCATGCCCGTGTCGCCGCCGCCGATCACGATCACCTGCTTGCCCGCGGCGCTGATCTCGCGCTCCGGTGCAGTGGGCCGGTAGCGGCGTCCCTGCTCGGCGGCGACCCACCGGTTGCGCTGGTAGAGGTAGTCCATCGCGAAGTGGATGCCGCGCAGCTCGCGGCCCGGCGCGTCGAGGTCACGCGACACGCGCGAACCGGTGCTGAGCACCACGGCGTCGTACTGCTCGTGGAGTTCGCGCGTCGACGTGTCGCGGCCCACGTCGACGTCGTAGACGAAGCGGATGCCCTCCTGCTCCATGATCGCCACGCGGCGGTCGATGATCCATTTCTCGAGCTTGGCGTCCGGGACGCCGAAACGCAGCAGGCCACCCGGCCCCTCGTCGCGCTCGTAGACGGTGACCTCGTGTCCCGACTTGTTGAGCTCGGCGGCAACCGCCAGGCCGGCCGGGCCCGAGCCGATGACGGCCACGGTCTTGCCGCTGCGGCGGTCCGGCGGTTCGGCCACGACCCAACCCTCGGAGAAGGCCCGCTCGACGATGGCCAGCTCGATCTGCTCGATCGTCACCGGCTCGTCGTTGATCGCCAGAACGCAGGCCGACTCGCACGGCGCGGGACAGATCAGCCCGGTGAACTCGGGGAAGTTGTTGGTGGCGTGCAGCTGCTCGATCGCGTCGCGCCACTTGTCGCGGTAGACGAGGTCGTTCCAGTCCGGGATCAGGTTGCCCAGCGGGCAGCCCTCGTGGCAGAAGGGGATCCCGCAGTCCATGCACCTGGCGCCCTGTCGCCTGAGCTCGTCCTCCGGCGCAAGGTCGAAGTACTGGCGGTAATCGTGTACGCGCTCGTGCGGGTCGCGCTTGTCAAAGCCAACCCGGTGGATCTTGAGAAAAGCACCAAGCTCGCCCATCGGGCAGGGGAGCGTAGCGGGCCGCTAGCTGCCGGGGACCGAACAGGTGGCCGGCGCAGTCAGTCCGGCTCGTTTCAGCGCGGGGCCGAACGCGGCCTGTGCCAGTGAGGCGAATGCCGAGTCGGCGAGCACGGCCGGAGTCTGGGGTGCCGTCTGACACGAGGTGACGCTGTTGAAAAAGGCGACCACGGTTCCGCGGTCAGCGGGCAGGTACCACATCTCGGTGGTGAAGCCCGGCACCTCGCCGTTGTGGCCGAGCATCCCGCCGGCGTCGGCGATGCCCAGGCCATACTGGACCGGCAGCCCGATCGTGGCGCTGGTCCCGACCAGCGGCGAGAACTGGATGCCCGGTCTGCAGCAGCTGGAGCCTCAGCCGCTGCATGGCGGGCGAGAGCAATTGCCCTGTGGCCAGCGCTCGGGCCCAGACCTGGAGGTCGTGCAGCGTGGAGACGATGTTTCCGGCTCCGAACAGGATCGAGGGGCTCGGCTCCTGCTGCGGGACGTAGCCGACGAACTTGCCCTTGTCGTTGACGTCCATCTTGTAGCCGGTCGCCGCGGGTGAGGGCAGCGTGAGGCTGCGCGTGGGAAAGCTCGTCTGCCTCGAGGTGCAGCGGGTTGAAAACCAGCCGCCTGAGGAGCACCCCGAAGGGCTTCCCCGGTGACCTTCTGGGCGATGATCCCCAGGATCACGTAGTTGGTGTCCGAGTAGTACCAGACCCCCGGCGGATAGGCAGCCCCTTGCGTGACATCGCGGCTGTCCTGAATCGCCAGGTTGACGATCTGCTGGGGCGAGAAGTACTGACTGCACTGCGCGCTCGCCGCCTGGTTGCAGTACTGACCCAGGAAGCTTGCCAAGGGAGGAGAGCTGTCCCTGCGGCCCCACGCCACCCTCGTCCCAGATCCCGCTGGTCATGTTGAGCAGCATCTTGATCGTGATCTGCCTGGCGTTCGGCACCTGCGGCTCCCAGCGCGAGAGCCGGTCGCTGAGGCGCAGGCGGTGGGCCTGGATGAGCTTCAGGATGACCGTCGCGGTGAACGTCTTGCTGATGCTCCCGATCCGGAAATGGGTGCTCAGCGTCATGGGCTGATTGGTGCCCACGTTCGCCATGCCCACGGCCCGCTCGTAGCTGCCGGCGCCCCCGCCGGTCACGCCCACGACGAACCCCGGGGTCCGCAGCGCGCTGATCGCGCTCACGACGCTGTCGAGGCTCTGCACGATTCTCGGGTTGGGCGGGCGGCTGCGTGCCGGCGCGGCGGCAGCGCTCCCCGAGCCGCCGATCGCCACCAGCACCGCCACCGCAAGGATCCCGGCCGCTCTGTGAACCGGACGCTTCACCGTCACTCCTTTTCTCAAGCGGCCCCGAGCGGGCCATTCTATGGACGGCGTCAACCGGCCGCGACCGCCGCTTCGCCCTCGGCCTCCGCCTCGCGCTCGGCGAGCACACGCCGGTAGTCGCGCGGCATGACCTTCACGAAGCGATCGACGGCGCGATCCCAGGAGGCCAGGACGTTGCGCCCGACGAGCGAGCCGGTGCGCGCCACGTGCTCCGAGATCAGCGCCCGCACCTGCTCCGAGTCCTCGTCGGTCATCTTCTCGAGGTCCACCAGCTCGAGGTTGCAGCGGCCCTCGAAGCGGCGGTCCACGTCGTAGACGTAGGCGATGCCGCCGCTCATGCCGGCGGCGAAGTTACGCCCGGTGCGGCCCAGCACCACGACCCGCCCGCCCGTCATGTACTCGCAGCCGTGATCGCCCACGCCTTCCACGACGGCGTTGACGCCCGAGTTGCGCACCGCGAAGCGCTCGCCGGCCAGCCCCCGGAAGAACGCCCGCCCCGCGGTGGCGCCGTACAGCACGGTGTTGCCGACCAGCATGTTCTCCTCGGCCCGGAAGCGGGCCCGCTCGGGCGGGCGCACGGCGACGACGCCGCCCGAGAGGCCCTTGCCCGTGTAGTCGTTGGTCTCGCCGCGCAGCGAGAACGTCACCCCGGGCGCCAGCCAGGCGGCGAAGCTCTGACCGGCGGAGCCCGAAAATGCGACCTCGATTGTCCCCTCCGGAAGTCCGCGCACGCCGTGACGGCGGGCGATCTCGCCGCTCAGGATTCCGCCGACCGTGCGGTTGACGTTTCGCACCAGCACGGGACCGAGCCGCACCTGCTCGGAGCGCTCGAGCGCGGGTGCGCATTTGTTGACCAGCTCCCAGTCGAGCGCGTCGTCGAGCACCGGCAACTGGGGACGCGTGCGGCGCCGCGGGGCCTCCGGCGGCAGCTCGGGCGTGCTCAGCACCATCGACAGATCGACGCGCCGCGCCTTCCAGTGCTCGATCGCCTCGTCCATGTCGAGCAGCTCGGTGCGTCCGATCAGATCCTCGAAGCGGCGGATCCCGAGCGAGGCCATGATCTCCCTGACCTCCTCGGCCACCATCATCAGATAGCCGGTGACGTGCTCGGGCGTGCCCTGGAAGCGCTTGCGAAGCTCCGGGTCCTGGGTGGCGATCCCCACCGGGCAGGTATTCAGGTGGCAGACCCGCATCAGGATGCAGCCCATGGCGATCAGCGGCGCGGTGGAGAAGCCGAACTCGTCGGCGCCGAGCAGCGCGCCCACCACTACGTCGCGGCCGGTTCGCATCCCACCGTCGACCTCCACCGTGATCCGGCTGCGCAGGTCGTTCATCAGCAGCGTCTGCTGCGTCTCGGCCAGGCCCGATCTCCCACGGCACGCCGGCGGCGAGGATCGAGGACTGCACCGCGGCGCCGGTGCCGCCGTCGTGGCCGGCGATCGTCACGTGGTCGGCGTTGGCCTTGGCCACGCCCGCCGCGACCGTGCCCACGCCGACCTCGGAGACCAGCTTGACCGACACCGACCCCTCCGGGTTGGCGCAGCGCAGGTCGTAGATCAGCTGCTTGAGGTCCTCGATCGAGTAGATGTCGTGGTGCGGCGGCGGGCTTATCAGCCCGACCCCCGGCGTCGATGAGCGGATCCTGGCGATGTACGCGTCGACCTTGTGGCCCGGCAGCTGTCCGCCCTCGCCGGGCTTTGCGCCCTGCGCCATCTTGATCTGCAGCTGGTCGGCGTTGACCAGGTAGTGGATGTGGACGCCGAAGCGCCCGGAGGCGATCTGCTTGATCGCCGAGCGCCGCGAGTCTCCGCTCGGGTCCGGGACGTAGCGAGACGGGTCCTCGCCGCCCTCGCCGGTGTTCGAGCGGCCCCCTAGGCGGTTCATGGCGATGGCCAGCGTCTCGTGGGCCTCCCGACCGAGCGCGCCGAGAGACATCGCGCCGGTCGTGAAGCGCTTCACGATCTCCGCGGCCGGCTCAACCTCCTCGAGCGCCACCGGCTCGCCGGCGGCCGCAGCTTCATCAGTCCCCGCAGCAGCGAGCGGCGCACGGCCTCGTCGTTTGCCTGCTGTGCGAACTGCGCGTAGGTCTGGCGGGGATCGCCGTTGACGCCTTGCACCGCGTGCTGGAGCGTGGCGATCGTGTCCGGGTTCCAGACGTGGCGCTCGCCGTAGCGGCGCCACTGAAGGACGCCGCCCACCGGCAGGACCTCGCGGCCCGTGCGCGGGTAGGCGCGGAAGTGGCGCTCCATGGCCTCGGTCGAGAGCTGCTCGAGGCCCACGCCCCCGATGCGCGAGGCGGTGCCGGTGAAGTACTTGTCGATGAGCTGCGGCTCGAGCCCCACGGCCTCGAAGATCTGCGCCCCGCAGTAGGACTGGATCGTGGAGATTCCCATCTTCGAGATCGTCTTCAGCAGCCCCTTGCCGATGGCCTTGACGATGTTGCTCTCCGCCTCCTCGATCGTCAGCTCCACCGGCAGCAGCGAGCGCTCGGCGAGCTCGTCGAGTGACTCGAACATCACGTACGGGTTGATCGCCGCCGCGCCGTAGCCGATCAGCGTGGCCATGTCGTGGATGACCCGCGGGCTCCCCGGACTCGATGACCAGCCCGGTGCGCAGCCGGGTGCCGCGCCTGACGAGGTGGTGGTGCACGGCGGCCACGGCGAGCAGCGAGGGGATCGCCACCCGCTCCGGGCCGAGGTTGCGATCGGAGAGGATCAGGATGCTGGCGCCGTTGTCCACGTAGCGGGCGGCCTCCTCGCACACGTCCTCCAGCCGGGCCTCCATCCCGTCCGGTCCCTCCTCGATCGGCCAGGTCAGATGTCGATCGTCGCGGCGTCGAACACCTCGTGCGAGACCTGACGCAGCTTCTCGAGCTGCGAGTTGCGCAGGATCGGCTGGTCCATCACCAGCTGGTGCGCCTGCTCCGGCGTCTCGGCTCAGCAGGTTGACCTCCGCTCCGACCCCGGCCTGGAGGCTCATCACCACCTGCTCGCGGATGGGGTCGATCGGCGGGTTGGTGACCTGCGCGAACAGCTGCTTGAAATACGCGAACAGTGGAGGCTGGCGGTCGGACATGACGGCCAGCGCGGCGTCGTTGCCCATCGAGGCCACGGACTCCTCGCCCTTGGCGGCCATCGGCGCGATGATCATCCGCAGGTCCTCCTGCGAGTAGCCGAACGCGAGCTGCTTTGAGCGCAGCGGCTCGATCCGCGGCACGCGGGGATCGCGCTCGGGCAGATCGTCGATGTGCACCACCGAGCGTTCGTACCACTCGCCGTACGGCTTGCGCCGCGCGATCCGGCGCTTGACCTCCTCGTCCTCGACGATGCGCCCGTCCTCGAGGTCGAGCAGGAAGATCTTGCCCGGTGCCAGGCGGCCCTTGCGCTGGACGTGCTCGGGAGCCACGGTCATGACGCCGGTCTCGGACGCCAGGACCACGTAGCCGTCGGTGTCCTGGACCCAGCGGCCGGGACGGAGCCCGTTGCGATCGAGCACGGCGCCCGCCCAGCGGCCGTCGGTGAACACCACCGCGGCCGGGCCGTCCCAGGGCTCGATCAGGCAGGAGTGAAAGTCGTAGAAGCCCTTGACGTCGGGGTCGAGGTCCTTGCGCGTCCGGTAGGCCTCGGGCACCATCATCATCACCGCGTGGGGGATCGAGCGCCCGGAGAGCACCAGCAGCTCGAGCACGTTGTCGAACGTCGCCGAGTCAGAGCCACCCTCCTGCACCACCGGCACGACCTTCTCCAGGTCCTCGCCGAACAGCTCTGATTGAAGCTGCGACTCCCGCGCGCGCATCCAGTTGATGTTTCCGCGCAGCGTGTTGACCTCGCCGTTGTGGGCGATCATGCGGTACGGGTGCGCGAGCTCCCAGGACGGGAACGTGTTGGTGGAGAAGCGCGAGTGCACCAGCGCCAGGCGGGTTGCCACGCGCGGGTCTCTGAGGTCGGTGAAGTAGCGCGGCAACTGCGGCGCGGTCAGCATCCCCTTGTAGACCATCGTCTTCGAGCTGAAGCTGGGGAGCGCGAGGTCGCGTCCCGCGCCGCGCTCGATCAGCCGCCGAATCACGTAGAGCTTGCGCTCGAAGGCCTCCTGGTCTGATTCCAGCCCGTCCGAGGCCTCGATCACGACCTGCCGGATGACCGGCGCCGAGAGCCGCGCGGTCTGGCCCACGTGACGGTCGTCGACTGGCACGTCGCGCCAGTAGATGGGGCGCTGCCCCTCGCCCTCGATCGTCTCCTCGATCAGCTGCTCGAGCACCACGCGCCGCTCGGCGTCCTGCGGCAGATAACAGACTCCGATCCCGTAGCTCCCGGGCTCAGGCAGCTCGACGCCGGCGAGCGCGGCGCGCAGAAAGCCGTCCGGGATCTGGAGCAGGATGCCGGCGCCGTCGCCGGTGTTGGGATCCGCCCCTTCGGCGCCACGGTGCTCGAGGTTCTCGAGCGCGTCCAGCGCCTTCTCTACTACCGCATGCGACGCCTCGCCCCACAGCTTCGCCACGAGCGCGATGCCGCACGCGTCGTGCTCGTTGGCGGGGTCGTAGAGGCCGATCGGCCCCCGCGGAGCGGTACGGGACATATGGGCTGGAGGGTGTGGAAGGGGATGAAACCGCGCACTGCTGAGTGCGCAAATCGTACCAGTGGCTGCTTGCTTTGGCGGGCGGTGAAAGATCGCGTCAGGCCCTTATCTGAAGGGTTTGGAGGGGGTTTGGGCAGCCGTAGCCGACGTTGGATTTCGGGAGTCCAAGCACAAGGGCTGGTCCGAGAGCCACAAGGGCTGGCGAGTTCTGCCCGTCGAAGAACAACTCGACCTATAAGAAGACGGGCTGCTTGCGCTTGCCGCTTCCGCGCGTGGGTTGCTAGCGCTTGGCCTTGGCGGGCTGCTTGCGCTTGCCGCGCGAGGACTTGCCGTCTCCGTCACTGGCACTCGCGCGACTGCGTGCCTTGGCGGGCTTCTTCTTCGGCTCGGGCTCGGCCGGCGCGTCCTCGTCGTGCACGGCCGCCAGGCTGGCCTCGAGCGCGGCCATGAGGTCAGGAGCGGCGGCGGGCTCTTCGGCCTCCGGCTCGACCGCAATCTCCTCCCCCGCGGCCTTGCGCTCGATCAGCTGGATTACCCGCTCGCGGTAGTCGTCGTGGTACTTGGTTGGATCGAATTCTCGAGACAGCGACTCGATCAGCTGCTCCGCCATCCTCAGCTCGCGATCCGAGGCCTCGGCGTCCTCCACGGCGTCCAGCTCGTCGAGTCGATCGGGCGACAGGACCTCGTCGCCGAACAGCATCGTCGACAGCGTGAGCACCTCACCCGTGGGACGCAGCGCGCAGAGCTGCTGCTTTGAACGGAGGACGACCCGGCCGATCCCCACCTTCCCCGACTCGCGCATGGCGTCGACCAGCAGACGGTAGGCCTTGGCCCCCCCGGCGGTCGGCGCCACGTAGTAGGAGTGGTCGTAGTAGATCGGGTCGATGTCCTCGAGATCTACGAAGTCCTCGATGTCGATCGTCTTCGTCGCCTTGGGATCAAGCGCATCGAGCTCGTCGGGATCGATCAGCACGTAGCGCTCGGGGCTGATCTCGTAGCCCTTGACGATCTCCTCGTACGGCACCTCTTCCCCGGTCGAGGGGTCGACCCGCTTCTGGCGCACGCGCGCTCCCGTCTTGGACGAGACCTGGTGAAAGCGCACCGTCTTGGGCGAGGTCGCGCTGTAGAGCTTGACGGGCACGTTGACCAGCCCGAAGCTGATCGCGCCGCTCCAGATCGCACGTGGCATGTGAGCTTTGTATAGCGCAGCGGCATCGCGGGCAAGCCTCGGGCGCGGTCTTGCCAGGGGTTTTGTCTTCCTCGCCCGGGCCACACTTCCGCCACTCGGGGCCGGATTCGTGGTCGCCCGCGGGGCCCGGCATTTCGTGGTCGCCCCGGGGCCGGATTCGTGGTCGCCCCGGGGCCGGATTTCGTGGTCGCCCCGGGGCGGATTCGTGGTCGCCCCGGGCACAAATTCGCCACTCGGGGCCGGATTTCGCAGCAAACCCGACGCCCACGCCCCTCGTTTGTCCACATAAGCGTCCTGGGGACGCTTATGTGGACAAGGGCTGAGTGGGACGGTGAGTTTGCTGCGTTTTCCGGGCCGTGCTCGTCCTGAGCCCGGGTCCCGGCGCGCACAGAGGCGCGGCCCGCCCTAACGGTTGACCGATGACATGTCCGGATAGCGCTCCCCGGCAGTGCCGCCCACCGGAGCAGCCTCATCGAGCTGTCGCAGATCGTCCTCACTCAGCGAGACCTCGCCCGCCGCGACGTTCTCCTCCACGTACCGGCGGCGCTTGGTCCCGGGGATCGGCACCACGTCGTCGCCCTGATGAAGCACCCAGGCCAGCGCCAGCTGCCCGGGCGTGCAGTCGTGGGCGGACGCGAGCTCCCTGACGCGTTCCACCAGCTCCAGGTTGCGGGTGAAGTTCGCACCCTGAAAGCGCGGGTTGGAGCGCCGGAAGTCGTCCTCCGGAAAGTCATCGGGGCTCGTGAAGCGACCGGTGAGAAACCCGCGGCCCAGCGGGCTATAGGCGACAAGTCCGATGCCGAGCTCGCGGATCGTTGGCAGGACCTCATCCTCGAGGTCGCGGCTCCAGAGCGAATACTCGCTCTGAAGCGCCGAGATCGGGTGTACCTCCTGGGCCCGGCGGATCGTCTCCGCCGACGCCTCCGACAGCCCGAGGAAGCGCACCTTGCCCGCCTCGATGAGCTCCGCCATCGCGCCCACTGTCTCCTCGATCGGCACCTCGGTATCGACTCGGTGCTGGTAGTAGAGGTCGATGTGCTCCACGCCCAGGCGACGCAACGATGCGTCGCATGCCTTGCGTACGTAGTCTGGACGCCCGTTGATGCCTCGGCCCCGGGAGTCTTCGGGGTCTCGGACCACCCCGAACTTGGTGGCGAGCACAACCTGCTCGCGACGGTCGGAGATGGCGCGCCCGACGAGCTGCTCGTTGGCGCCCACGCCGTACATGTCGGCCGTGTCGAGCAACGTCACGCCGAGCTCCAGGGCGCGGTGGATGGTGGCGATCGACTCTCCGTCATCGCCGGCGCCGTAGAACTCCGACATACCCATACAACCCAGCCCCTGCGCCGAGACGCTGAGGCCTTCTGTTCCTAGTGTGCGTGTGTCCATACGCTCACTGTAGTTCTCACGAAATGCACCGCCGCGGCGTTTCATCATCTGCGTGATGGCCACCCTCCCCCCGTTTCAGGCCCTACTCGACGCGCACGGCCGCGATGTCCACCGCTTCCTGGTGGCCACCGTCGGGCACCCGGACGCCGATGACTGCTACCAGGAGACGTGGCTGGCCGCGCTTCGCGCCTATCCCCGGCTGCGCGACGGGCGGAACCTCCGCAGCTGGATCTTCACGGTCGCGCATCGCAAGGCGCTCGACCAGATCCGCGCCGGTCGCCGCAGGCCGGCCGTCCCGGTGGCCGAGGTGCCAGAGGCTCCCGCGGGCCGAGTCCGAACCGCCGGCCCGCCGGGAGACGAACCGCAGGCCGTCGCCGACGGGCAACCCGAGCTCTGGGCCAGGGTGCGCGAGCTCCCGGCAAAACAGCGGACGGCGATCGCACTGCGCTTCATCCTCGACTGGGATCACGGCGAGATCGGGCGAGCCATGGACACCAGTGAGGAGGCGGCGCGCCGGAACGTTCACGAAGGACTGAAGCGACTAAGAACGGAGTACGACCATGAACGAGACTGAGGCACTGGAAGCCGCACTGAAGCGGGCGGCAGAGGAGTTGCCGGCCGGTCCGTTGCCGGAGCTGGACCGGGCGGCGTCCGACGCCGGGCTGGTCGACGTCGCGTACGCGACGCTCGACTCCCCGGTCGGTACGTTGCTGCTCGCAGCGACCGATATCGGGCTGGTGCGCCTCGCCTACATCGACCACGACGAGGACGACGACACGGTGCTGGCGGACCTCGCCGCCCGCGTTTCGCCGCGCGTGCTGGCATCGGCCCGCAAGCTCGACGAGCCGCGGCGCGAGCTGGAGCAGTACTTCGAGGGCCGTCGCCAGCTGTTCGAGGTGCCGCTCGACTGGCAGCTGATCCACGGCTTCGCCAGAAGGGTGCTGGGAGCGACCGCCCGGATCCCGTTCGGCTCGGTGCTCAGCTACAAGCAGGTCGCGAGCGAGGCTGGCAGCCCGCGTGCGTCTCGGGCCGCCGGCAACGCGCTCGGATCGAACCCTCTGCCGATCGTGATCCCCTGCCACCGCGTCGTCCACGCCGGCGGCGGCCTCGGCGGCTACACCGGAGGGCTTCAGCGCAAGCGGGCGCTGCTCGAGGTCGAAAGCCGGGCCTGACCAGCCTCCACCAGCATCGAGCGAGCCTCATCGCTCGTTTCGAGCGTGCGCAACAGCAGCGCATATGCTGCGCCCAGAAGCTCCGGCGAGATGCTGTCCGGATCGGCCAGCTTGAGGATCGCCAGGCCCGTTCCCAGCGCGAGCATCAGGTTGGCGATCTGCGCCAGGAGCTCCTCGGAGACCTCCAGTCCAGCGCCCGCCGTCCTGGCGGCGCCGAAGCCGCGCAGCGTCCTGCGCCACGAGTCGATCCCGTTGACGACGAAGGATCGGAGCTCGTCGTCGCGTTGACCGTTAAGCCAGGTCTCGACGAACAGGCGGAAGGCATCGGGGTCCTCCTCGAGCTCTGCCATCCATCGATCTGCGCCCAGCCGCGGACGCTCCTCCGTCGCCAGCGAGGGATCGAACAGCGCGATCTGCTCCGCGATCTGTTCTGACAAATGTTCGTCCAGCAACGCGAACAGCAACTTCTCCTTGCTGCCGAAGTGGTCATAGACCGCGCCCTTCGTGAAGCCGGCTTCCTCCGCAACCTCTTCGATCGTCGCCGCCTCAAAGCCCCGCCTCGCGTATACGCGTGCCGTGGCGTCGAGCAGCAGCGCGCGGGTTCGCGCCCGCCGCCCTGAGCGGTCAAACGATCCGCGCGGCATGAGTGATCGACCTCACACAACTAGACATACTCTTCAGTATATATACTCGCCAGGATGGGACTCGCGACCGGCCGCCAGTCGAGACGAAAGCGGCAGCTACGACAGAAGCTTCCTCCCGGTCCGCGACTTCCCGGAGCGCTTCAGCTGCTCGCCACCTGGAAGCGACCGGCAGCATCGTTGGAGCGACTCCGCCGGCGGTACGGCAAGCGCATCACCGTCCAGCTGCCACTCCAGCCGCCGTTCGTGGTCCTGTCGGACCCCGACGAGATCAAGCAGCTGTTCACCGCCCCGCCCGAGGTGCTCCACCCGGGCGAAGGAGCGCGCGTGCTAGAGCCGATCGTGGGCAGGCAGTCGGTGATCCTGCTCGACGAGGGGCCACACCTCGAGCAGCGCAAGCTGCTGCTGCCGGCTTTCCACGGCGAGAAGATGCTGGCGCTCCGAGGGCTGATGCAGGAGCTGACGGACGCCGAGCTCGACAGCTGGCCCAGCGGCGTGCCGGTGGTCCTGCACCCGCGGCTCCAGCGCCTGACGCTGGAGATCATCCTCCGGGCGGTGTTCGGCCTGGAGCAGGGACGACAGCTGGACTCGGTGCGCGACCTGCTCACCGAGGTGCTGGCGTTCAGCGAGAACCCTCTGTCCGTGCTGCCGGCCGCCCAGCGGCTCGCGCCCTGGATCCGCCCTTTGAAGCAATTTCAGGCCCTCAGTGAGCGGGTGGATCGCGAGATCTTCGCGCTGATCGAAGAGCGTCGGGGTGCGGCGGACCAGGATCGAGACGACGTGCTCGACATGCTGCTCGCGGCGCGGCACGAGGATGGAAGCCAGATGTCGGCTCGCGAGCTTCGAGACGAGCTGATGACCGCGCTGGTCGCGGGGCACGAGACGACGGCTTCGCAGCTGGCGTGGGCGTTCGAGCGCCTGGCGCGCGAGCCGGCTGTCGTCGCACGTCTGCTCGAGGAGCACGACGGAGACGAGTACCTGACGGCGACGGTCTACGAGATCCTCAGGTTGAGGCCGGTGCTACCGAACGCCGAACCCCGGCTGACGAAGGAGAAGATCGAGATCGGCGGCGTCGAGTACCCGCCAGGGGTCGCGCTGCTCGCCAGCGCCCACCTGGTCCACCACGATCCCGAGATCTACCCCGATCCGTTTGCCTTCCGCCCGGAGCGATTCGTCGGCAACGCGCCCGGGACCTATACCTGGATCCCGTTCGGCGGCGGCCGCCGCCGGTGCCTCGGCGCGAGCTTTGCGCTTCAGGAGATGAAGATCGTGATCCGTTCGGCGCTCGAGCGCTACGAGCTCGAGCCCGCCAGCGTCACCCCGGAGCGGACCGGGCGGCGCAGCATCACCTTCAGCCCCGACCGCGGCGCGACCGTCGTCCTGCGTCCGCGTGCGGAACTCGGCGAGCGGGCGCCAGATCTGGCGACTGTTGCCTAACGCCCCTCCGGGGGGGTATCACTTGTTACATGGATCTGCTCGGCCCGTGCGGGCGTTCGATCGCGCGCAGCAGCGCATCCCGCCACTGGCGGTGCCGATGGCCGTCTTCAAGAAGTTCGCGGACGACGGCGCCGGCGGGTTGGCGGCGATGATCGCCTATTACGCATTCTTCTCGCTGTTCCCGCTGCTGCTGCTGCTGTTCACGATCCTGGCCTACGTGCTGCACGACAACCCCAGCGCGCAGAAGGCAGTCGCCGACTCCGTGCTGGCGCAGTTTCCGATCATCGGCCAGGACCTGCAGAAGAACATCCACACGCTGCAGGGTCACGTGCTGTCGCTGACGGTCGGCGCCGTCATCTCGCTGTGGGCCGGACTGGGAGTGACGCAAGCCGTGAACAACGCGTTCGACCGTATCTGGGCGGTCCCCTTCAAGGACCGCCCCGACTTCTTCGGTCGTCGCCTGCGCGGCCTGCTGCTGCTGCTGTCGCTAGGCGTGCTGTTCATCATCTCGACGGCGGTCTCTGGCCTGGTCATCGGCGGTCTCGGGGGTGCGGCGGCAAAGGTGGGAGGAATAGTCCTCTCGCTGCTGCTCAACTTTGCGCTCTGCCTGGCCGCGTTTCGGCTGATGACCTCGTCGGTGATCGGCACGAGTCGCCTGTGGATCGGAGCGACCACGGCCGCGGTTCTGTGGGAGATCATCCAGCTCGTAGGCGGCTACTACATCGGCCACGTGTTCAGGCACACGACGAGCACCTACGGGCTGTTCGGGCTGGTGCTGGCGCTGCTGGTGTGGCTTCACCTGGGCGCCCAGATCCTGGTCTATTCGGCTGAGATCAACGTGGTGCTCAATCGCGGCCTGTGGCCCCGCAGCCTCCTCGGGCCACCCGCGGTTCCGGCGGACGAGAGGACTCTGAGGGCGCTGGCGAAAGTCGAGGAGCGCCACGACGAGGAGCAGATCGATGTGAGCTTCAGAACAGGCGACCCTGGGGCCCGGAAGTAGCGCCGGCCGCCGCGCCGACGAGGGACTGGGCCGCCTGGTCAGCTCGAGCGGCCAGCCACAGAGCCCGTTTTCGCCGGGGCAGCCGGCACAAAGGCCCACCCAGGGCTCCTCGGAGACCGGGCACTCGCCTCTCAGGGCGCCGCCCGCCAATGCCATCAGCTCCCGCTCGAGGGACTGGATATCCGCTTGGAGGTAGCTGGCACTCACCGGATCGCCGGGCTGCTCCAGGAAGAGATGGACGACCTCCACGCTCGCCACCCCGGCGCAGCGCGGCCAAGGCGTAGATCAATCGCTGGATGGCGTATTGCTCGCCCACGATCGCCACCGGGTCGCGGCCCTCGAGCCGGTCGCTCTTGTAATCGACCACCAGCGTCGCGCCGCCGGCCTCACGCGCTACCACGTCGAGCACGCCGGTGATCAGCGCGTCGCCCAGGGAGAAACGCGAACCCCTCCTCGCGGCGGACGTTGCGCGCAGCACCAAGTCGCCGGCGCAGCGGACTGTCGACGAAGCCCGTCACCAACCTCGCCACATCATCGGGCGCGCCCGGGCTAAGCAATGGCCGGCGGAATGAGCCGCCCGAGCACAGGTGGACGAGCACTCCGCGCTCGGCGCCTGGGAGGCTCGCGGGCGTGGAATTCACCGGATCGATCGCGGCTCCCGGCGCCGTTGTGGCGGGCAGCCCCAGCACCCGCTCCAGGTAGAAGCGGTACCCGCAGCGCTTGTATTCGCTCAGCGCGGAATAGCTCAGCGCGGTGGCCCGGGCACGATCGTGAGCCTGCTCGGGAGGCCGCGCATACCGCGGCCTGGCGCTCGGGAGTGGCGGTATGACCGCTTCGCCCCCGGCCCCCGACGACGAGATCGTCCTTGCCTCGACGCCTGCCGCAGACAGGGCTTCGCTCAGCCACTCGATCGGGCCCTCCGAGGGAGTGACACCGCTCAGGATCAGCCGCTCGCGGGCGGGGTCAACGCCACGTAGAAGATCCGGCGCTCCTCGGCCTCCTCGGCCAGCCGCCGCTCCTCTCCCAACACCTCGTAGTCGAGCACGGGTACCGGCTTGCCGCCGCCGGGACGCGCGAGCATGAGCCCCAGCCGTCTCCCGTCTGCCCCCGCCCTCAACAGGCCGCGCCCACGGCGGGGCTCGCGTCCGAGGTCGGCCACCACGACGATCTTGAACTCCAGCCCTTTCGCCCTGTGGATCGTCATCAGCCGCACCGCATCGAGCGCTTCTCCCTCAACGGGCGCCTCGCTCTCCCGCGCGTCGAGGCGCCCGCTCGAGGCCCGCAGCGCGATCGCGTCCAAAAACCCGCGCAGATCCGGTCCTTGGGAGGCGGCGAACTCGTGACCGAGTCGCATCAGCTTGCGGATGTTCGCCAGCCCCCGCTCTCCTCCCGGGCGGGCGAGCGTCGCGAAGTCGTAACCCGTCAAATACAGAACGCGCTCGATCAGTTCATCGATTCCCGCCCAACCGACTCTGCGGCGCTCGCCAGCGAACCACGCTCGGAAGCTTCGAAGCCGCTCCGCGTCCTCGGCACCCAGGCCCACCGGCTCGTCATCGCCTCCCTGGCGGCGGGCCGCGCCCAGCAAGCGAGCGCGTCCATCGACAGCGCTACGAGCGGCGAAGCGAGCAGGTGGTAATAGGAGAGCTCGTCCAACGGGTTGGCCAGCGAGCGCAGGTAGGCCAGCAGATCCATCACCGGGGGAGATGACCAATAGCCGCGTCCGCCGATCGTGTACGTCGGGATCTCACGGTCCTCGAGCGCGCGTTCGTAGATCCGGAGATCGGTGGCGGCACGCGTCAGCATGACCACGTCCCGCGGCGCGGCGCCGGCGTCGATCAACTCACGCACACGCGCAGCCACCGCCCGGGCCTCCGCGACTCGCCACTCGGAGCCGCCTTCTCCACCAGTATCAGCTCCACCAGCGGCTCGGCGGCGGGTGGCTCGTCGCGCCCGCCTCGAGCGCCTCGGCGGCGAATGCCTTGCCCACGACCTCCAGGATCTCGCGCCGCGAGCGGAAGTTCGTGCGCAGCGTGGCGCGGCGACCGCGGTCCGCCAGCTCCTCGGAGAGCCGCTCGAACAGCTGGACGTTCGCGTGTCTGAACCCGTAGATCGACTGCTGGGCATCGCCGACCACGAACAGGTTTCCGCGGGCAATCGATTCGATCAGCTGAAGCTGTACGCCATTGGTGTCCTGGAGCTCGTCGACCATGATCCGCTCAAACGGCGCGGCGTAGCGCTCCTGTAGCTCACCCTCGGCCAGCAGCTGACGAGCGAGCAGCTCCAGGTCCTCAAAGTCGAGACCCGATGAGTTGCGCTTGCGCTGCGCGTACCGCTCGCCAAAAGTGCGCAGCAATGGGTCCAACGGTCCATACCTGCGCGCCGCCCAGTGCTGCTCGCAACCCGACCTCAGCCCGGCCAGCGCTTCGCCGTATGCGGCGCAGGCCGGCGTCTGAAGCCCCGCGCCGTTGCCGTTCGGCAGCTCCAGGGCATCGAGGTCCCGGGGCCACGGGACGGCGCTCTCCAGCCCCGAGGGAACTGTGGCCAGGCGCCCGACCGCGTCTTGAACGCGAACGCTCGGCCGCGGCAGCGCGCCGAGCTCAGCGGCCAGAGCCTCGGCGGCCGCCTGGAGCGTGGCGCGGGCTGTGCTCAGGTCGGGCGGCGAAGCGAGTGGCGGCAGTGCGGGATGAAGCTCACCGCGGGCCCGGAGCTCGTGGTAGGTGGCGACGATCGCGCT
>CAWJUS010000021.1:0-79539 GCA_963846075.1 uncultured Actinomycetes bacterium | reverse complement strand
GGTCGTGGCCACCGGCAACCACTACTTCACCGACGTCTTCCTCGGCGCCCTCACCGCCGGCGCTTCGGCGCTGCTGGCAAAGCAGTTGTTTGCCCGGGCTCGTCCCGACGCCTGGGCGTTCCACCGAGTGCCCGCCCGCGGAGCACCTGCCTGATGGCCCAACAGGCCGAGCTCCCGCGTACTCGGCGGCGGGCGGGCGGGCGGCGTGTGCGCCAGCCACGCGAGGGCCCGACGACCCAGGAGCTGATGCGCGAGCGGCTGATCGAGTCGCGACTCACCCCCAACGCCATCTCGCTGACTGGCTTCGCCCTGAACCTCGCCGCCGCTGCGCTCGTGGTGGAGCGCCTGTTCTTCCTGGCCGGCGTGGCCTTCATCGTTGGCTCGGTGATGGACACGCTCGACGGCCGCTACTCGCGCATGTCGGGCAAGGGCACCCCGTTCGGCGCGTTCCTGGACTCGACACTCGACCGCCTCGAGGAGGGAATCGTGCTGACCGCCGTCGCCGCGTACTTCGCAGCCCTCCACAACCAGGCGGCTGTGGCGGCCGTCGTCTTGGCCGTGCTGGGATCGCTGATGGTCTCCTATACGCGCGCCCGCGCGGAGGCGCTCGGGGTGGCGTGCAAGGTCGGCCTGGCCACCCGCCCGGTGCGCGTCGTCATCCTGTCCGCGGGGCTGGTGTTCGCCAAGGGCGCCTCGATTGGGCATTTCGAGCTGCTGGCGCCGGCGGTCTACGTGCTGGCGGCCCTCTCGCTGCTGACGATGCTCCAGCGCATCTGGCACGTTCGTAGCCAACTGCGCGCGATGTAACCAACGCCCCCGCGGGGGATATTCATTTCGATGACTGACGCTTCAACGAACGGCGCTGGGCGCTACCAAGCCGACAAAGTCCGCGTGGCGATCATCGGCGTCGGCAACTGCGCGAGCTCCATGGTGCAGGGCGTTCGCTACTACCGCGACGCCGACCCCAAGGAGCAGGTACCGGGTCTGATGCACGTGGACCTCGGCGGCTATCACGTCTCGGACATCGAGTTCTCCGCCGCCTTCGACATCGACGCCGACAAGGTCGGCAAGGACCTCTCAAAGGCGATCTTCGCCGGCCAGAACAACACGCTGAAGCTTGGCGGCGACATCCCCAAGCTGGGCGTCGAGGTCGAGCGCGGTATGACGCACGACGGCCTCGGCAAGTACCTGAAGGAGAAGATCAAGAAGGCGCCGGGACCGACTGCCGACATCGTCGAGATCCTCAAGGACACGCGGACCGACGTCGTCGTCTCTTACCTGCCCGTGGGCTCCGAGCAGGCGACCAAGTGGTACGTCGAGCAGGTGCTCGAGGCGGGCTGTGCGTTCGTCAACTGCATTCCGGTGTTCATCGCCCGCGAGGGCTACTGGAACAACCGTTTCAAGAAGGCAGGCGTGCCGATCATCGGCGACGACATCAAGTCGCAGGTAGGCGCCACGATCGTCCACCGCACGCTGGCTCGCCTGTTCCACGAGCGTGGCGTCAAGCTGCTTCGCACCTCGCAGCTGAACGTCGGCGGGAACATGGACTTCTACAACATGCTCGAACGCGAGCGGCTGGAGTCCAAGAAGATCTCCAAGACCAACGCCGTGACCTCGATCATGGGACACGAGCTCCCGGCCGACGACGTCTACATCGGCCCTTCGGACTACGTCCCCTGGCTCACCGACCGCAAGTGGGCCCACATCCGCATGGAGGGCCAATCGTTCGGCGATGTGCCGCTCAACGCCGAGCTGAAGCTCGAGGTCTGGGACTCCCCCAACTCGGCCGGCATCGTGATCGACGCCGTGCGCCTCGCCAAGCTGGCGCTCAACAACGGCATCGCCGGCCAGCTCGACGGCCCGAGCTCGTACCTGATGAAGTCGCCCATGCACCAGCGCCCCGACGGCGAGGCTCGGGAGATGACGGAGGCGTTCATCAAGAAGTACGCCCGGGGACGCGGCGCCAAGCCCGCCCGGGCGAGATCCCGCCGCTGAGTTCGGGCCCCTACTCGCGACGCATAGACTGAGGCCGTGCCCGGAGCCGACGGCCTCGCGATCGCGCAGGTGACTCCATTCGCCTGGGAGGCGTCGAACGAGGTGAACGACTACGTGGGCCACGTCGCCGCAGAGCTCAGTGGGGCAGGGCACCGGGTCCTCGTGATCGCACCGTCTGACTCCAGTGCGCTGGTCCGCGACAGCCGCCGCGCGATCCGCTCCGACCCCGACTCGCTGCTCGAGCGCGCCGCCGGCGAGCCGCTGGTCCTGGGAGTGGGCGAGGTGCTGCCGTTCTCGGGCACCCGGCGGCGCGCAGCGTCGATACCGGTAGACGTCTCGCGCACGATCGAGCAGGTCATGGAAGCGCGTCTCCCTCGACGTCGTCCACGTCCACGAGCCCTTCGCCCCCAGCGCCGCCAGCTCGGCGCTCCGCCACTCCCGCGCGCTCAACGTGGGCGGCTTTCACTCCCCCACCGAGCGCGTGGTCTCGACGCAGCTGGCGGGGCCCCTGACGCGGCTTCTGTTCTCGCGCCTCGACGCCAGGGTCGTCAGCTACCGCGCGACGCGCGAGTTGATGCAGCCCTACTTCCCCGGCGACTACCGGGTCATCACCCCCGGCGCGGAGCGAAACGAGCGCTCCCACCGTGATGGCCCGCCTCGACTGACGATGATCGCCACGGAGGAGCGCGCGGCGCTCAGGACGTTCCTCCGGGCGCTGAAGCTACTGCCGCGGGAGCTCGAGTGGCGGGCCACGGTCTCCTCGCCCCGCGCGCTGGCCACTCCGGCCACGCTCGACCGCCGGCTCCGCGAACGCGTCGCGTTTCTGGGTCCGGGAGACCGCACCGAGGCGCAGGCGCTGGCCGACGCCGATGTGGTGGTGCTGGCCTCCGAGGGGCTGCGGGTCACGCCCGGCACGCTGGTCCGCGCCGTCGCGGCCGGGGCGATACCCGTGGCTTCGCGTCTGCCGGCCTACGAGGACCTGCTCGAGGAGGGCTCGCTCGGTCTCCAGTTCGAGCCCGGCGACGCCGAGACGCTCGCCGCGCATCTCGAGCGCCTGATCGCCGACCGCGGGCTGCGCGAACGATTGGAAGCGGATGCTGAGCCGCTGCGCAACTCGCTCACCTGGTCGCGGGTGGCGCGCGAGCTCGAGGACACGTACCGCACGCTTATCTCCCGTCGCCACGACGGGCGAGGCGACGCCCGCGTGCGCTCCCGTCTGCACGATCGGCCGCTGATCGATGTCGATCTGCACATGCACACCGACCATTCCTATGACTGCGCGACGCCGGTCGAGGTCCTGCTGGCCGAAGCCCGGACGCGCGGCTTGGGCGCCATCGCCGTGACCGATCACAACGAGATCTCCGGGGCTCTTGAAGCGCAGGCCAAGGCCGACGGCGTCAAGGTGATCGTCGGCGAGGAGGTCAAGACCACCGATCAGGGCGAGGTGATCGGGCTGTTCATCGAGGAGAAGATCCCCCGCGGGGGCACGCTCGAGGAGGTCATCGCCGAGATCAAGCGCCAGGGCGGGTTGGTCTACGTGCCGCATCCTTTTGACCGGCTGCACTCCGTCCCCGACTACCTCCACCTCCTGAACGTCCTCGACCGCGTCGACGCCATCGAGGTCTTCAACCCGCGGGTGGCGATCAGCGAGTTCAATGACGAGGCGGTTCGCTTTGCAGCCAAGTACAGGATCCCCGCGGGTGCCGGCTCGGACGCCCACGTGCCGCAGGGCCTGGGCTCGGTCCGAATCAGGATGCGCGACTTCGACGGGCCGGAGGAGTTCCTGGAGTCGCTGCGCGACGCCGACATCGTCCGCAACCCGGCCAGCCTGCTGTTCGTGCAGGCGCTGAAGTTCCTGCAAACCACGGCCCTTCCCCCTGCCGCACGGCGCGCTGTGCGTGACCGCCGGGTGCGCCGGGCGACGGCCCGCAACGCCGGCGCCGCCCAGGTCGCGAAGCGCAAGTCCTGATGCACGCGCAGGGACAAGCCCCGCAGCCGTCCAATCCGAGGGGCATGCCGGCCACCGACGACGAGATCCGCGAGAAGTACCTGGAGCGGGCGATCAGGGAGCTCAACGCGTTCACGCGCGAGCTCCAGGCGTGCCCCCATTGCCCGCGCGGTCAGCTGATGCCCGTGCTCGGATCGGGCCACCCACAGGCCGACATCTTCCTGCTCAAGCACTCGGCGCGACCGGCCGAGGTTGAGGAGGGGGTGGCGTTCTATGGGCGCACGGGCAACGCGCTGATGAAGTCGCTGAAGCGGCTGGGCATCGATCCCCTGGCCGTCTACGGGACGCTGTGCGTCAAGTGCCCGGTGCACGACCCGCTGTCGGCCGATGACGCCTGCATCGGGCGCCTGGTCGAGGAGCTGGCGATCGTCCAGCCCAAGATCGTGGTCGTCATGGGACCCGAGGCGCTGGCGGTCATAAACGAGCTCGACGTCCCGTTGGCGCGCGAGCTCGAGCCCGTGCCCGGAGCGATCCAGCGCTTCACGCCCACGATCGAGGCCCTCTACGCGCCGAACATCGACGACGCTCTCGACGAGGACAGCGCCAAGCGCGAGTTCTGGGCGGCGTTCCGCGCGCTCGGCCAGTGGTGGGCTGATCTGCCTCCCTACTAATAGTGATGTTCGGGCCGGCTCATGAGCCGGCCCGCCGGCCGGAACATGTTCCGGCCGGGCCCGGCGCGCATGCGCGGCGGGCATATGATTTGAACTATGGATCTCGAAGAGAAGTCTCTCGAGAAACCGGGGGACCGCTGCGAAGAGTGCGGAGCCAAGCTGACGCCCGCCGAGATTGCAGGCGGCGATGGAGTCGGGCGGCCCGGCGCTGTGCTCGATTCACGCCGATGAGGTGGTCCCCGTGAGCGAGGACGAGGCCGAGTTCGGCGAGGAGTAGCGCCAGCCGCTAGAGCTCGAGGACGATCTTGCCCAGCTTGCCGCCCTCGGTGAAGCGGTCGTAGGCCTGGGCGGCGGCGTCGAGCGGATAGGTGGCCGCGACCGGGACCCGGAGCGCGCCGGATTCGAACAGCGGCAGCACCGAGCGCTCCATGGCCCTGGCCGTGAGCGCCTTCTCCTCGAGCGGCCGGGCGCGGAGCATCGAGCCCTGGATCCGGGCCCGCTTTCCCATCAGCGCCCCGAGGTTGAGCTCCCCCTTGGCGCCGGCGCCGATTCCGATCACCACGATCCGGCCGCAGGTCTTGACCGCAGCGACGTTGTCGGCCAGATTCGGGGCGCCGACCAGCTCCAGGATCACGTCGAACGGACCGTGCTCGCCGAAGCCCTCGGGCTCGATCACTTCCGCCCCGAGTTCGGCCACCTGGCTGCGAAGCTCCGGGTTCCGGACGGTGGCGGTGACACGCGCGCCGGCCGCGTGCGCCAGCTGGATCGCAGCGGTGCCCACGCCGCCGGCGCCGCCGTGGATGAGCAGATGCTCGCCTGGTTCTAACGCGGCCTGGGTGAAGAGTGCGTCGTGGGCGGTGGTGAACACCTCGGGCAGGCCACCGGCCTGCTCCCAGGACAGTCCGTCGGGGACGGGCATCAGGACCCGCTCGTGGACGGCCGCCAGCTCGGCCTGCCCGCCGCCGCCGACGATGGCCATCACCCTCTGTCCCTGCTCGAACCGGCTCGCCCCATCCCCCAGCGCCGTCACGTCGCCCGCCAGCTCCAGCCCGGGGATGTCCTGTGGCGAGCCGGGCGGCGCCGGGTAGCGGCCGCGGCGCTGGTGCATGTCGGCGCCGTTGAGTCCCGCGGCGCGCACGCGGACCAGGATCTCACGGGTCCCGGGCCTAGGGTCCTCGTGCTCCTCGACGACGATCTGCTCGTCGCGAATCGTTACCGCGCGCATCGGGGGACCTTATCGGCGCTCGAGCAGCGCCACGCACTCGATGTGCGGCGTCTGCGGGAACATGTCCACGGGACGCACGCGGCGCAGCTCATAGCCGGCCTCCGCCAGCTGGGCGGCGTTGGGCGCGAGTGTCGTGGGATTGCAGGAGACGTACACGATGCGCCGGGGCGAGGCCTCGACGATGCGGCGCACGATCTTCTGCGAAAGCCCGGCGCGCGGTGGGTCGACGACCAGCACGTCCGGCGAGCCGGCCTTGGCCACGAGCTCGCGCAGCGCGAGGCGCACGTCGCCGGCGAAGAAGCGCGCGTTGTCGATCTCGTTGGCCCGGGCGTTGGCGATCGCGTCGGCGATCGCCGGCTCTATCAGCTCGAGCCCCCACACCTCGGCCGCCCTGGGGGCCATCGCCAGGCCGATCGTACCGATGCCGCAGTACAGATCGAAGACACGCTCGTAGCCGCGCAGGGCGGCGTACCCGATCGCCACGCCGTAGAGGCGCTCCGCCATCTCCGTGTTGGTCTGAAAGAAGGCGTCGGGGGAGATCGCCAGGCGCATCCCCGCAGCTCCTCCTCGAGCCTGTCGGAGCCGGCGAGGAGCTCCGTACGCCCGCCGGCCGTGGTCTCCGCGCGCTCCTCGCTCTGCGTCAACAGGAGGCTGGAGTCGGGCGGGATGACGCTGGCGACGGCCTCGCGGTCGAGCTCGCCGGGGCCCGTCACCAGGCGCAGTTGGAGCTGGCCGGTCCGCCTGCCCTCGCGCACGACGAGGTTTCTGAGCAGGCCCTCGCCGCTGCGGCGATCGTATGGCTCGAGGCCCTGGCTGCGACACCAGCGAACGATCGCCTCGCGAGCGTCGTTTGACGCGCTCGGAGGCGAGCAGGCAATCCTCTAGCTCGACGATCTCGTCCCAGCGCCCCGGGGCGTGGAAGCCGCAGATCAGTCGTCCACCGGCGTCCGCGCCGAACGAGTACTCGAGCTTGTTGCGGTAGCGCCACCGCTGCTCGGCGGGGATGATCGGCTCCAGCTCGAAGCGCTCGAGCCGGCCGATGCGCCGCAGCGCGTCCTCCACCTGTGCCTGTTTGACCTCGAGCTGGCGCTCGTAGCGCAGCACCTGCCAGGGGGCACCGGGATGGTCGGCGGTGGTGTCGATGCGGTCTGGGCCGGGGGCGAGTACCTCGGTCACGCGGGCCTGCGCGTAGGCCCGTTTCGTCTTGTGCACCTGGGCTCGGACCCGATCACCCGGGAGGCCGCCCTCGACGAACACCACGTAGCCGTCAAGCCGGGCCACGCCGGCCCCTCCGTAGGCCAGCGAGTCGATCGTCAGCTCCAGCTCGGCGCCGCGCGCCGGCCTGCTCGCCGTGGTCTGCATGAGCCTAGGATGGCAGCCGGCGCGGCGCCTGGCCGCCCGGGCGCCCCCTGGCGCCTGCAGCTAGCCCAGCGCCTTCTCGATCCCCTCGAGCACCGACTTGCGGTTGGCGTGCCGGGACTCGTAGTCGCGGAGCCTGCGCAGCTCGGCCTGGCTCAGCGTGTCCAGTCGGGCGGTGACCTGGCTCGCCGTCAGCTCGTCGTAGCCGGAGATGGGAAACCCCGAACCGACGCCAACCGAGCGCCTTGCGCGGTCGGCTGCACGCACAAGCTGATCGACGGGCTCAGAGCGCCGCGCGCGCCTGGTTGCCGATCCCAGCTGCGAGCGCCCGCGGCCGACCAGCTGCTCGAAGTCCGCCAGCACGTCGTCGGTCTGCTCGCGGCCACGGCGGACCAACTCCGCCACCAGCGCGTTGGCGTCAGAGCGGGTCACGCGGCCGCGCTCGGCCGCCTCGTCGAGCGTCTCCTGGATCCGCTCGCGGGTCAGCAGCACCAGACCGAGCGGCCTGATGATCCGGTTGATGAGCTGCTCCATGAGCGACGCCATCCCGTCGCGGTCGCTGGCGCTGCCTGGGGTGGTCTTGCGCGAGGAAGCGGCGGCCTTGCGCGACGAGGCGGCTCCCTTCGACGAGGCGGCTCCCTTCGACGCAGCGGCACCCTTGCTCCCTCGGGAGCGAGACTGCTTGGAGCGATTGCCGGTCGATCCCTGCCGGGGGTTCCTGCTGCCCCCGGAACGGGAGGCCGAACGTGACGAGCGAGGTGCTGGCATCGGGGCTGCCTCCTGATTGTCTGCCTAGAGCGAGCCTACTCCAAGCCGCCCGGCCCGGCGAGCAGCAGATGCTCAAGTAGAGCTTTCTGCGCATGGCGGCGGTTCTCGGCCTGCTCCCAGATCCGCTGCCGTTCGCCGTAAAGGACCTCCGCGCTGATCTCCTCGCCCGGATGGGCTGGGAGGCAGTGAAGCGCCACGGCCCGCTGGGAGCCCAAGCCGAGCAGGGCGTCATCGAGCCGGTAGGGCTCGAGCGCCCGCCGGCGCTCGGCTGCGGTCTCCGGGTCGTCGTTCATGCTCACCCAGACGTCCGTGTAGACGGCGTCGGCGTCGGCCATGGCGGCGCGTGGGTCGTCGGTCAGCCGGGCGCCCGCGGCGGGCTCTGCGAGCGTGAACTGGGGCGGGGAGGCGATCCAAACGTCGACTCCTGCCGTGGAGCCGACCACGGCCAGCGAGCGGGCGACGTTGTTTCCGTCGCCGACGTAGGCCACCTTCAGCCCCTTGAGCTCCCCGAACTCCTCCTTCAGCGTCAGCAGATCCGCGAGCGCCTGGCACGGGTGATGGCCGGCGGTCAGCATGTTGATCACCGGCACGCTGGCATGCTCGGCGAGCTCAGCCACCAGCTCGTCCGGTCCGGTTCGGATGCAGATCGCGCTCACGTGGCGCGAGAGGACGTAGGCCGTGTCACGAACCGACTCGCCGCGAGTCAGCTGCAGGTCTTCCGTCCGTAGCACCATCGGATGGCCCCCAAGCTCGGCGATGCCGGCCTCAAACGACACGCGCGTGCGGGTCGAGGGCCGCTGAAAGATCAGGGCAACAGTCCGCTTGTGCAGAGCATTTGAACTGAGCGGCGTGTCCTTGAGCGCAGCCGCCCGGTCGAGCACTGCGGCCAGCTCCGGGGGCGAGAGCTCGGCTCCGGTCAGGAAGTGGCGGGGAGAGGGCAAGACGGCAGTGTACGTTGGCGGGCTCGAATGCGATTGCGCGTGCTGACTTGGAATCTGATGCACGGCCGGTCGCTGCCGGGCTCCGGGCGCGAGCTGCTCGATGAGTTCTCGGCGGCGATGGCGGGCTGGCCGTGGGACGTCGCGCTGCTGCAGGAGGTGCCGCCGTGGTGGCCGGCGGCGCTCGCCGAGCGGATCGGGGCCGGGGTTCAAGCCCGCCGTGTACTCACTTCGCGGAATTCGTTATTGCCGTTGCGCCGGGCCGTTGCCGAGCGCTGGCCCGATGTGATCAAGTCGAACGGCGGGGGCGCCAACGCGATCCTCGTCCGGCAGTTTCGGATCGCCGAGCACCGTACGCTGAGGCTCTGCGTCTGGCCCGAGCGGCGGTGGCTCCAGGCGGTGCGGCTTGTCCCCGATCTGTGGGTCGGCAATCTTCACGCCACGGTTCACGACGACGCTGCGGCGCGGCGGGATGCGGAGCGCGCGCGAGGCGCGACCCTGGCCTGGGCGGGGAGCTCGCCGCTGATCCTGGGCGGGGACTTCAACGTCCGCTCGTTGTCGCTCGAGGGCCTGAGGTACGCCGGTGGCCACGACGTCGACCTCGTGTTCGCTCACAGCTTGACGCCGGTCGGCGAGGCGCTGGTGCTGGAGCGCGAGGTGAAGGTTGGGGGCGGCGCGCCGGTCACCCTCTCCGACCACGCCCCGGTGCTCGTCGAGCTCGAGGGTTCCTCGTAGGCTCCTCCGGGTAGCTTCCCGACATGGGCGTCGCCCACAAGGTCGACCGGGCGCAGAAGCAGACGGCGGTGACGAGCGTCGCGGTGGCGACGTTCAAGAAGTTCTCCGAGGATCAGACGACGAGCCTGGCGGCGATGATCGCCTTCTGGGCGTTCTTCTCGATCTTCCCGCTGCTGCTGGTGCTGGTGACCGTGCTGGGGTGGGTGTTGCCCGCCAGCGACAAGAACAACGTGCTGAACCACGTGGCCAGCATGTTCCCGCTGCTCGACCCACAGTCGATCAAGGGGCTGAATGGATCGGTGTGGGCGCTCGTACTGGGCGGGCTCACGTCGCTTTGGAGCGGGCTCGGCGCGGTGCGGACCACCCAGACGGCCTTCAACTCCGTGTGGGAGGTCCCGATGCACGAGCGCCCCGGCTTCATGAGCCAGGTGCTGCGCAGCCTGGCGGTGCTGGCCACGGTCGGGGTCGGCCTGGTCGTCAGCACGCTGGTGTCCGGGCTGGTGATGGGGAACTCGAGCGGCGTCAACCTTGGGGTCGGAGGCAAGATCGGCGGCTACGTCCTCGCGGCCGCGCTCGACGTCGGCCTGTTCGTGGCGGCCTTCCGGATGCTCACCGACCGCGACATCACCGTCCGGGACGTGGTACCCGGAGCGATCCTCTCGGGGGTCATCTTCTTCATCCTCCAGCAGCTCTCGACGTTCATCATCTCCCGCCACCTGAAGAGCGCCCAGTCCACCTACGGACACTTCGCCACGGTGATCACGATCCTCTGGTGGTTCTACCTCCAGTCCGTGGTCACGCTGCTGGGAGCGCAGCTGAACGTGGTGCTCAAAGAGCGGCTGCACCCGCGCTCGATCGTCGATGCTCCGCAGACCGAGGCTGACCATCGCGTGCTCGAGGCGTACGCCAAGGAGCGCACCTACCAGCCCGAGCAGACGGTCGAGAGCAGGGTCGAGCGGCGCGAGGGGTAGTCGGGCGGGTCGGCGACCTACGCCGCGCGGGCCGCCGGCGCCCTACGCCGCGCGGCGCCGGCGACCCACGAGGATTTTCTCCAGACGGTCCGCCTCCCTTGCGCCTCGGCGCTTTAGTCGTCGCCACGTGATCCTGACCGTCACGTGACCCGCGGCGAGCGTGTCGGCGTCCCGGTCGCGGTCGCTCTCGAAGGAGTCGCGGTCTGAGTGGAACTTCCAGCTGTCGAGCTCGACGATCACCTTCTCGTCGGGGAAGAGCGCATCGACCTCGTGCCCGGCGACGACGGCACTCATGACGGGTTTCGGGAGACGATGTTGCCGCACAGAACCGCGGGAACTCGTCCTCCCAGTCAGAGCGCGTCGGACCATCTTCCACGTCGATGAAGCGCTTGAGGGCCCGGGCGCCGGGGTGCCGCGGGAAGCGTGCGACGACGTCGGCCAGGTCCCTTTTCCGGAGATACTTTGAGCGCAGCGCCTCGTTGACCGCGCGCGCGAGTTGCTTTTCGGTGAGCCGCGGCGCGCAGTCGAGCATGGTTCGCGCGGGGCTGGTGACACGGATGTTGCGGTGCGTGCGCCGTATCACGTGCAAGCAGCTTGCGCGAGCGGTGCACCCTGATCGCCGCGCGGCCGCCGAGTCACGGCGGCGGTACACGTCGAGCTGGTCTGGAAATCGCGGCGCCCAGCCCCAGAGGGCGAGTGCCGAGAGATGGCTCAGCACGGCGCCCTCGCCGCAGGCGAGCACGGCCGCCGAGGCGCGCTCAAACCAGGTCGTCGGCAGCGCGACCCACCGAGTAGACGCCTCGGTGGACGCGTATCAGCCAGCGACGGTGGCGGATCGCATCGTCGTCCAGCCCCAGGCGTCGAAGTTCTTCGATGGTGACGTTGCCCCAGTGCCTCTGTGACACCCGCATGACCTTGGTCTCGATCGAGGGGCTAACCATCGACTTGCCCGAACCGACCCAGGACGCGACGTTGCTCTCTTTCTGGCGCCAGGAGCACAGTTAGGTAGCACCGTCAGGGCAGGGTCCCATGCGCTAGCCGGCCCTTTGGCCCGGGCGCCACACACTTTTGACGCTTCCGTTTGCGAGACGGCACCCGGCGCGAGTCGCGCCGCGACGCCGCGGCCCCGCGAACCCCTACGACCCCCGCGCCGACCGCAGCCCGAAGCCGCGGAGCATCAACAGCGCCTTCTCGCCCAGCGAGCCGCGCCCCGGCAGGACGCCCAATTGAACGGCGGCCTCATAGAGATCGAAGAAGCCGCGCACCCTCAAGCAGACGCCCGCGCTGAAGCTCGCAGTAGAAGATGCAGTGGACGACGACGAAGCGGTTGGTTGCCGGCAGCCCCTCGAGCTGCTCCTTGTGGGTGCCGAGCAGCTTGGACGGCGCCGCGACGAACTTCCGGTTCGAGAGCCGCTCGCCGGTGCGCTCCAGCCGAGCGTCGGGAAAGCCGGCCCAGAGCCGCTCCGCGTGCGCAGAAAGCTGCTCCACACCCTCCAGGGGCTCGCCGGTGAGCGGGTCCTCGTAGTGGAGGTCGGGAGCGCAGAGGGGCTCGAACGCGTCCGGGTCCTTGCTCGACCAGGCCGCCTCCCAGCCGTCGATCAGCTCCTCGACGGTCATCTGCCGCCCGGCGGCGCTGCCGTCCTCCCGCGTCATCTGCCGTCCCGAAAGCGGCGCCGGGGGCACGTCCTCGGCCGAAGCGTCCGCGAACACCGGCATCCCCTCGCTCGGGCGTCGAGGCCTCGGCATAGAGCCTGCGCGGGATCCGGCCTGCGCCGCGTGCCAGGCGGCCGGCCTCGACGGCGAGCTTGATCGCAGTGGCCATCGCCACCGGGTCCTCGGCGCGGGAGATCGCGCTTGCGCAGAGGACGGCATCGCAGCCCAGCTCCATCGCCAGGGCGGCGTCCGACGCCGTGCCCACCCCGGCGTCGAGGACCACCGGCACACCGGCGCGTTCGATCATGATCGAGACGTTGTAGGCGTTGCGGATGCCCATGCCGCTGCCGATCGGGGAACCGAGCGGCATCACCGCGGCGCAGCCGACGTCCTCCAACCGGCGGGCCAGCACGGGGTCGTCTGTGGTGTAAGGGAGGACCACAAAGCCGTCGGCCACGAGCTGCTCGGCCGCCACCAGGAGCTCGGGTCCGTCCGGTATCAGCATGCGGTCGTCGCCGATCACCTCGAGCTTTATCCAGTTGGTCTCGAACGCCTCGCGCGCGAGCTGGGCGGTGATCACGGCGTCGCGGGCGGTGAAGCAGCCGGCCGTGTTGGGCAGGATCTCGACCGACGCGCCCTGGAGGACGTCGAGCACGGAGCCCCGGGCGGCCGGGTCGAGGCGCCGCAGCGCCACGGTGCACATCTCGGCACCCGATGCGGCCAGGGCCTGCGCCAGCACGTCGTGATTGGTGAAGCCGCCGGTGCCCAGCATCAGGCGCGAGCGGAACGTGCGTCCGGCGATCACGAGCTGATCGGAGTCCACAGTCACCCGCTCATCCTCCCTGAATCGCCGCCACGACTTCTACGCGCGCGCCCTCAGCCAGCTGCGTCTCGAGCCATTCGCCCCGCGGCACGACCTCGCCGTCGATCGCCACGGCGACCCCTCGCCGCGGCGCCGGGAAGTCTTCGACCAGGCTGGCGATGGTGGTTCCGGGCGGCAGCTCGCGGCGCTCGCCGTTCACCGAGACGATCATCGCGAGGACCCCGAGATCGCGGGCGCGCTCGGCGGGTTGCCGACTTCGTCCCGGCGGCGCTCGGCGAACCGCAGCGGCGACACCGGCTCGGGGACCGGTTCACCCAGCAGCGCGCCGGCCACCAGCTCGGCGGTAATCGGCGCCAGCAGGATGCCGTGACGGTAATGGCCGGTGGCCCAGAAGAGCCGCTCGACCGCGCCCGGCCCGATCACCGGAGCGTTGTCGGGCGTGCCTGGACGCAGCCCGGCGGAGAACTCATCGATCACGAGCTCGGAGATCCCGGGCAGCAGCTCGCTTCCGTCGCGCAGCAGCTCGAACATGGCGCCGCCGGTCACGGTGGTGTCAAAGCCGCGCTCCTCCATCGTCGCGCCGAGCACGTAGCGGCCGTCGCCGCGGGGGACGATGTAGGCGCCGTGCATTCGCAGGACGCGCGTCAGGAGTCCCGGACCTGAGGGGTCGTGAAGCCGCAGGATCTGGCCCTTCACCGGCCTGAGTGGTACGCGAGCCTCCTCCGGGAGCCCGTCGAGCGCACCCGACCAAACGCCCGCGGCTACGACGACCGAGCCGGCTTCGATCCGCTCGCCACCCGCCAGGCGAACTCCGTGAACCGCCCGGGGGCCGAGCTCGAGGCCGGCGACCTCCGTCTCCTCGCGGATCGTGGCGCCGCCCCGCCGCGCAGCCTCGGCCAGCGCCGAGGTCAGCATCCGCGGATCGATCGCGTGGTCGTCGGGTAGCTCGAGGGCGCCGCGCAGAGTGGGGGCCATCGCCGGCTCGAGCCGGCGCGCTTCGCTGGGTCGCAACATCGTCACCGACACACCGAAGCGCACCCTGACCGCCTGCTCGCGTTCCAGCCATTCAGCCTCGTCGCGGTCGCGGGCGGCCATCAATGTTCCACAGCGCAGATAGCCGGGGTCCGCTCCCGTCTGCGCTCTCAACCGGGAGATGAAATCCGGGTAGATCCGGGCGGCCTCCACGCCGAGTCGCAGAAGCGGTTCCTCGTTGGGGTCGGCTTCGGCGACAGGCGCGAGCATTCCAGCGGCGACGTGGGAGGTCCCACCTCCCGGCCGGCCTCGGTCGAGCACCACGACGCGTGCCCCCCGCTCGGCCAGCCGCCACGCGGCCGCCAGTCCGATCACGCCGCCTCCGACCACGATCACGTCAAATGAATCTGTTCGGTCAGGCACGGCGGCTGCCTGAGATGCTAGCGACGGACCCGTGCCAGACTTGCGGCGTGAACGACCGCCGACAGCGGCTCTTGGCTGCTCGCCTGTACCTGGTGTGCGACGCCCGGCCGGACGAGTTTCTGCAGGCCGCGCTGCGAGGCGGAGTGGATCTCGTTCAGCTACGCCTCAAGGAGTCCTCGGACGAGGAGATTCTGACGGCCGCCGAACGCTTCAAGCGGGCCTGCGAGGCGCACGGCGCGCTGTTCATCCTCAACGACCGTCCGGAGCTGGCGGCGGCGGCAGACGCCGACGGCGTCCACCTGGGCCAGGACGACATGCCCGTCCAGGAGGCCAGGGCCATCGTGGGGTCCGAGCGGCTGATCGGCCTCTCGACGCACACGCCGCGGCAAATCACCGAAGCGCGGCATATGGGCCGCAGCGGGGCGCGCGGCGTGGACTACATCGGCGTCGGCCCGGTCCACGCCACGCCGACGAAACCCGGGCCGGCCCGCCGTGGGGCTCGAACTCGTCCGCTACGCCGCGGCCAGGGCGAGTGTTCCGTTCTTCGCCATCGGCGGAATCGACATCGACAACGCCCCGTCGGCAAGGGCCGCAGGCGCGCGGCGCATTGCCGTCGTGCGGGCGCTGACGGAGGCCGACGATCCGGAGCGTGCGGCGCGGGAGCTCCGTGCCGCGGTCGAGGGAGGGGTGCCCCTTGGCGCAGCGTAGCCGCAAGCGCGGCCGGCGCTCGCGCCCCGCGGCGGCGCGCCGGCGGCGCGCGCCGGACCGCCCACACCCGCTTCGGCTCAGCCGCCGCCGAGCCGCTCGGAGGCCCGTAACGCGGCGGTGCGGGCGACGCTCACGCCGATCGAGCGCGGGGAGCGGCCGTGGCCACTGCTGGTGAGCGCGCTGCTGGCCCTGTCGCTGGTGATCGCCAACCTCGTGCTGCTGGTGGGGAGCATAAAACTGACAGCGCGGTCCAAGCCGGGCAGCGAGATCATCTACCTGGTGCTCATGTCGATGTGTGCCTACGGGCTGTGGCGGGCCCGCTACTGGGCGGTGCTCGGCTTCATGGTGCTGCTGCTGCTGTCGGTGCTGGAGTCTGCGGTCGCTCCTGGTGCGGGCGTCGAACGCCGCGGGCGTCGCCATCACGATCGGCCTGATCGCCGGTGGCGGATTTCTGTTCTACAAGCTGGTGCGGGTGCTGAGCAGGATCCAGATGCCGAAGCCGCCGGGCCAGTAGGCGGTCGCCGGGCCGCCTCCGGGCCGGCGCGACGGCCGCCTCCGGGCGGGCGCGACACCGTCATATAGGCTGGGCAGAGATGCCCGACTCTTCCTATGACTGCATCGTGATCGGCTCCGGACCGGGCGGCTACGTCGCCGCGATCCGTGCCGCACAGCTCGGGATGAAGACGGCTGTCGCGGAGAAGGACAGGGTCGGTGGGCGCTGCCTCAACTATGCGTGCATCCCTGCCAAGGCCGTGCTGCGCGTGGCAGATGTGCTGAGCGAGGTGCGCGACGCAGACGAGTTCGGGATCAAGGTCGGCGAGCCGAGCGTCGACTTCGCCGCCGTCGGCGCCAGGCGCAAGAAGGTGATCACCACCCTGACGGGCGGCGTATCGGGACTGTTCAAGAAGAACCAGATCGAGGTCATCGAAGGCGAAGCGTCCCTGGCCGGCGAGCGAGCCGTGCGCATCGGCGAGAACACGATCGAAGCCAAGACGATCGTGCTGGCCACGGGGTCGGTCAAGAAGCCGATTCCGGGAACGCAATTCGGGGGCCGCGTCATCGGGACCGAGGAGGCCTGGGCGCTGGAGGAGCTGCCGCAGTCCATGGCGGTCGTCGGCGCCGGCGCGTCCGGCGCGGAGATCGCGTCCGCGTACGCGCGCCTGGGAACCGAGGTGACCTTGTTCGAAGCCCTCGATCGCGTGCTGCCCACCGAGGACGCCGACATCTCTCGGCTCGCCGAGCGCGGCCTGAAGCGGCAGGGCATGACGATCCACACCTCGACTCTGGTCGAGGACGTCAGCAGCAACGGAGAGCTCTGTCAGCTTCAGCCACGGAGAGCAGTCGGGCCAGGTCGACTGGCTGGTGATCGCCGCCGGCCGAGGGCCCGACGTCGAGGCCCTGGGCCTCGAGGCGGCCGGCGTGGAGCTCGACGAGAACGGCCTCGTCCGGGTCGACGGCGCGCAGCGCACGAACGTCCAGGGCATCTACGCGATCGGTGACCTCGTCCAGGGCCCCGCGCTCGCGCACAAGGCATCGGACGAGGGTGTGATCGCGGTCGAGGACGCCGCCGGGCTCGAGACCCACCCGATCGAGTACATCGACATCCCGCGGGCCACCTTCTGCACGCCGAACGTGGCCAGCTTCGGGTTGACCGAGGCTCAGGCAAAAGAACAGGGCCACGACGTGGTCGTGGGCAAGGTTCAGTACGGCGCGGTCGGAGCCGGCACGGTCTACGGAGACCGGACAGGGATGGTCAAGGTCGTCGGCGACAAGCGCTACGGCGAGCTGATCGGAGGCCACATCGTCGGGGCGAAGGCGACGGAGCTCATCCAGGAACTCGTCAACGCCCGTGCGCTGGAGGGCGGCTACCCGGAGATCGCGCGCCTGATCCACGGTCATCCGACGCTCTCGGAAGCGGTCATGGAAGCCGCCCGCGCCGCTGACGGCTGGCTGATCCACGGCTGAGCCATTCGTCGTGACGCCCGGTGGGGTCTTCTACTACGACCTCGGCAGCCCCCGCTGCTACCTCGTGGCCGAGCGGCTCGCAGGGGCGCTGCCGGAGATGCCCGAATGGGAGCCGGTGCCGGCATCCGAGGTGTCAGCCGGCATCGGAGAGATCGACCGCCAGCTGATCGAGCAGCAGGCTTCGCTCCATGGTCTGCAGCCGCTTCGCTGGCCGCCACGCTGGCCGCCGGATACGCGACTGGCAATGCTTGCCGCGACCTACGCCAAGCAGGTGGGGCGCGGCGTGGCGTTCTCGCTGGCCGCGTTCCGCCAGACCTTCGCCGGCGGACGGGATCTCTCAGACCGGGATACGGTGCTGATCGCCGCGGCGGCGTGCGAAATGCACCCCACGGCGCTGCTGAAGTCGATCGGTTTGCGCTCGGTGCAGGCGGCGCTCGACCGGGCCGTCTCGCGCGCCCGCGCAGACGGCGTCGACGACCTGCCGGCTCTCCGCCTGGGGGAGTCGCTGTTCACGGGCGAAGGCCTTCTCGAAGACGCAGTTGGAGGCGCTCCGATGAAGGCCAACCGCGCCTACGAGCTGATCGTCTCGCGGGATGCACACGGGCCGGCATTTCTCGCCGATCGCCATCGTCTCGACCGGATCGAGGTCGTGTCGGTCTCCGACGGCGAGGTGGTGCTGTTCTGGGAGCTGCCGGCCAAGGAGGCGACGAAGCTGCTGCGGCAGCTGCGCGAGGAACTGGTGTCGTTCGACATCGAAGAGTTCCGCCGTGCTTGGGGCCTGGGCTAGTGGGGCTTCCCGCTAGGGTGAGCGCGATGGCCCAGCCCCCAGGCGCCGGCGTCAAAGGGACGGTCGAGATTGTCGAGCCGACGAAGGCCGAGCAGGCGATCGCCCGGCGGTCGGCGGAGACCCGGGCGACGGTCCCCGACCTGGAGCTCTCGGTGGAGGTCGAGATGGACGCCGCGGTGCGCCTGGACGGTATCTCCACGACGGCGATCGTCACGCAAGGCATCCGCGCTGGCACTGCGAGAGCACCCGCGTGCCAACGCTGCCTACCGAGACGGTCGCTACGAGCTCTACTCGCGCGTCAACGTCGGCGTGGTCATCGCCGAGGGCCACGAGCTGCTGACCGGGACGGTGTTCGACGCCGACGTCAAGTCCCTCAGCGAGCTCACGACGGAGGTGGAGGAGCTGGAGCGCCGGGGGCGCGAGCTCACTTCGCCCGAGCGCTCGGGCGCCACGTTCACCCTCGCCACCCCCGGGCCAGTCGGGGTCAGCCGTCTGACGCCGCTCATCTGGGGGTCTCAAGCCGCCGCGCTCGGCGCCGGCGAGGTGAGACAGACGGCGGTGGTGCGTGATGGCTCTATCGTCCCCGGTCACGTCATGACGTTGGTGCTCGCCTGCGATCACCGGATTCTGTACGGCGCTGACGCGGCGCATTTCCTCGCGCGGATCAGGCAACTGCTCGAGCGCGCCGACTTGTGAGCGACGTCGACGACGACGCTCGCCGGATAGCTGAGCGCGGTCGCGACGCGCTGCTGGCCCGGCTGCGCCCGGCGTTCCGCGAGGCGGCCGGGGCCCACCATGATGAGGTGGGTCTCGACGATGCCCAGCTCGAGCAGATGGTCCAGCGCGCAGCCGACGAAGCCGATGCCCTTCAGTGGCGGCGGGCGCTGGCGGCGGTGGCGATGGACGAGCTGGGACTGGAGCTCGGCGAGGCGCTGGAGCACCCGGCCGTGGCCCGGGCGCACGAGATCGTCGGCGCTCCTTCCTATGAGGACGCCGTGGCGAGCTTGGGTCTCGCGACCCCGGAGCCGGACCAGACCGCGGAGCCGGCGCAGGCGCCGCGCCGAGCCGCCCCTCAAGCTCGTCTGCACCCATCTCGGCGGGATCGCCGATCTGGCCTCGCCCGAGGAGGGAGTCGAGCTGTGGTTCTCCGAACACGGTCTCGACCTCATCCGGTCCACGAAGGAGCCGCTCGGACGGCTGCAATGGGGCGAGCTGCGGTCGATCGAGGTCGTCGACGCCCGCGGGCGCTTTGCGCTGCGCCGCGCTCCGCACACGTACCTCGTGATCAGGGGCGCCCAGGGCGATGCCAGCTTCGAGGTGCCCGGCTCCTCGGCCGCGAGGGTGAGGAATCGATTGGCCGACCTCGCCGGCCAAAACGTTCGCATCATCTGATGTGACATCTGGCCTCAGCGCACCGTGTCGGGCCTGTAGGATCGGGCGATGAGAGAGGACGTGTCGGGGAAGCACGGCGAGGAGCGCCTGCGCGCCACCGGCCCGGTCCCGACACGCGGGGACAGGGCGCCGCTGACTATCGATCAGCTCGCACAGCGGACGGGCATGAGCGCCCGCAACATCCGCGCACACCAGTCGCGTGGCCTGCTGGCACCCCCGGCGCTGCGCGGCCGCACCGGCTACTACAGCCAGGAGCACGTGGCGCGCATCGAGCTCATCCAGCAGCTTCAGGCCGATGGGTTCAGCCTCGCGCTCATCGAGCGCCTGCTGCGCCTGGCGGGAGATTCCACCCAGACGCTGGCGCGGCTGGCCGGAGCCCTGCACCAGCCTTTCGGCGTCGAGCAGCCGCGGACGGTGGCGGCCAAGGAGCTGCAGGAGCGCTTTCGCAGCAGCTCGCGCCAGGTGAGCGAACAGCTCGAGGAGCTCGGGTTCCTTCGCCAATTGGGCAACGGACAAGTCGAGGAGCTCACGCCGATGGCCTTCCGCGGCGGGGAGGTGTTTGCCGATCTGGGCGTTCCGGCCGAAGACCTGGTCGCCGTCGCCGCCGAGCTCCGAAAGCAGCTGGACACGGTGGCCACCACGTGCTTGCGGCTATTCGTCGACTATGTCTGGCGTCCGTGCGAGGAGGCCGGAGAGCCCGAGGAGGGCTTGGACAAGGTGCTCGAGGCCGTCGAGCGGCTGCGTCCCCGTGGCCTCCGCCGCGGTCGGGTCCCTCTTCCAGGTGGCGATCAGCGCGGCGCTTGAGCGGCGCTTCGGCAGGCAGCTCGAGCAGACTCGAGTCGCGTCGGCGTGCCTGACCGCCGACGTCTGAGCCCCGCGGCCGAGCTGGCCCTCGAGCTGAGGCCCGCGGTCGCGGACGAGCGCGTCCTGGCGGCCGTGGCCTCGATTCCCCGCGAACGCTTCGTGCCTGAAGCGGAGCGCCATCGCGCCTACGCCAATGTGGCCCTGCCGATCGCCTGCGGACAGACGATTTCTCAGCCCCTGGTCGTGGCCAGGATGCTCGAGCTGCTCGAGCTGAAGCCCACGGACCGGGTGCTCGACGTGGGCACCGGATCCGGCTATCACGCGGCGCTGCTGTCGCTGCTGGCCGGAGAGGTGTTCACGATCGAGCGCCACGCTGAGCTGGCCGAGATCGCGGAATCGACGGTCAAAGGGCTGGGGCTGGAGAATGTGTCGTTCTTCGTCGGCAACGGCTGGGCGGGTCTGCCCGAGCACAGCCCGTTCGACGCCATAAACGTCGCTGCGGCCACCGGACCCGAGCTGCCGGCCGCGCTCGAAGAGCAGCTGGCCGAGGGCGGAAGGCTCGTGGCGCCCATGGGAAACGCCAACCAGTACCTGACGCTGACACGGCGCGAATCGGGCCAGCTCCGGCGGGAGCGGCTCGAGGGCGTCCGCTTCGTGCCGCTGGTGCCGGGCCAGGATTAAAAAAGGGGCGGCCCCGCAGGGCCGCCCCTGTTTATCTAGTAACCGCCGACGAGCCCCGAGGAGGGCTTCAGGACCGAGCCGGCTCTTGCCGACCACGTACCAGTAGCCGCCGAACTGCTTCAGATCCTGCCCGTTCTGCTGGCCCGCCTTCTTGTCGCCCACGTAGTGGTACAGAGGGTGGCCGCCATAGGTGATCTGCTTCTGGGTGCCCGAGCGCGTGATCGTGCCAACCAGGCTCTGGTTGAGGCCGGAGCCGGGCTTGACGGTCACCGTCCCGTTGGCCATCCACGGCACCCAGGCCGAGGCGCAGCTGCCCGTGCAGGCGCTCTTCTTCGAGCTGTCCTTGCTGAACGCGTAGAGCGTGAGGCCAGACTTGCTCACCACCACCGTTCCCCGCTTGACGGTCCCCGTGCCGATCACGGTCGTGGTGGCCGCCAGTGCCGGCGCCGCTGCCAGGGTGCCCACCGCCGTGATCAGGCCCAGCCCGGTCAGGACAGCACGTTTGGTTTTCAACATCGAGTTGCTCCTTTCGGGTCCCATCGGCTCCCTCGGGACAGCAACACCCGGGAGCCCGCAGGGTTGCGGCGCCGCACTAACCCTTGCCCCAGGCAACGAAGTGTGGATTCTCGAAGCCTGGCTTGCCGTAGGCCAAGAGCTCGCCGGCCAGGTCGGTGACCCTGCCGCCGGCGGCGCGCAGGATCGCGTCTCCGGCCGCGGTGTCCCACTCCATCGTGCGGCCGAACCGCGGATAGAGATCGGCCTCGCCGGCGGCCACCAGGCAGAACTTCAGCGACGAGCCGGCCGACACCGACGCGGCGACGCGGCGCCCGGCGGTGAACCGCTCGAGGGCCTCCGGGTCGCCGTGCGAGCGGCTGGAGACGACGACCGCCCCCTCGCTCGGCACCTCTCGCGCCGAGATCCTGCGCGGCCGGCCGGCGTCGTGGACGAGGGCGCCGGCACCGGGTGCCGCCGCAAACAGCCGCTGCCGCGCCGGCGCCAGCACCACCCCGAGCACCGGCACGCGATCCTCGACCAGGGCGATGTTGACCGTGAACTCCCCGTTTTTCGAGAGGAACTCCTTCGTCCCGTCAAGCGGATCGACCAGCCAGAACGTGCCATCGGGCGCGCTCCAATCGTCTTCCTCCTCGGCGACCACCGGCACGCCCGGGGCGATGTCCGCGAGGCGCCCGAGAATGATCTCCTGCGAGCGCTCGTCGGCGTCGGTGACGGGAAAGCCGTCGGCTTTGGTGCGCACCGACGGCCCTCGTCGGTAGACGTCGAGAACCGCGTCACCCGCCGCGCGGGCGGCGCCGATCACCTGCTCGAGCTCGATCCTCACGCTACGTCCAGGATCCCGCGGCGCCTGAGCTCGGCGAGGATCTGGTCGGCGGCCTCCTCTGCCGTCGCTTCGGTGGTGACGATGTGGATCTCCGGAGCTTCGGGCGGCTCGTACGGCGAATCGATGCCCGTGAAGTTCTTGATCTCCCCGCGGCGGGCCTTTTCGTAGAGGTGCTTGCAGTCGCGCTGCTCGGCGACCGAGAGCGGCGTGTCGACGAAGACCTCGATGAACTCCCCGTGCTCGACGAGCGAGCGGGCCATCGTGCGCTCGGAGCGGAACGGCGAGATGAACGAGACCAGCACGATCAGCCCTGCGTCCACCATCAGCGCCCCGACCTCGGCGACTCGGCGGATGTTCTCGACGCGGTCCGCGTCGGTGAAACCCAGGTCCTTATTGAGGCCCCGCCGAACGTTGTCGCCGTCCAGGAGATACGTGTGGTGGCCCAGGCTGTGCAACTTCTTCTCGACCAGGTTGGCGATCGTCGACTTGCCGGCGCCCGACAGCCCGGTCAGCCACAAGCAGCGACGGCCGCTGGCCCTTCAGCTTGGCGTGCGCGTGCTTGTCGATGTCGATCGCCTGCCAGTGCACGTTGTGTGACCGGCGCAACTCGAACCGCAGCATCCCGGCGCCCACCGTGACGTTGGTAAGCCGGTCGATGAGCACGAATCCGCCCGTGTCCCGATTCTCGGCGTAGGGATCGAAGGCGATCGGCCGGTCGAGCTCGAGCTCGCAGACGCCGATCTCGTTCAGCTCGAGCTGTTCGGCGGCGATGCGCTCCAGCGAGTCGACGCTGACCTTGTACTTGAGCGGGGAGATCGTCGCCGAGGCCGTGACTGTGCCCGCGCGCAGCATGTAGCTGCGACCCCGAAGCATCGGCTCCTCGGCCATCCATACCACCACGGCCTCGAACTGGTCGCCGACGCGCGGAGGCGACCGTTCGCCGGCGATCACGTCGCCGCGGCTGATGTCGATCTCGTCTTTCAGCACCAGCGTCACGGACTGACCGGCGACCGCGTGGTCGAGCTCGCCGTCGTAGGTGACGATCCGCGAGACCTCGCTCTCGAGGCCGGAGGGGGCCACGGTCACGCGCTCGCCCGGGCTCACCCGCCCGCTGGCGATCGTCCCCGTGAAGCCGCGGAAGTCAAGGCTCGGCCTGTTGACCCACTGGACGGGAAAGCGGAAGGGCCCGGTCTGAATGCGGTCCTCGTCGATCTCCACCGTCTCCAGGTACTCGAGCAGCGTCGGACCGTCGTACCACGGCGTCCGCGCGCTGCGCTTGATCACGTTGTCGCCCCGGAGCGCGGAGACGGGGATGCAGGTCACGTCCTCGAGCCCGATCTCCGGACTGGAGGCGAACGAGTGGTATTCCGCCGCGATCTCGCGGAAGCCCGGTTCGGAATAGTTCGTGAGGTCGAGCTTGTTGACCGCCAGCGCCACGTGGCGAATGCCGAGCAGCGAGACGAGGTAGGTATGCCTGCGAGTCTGGGTCAGCACACCCTTGCGCGCGTCGACGAGCAGTACGGCGCAGTCGACGGTCGAGGCCCCGGTGACCATGTTGCGCGTGTACTGCTCGTGGCCGGGCGTATCGGCGACGATGAACTTGCGTCGCTCCGAGGCGAAATAGCGGTAGGCGACGTCGATCGTTATGCCCTGCTCGCGCTCCGCCGCAAGGCCGTCGAGCAGCAACGCAAGATCGAGCTCGCCCCCCTGGGTGCCCTCTCGCTTGGAGTCGGCCTCGAGCGCCGCCAGCTGGTCCTCGAACAGCAGCTCCGACTCGTACAGGAGTCGTCCGATCAGCGTGCTCTTGCCGTCGTCGACGCTGCCGCACGTCAAGAAGCGCAACAGCCCTTTCTGCTCCTGGGTCTGGAGATAGGCAGCGACGTCCTCGACGGCCGGAGCTTTGACCGCCATCAGAAGTAACCCTCCTGCTTCTTGCGCTCCATCGAAGCCGTTGCGTCGTGATCGATGACGCGCCCCTGGCGCTCGGACGTCCGCGCCAGCATCATCTCCCGGATGATGCCCTCCAGCGTGTCGGCCTCGCTCTCGATGGCCCCGGTCAGCGGATAGCAGCCCAGGGTGCGGAAGCGAACCCTTTTTGGTGGACGGCCGCTCCCCGTCCTCGAGCGGCAGACGGTCGTCGTCGACCATGATGAGCGCCCCGTCACGCTCGACCACCGGGCGCTGCTTGGCGTAATACAGGGGCACGATCGGAATCTGCTCCGAGTAGATGTAGAGCCAGACGTCGAGCTCGGTCCAGTTGGACAGCGGGAAGACGCGCACGGACTCGCCGCGACGCTTGCGGGCGTTGTAGAGCCGCCACAGCTCGGGGCGCTGGCTCTTCGGGTCCCAGCGGTGCTGCGCCGAGCGGAACGAGAACACGCGCTCCTTGGCCCGGGACCGCTCCTCGTCGCGGCGGGCACCGCCGAACGCGGCGTCGAAGCCGTAGTGGTCGAGCGCCTGTTTGAGGCTCTCGGTCTTCATGACGTCGGTGTAGGCGGCCGAGCCGTGGGTGAACGGATTGACCCCGCGCTCCAGCCCGTCGCGGTTTACGTGCACCAGCATCTCGAGCCCCTGCTCCTTGGCCACCCTGTCCCGGAACGCGTACATCTCGCGGAACTTCCACGTGGTGTCGATGTGCAGGAACGGGAACGGCGGCTTGGCGGGATAGAACGCCTTCAGCGCCAGGTGCAGCATGACCGAGCTGTCCTTGCCGATCGAATAGAGCATCACGGGCTTCTCGGCCTGCGCGACCGCGTCGCGCATGATGTAGATGCTCTCGGCCTCCAGCCGCTGCAAGTGCGTCAGCCTGTCGATCGCCGCCTCCACGGCCATGCTCCTATGGAACCAGTTCGTCAGCGGGCTGCGGGAACAGCCTGCTCTTTGGCGCGCCACTCCTGCAGGGCGAGCAGCGAGCCGTCGACGATGCGATCGTTGAACGTCTTGGTGTCGTTGAGGTACGGAAACGGCATGTCCGGGACCGGCACCTCGAGGAACTCGCACAGCGGCTCCCACCCGTCACTGACGGACCAGACCAGCAGCCGGTCAGCGGGGACGATGCGCTGCACCTCGGCCTCGTAGCGAGCGATCGCCGCGGCCATCCAGTCCAGATCGAGCTGCTCCCCGTAGATCAGCCCGCTGCGGCGCCACATCTCGAGCATGAGCTCCATGTACGCGCTCCCACTTGGGGTCGACCTGCCGCCAGGCGCTCGAGAGGTGCTTGATCACGATGTCGCCGAAGAAGATCCCCCAGATCGTGTCGCGCATGCTGCGCGCCCAGGCGTCGCCGTCGCGGACGCTGAGAAGCACCTTGGCGTCGGGATAGGCCTCGACCAGCTCCCGGTAGAAGTACGCGCCGGGCCAGTCGACGGTGGCCTGAAAGCCGCCGAAGATCTCGCCCCAGTTCTCCTCTCCGTCGAGAGCCCGCTGCCACTTGGAGACCTCGTCGAGGTCCCCGAGCACGTTGACCATGTGGTAACAGGGTCCGGCGCCGAGCATCTCGAGCGCCACCTTCTGCGACAGGGTGCCGGTGCGGGGCAGTCCTGCTCCTATCAGCCTCATGCGTACTTCTCCTCTTTCGTGTGCAGTGCCAGCCCAACCGACCCCGCCGACTGTCCGGCACTGTACCCAACCGGCTCCTGCGTACGAAGTTGGGCAGCGAGCCGTTCACGCATGATCCGCAGCGCGACGGGGTTCGAGTCGATGAGCACAAAGTGTCGAGAGAGGGACGCGCAGACCGCACCCAGCGTCCCCGAGCCGGCGAATGGGTCAAGGCACCAACCGCCCGGCCGCGCCGAGGCCGCAACCAGGCGGCGGAGCACCCCCTCGGGCTTCTGGGTCGGATAACCGGTCTTCTCGCGCCCGTTCGTCGGCACGATCGTGTGGAACCAGACGTCGGTCGGGCGCTTGCCCCGGGCCGCCTTCTCGGGACCGACGAGACCGGGCGCCATGTAGGGCTCGCGCTCCACGGCCTCGGCGTCGAAATGGTGCCGCACCGGGGGTGCGGACGTAGACCAGGATCGTGTCGTGCTTGGCGGGCCACCTGCGCCTGGGCTTGGCGCCGTAGTCGTAGCTCCAGATGATCTCGTTGAGGAAGGCCTCGCGCCCGAAGATCCCGTCGAGCAGCAGCTTGCAGTAGTGGGCCTCGCGGTAGTCGATGTGGAAATACAGCGTTCCCTGAGGGGTCAGCAGCTCTCGTGCGCGCTCCAGGCGGGGCTCCAGGAAGCCCATGTAGTCGTCAAACCCGTCCGCGTAGGTGAGCCGTCTCGATGAGCCGCGCGGAGTAGCGACGGCCGCCGAAGCCGACGCGCGCGCCCCCTTCGTCGGCGCGCACCTGGAGCGTCTGCCGCTCACGGGGCCGGCCGGTGTTGAACGGCGGATCGAGGTAGATGAGGTCGAACGCCGCCTCCGGGAGGCGGGCGAGCGCCAGGGCGTTATCCCCGGCGACGATCAGATCATCGTCCAGGTCCAGCTCGTCGCCGGCTGAGCAGAACCGCATCGCACCAGGAACCTAGCGTTCCGCCCGGCGAGAGAAGGTATGCGTAGCGAGGTCCCGAAATCCACTGCGGCCAGCGTCGAGAAACCAAGTGCCGCAGTTCGTGTTCTTACGCCTAATTGACGCCCTAACCCGATAGCATGGCTCATTCGTGATCGCTGACAGGTACCGGCGCGTGCGTACCTCTGCACTGGGCGTACGTGTAACGCGCTACACAATTGGATCCATAGTTGCAGCTGCCACGAGCGCGCTCGTGTTCGCGCTGCTCTACGTAATCGGCGTCAGCACGACCGCCTGCTCGGTCGTGGCGTTCGTCGCCGGCGCTGTTCCCAATTGGATCCTGAGTCGCCGCTGGGCCTGGGAGATCAAGGGCCGCGTGAACTTCGGGCGCGAAATCTGCGGCTACGTGCTGGTGTCGGCTCTGACGCTCCTCGCCTCGTCGGAGGCCACGGCCTGGACGCAGCACCAGGTGCAGACGATTCCGTCCCACTACGGGATCCGGGTGGCGCTGGTGACCGGGTCCTACCTCGGGGTGTTCGCGGCCCTGTTCCTGATCCGCTTCGTGATCTACGAGCACTGGATCTTCTCCGGCCGCAGCCGGCTGCGCGCGGCCTTGCGGTCGCGCGTCCAGGTGTGGAGCGCGGCGCGGGCGAACCGCACGCCGTAGCCGAAGTTACCGCCCTTCTTGGTCCCGGTGGCGTGCGCGCCCCGGTCGCGCATCGTCGTGGGCACCTCGGCGAGGCGGAAGCCGTGCAGGGCGGCCGAGATCATGAGCTCGGAGGCCTGGTATTGAGGCTGCTCGAGCGTGACCGCCGCCGTCACCTCGGCACGCATGGCCCGAATGCCGCAGGCAGGGTCCGTGATGCGGTGACGAACGAGCAGGCTGAAAAGCGCGCCGAATACGAGCACCCCGAGATGGCGCGTCCGGTCGGTCGTCAGCTCCGCCCCCAGGCGGCGTGAGCCCGAGACGAAGTCCGCCCTGCCGTCCAGGATCGGCTCGATGACAGACCCCAGCTCGCGCGGCTCGTACTGACCGTCGGCGTCGATGGTGGCTATCACCCGCGCGCCGCGAGCGCGAGCCAACCAGTAGCCCAGCCGCAGCACGGCGCCCTGTCCCCGGTTGACCGGTACGTCGCACACCAGGGCTCCCGCGGATGCGGCCTCGGCCGCCGTCCGGTCGCTGGCGCCGTCGACCACCACGATGACCTCGGAGCGCAGCCCGGCCGCCTCGCGTGGGATCTCGCCCACCACCGAAGCGACAGTCGGCTCCTCGTTGTAGGCGGGGATGACGACCGCCAGCGGCGCGCCGGCTCCCGGAGGGTTCGCGTCCAGGAACGCGGCAGCGGCGCTCCGTTCGCCTGGCTCGAGCGCAGCCGGATCGGGCTCGCTGCCCGCGGTCCGCGCGGGGGCCATGCTCAAGATTTCACCCCAGGAACGGACAGGGGCCCGGTCATCGTCTCGACGTCCGCCGAGGACCACTCGGCCCAGACCCCCTCCAACCCCTCGGCCAATGCGTAGCGGGGTGACCACCCGGCGGCGCGCGCGCGGGCGGGATCGACGATCACCGCGGGCATCTCGCCGGGCTTCGCCGGGACCGTGCCGCACGCTCAGCTCGGCCCCCGAGACCCGGCGGACCTGCTCGACGACATCGAGCACCGACAGCGAGGTCCCGGTCCCGATCACCATCGGGCCCCGCCAGCGCTCGTCCCCGAGCGCCAGCTTCACGGCCGCGACCACGTCGAACACGTGGACATAGTCGCGGACCTGGAGGCCGTCGCCGTAGATCTCGAACGTTCCCGAGAGGCGAATGGCACGCATCAGCCGGGCGACGATGCTGTCCTTCGCCTGCATCCCCGGACCATAGACGTTGGTCAGGCGGAGGCTGGCGCACCGCAGGCCGTAGGCGGCCGTGTAGGCGGACATCAGCATCTCTGCGGCGGCCTTGGTCGCGCCGTAGGGGGTCAGCGGCTCGAGCGTCGCATCCTCGGTGATCGCCGGCGCCTTCATCGGGCCGGTGACCGCGTTTGTGGAGGCGAAGGCGAGCGCCCTCACGCCCGCCGAGCGCGCGGCCTCGAGCAGCAGCGCCGTCCCCTCCACGTTGGTGCGGTACGTGAGCTCGGGATGCTCCAGCGAGCGCAGGACCGAGGTGACGGCCGCCAGATGGACGACCGCATCGAAGCCGCCGTCGAGCGCCCGGTGAAGAATCTTCCGGTCTCCGATATCGCCCAGGACGACGTCCACCGAGGGATTCGGATGCGGCTTGAGGTCGACCACCCGCACCCGCGCGCCGGCGCTCTCGAGCTCGGCCACGACGTGGCGACCGATGAACCCGGAGCCCCCGGTGATCAGTACCCGGCGCCCATCGAGAGGGCCGGGGACGCCGTCGCTCACTGCGTCGTCGGCGCTAGCTCACTCGCGGTGCGCGGCAGCTCGCTGGCCGTCGCCTGCCAGCGAACCGTGGGCATCATCGCGGCCAGATCGACCCGATCCTTGTTTCGCTCGACTACCTCGAACATGTGATCGATCAGCGCCTCGGAAAGCAGCGTCGGCTTGAGCCCGAGCTCCTCCAGCCGGGAGTGCTTGACGTTGTAGTAGTGGCCCTCGGCCTCGACACGCGGGTTGTCGACGTGCTCGATCGTGGCCTCGCCGGGGAACGTTGCCGCCACCGTCTGGGCGATCTCGAGCACCGACTTTGACTCCGTCATCTGGTTGAAGACGCGGAATTCCCCTCTGTCGGCGGGGTTCTCGCAGGCGATGCGGATGCACTCGACGGTGTCCAGGATGTTGATCATTCCCCGCGTCTGGGAGCCGTCGCCGTAAACCGTGAGCGGATGCCCCAACACGGCCTGGATCACGTGGCGGTTGAGCACGGTGCCAAACACGGCGTCGTAATCGAAGCGGGTTGCCAGCCGCGGATCGAGTTTCGTGTGCTCGGTGTCGGCCCCGTAGACGACGCCCTGGTTCAGATCGGTGGCGCGCATGCCCCAGATGCGACAGCCGAACTCGATGTTGTGGCTGTCGTGGACCTTTGACAGGTGGTAGAAGGAGCCGGGCCGCTTGGGGAACAGGACGCGATCCTTGCGGCCGTTGTGGACGACCTCGAACCAGCCTTCCTCGATGTCGATGTTCGGCGTCCCGTACTCGCCCATCGTCCCCAGCTTGACGAGGTGGATATCGCGATCGGTGTCGGCGATCGCGTACATCACGTTGAGGTTGCCGACGACGTTGTTCGTCTGCGTATAGACGGCGTGCGCCTGGTCGATCATCGAATAGGGCGCGGCCCGCTGCTCGCCGAAATGGACGATCGCCTGGGGCCGAAAATCCCCGATCATCTGATGTACGAAGGCCGCATCGCACAGGTCCCCGACGTAGTTCTCGATCGACTTGCCCGAGACCTCGCTCCACACCGCGATGCGCTCGTCGAGCGTGGCGATCGGGATCAGGCTCGTGACGCCCATCTCCTCGTCGTAGCTGCGGCGGGCGAAGTTGTCCGAGACGGCCACGTCGTGGCCGGACGCGGACAGATGGATGGCAGTGGGCCATCCCAGGTACCCGTCTCCACCCAGAACCAAGATGCGCATCGGGTTGCTCCAGTACTCCAGTCGACAAAGATCTTCAGCGCCCTGCTGACGGGGGGCCCTATGTCGCGGGGACGCTCGAGTTGCTCGCGGGGGTGGCGAGGGCACGGAGGATAGCTGAACGGTCGCCCGGAAGACCGACCGCTGAACTTGGACTTACGTCGATCTGACGACCGGGATGGCGTCGATCAGACGGGCCGAATTCCGGTGGTACCGTCGCGTTGCGTGACGGCCAGCGGCGTCGCAGCCAGGATCAGACCGCAGTCGCCCGGAAAGCTCGCGCTCCTACTCGGGGCGGTGATCGTCCTGATCGCGGTGCTGATCGTGGCCCTATCGGGCTCGAGCCAGCCGCCGCTGCCTCTGCCGGGAATCGGCCGGCCCGCGCGGTCGGGTGACCCGTTCGCCTACGTCCCGGCTCGCCAGGCGGCGTTCACCACGCGCGCGGTGGCCGGCACCGACAACGTCGTGTACGCCAAGAGCCCCGGCGGCGTCCTCGCGACTGCGGCTCGGGTGGCTCCCTACCGCAGGCTGATCGATGCCGCCACCGCGGGCACCGGGGTCGACCCGAACATCCTCGAGGCGATCGTGTTCCTCGAGAGCGCCGGATACCCGAACGCGATCGCCGGCGCCGACCCCGCCGCGGCGTCCGGGCTGACTCAGATCGTGGCCCAGACCGGACAATCGCTGCTGGGGATGCACATCGACCTGGCTCGCTCGCGCGCGTTGACGGGCCAGATCGACGCCGCGTACGCGAACGGCAACGCGGCTCGCGTGGCGCAGCTCCAGGCGCAGCGCGCACGGATCGACGACCGCTTCGATCCGCGCAAGGAGCTGGCGGCCACGGTCCGCTACCTGCAACTCGCCCACCGGCGCTTCGGCCGCTGGGATCTCGCTGTGGAGTCCTACCACATGGGCATCGGCAACCTCCAGGGCGTCCTGAATGCGTACGACGGTGGCCAGCCGGCGCCCTATGTGCGGTTGTTCTTCGATACCGCCCCCGACCATCACGGCGACGCTTACGACCAGCTGCACTCGTTCAGCGACGACTCGCGCCTCTATTACTGGCGCGTGCTCGCCTCGGCATCGATCATGGGCATGTACCGGGGCGATCAGCAGGCACTCAGCACACTCGCACGGCTCGAGACGGCGTCGGACACGGACGCGCTCGTGCTCCATCCCCCGAGCTCGACGACGTCGTTCACCGACCCTGGGGCTCTGCGCGACGCGTACGCCGCGCGCGTCGTGTTGCCGCTGCCGACCAACCCGACCGCACTGGGCCTGGCGTACGACCCGGCGATGGGCTCGCAGGCAGCGCGGGTCGGAGAGCCCGCCCGCGTCTACCGCGGCCTGCGAGCGCCCGCGCTCGACCTGCTGATCGAGCTCGCCGCCCGCGTCCGCGCCTTGTCCGGCGTCCATGCTCCGCTGACCGTCGCGAGCACGGTCACCGACCAGCGCTACGCGGCACTGACGGGCGCCACGGCGGTACCCCTCTCCTCGACCGGTTACTCGTTCGCGATCGAGCGCCGCTACGCGAACACGGCGCAGGCCGCGGCGCTCCAGGCGATGCTCGATCGCCTCGAGGAGCTGGACCTGATCGCCTGGGCCCGCGAGCCGTCGACGATCGACGTTACGGTCGCCTCCGACGCGGATCGAGTGATGGTCGACGGGCCCTAGACGGGCACGAATATATTTCCGCCCGTGTCAGACGCAGTCAGAACCCCGGACGAGCTGTTTGCCGAGTTGCCCGACTTCGCCTTCGAGCCCTCCTACCGCGAGCTCGACGGGCTGCGGCTGGCTCATATCGACCAGGGCCAGGGCGAACCGGTCGTGTTCCTGCACGGGGAACCGACGTGGTCGTTTCTGTGGCGCGAGGTGATCCCGCCGGTACGCGACGCCGGTTATCGCTGCATCGCTCCGGACCTCCCCGGCTTCGGACGCTCCGACAAGCCGGTCGAGCTCGGCTGGTACAGCTACGACCGGCACTACGAGACGGTGGCCGAGCTGTTCGAACGGCTGGACTTGAGCGCCGCGACGATCGTCGTCCACGATTGGGGCGGCCCGATCGGCCTGCGGGTGGCGGTCGAGCACCCTGACCGCGTGGCGCGGATGGTGGTGCTCGACACCGGATTGTTCACCGGACATCAGAAGATGACCGAGGCCTGGCAGGCGTTCCGCGATTTCGTGGAGCGCACCGAGGACCTTCCCGTGGGCTTTCTCGTCCGCGGCGCCTGCAAGCGCGACCCCGGCGACCGCGTGATCGCAGCCTATGACGCTCCCTTCCCGAACGCGGACTCCAAGGCCGGGGCCCGGGCATTCCCGTTGATGCTGCCCACCTCGCCCGATGCGCCCGGGGCAGCACCGGGTCAGCGCGTACTGGAGGCGCTGCGCTCGGACCAGCGGCCCAAGCTGTTCATGTGGGCGGATTCAGACCCCGTGATCCCGCTCGAGACGGGGCGGCGGTTTGCGGCCGCCCTGGGCGGCGAACTGGGCCACGTGATCGCCGACGCCAGCCACTTCCTGCAGGAAGACGCGGGCCCCGAGATCGGCGCCCGCATAGCCGAGTGGCTGACCGCGTAGCTGCGCGGCCGACCGCGCAGGGCGCTCAGGGCGCCGCGCCGGCAAGAGACTCCGCTAGACCAGCTCGCGCTCGCGCTCGCTGACGGCGTCGTCGTGCTGCTGGACGGTTGCGGCCATCCGCTGCTCGTACGCCGCCCGTTGCGCGTGATCGGGATTGTTCAGCACCTGGTCGCCCTTGAGCGCTCGGCCGACTGCCTCCATGGCCTTCACGGGCAGCAGCGCCTTCATGCGGAACAGCGCCTTGGTGGATTTGGGGACGTAGACCTCGTAGCGGTCGAACTGCAACGCGTCGACGATCGCCTCGGCGACGTCCTCGGGTTCGACTGCCTTGAAGCTCCGGGTCTGCGGCAGGCCGGAGCCCAGCTGCGTGTTGACCACCACGGGCATCACCACGCTCACGCCGATGTCCGTGTCACGCACCTCGGCGCGAACCGACTCGCTCAGGCCGACCACCGCGTGCTTGGTGGCGCAGTACGTGGCGCCGCCGGGGAACCCGGACTTGCCGGCGGCCGAGGCGATGTTCACGAGGTGACCGGCTCGGCGAGGGAGGAAGCGCTCGAGCGCGAGCTTGGAGCCGAAGATGACCCCATGCAGGTTGATGTCGATCAGCGTCTTGGCGGTGGCGTCGCTCTCCTCGATGAACGGCCCGATGGGCATGATCCCCGCGTTGTTGATCAGTACGTCGAGCGGGCCGAGGCGGCTCTCCGTCTCTTGGAGGAAGCGCTCGAAGCTCGCGCGGTCGGTGACGTCGAGCGGCAGCCCGACCGTTCCGCCGCCCAGCTCGGCGGCCGTCTGCTCCGCGAGCGAAGCCTCGATGTCGCCGATCGAGATGCGGGCGCCTTGGGCGATCAGTGCCTTCGCCGTCGCCCGGCCGATCCCCCGGGCACCGCCCGTGATCGCCACAACCTTCCCCGCGAGCGGCCGTGGAGCTTTGGCCATGGAAATGTCCTCCTCGTGAATGTCCTGGCGCAGCGATGGCCGCGCGTTGGCGTAGACGATATCGGTGCGGATGCCGACGGGGCTCGGCTGTATGCTCGGACGCATGGCGTACTTCCGCCACGGCGCGCGCCGGCTGGCCTACACGGTCCACGGTCACGGCGAGCGGGTGACGGTCTTGCTGCCGGGTTTGCTGCTCTCGCAGAAGATGCAGATCCCGCTCGCCAGGCAGCTCGCCCGGCGCGGCAACCGCGTCGTCACGCTCGACCCACTGGGCCACGGACAATCCGACCGCCCGAGCGACATGACGCTCTACTCGATGCCGGCATTCGCCGAGCAGACGGTGGCGCTGCTCGACCACTTGGAGCTCGACGAGGCGGTTGTTGGGGGGACGTCGCTGGGCGCCAACATCACGCTCGAGGTCGCCGCGTTGGCGCCCGAGCGGCTGCGGGGCATGGTCATCGAGATGCCGGTGCTCGACCGGGCGATCCCCGCCTGCGCCGCCGCGTTCACGCCGCTGCTGCTGGCGCTCACGCTCGGGGCCCCTGTGATGCGGGCACTGGCCAGCGGCGCCGGCCGCGTCCCCCGCAGCAGGGTGCCGTTCCTGCTCGAGCTTGGGCTCGACTCGGTCTCGCAGGACCCAGATCCGAGCGGCGCGGTGCTGCAGGGGATTCTGTTCGGCCGCACCGCTCCCACCCACGAGGAGCGCCAAGCCTTCGATGCGCCGGCGCTGGTGATCGGGCACCCGCGGGATCCGATCCATCCCTTCTCCGACGCCGGCAAGCTCGCCGAGGAGCTTCCCAACGGGCGCCTGATAAACGCCAACTCGATCCTCGAGCTCCGCACGCATCCCGCCCGCCTCACGGCGGAGATCGCCGAGTTCATCGATAGCTGCTGGGCGGAGCTGCCATCCGGCGCGCGGCGCGCAGCTAGCGCCTGACTAGCGGGGACGGGGTGGCCCCGGCGGCTCGATGATGTCCCGCCCCGTGGGCTGCATGCGCTCGTCCAACTCGAGCTGCCAGTAGTAGCGGCTGAAGGTGATGCCGGCCCGGAACTGGCCGACGTGGGGCTCGACGCGCTCGCCGCGGGCCATGCGCACGATCAGCTCGGGGTAGGTGCGCCCGGGCAGTGCGGCGTACATCGGCGCCGGAAACGCGCCCCCGAAGCGCGTGTTGACGTCGGTGATCCCCAGACCGATCTCGCGGTCGCGAAACGCCTGCACCGTGCAGGGCCCGCGCACGCCCAGCGCCTCCACCACGCGCCGGCCGAGCGCGATGAGCTCGGCATCGTCGATCACCGTGCCCTTGATCGATTCCCCCCCGCGAGACTCGAGCATCGTGCGGGGGATCGCGTTCAGGCACCTGCCATCGCTGTCGGACAGGGTGTCGATCGAGAACTCTGGGCCGTCCATCAGGTGCTGGACCATCGTCGGCTCGCGGACGTAGCGGACGAAGAACTCGGCGGCGTCTCTGTCATCGGCGCGGTGGATCGAGCGGGCGCCCGAGCCGCGGCGGGGCTTGACCAGCACGGGATAGGACTCCGGCCGCTGGCCCGGCAACACGGTCGGCGGCGTCGGCAGCCCCAGGCGCTCGAGCAGCAGGTGCGTCTCGTACTTGTCGTAGGTCGCTCGGGCAATCTCCGGATCGGGGAGGAGCGCCGGCAGGCGGCCCGCGTGGCGCGCCTCGGCCAGGACCTCGAGGTCCAGGTCCGTGAGCGGCACCACGGCACCGACGGAGAAGCGGCGACAGAGCTCGGATAGCGCCGGCACGTATGCCTCGTCGTCGATCCGCGGCACGGCACGGCGGTGGTGTGCGGCGTACTGGGCGGGGGCCAGCGGGTTGGGGTCGGCGGCCACGACCGTCGCGTGCTGGGCGAAAGCCGAGACGATGTCGTAGCGCTTGCCGACGCCCGTCAGCAAGACGGCGCAAGCGTCCCCGGGCGCCGAATCCTCTAGAGCGTCCCCTGCCATCCGCCCGTCTCGCCTTTGTAGAGGCCATGGCCGCCGAGCACCAGGCGCACTGGTGCGGGCGATGATCTTCAAATCGAGCGCCATCGACTGATGCTCGACGTACCAGAGGTCCAGCTCGATCCGCTCCGGCCACGGCAGCGACGCGCGGCCGTTGATCTGCGCCCAGCCGGTGATCCCCGGCTTGACCGCGAGCCTGCCCCGCTGGCGCTCTGAGTACTGCTGGACCTGAACCGGCAGCGTGGGGCGCGGGCCGACGATCGACATCTCGCCGCGCAGCACGTTGTAGAGATTTGGCAGCTCGTCCAGCGAGTAGCGGCGCAGGATCGCGCCGACGCGCGTGATCCGGTCATCGCCCTCCTGGATCGCCAGCCCCGCGCCCGTGAACTCCGCCCCACGGACCATCGTGCGCAGCTTGTAGATCGAGAACTCGGAGCCGTCCCTGCCCGCGCGCCGCTGGCGGTAGATCGGCTGTCCCGGAGACTCGAGCCGGATGGCCAGGGCCAGCAGCGCGACGAGGGGCGCCGTCAGCGCCGCGCAGAAGCCGCCGATCAGCAGATCGAGCGCGCGCTTGGCCGCAGCGTGGCGCGGGCGGGCGCTCAGCGGGCGCTGAGGCGTTTCGACCACGGTCCGACTCGACTCACCGCTCACCGCGTGCCCTCGGCCGGCTCCCAGCCCACCGGCGTGCCGTGGCGAAGCCAGTCCCACAGCCCGGCGAGCAGCGAGGCCGTGGTCAGCACGTAGTAGCGGGCGATCAGCAACGGCCGCAGCGGCGCCACCGACGCCAGGGCGGCCGCCGCGAGCAGCGCGCCCTGGACGGCCACGGCAACGATGTACACCCAGCCGTGTCCGAGTAGCGCGATGCTCGTCCCCAGCGCCAGCAGGTGCAGGAACGGCGAGGCGTAGCGCAGCACGCGGTGGGAGAAGATCATCAGCGCGTAGAGGGGCCCGTAGCCCCGGGGCGAGAGCATTCCCCCCCGCACGACGATCGGCCAGGTGTGGGCCATCATCCGTCGCTTGCGGGCGAACTCCCCTTCGATGGTGGGAACCATCGGTTCGCTCGCCCGCGCCGCCGGGGTGTACACGGCCAGCCAGCCGCGCTTGACGATGTTGAACGGGAACGACAGGTCGTGCCCCATCACCGGATCGACGACCAGGTAGGCCTCGCGCCGCGTGGCGTAGATCGCCCCGTTCCCCCCGGTGACCGAGCGCAGCCTCGACTCTCCCTCGCGCATCGCCAGCTCGTAGCGCCAGTAGAGGCCCTCCTGGTTGGTGCCATCCTCACCGAGCAGCCGCACCTCGCCGCACGCGTAGCCGACACGGGGATCCGAGAACGGCTTGACCAGCTCGCTGAGCGCGTCCGGCTCCCAGCGCACGTTGGCGTCCGAGAAGGCCACGATGTCGCCCCGAGCGCGCTCCACTCCGGCGTCCTGCGCCCTGACCTTGCCTCCGCGCGGCAGCTCGAGCACGGCGTCGGCGCCGGCCTCCCGAGCCCGGGTGGCGGTGCGGTCCGGCGAGCCGTCGCAGGCGACGATCACCTCGAGCTTCGAGCGCGGAAAGATCAGATCGCGCAGGTTGGCGATCCGCCGCGCGATCACGTCCTCCTCGGCGTAGGCCGCGACGATCACCGACACGAACGGCAGCGGCTGCTGCTGGGGCCAGCGATGCTCGCGCCGGCCCCGCAGGGACCCGAACAACGCCAGCAGCAGCGGGTATCCGATGTGGGCATAGACGAGCAGGGCCACAGAGCCCCAGAACAAGATCACCACGACAAGCACGAGCCGCGGGGATTGTGGCGCAGCCTGTATCGTCACAGTCCGCAGGAGTCGCCGACAAAGGAGGGCCGATGAAGGCTGGGGTCGCCCAGAAGGGCGGGTATTTGCGTTCTCTCACCGTGTCCGCGGTGTCCGTTCTGGTCACGGTTGCGCTGCTGTCCGGGTGCGGCTCGTCGGACACGACCGCCACGTTCAAGTCGGGCTACAACGCGCTGCGAGGCCCGCTGAATCAGACCGGCCAGCAGATCGCGACCGAGATCAATCAGGCGCCGAAGCAGACCGACGCCCAGGTCGAGCAGGCCTTCCGCAGCATCGCCACGCGCTTCCAAGGCCAGGTCAGCAAGCTGCAGACACTCAAGCCCCCGGCGAGCGTCGCAGCAGACTGGAACTCCGTGCTGTCCTCGGCCTCGCGCATGGAGGCCGATCTGAACGCGATCGCCGCCGCGGCCGCGACCCACAGCGCCTCGGCCGCCAAGCAGGCCGGCGCCAGCCTGGTCCAGGACGCGCAGTCGCTGACGGCCGCCGCCGCGCCGGTCAAGTCCAAGCTCGGACTCAAGTAGCCCGAGCGGCCCGCTGGTGCGCCGGACGCTCTAAGCCGCCGGTAGAGCGCCAGCGTCTCCTCGGCAGCGGCGGCCCACGAGTACGGGCCCGCCGCCGCCGCCCGGGCGCCCGCCGCCAGCCGCTCTCGAGCCGCTTCGTCGGCGATCAGCGCGGCCAATGTCGCTCCGAGTACATCCGGCTCCTCGGGCGGGACCAGCCGCGCCGCGCCGGCGGCGGCGACTTCCGAGAAGCCGCCCACATCGGAGATCACCACCGGACGCCCGAAGGCCAGCGCCGTGGCCAACACCCCCGAGAAGTCGAAGCGTTCCGTGCGCGAGTAGGGCAGGACGACGATATCCGCGCGGCGGAAGTAGGCCGGCAGCTCCTCGTCGGAGATGAACCGGGGCACGAATCGCACCCCGGGCGGCGCGAGGGCTCGCAGCGGCTCGAGCGCCATCCGGGGGCGCCCGACGATCCACAGCTCGGCGCCGTCGATCTCGGCGCCAGGCCTCCAAGCAGCGCCTCGAGGCCCTTGTAGGGCCGCAGCAGCCCGAAGAACAGCACCACGGGGGCGGTGACGGCGGCCAACTCGGCGGGCAGCGGCACGCCGGGCCGCACGAGGTGCTCGAAGGCACCGTGGTGGATGACGTTCACCTTCTCGGCCTCGATGCCGAGTCGCTCGACGAGCTGACGCCGACCGTACTCGGAGTGCACGACGACCGCGTCGACCGCGTCGTACAGCCGCCGCTGTCCCGCCTCCTGTCCGCGGCGGGGCTCGCGGGGCAGCAGGTCGTGCGAGGTCAGAACCACGGGCCGCGGCGGCAGAAGGCGGACATCGATCCACTGCACCGGCAGCCACTGGAAGTGGACGACGTCCGCCGCGCGCGCCGTGTGCCGGTAGCGGACCATGTCGGGGACGTGCTCGGCGACCTTCGACGCCAGCCTGATGCGCGAGGCCGGTGGGCCCAAGGCGTGCCGATAGAACAGCTCTCGCACCGTGTAGCCGTTGGGTGGCGGTGTCTCCCCGTAGGCGAAGGCGCTGGTGATGAGCTCCACGCCGGCGCCGCGGCCGGCGAGCGCGGCGCACAGAGCGTGGTCGTAGGGCCTGGAGTAGGCGGATGGGTCGACTACATGAACGCGCATGGAGGCCTAACGAGAAGTTCTAGAGCCCACTAGTCCAGGGGTCTGCCCGCCAGCGCCGCAAGCCGCCGCGCTGTGTCCTGCGCTCCGGCCGCGCCCAGCGCGCGGACCCGAGCGCCGCGGTCGCGTCGCAGACGCCTGACGGCCGGCGCCAGCGCCCTGAGCGGCGCCTCGTCCGGCGTCCGCCTGAGAACGTCCCGCACCACGCGAAGCGGGTGGCGCACGACGAGATAGACGAGGCCCAGCGACCGGGCCAGGAGGCCGTCGTCCTCGCGGTAGTCGATCGGCAGTTCGCGCGCCGCGCCGGCGGCGAGCGACTCGGGACGCGCGATCGCCTCGACCCGGGCCCCCTCCAGCGTCGCGGCGAAGTCCACGAGCGGATCCCCTACCGACGGAAAGCGATCGGCGATCAACACCACGCGTGACGGACCGCGGCGCCCGTTACGGCCCTGCGGGCGATTGGAGAGCACGAACCCGGCGAGCTCCTCGCCGGCCAGCAGTGCGTCGAGCGCCAGGTAGCGTCCCCGCTCGAGCGCGCCGGCGTCGCTCGCTGGAGCGCCGCGCGGCGAGAGCGCGTCGCCCCGCTGGCGGGTGCCCGGCAGCCGCCCGTAGATCCGGAGCGCCGCGCGGGTCGCAGCCGGCTTGGGCACGAAGCCGTCGTAGCGACGCGCGAGCCACGCGCGACCCGCGGCGTAACCACGCCACTGACGCCGCAGCTCGCCGATCGACGCGCGGTATCGGTGCTCGACGCCGGCTTCGGGCCTGAGCTCCAGCTTCCAACCGGCCTGCTGAAGCCGCCACGAGAAGTCCGTGTCCTCGGCCGCGCGGAGCCCCTCGTAAAAGCCACCGACCTCCTCGAAGGCGCGACGTCGCACCATCAGGTTCGCAGCCACCGCCCTGGGGCGGTAGGGGTGGGCGAGGTGCTGGCGCTGGTTCAGGAATCCACGGGCAGCCCCGTATCGGGCGGCCAGGGCCCGCTCGGCCGGCGCGGGTGACACCTGCCCTGCCAGCGCCCCGGTGCGCTCGTCGATCGGCGCTGAGAAGTAGGCGTCGAGCAGCCCGGGCGGCGCGTCGCAGTCGGCGTCGAGGAAAAGGATCCACTCGCCCCGAGCCCGCTCGGCACCGACGTTGCGCGCATGCGCCGGGGAGCGTTCAGCGCGGGCACGTAACACCTCCACGCCCGCGGGCGCCTCCACCTCGGCCGATGGCGAGTTGTCGACCAGGATCAGCTGGTCGTCCGGGGTCGCGGCCAGCCCCATCAGGGTCGCGAGCGCGGAGCGCCCGGCCGCAGCATCCCCCGAAAACGGCATCACCACGCTGACCGAGGGGCGCATCAGCTGCCTCCGGCGGCCGTCGGCCGGGGCACCCGGGCGCGCGCGAGCAGGGAGCGCAGGTGCGAGAGCTCCTGCGGATGCGCGAACCCCGTCAGCAGCAGCACCGGTGGAATCGACGCGAACACGGCGCCCCGGGCGATGAAGCCGACGGCCCCGTGCGTCGGCAGCAGCAAATCGCCGGCGGCCGCAAAGCCGCCCATCACGACGCAGATCTGCGCCAGCCGGCGCCATTCGAACGCCACGTGGAACGCCCGCCGCGTGAGTACGTGCATGACCGTGAGCATCGCCAGGTACGCGCCACATAGCGCAATTCCGGCGCCGGCGATTCCAAGCGGCGGAACCAGCACCACGATCAGCGCAACGTTCGCCGCCAGCCCTGCCAGCGCGGCGGGGAAGTTGCGCCTTGTGACCTTGGCCCTGCCGGCGATCACCAGGAACACGACCCATAGACCGTACATCGCCCACCCGAGCGAAACCCATGGAAGTGCGCGGTAGGCCCCGAAGAAGCTGTGCGCCACGAGCAGGCGGAGCACCCAGCGCCCCTCGAGGGTCAGGCCCGCGACCACCCAGCCCGCGACGAGCACGTAGTAGGTGGTGACCAGCCCGTACAGACGGGATGCTTCGCGATCGTCGCTCACGGAGTAGGCGAGCGGCGGCCAGGCGTACTGGAATGCGCGCACGATGAACGCCACGGCGCCCGCAAGCTTGACGGCGATCGAGTACAGGCCGGCCAGCGACGGGCTGCGCTCGTGGTAGATGTAGTAGCGGTCGATGATGCTGAGCGCATAGACCGAGACCTCGGCGGGAACGGTCGGCAGCCCGAAGCGCATCAGCGTCGAGAGCGGCTGTGCGGAGCCCGGGCGCGGCCTGAGCCGCGCGCGCATCGACCACCAGAGCGCAAACAGCACGACGGTCGAGGCGCCGTAGTTGCCGAGCAGCAGCCCGCGCGCCCCGTCGCCCAGACCTACGACCAGCACCAGCGAGGCCGCGATCGTCAGGCCGACGTTGGCCAGCGACGCTGTGGCGTAGGTCCGCAGGCGCTCGTCAACGCGCAGCAGGCCGTAGGCCAGCTCGAGGTTGGTGAACGCCCACAGTCCCAGCACGGCGATGAGGAACGTGGTCGGATCGCGGTGACCCAGCACGAGCTTCGAGAGCGGTCCCGCCGCGGCGGCCAGCGCAGCCGCCGCGATCGTGGTCGTCACCAGCAGGAAGGCGATCGAGCGTCGTGCCAGTGCATCCCTGCGATCCTGATCCGAGTCCGTGAAGTAGTAGCGCAGGAACGCCTCGATGATGCCGAAGCGGACGATGATGCTGATGAAGATCACGCCGTTGCCCAGAAGCTCGACAACGCCGTAGCCGCTCGTTGAGATGTAGCGCGTGTAGACGGGCAGCAGCAGGACCGCCATGAACTTCGAGACGACGTCCGCCAGCTGATAGGCGCCGAGCGAGCTGACGAGGCGCTTGAGGTACGAGGTCATCCGGTCATCGGTTCACGCCGGGGGGCACGTCGACTGCACGCTGATCGGAAAGCCGTAGATCACCGGATCGATCGTGCGGTTCTGATCGATCAGGTGGATGCTGAAGTTGTAGAGGCCCCGGGGCGCGACGGAGCCGTCCTGCAGCCGCCCGTCCCAGCTGTATTGAAGAGGCTGCTTGATCGCACCGTGGACACCGTCGGCGAGCGTCCTCACGACGCGGCCTTGGCTATCAACGATGTGGAGGTCGAAGGTGTCGGCACGGTGAAGCAGGTAGAAGTAGAGCGTCACCGAGTCGCAGCTTGGATTCGTCGGGACGATGTTGTGGGGAGTGTGGCCGTAGGTCGGAGGCCCGGCGATCAGCGGCGTGGTCACTTTGAGGTGCTGGCTGATGAAGAAGGCCGCCACCGTCGCCACCACGAGCGCCCCGAAGGCTGCCAGCGGCAGGCGCCTCACAGCTCGACCAGAGCGACATTGGGGACCTTGAAGTCGTGGAACGCGTCCAGCCCTCGCGGGTCGCGCTCGCAGAGCATCACCCGGATCGAGCCGCCGTGGCAGACGACCAGCGCCGGCAGCCGGCCTGAGCCGCGCACGTCCTCGAGCGACGCCTTCACGCGATTCAGCTGGTCGCGGAGCGACTCACCGCCCGGGAAGCGGAAGTGCTCGCCGGCCCGTCGCCACGCGGCGTAGAGCTCGGGCTCTTGACGCTCGATGTCGATGAACCGGTGGCCCTCCCAGCGACCGCGGTTCGCCTCGCGCAGGCGGGCATCCAGCCGGGGCACGAGGCCCACCCTGGCGCCGACGATCTCCGCGGTCTCGCGCGCCCGGCTCAGGTCGGAGGACCACAGCGACACCAGACCCAGCCCGGCAGCGCGCTCGGCGAGTTCGGCCGCTTGGCGCCGCCCGGCGTCGTTGAGCGGCGTGTCCGTGAAGCCCTGGACGCGGATCGGCTCCAGGTTGTCGTTCGTCTCGCCGTGCCTCGCCAGGTACAGGGGCCCCGCGCCGGAGGACTCATCCACGGTCGGTGATGCCCAGCGTGTCCGACCGCAGGCCGACGCGCAGGGTCTCGAGTGCCAGCACGTCGTGCGGAGCGATGTTCGACAGGTTGACCTCAGGACCGAATCGGCGCACGAACCACACCTGCTGGTGCTTGTTCGGCGCATCGAACAGGATCCGGCCGGGGTCGATCTCGTGGACCACCTCCCCGATCAGGCCCTCGCGCACCTCGCCCGTCGGCCTGAAGATTCCGGCTGTGCCGGCCTCCCGACCCTCGGCGATCACTTTCCAGGCCCCCGCCGCGAGCTCTGAGCGCATCTGCTCCACCCACCGATACGGAGGCGTGATGGCTCCGGTGTCGTCCTTGGAGCCGACCTCGGAGAGCACCGTGAAGTCTTCGGTCAGGCGCACGATCAACTCCACCTTGCGCTCGTGCTCGAGCGCGATCGTGCCGTCCGAGATCTCAAAGTACTCAAGGCCCAGCTCCTTGACCCACTCCACCAGCCGCTCGAGACGGTCCTGTGCGATCGCCACCTCGGTCAGCGTGCCCCCAAGCACCACCGGGATCTCGTGCTGGCGGTAGCGCTCGAGCTTCCGCTCCAGGTTGCCGGTCTTGAGCGCCGTTCCCCAGCCCAGCTTGACGATGTCAACCGAGTCGCCGGCCACCTCGATCAGCCCGTCAACCTCGGCGATCGACAGTCCCCTGTCGATGACGTGGGTGACGCCCTGCTGGCGCGGCTTAGAGCTCCGATGCGGGAGTTCGAGCAGATCCACCACGACGGCGGAGTATGGCTATCTGGTGTTCGTCAGATCTGACCCGACGGTCACGATCACGTTCGCGCGGCACGCAGCCGGGGGCGGGCAGGCGATGGCCCGCGCGCTTTGGTCGGCCTGCTGGACGGCGGTGGCCGGAAGGCTGAGCGACCCAGCCACGTGCGTTGCGTCGGTGCGGAAGCCGGGGAGGAAGGCCACGATCGTGCTGGTGTGGGTCTGATCGGCAGCCGTGGCCACGGTGGCCTGCCGATAACCGGAGCGGGCCAGCTTCTGCGCCACGCGGTGCGCCAGCTGCGAGATGTCCGTCCCATTCAGGACCGCGACCGTGACCGAGCTGGGGATGAAGCCGGAGCGCACGCCGCTCGCCGCAGATGGGGCGTTGGTGCTGCTGGTCCCGGCGGCATGGTGCGGACTTGAGCCGGGCGCGGTGACCACCAGCAGCACGGCCACTACGGCCGCCAGCAGCAGCACGCCCACGAGCGGCGGGATCCAGCGTGCGCGCCGAGTACGAGCTCCGCCCGAGAGCGGGGCCACACCCGCGGACTCCGGGTGCAGCCGCAGACGGGGCGGAAGACCCTTTGATCCGTCAGCCGTGCGTGCCGAGGCATGCGCAGGTTCGCCGCTCCCATTGGCGCCAACGGGCGACGGCTGACCGGGTCCGGCGCCCGCGGCCGCGGTGGCAGGCGGCGGCGTGGCCAGAGCAGTGGCGCCCGCCGGCCTCGCCACCTCCTCGCGCTCCGGCGCCTCCGGCTGCGACTCCTCAGGCGCCCGCTCGTCATCGGGGGGCTCCTGCGCCGCGACGCGCTCGCCGGCGGCTCCCGGAGCCGGCTTGCCGCCGACCAGGCCCGTGTGAGCCGGGATCAGGCGGGTGGCGTCTATCAGGGCCGGAGCGCCCATGCCCGCCGGGGCCGCCGGTATGGCCGCTCGCTCGGTTTGGGACGCGGCTCCCTCTGCTGCGAGAGCCGACGCCGCCGGGCTGGCGAGCGGCCGGGCGCCGACAGGCCCAGCTCCCGCGGGTGCGCCGGTGGCGCCTCCAGCTTGGTCGCCGGCGGTCTGATCCGCCGCGGCGCCGGGTGGCGGCGCGACGGGTGGGCCGCCCATCGCCGCCACACGCCGCTCGAGCTGCTCCACGCGCTGGGAAGCGGAGATCGCCTCGTCGCGCAGCGTGGTCGTCTCCCGCGCCTGGGCGAAGTACAGCAGCACGAGGATCGCCAGCCCGATGATCGCGGCGAAGCCCGCATCTGCGCCGACGGACGAGATGAAGTGGTGGATGGAGAAGGCGAGAGGGAGGTGCACCGTCTTCCTAGTGGCCGTGAGTCTACGTTGCCGTCCGGTTGTGTCCGTCCGCTGGCATGACGGCCGGCACCGCCGCCGAGGTCATCATCGCCTCGGCGAGTCTCGAGACCTCCTGCGCCAGAGCGCGGGCGTCGCCCTCGAGCACCAGCAGGTTGACGCGGGCGAACGTCTGCTCGACCCACGCGGGGTCGAGCGCCTCGTGCTCCGCGCGGACGATCCGCTGTGCGGGCGTGGGCTGAGGCACCTCGTGCGGGTTGAACAGGTCCTCGTGGAACTTCTCGCCCGGACGGGCGCCGACGACCTCGATCGCGATGTCCCGCTCGGGCTCGAGGCCCGAGAGGCGGATCATGGCCTCCGCCAGCTCGATGATCCGCACGGGCTCCCCCATCTCGAGCACGAACACCTCGCCGCTGCGGCTCCGCTGGGGGTCGACCAGCGACCCGGCGCGGATGATCAGCTGGACGGCCTCGGGGATCGTCATGAAGTAGCGGGTCATGCGCGGGTCGGTGACGGTGACCGGGCCGCCCGCGGCGATCTGCCGGCGGAAGATCGGGACTACCGATCCCGAGGACCCGAGCACGTTCCCGAACCTCACGGTCGCGTAGCTGGTGGCCGGATACTGGGCGGCGGCGGCCTCCACCGCCCACTCCCCGAGCGCTTTCGATGCCCCCATCACGGTGGCCGGCTTCACCGCCTTGTCGGTGGAGACCAGAACGAACGTGCCCACGCCGAGCTCGCCTGCTGTGCGCGCCACAACGCGAGTGGCCAGCGCGTTGTTGCGCACCGCCTCGACGGCGTTGACCTCCATCATCATCACGTGCTTGTAGGCGGCGGCGTGGAACACGATCGTCGGGCGGTATTCGCTCAGGACCTCGCGTACGCGCTCCTCCTCCTTGCAGTCGGCCAGCACGGGCACCGCGGTACGCACATGACGGTCCTCCTCGAGCTCGCGCAGAATCTCGAACAGGTTGTCCTCGGCGTGATCGACGAGGACCAGGCGACGGGGACCGACGCGGGCGATCTGGCGGCAGAGCTCGGAGCCGATCGAGCCGCCGGCGCCGGTGACCAGCACCACCTGGCCCCCGAGGTAGGCCCCGACGCGCTCCAGCTCCATCAGCACGGGCTCCCGGCCCAGCACGTCCTCCACCCTCACCTCGCGCAGCTGACGCGTCACTGCCATCTGGCCCGAGCCGTCCCGCAGCAGCTCAAACAACGTCGGCGTGGTTCTCACTGGGATGCCCCGCTCGCGGCAGGCCGCCACCACCCGCGCACGCAGCGTGCCGGGAGCCGACGGGATCGCGATCACGACCTCCTGCGGCTCGACCTCGTCCAGCACCTTCGCCAGGTCGTCCTTCGACGTCGTGCCCAGCACCCGCAGCCCGTATTCGTCCTTGATCCCCTGCTTGCGTGGATCGTCGTCGACAAACCCCACCGGGCGCAGGCGTAGCTGGGGGTTGCGGACGAGTTCCCGCACGACCAGGCGTCCACCGTCGCCGCCGCCCACGATCAACACGTCACGGGCGCCCTTGGCCACCTTGAAGCTGCGGACCCGGCCTTCGGCGGTCAGATGTACGAGAAAGCGCGAGCCGATGAGCAGCACCAGCGTGAGCAAGAAGAACAGCGCGATCACGCTGGCGGGGAGCGTCACAGCCGTGCTGGGAACGCCTGGCGCCGCCGGCGTCTGCACGGGGTGAAACAGCGTGATGGCGCCGACGATGATCACCGTCGCCGAGACCACGGCCTTGAGCACGGCCTCGTAGTCGCGCTGGGAGACGAGCGTCCACAGCCGCTGATATGCGCCGAACGCGGCGAGCACCAGCAGCGTCCCCGCAACCACCCAGGGGATCGTGGCGTCGAGCAGATCCGCGTAGCGCTCCGCGTGGCTCCCCGCGAAGCCGTTCGGGAAGCGCAACCGGAACGCTAGGTAGTACGCAAGCGCGACCAGTACCCCGTCCACGACGAGCTGCGGAAGCGAGTGTCGGTGAACGGGTAGGGCCGCGGATCTAATCCGCCGGCGCATGGTGGCCGGATTTTAGGGCTCGATTGCGAGTGTTTGGTTAGCCAGCACCTGTTGCACAGCCTCCACGACCTCACCGACCCGTGAGCGCTCCGGCGCCGGGCTCAACGGCAGGGCGAGATTTGTGCGCGCCAGCTCCTCCGTCGCCGTGAGCTCCGGCGAGGAGCTCCGGAAAGGAGACATTGCCGGCTGTTCGTGGGTCGGCACTCTGTAGTAGCCCCGGGATTCGATCCCGAGCTCCCGGAGCCCGGCGATCAGCTCGTCGGCGCTGGGGTGCGTGACCACGAACAAGTGCCACGCCGGCCGGGCACCGGGAGGGCCGGCGGGGAGCCCGACCAGGTCCCCCAGACCGGCGTCGCGATAAGCATCGCCCGCCTGGCGGCGGCCCTCGCTCCAGCCGTCCAGATGTGGCAGCAGCAGGCGCAGGATCGCGGCCTGGAGCTCGTCGAGACGCGAGTTGTAGCCCACCGCGACGAATGTCTGCTTGTCGCGGGAGCCATGGAAGCGCAGCGTCCGCGCCAGCTCGGCGATCGCGTCGTCGTCGGTAGTGATCGCTCCGCCGTCACCGAAGCACGGCAGGTTCTTGGAGGGATAGAACGAGAACGTGGCCACATCGCCGAGCGCGCCGGCGCGCTTGGGTCCGAGTCCGGCTCCGGCCGCCTGGGCCGCGTCCTCCAGCACCGGCACGCCAAGTTCTCTGATCTCCGGGATCGGGGCGGGACAACCGAACAGGTCAACCGCCAGCACTGCCCTGGTCCGGGAGCTCAGCGCCGCCCGCACCGTCTCTGCTGTCACGTTGCGCGTCTCCAGGTCGACGTCACAGAAGATCGGCCGCGCCCCGGCCGTGGCGATTGCCTCCGCGCTGGCATAGAAGGTAAATGACGGGACGACCACCTCGTCGCCGGGCCGCACCCCCAGAGCGCGCAGCGCGATCGTGATGGCGTCGGTGCCGTTGGCGACGCCGACGACGTGCCTGACACCCAGATAGGAGGCGAACTCCTCTTCAAACGCGCGCACCTCGGGGCCGAGGATGTACGTGCCTCGCTGCGCGACCTCCGCCAGGCGCTCGGCGATCTGCGAGTGGAACGGAGCCGCCACGGCGTCGCTGTCAAATAACGAAATCCTCACGCGATCCTTATCCCCTGCGGCGCCAACCGTAGCGGTGCCGGCCGCTACGCTAGGCCGCCGTGCTCGGCTTTGCATCTTTGACGGGACCGCTGGTCACCTTCGCGACAAATGCGATCGGCACTTTAGGGCTCGCGGGCGTGGGCCTGCTCATGGCCATGACCGGGGTCATCGCCTTGCCCGGCACCGAGCCCACGATGCTGTTCGCCGGCTTCGACGTCTACAGGGGCACCCTGAGCCTGCCGGGGATCATCATCGCCGGGGTGGCGGGCGATGTGCTGGGGGCGGTAATCGCCTACACGATCGGCTACTACGGGCGGGAAGGGCTGCTGGAGCGCCAGGGTTCGAAGCTCCACATCTCCCAGCGCAGGCTGGAGCGCGCTCACCGGTGGTTCGCGCGCTTCGGCTCGCCGGTGATGTTCGTCTCACGAATGATTCCGGTCGTGCGCTCGGCCTTCCCGTACGCCGCCGGGGTAGCCGAAATGCCGTTTGGGCGCTTCGCCCTGTTCACGACGCTGGGATCGATTCCCTGGGTGATCGGCCTCGCGGTCTTGGGGCGTGAGGTGGGGCACGACTGGCAGAAGTGGCGCCACCACCTGGAGTACGTGGACTACGTAGGCGCGGCGCTGGTCGTGGCCGCGATCATCTATCTGATCTTCCGCGTGCGGCGCGCCCGCGGAGTGCGGCGCGATCCGGCGGTGGATGCGCTTCCGGACTAGGCGGGGGCGCCCCACATCACCCGAGCCGGGGGGACCGAGCGCTCGCCAGGCCGTGGTGCTCGGCGCACTTCACGGGCCGGCCGAGCTTCTGCCGATCTCCTCTTCCGCGCACCTGACGCTGGTCCCGTGGCTGCTGCGCTGGGACTACGTCGAGCTCGATGATGAGGTTCGCAAGGCGTTCGAGGTGGCGCTACACGCCGGCACAGCGGCCGGCTTGCTGATCTCCGAACGCGAAGAGGTCGGCGGCGTCCTGCGCGGCATCAGCCTCAGGCTGGTGACGCTGATCGGCGTCTCATCGCTGCCCGCGGCGCTGTTCGGCTACGCCCTCGAGCGTCCGATCGAACGGCGGCTAGGCACGCCGGCAACAATCGCCGCGGCGCTGATTGCCGGGGGGATGGTCATGGCATGGGCCGACCGCAGGCCGCAGCTCCGCGGCACTCCAGACGCCGGTCTTGGCGATGCCCTGTGGCTGGGCCTGGCGCAGGCCGGCGCCTTGATCCCCGGTGTGTCTCGTGGCGGCGCAACGCTCGCCGCCGCCCGGGCGCGGCGCTTCACGCGCGCCGACTCGGCCCGCCTTTCGCGCCACGTGGCGCTGCCCGTGATCGGCGGTGCGACGCTGCTGAAGACGCTCCGCGTGCGTCGCCGAGGCCTGCCATCGGGCGCCGCGGTGCCGTTCACACTGGGCGCGGGGACCTCGTTGATCTCGACGCTTGCCGCGGCGCGGGTCATGCGCCCTCGCGAGCGGGCCGGCCCGCTCGCTCCCTATGCCGTCTACCGGGTGCTGCTGGCGGGGCTGGTGCTCGCGCGGCTGTCCACTGCAGAGGGGACAATCGGCGGATGACTGACGCCTACGCCGCCGCCGGAGTCGACACGCGCGCGGCGGGACGCGGTGTGGGTGCGCTCGTGGAAGTGCTCAGGGCGATCGACACCGGCCGCGAGCGCCGGAGCGTGCCGCTGCCTGGCCACTTCGCCAGCGTGGTGCGCGTGGGCGAGAACCTGGGCCTGGCGCTAGCCACTGACAGCGTCGGCTCCAAGGTCATCGTCGCCGAGCAGGCCGACCGCTTCGACACGATCGGCATCGACTGCGTGGCGATGAACGTCAACGATCTGATCTGCGTCGGCGCCGAGCCCGTAGCGATGCTCGACTACATAGCCGTCGAGCGGGCCGATTCCGAGCTCTTGCGTCCAGCTGGCGCTCGGGCTGCGTACGGGGGCGCAGGCCGCCGGCGTTGAGATCCCTGGCGGCGAGGTCTGCCAGCTGCCCGAGGTGATCCGCGGCCACCCGTCGCCGCGCGGCTTCGACCTGGTGGGGTCGGCGTTCGGAACCGTGGCGCTTGACCGCGATCGTCGACGGCGGCGCCTGCCGTCCGGGCGACGCGCTGATCGGCCTACCCGCCAGCGGAATCCACTCGAACGGCCTCACGCTCGCTCGCCGAGCGCTCGCCGAGCTGCCGCTCGAGTCGGCTCCCCGCGAGCTCCAGGGACAGACGGTGGCCGACGCGCTGCTCGAGCCGACCGCGATCTACGTGCGCGGCGTCATGGCGCTGCTCGAGAGCGACGCTCCGGTGCATGGGCTGGTCCACATCACGGGCGACGGGGTGCTCAATCTGCTGCGGCATCGGCTCGGGCGTGGGCTATGAAATCTCCTCGCCGCTGCCGGCGCCGCCGGTCTTCGGGCTGATCGCCCGCCTCGGGAACGTGGCTCCGGCGGAGATGTGGGAGGTCTTCAACATGGGCTGCGGCTTCTGCGCGATCGTCGCCGAGGAAGACGCGCCGGCGGCAGTGGAGCTGCTGTCCGCCCACCACCCCGGGACCGCCGTGATCGGACGTCTGAGCGACGCACCGGGCCGTCTGTCGCTCCCGAGCGTGGGGCTGGAGGGCGATGTCTCGGGGCTGCAGGCGGCCGCTTAGGCGGGCTCAGGCCAGCGCCCAGAGCTCGCCGCTGCCGAGCCGCTCGGGCCTGACGCGCCACTCGCTGGCGAGCCGCCACAGCTCTGCGGGCGCCCTGGGCCCCGGCAGCTCGCAGACGGCCGCGACCTCGACCGTAGCCATGGACTCAAAACGCCGCAGCGCCTCCTCTACCGTCCGCGCCCGCTCGGCTTCCGGACGCGGCTCGGCGCCCGCCGCCAGCGCGGCGTCGCGCAACGCGGCGTGATCGGCGTAGCCGTAGACGGCGCTCTGGTGCCCCTCGCCCTGAAACTCGAGCGAGGGCAGCACCACACGTCCGGTGCCGGGAGCTTGATGCTCCTCGGGAACATTGTGCGCGCGGGCCAGATCGGCGCCGAAGGCCTCGAGCGTGGCGTGCGATGCGAGGTCGATGCGGAAGCGCTCGAGGTCGAGGCCGCCGAGCACCCGCGCCTCCTCCAGCAGCGAATCGCCGTTGTCGAGCTTGCGACGGCGACACTGAAAACCCTCGCGCAGCCGCCGCAGATAGCGCGCCTCCTGTCCCTGATCGCCGGCGGCCTTGACCGCTATGCAGGCCGGATGTGAGCTGGCCGGAGCGCCGCTCAGCCAAAGCCGTGGGTCGACCGGCATCCCGTTCTGGGAGGCCTCGAGCATCTCGCCCACCAGCTCCAGCGGATCGCCTCGCCCGCCCAGCATCCCGCACATCACATAGGTGAATCGGAGGCCGGCGTCGAACTCGTTCTGCAGCCTGCGCACAGCTGGCTCGAGCGCCCACGACCAGGGGCACGCCGGATCCGTGTAATAGCGAACGTGCACGACGCTCATGTAGCGCAAAATAAAGGCAGCACATGACCACGCTGCTCGGCACGACCCTCAACGGCCGCTATCGCTTGGAGGCTCGGATCGGCGCGGGCGGTATGTCGACGGTCTACCGGGCCATGGACGAGACCCTCCAGCGCCGGGTGGCCATCAAGCTCATGAACCGCCAGGTGGTGAGCGGCGCGACGCCTCCCACCGGGCCCGAAGCGGCGCGGCTCGATACGCAGGGGGACCCAGCCGCGATCGACCAACTCGAGCGCTTCAGGCGCGAGGCCCGGGCCGTGGCCCAGCTCTCGCACCCCCATATCGTCGGCGTCATCGATGCAGGCGAGGACGAGGGCCGGCCCTACATCGTCTTCGAGTATGTCGAGGGGGAGACGCTCAAGGAGCGCATCCGCCGCGAGGGGCGGCTTCCGATCCCGGAGGCGGTGGCCTACGCGATCGAGATCGCTCGCGCGCTGGGAGCGGCCCACGCGCGGCACATCGTCCACCGCGACGTCAAGCCCCAGAACGTGCTGATCGACGAGGAGGGCTCCGCCAAGGTGACCGACTTCGGCATCGCGCGGACGCTCGAGGAGGAGGGGCTCACTGCCGACGGGCGCGTGCTGGGAACCACCGACTACGTCTCGCCCGAACAGGCGCTGGGCCGGCCGGTCACGGGCCAGTCCGACCTGTACTCGCTCGGGATCGTGCTCTACGAGATGCTGACCGGCGAGGTCCCGTTCACGGGCGAGAACCAGGTCGCGGTGGCGATGAAGCATGTCCGCGAAGAAGTCCCCGATGTCCAGTTCAGACGTCCCGAGGTCTCCGCCGCGCTGGCGGCGGTCGTGGAAGCGGCGACCGCCAAGCGGCTCGAGGACCGCTACGCCGACGACGCTGAGCTGGTCGCCGACCTAGAGGATGCCCTGGCGATCGAGACGGCGCGCTCGGGCAACACGCCCGGCGAGGTGACCGCCGTTCTGCGGACGCTGCCGGCGGGCAAGCAGCGCCGGGTCCCTTTCTGGGTCCGCCACCGCGTGTGGACCGCACTGCTGGCACTGATCGTGTTCGCCGTCGCGGCCGGCGCGATCGCCTGGCTCGCGACGCGCACGCACCACGGCGTCGGCCGCACGACGCAGGCGGGACCGTCCAAGCTCACCCAGGTGGTGCCCTGTGGCGAGTGTGCCCACGCCTACAACCCCGACGGGCTGGGCGGTGACACCTCGCAGAACGACAACCACGCCGGACTGGCGATCGACGGCAACCCCCAGACCTACTGGCAGACGGAGCAGTACTACAGCGGCACGCTGGGTAAGCCCGGCGTCGGGCTATACGTCGACGCCGCCCCTGGGGTGGCGGCGCGCGAGATCCGGGTCTTGACCTCCACGCCCGGGTGGAGCGCCCAGATCAGGGTCCGCAACACGCCCCCCGACGCCTCGACATCGGATCCGGGCGGCAACGGCGACGGCTGGACGGTGGTGGCCACTGTCCAGTCGATGCAGCACCGCGACGACATCATGCTGGACACCGGCGGGGCGAGGTACCGCTACTACCTGGTCTGGATCACAGGGCTACCCCCAGGCCAGAACAGCATCCAGGTGAACGAGGTCCTGATCTACAAGTAGTGCGGGACTAATGGATGAGGGACCGCTCGGCCGCGTGGCGCTCGAGCGCCAGCTGCACGAGGCGGTCCAGCAACTCCGGGTAGGGGATGCCGCTGGCGGCGAACAGTGCGCCGAAGACACTGGTCTCGGTGAACCCGGGGATCGTGTTGAGCTCGTTGACGAGCACCCGCTCGCCCTGGACGAAGAAATCGACCCGAGCCAGACCGCAGCAGCCGGTCCGGCGGTAGGTCTGAAGTGCCAGCTCCCGAACGCGTTCGCGCACCTGCTCGTCGACCCGCGCCGGGACGAGCAGCTCCATGCCCCCGGGCGCGTACTTGGCCTGATAGTCGTACCACCCTCGCTCACCCTGCGGCCAGCAGAATCTCGCCGGGCTGCGAGGCGATCGGGTCACCGTTCCCGATCACCGAGCACTCGACCTCGATCCCGGTGGCCGCTGCCTCCGCGATCGCCAGGGCGTCGTGCTCGAACGCCGACTCCAGCGCCGGCGCAAGGCCCGCCGGGTCCTCCACGCGCGCGATCCCAACCGACGAGCCGAGCCGAGCCGGCTTCACGAATATCGGCAGCCCCAGCTGAGCCAGGGACTCGAGCGCCAGCTGCGGGTTCGCGCGGTACTCCTCGACGTGCACGCCGCGGTACTCGACCTGCGGGATCCCGGCGTTCCCCATCAGCTCCTTGAAGAGCACCTTGTCCATGCACAGCGCCGAAGCGGAGACGCCCGCGCCGACGTAGGGCACGTCGAGGCAGTCGAGCATGCCCTGAACGGTTCCGTCCTCGCCGAACGGCCCGTGCAGCGCGGGGAAGACGACATCGGCACCCAGGAGGCCCTGGCCCGGGGTCAGCGACACGGGCTGCCCCTCGCTGCGCCACACACCGTCGCGGCCGATTTCGATCGCGATCGGCTCATGGCCCGCCTGGCGCAGGCCGGCGCGTACAGACGCCGCCGACGCCAGCGAGACCTCGTGCTCCGATGATCGCCCGCCCCCGAGGACGGCGACGCGCAGTCCGCTCACGGCCCGGTGGTCGTGGTGCCGGTGGGCGTGGTCGTGGTGCCGGTGGCGGGCTGCTGGAACTGCCCGACGACGATCGTCACCGTCGAGCCCTTGTTGGCGCTGGAGCCGGAGCCCGGGCTCTCGCTGAGGACGGTGCCGTTCTTCGTCTTGTCGGTCACGGTCTTGGTGCTCTGACTGACGCTGAAGCCCGCGGCCTGCAGGGCGCTCGTGGCGGCGGCGGTGCTTGTCGCCCGTAACGTCAGGGACCTTGGCCGTGTTCGGCTTCGGCGGCGCCTTGGCCACGACGATCGTCACCGTCGAGCCGGGCGACACCTGGGTCCCTGACCTCGGGCTCTCGCTAACGACGTTGCCCGGCCGGCGTACCAGAAGTCGTCTGCGTGGTGCTCGTCACGGTCAGCCCGGCTCCTTGAAGCGCGGAAGTCGCGCCGGCCTGCGACTGGCCGACGACGTTCGGCACCGACACCAGCGGCTTGCCGGAGGAGGCCACGATGACCACCGCGCTGTCCACGGGCACCGACGTGCCCGCCGAGGGCGAGGTGGAGATCACGTCGCCCGAGGCGACCTGGCTCGAGTGCTGGTATTGCGTCGCCTCCACGCGTCAGGTGCGCCTTCTCGATCGCCTTCTTGGCTTGGCTCAGCGTCTGCCCCTGTACCGCGGGGACGTTCGTGCTCTGCGGGCCCGCCGAGACGGTGAGCGTGACCGTCGAGCCGACGTCCGCCTTCGTCCCGCCGCCCGGGTTCTCGGCCGAACACGTAGCCCACCGGGTGGTTGCTGGTCTCGCTGAACTCGGAGACCTTGAAGCCGTCGTTGAGAAGCTGGGCCCGCGCGGTGTCGACCTGCTCCCCGACGACCGGCGTGACCGTCCTCTGCGCGGGCCGGGTCAGCAGGTAGGCGGCCACACCCGCCCCGGCCGCCACCAGCAGCGCCAGCAGCACCAACCACCAGATACGCCTCCGGCGCCTGCGAGGCGCTTCGGCGGGCTCCTCGGGCGGCGGACGCGGCTCCATTGCCAAGAGGCCGCCACAACGGGCGGCGGGGTCGTCTCCCGAGCCCGCGTTCGAGGCCGTTGCGGGAACGGGGACGACCGCACCGGCGGCGCCTGCAGCGCCTACTGCGGCCATCGCCGAAGTCCGCTGCCCTCCTCCCCCGGAGATGATCGCCGCCTTGGCGTGCTCGAGGGCGGCGATGAACTGATCGGCGTCGGCCGGGCGATCGGCGGGGTTCTTGTTGAGCGCCCACATCACCACCTGCTCGAGCTCCGGCGGGATCCCGGGGTTGACGGCGGTCAGCGCGGTCGGGGCTTGGTTGACGTGCTTGATGGCGATCGTCACCGCCTGGTCGCCGTCGAACGGGACGCCACCGGTCAGCATCTCGTAGAGCACGACCGCGATCGAGTACAGGTCGGAGGAGGCGCTTACGGCGTGGCCCTGCGCCTGCTCCGGCGAGAGGTACTGGGCAGTGCCGAGGATCGAGCCGGTCTCCGTCATGTCCGACGCGCCGGCGCGGGCGATCCCGAAGTCCGTGACCTTGGCCTGGTCGGCATCGTCGACCATCACGTTGTGGGGCTTCAGGTCGCGGTGGATCACGCCGCGGCGGTGCGCGAAGCGCGCGGCCCTCAGGATCTGGAGCGTGATGTCGATCGCCCGCACGGGGTCCAGCGGCGCCTCGTCGCGGATCAGCTGCTTGAGCGTGCGGCCGGCGACGTACTCCATCGCGATGTAGTAGGTGCCGTCGAAGTCGCCGCGGTCGTAGACGGCGACGACGTTCTGGTGCTGGAGGCCGGCCGCGGCCTGTGCCTCGCGCCGGAAGCGCTCGACGAATCCGGGGTCCTCCGCGAAGCGGCGGTGCAGCAGCTTCAGCGCGATCTTGCGGCCCAGCTGCTCGTCCTCGGCCAGGTAGACGTCGGCCATCCCGCCCGCCCCCAGGCGCGAGAGCACCTTGTACCGGCCGTCAATGGTTGAGCCGAGCACCGCGTCGGGCATCGTCATTGCCCCTCGGAGAGCAGCGTCTGCATCACCTTGGCCGCGATCGGGGCGGCGACCGTGCCGCCGAACCCGCCCTGCGTCTGGTCGATCGTCACGGCGACGGCGACCTTGGGGTCGTTGACGGGCGCAAAGCCGATGAACCAGGGCTCGGTCAGGTTGGATCCGGTCGCGCCGATCGAAGCCGTGCCGGTCTTGCCGGCCACGCTGATGCCGCCGAGCTGCGCCGGCGTTCCCGTCCCCTCCTCGACCACCTTGGTCATCATCTGCGTGATCTGTCCCGCCGTCGAGGACGTCATCACCTGGTTGTAGAGGCTCGGCTTGATCGTCTCGACGGTGCGGCCGGTCTGGTCGACCACCCTCGAGGTCAGGTGCGGAACCATCAGCTTGCCCCCGTTGGCCACGGCGGAGGCGACCATCGCCATCTGCAGGGGCGTGACCAGCAGGCCGCCCTGTCCGATGCCGATGCGGCCGATGTCCTCGCTCGGGCTGGCCGGCGGGTAGGGCCGCCCCTTGGGGTCATACGGGCGGCTCGCGTTCAGCTCGCCCGGGGGGAAATCGAGTGGGGGCTTTGAATAGAAACCGAACCGCTGCATGTACTTGGTCATGGTCGCGCGCCCGACGTCCTGCGCAACCTGCGCCCAGACCGTGTTCACAGAGTAGGTCAGCGCCGTCGTCAGGTCGATGTTCCCCCACGACTGGTTGCCATCGTTTGAGAGCGGCACGCCGGAGATGAGCTTGGGCGAGTTGCCGTTGAGCACCGAGTTCGGCGTGAACTTGCCACTGTCGATCCCGGCCGTGGCGGTGACGATCTTGAAGGTCGAGCCCGGCGGATATGAGGCCTGGGTCGAGCGGTTGAAGGATGAGGCGCCGGGCTGGTCGGGGTTGTTGTTGTTGTAGGACGGATGGGCGTACATGACCTTGACCGCGCCCGTACGGGGGTTCAGCGCCACCACCGAGCCGGCGCGGCCCGCGAGGCCCTGCACGGCCACCTGCTGGCCCTTGGGATCGAGCGTCGTGTAGATGTCGTCGCCGACCTGGTCGGCGCCGCCGAGCTGGCCAAAGATCGAAGTCAGGCCGGCTCTGGAGGCCGCGGAGCTCGGAGCCCCGAGAGCGCTCGAGGCCGGCGGCCCTGCCCTGGGCGGCGATCGAGTAGCCCACCGCCTGAGCGAACAGGGGCCCGGTCGGATAGGTGCGGGTCCACGTGTGATCGGGCCCGGGCACCGACCGAGCCAGAACGGTGCCGTCGTCGGCCAGGATCCGCCCGCGCTTGATCCGCAGCTCGTCGATCAGCGTGCGGCTGTTGAGGGGATTGTTGTCGAGCGACTGGGCCTCGAACACCGTCCAGCGCGAGGTCCACACGAACAGCAGCGCGAACAGCGCCACCACGACCGCGAACAGGCGCATGATCGGGACGTTCATCGGTGCCTACCGCGCCCTTTCGGGTTTGCGGGCTCGGTCGGAGGCCAGCAGCAGCAACGCCAGCAGCACGAAGTTGGCGAGGATCGACGAGCCGCCGTAGGAGATGAAGGGCAGCGTCACGCCGGTCAGCGGGATCACGCGCGTCACCCCTCCCACGATCACGAACACCTGCAGCGCGAGCATCGCTGTCAAGCCCGCCGCGAGCAGCGTCGAGAACGAGTCGCGGGCCAGCATCGCCACCTTGAAGCCGCGCCAGACGAACAGCAGGTAGGTGAGCAGCACCGCTGCGGCGCCGAACAGCCCGAGCTCGTCGGTGATGACGGCGTAGATCATGTCGGTCTGGGGCGCCGGCAGCAGGTAGGCGTGGGTGCCCGGGATCGTGAGGATGGCCTGGCCGAACCCCTGCCCGAACATCCCGCCCGCCGCCTGGGCGAAGACCGAGTTGGCGATCTGGTAGCTGCCGAGCGGCGAGTGGTAGAGGCGTGGGTCGAAGGGATGAAGCCATGTCTCCACACGCGCATGGACGTGCGGGATGTGGGTCCCCAGGTACCAGAACCCGATCGCCGCCGCGATCACCCCCAGGACTACGAACGACACGCGGTTCGTGGCCACGTAGAGCATCGCCAGCAGCGCGCCGTAGAACATCACCGACGAGCCGATGTCGGAGAGCACGACGAGGATCCCCATCGCCAGCCCCCAGATCAACAGCACCGGGCCGAAGTGCTTGAGCGGCGGCAGCGTCACGCCCAGGAAGCGCCTGGCGCCCATCACCAGCACCTGGCGCGTGTCGCGCAGATAGCTGGCCAGGAAGATGACCAGCCCGATCTTTGCGAACTCCGGTGGCTGAAAGACGAACAGCCCCGGGATGCGAACACCCAGGTAGGCGCCGTTGGCGGAGTAGCCGATCCCCGGCAGCCGGGGCAGCGCCAGCAGCAGCAGCGATGCCGCCATGATCACGTAGCGATAGCGCTCGAGCTTGCGGTAGTCGCGGAAGGCGATGATCGTCACCCCGAACAGCACCAGGCCGAGCACGAACCACTGGGCCTGGAGCCGCGCCTGGGTGGGATCGATGCGGTAGACCATGACGATCCCGAAGCTGGCCAGGACGGCGGCCAGCGGGAACAGGTATGGGTCGGCGTGGGGAAGCGTCATGCGGATCAGGATGTGACCCGCAACGCACAGCCCGAGGAAGATCGCGCCGTACGTCAGCGACACGTTCGAGATGACGTTCGAGCGCTGGATGAAGACTCCAGCGAAGCCGGCGGTGACCAGCAGCGAGGCCGGGATCAGCGCGAACAGCTCGCGATTGCGGGCCCTCATGCCCTGATTCCCGCTGGTCCGGACCGGATCCCGTCGGCCCGGCAGCCTGCGCTCACGAGGAGACCTTTCCCAGCTCGAGCTGTCGCACCAGCGAGGAGGCGTCCGACTGCGAGCGCAGGTTGTTGTTGAAGATCGTCGAGCGGCGATCGGCTGGCACGAGCGACGCCGGCAGGCCCGATACGTAGAACGTCTCGTACAGATGGATGCCCGCCGGCAGGTCGTAGGGGAGGCCGCGGTAGATGGTCACGATCCCCTGCGAGTTCGTGCCGATGAAGTAGAGCTGGCGCGTGGCCAGGTAGCCGCCGCCCAGCACCAGAAAGAGGACGACGATGACCGCGATCGCGGCGGCGGCCGGCTTGTGCCAGCGGCGAGCCCCGGAACGGCGGCGCGCCCGCGCTGGAGTCCCTTTCCGCGCGCCGGCGCGAGGAGCCCGCGGCTGATCCAGCCACCGCGGCTTCCGCGCTCGTGCCAGTCGCCTGGCGTGTCGGCTGCTCGTCCTGCGCTCCCGGCGCCGGTGCCGGGGCGGCAGCGGGCGGCGCGCCCTCACTCCGTGCCTTGACCGCCGGCACGCCTACCATCGTTGGCTGATCCACGCTCCCGTCGCCGCCGCCCTCGACCTCCTCGAGGCGGAACAGGACGACGGTGATGTTGTCGCGCCCGCCCGCGGTATTTGCCTCGTCGATCAGCGCCTGGGCCACGTCCGCCAGCCCCTCGGAGGATGAGAGGATCGCCTCGACGCGCTCCTCGGGAACCATCGAGGTCAGGCCGTCGCTGCACAGCAGCAGGACGTCGCCGGCCCGCACGGGGTAGGTCCAGGTATCGACCTCCACCTCTGGCTCCGGGCCCAGCGCCCGGGTGATGATCGACCGCTGCGGGTGCTCGGCCGCCTGCTCCTCGGTCAGCTTGCCCCTGCGGACGAGCTCGTCGACCAGCGAGTGGTCCTGCGTGAGGCGCTTCAGCGACCCGTCGCGAAACAGGTAGGCGCGGCTGTCGCCGACGTGGGCGATCGCCAGGTCCGAGCCCTCCAGCAGGGCGGCGGTGAGCGTCGTTCCCATACCGGCGCGCTCGCGCTCGGAGCGGGAGACGTCGAAGATCTGCCGGTTGGCCTCGATTACGCGGTCGGCCAGCCGCTGTTCGGCGCTGCCCGAGTCGGGAAGCCCCTGGGCGAACACCTCGACCGCGATCCGCGAGGCCACCTCGCCCGCCTGCGCTCCGCCCATGCCGTCGGCGACTACGAACACGGGCGCGCGGGCGAACGCCGAGTCTTCGTTGTCCCGGCGCTGTCGGCCCGTGTCGGTCTTGGCGATCGTGTCGGCGGCGCGCAGCATGGCGGTCGTTATTGCACGTAGGAGAACTCGCTGTCGCCGATCCGGATCCTGTCGCCGTCGTGAAGGGGCTGAGGGCCCGTCAGCAGCTCGTCGTTCAGATACGTGCCGTTGGTGGAGCCGAGATCCTCGATGACGACAACCGGTCCCTGGCGAGAGATCCGCGCGTGACGCGTGGAAGCGAACGGGTCGTCAATCCGGATCTCGACGTTCCCGCGCCCGAGGGTAACGTTGTCGTCGAGCTCGTAGGCGATACCCGCCTGGTGTCCGGCGGCCTTCTCCACCAGCAGCCTCGGTTCTTCATGGCCGTCGGCATCGATCAGGCCCTCGCGCCGCCGGGTACATACCGGTGGCGTCGGCGGGCCGCTCCCGCTCGGTGGTCACCACGCCACCGCGCCCTCTACGCAGGTCGCGCAGAGCGCTCCAGGTCACCCACAGCAGGAACAGGTAGAGCACGGCTAGGAACACGAACTTCAGGCCGACGGATGCGGGGTCGAGCATCTCCGGACTCCACCGCTACTGGAGCTCGAACTTCATCACGGAGGTGCCGAGCTCGATCTCGTCGCCGCGCTTGACAACGGTTGGCCCGTCGGTCCGCTGCCCATTGACGCTCGAGCCGTTGGTCGATCCCAGGTCGATCAGGACCCAAGACCCGCCGCGGGGGCGGAGCTCGGCGTGCTCGCGCGAGATGTTGGGATCGTCAAGCACCACGTCGCACTTGCTGCTGCGGCCGATTGTCGCCCCCTGGGGCCCGACGACCAGGCGCTTGTCGTCCACCAGCAGCAGCGCCGACTGTCCGTGTGTGCGTGCCCGCTCCTCGAGCGGCTCCGAGACCCGACCCGCCGAGCTGTAGACCATCGTCCGCCCGCTCTGCTCCGCCGGGGCCACGGCCGGCTCGGCGGGCTCGCTCTGCAGGCTGGATGACTCGTGTCTGGATCCCAAACTCGCCCAACCGCAGCCGGTCGTCGGTCTCAAACTCGATGACCGGACGCGACAGCAGCGCCAGCCGCTCGCGCCGCGCGTGCTCGAGCAGATAGCCCGCCAGCTCGCCGGCCAGCGCGTCCTCGTAGTCGGAGAACCGCTGGCGGTCGCGCGGCGAGAGGTAGACCCGGTACTCGTTCGGGACGTAGGTGCGAGACACCGACAGCGCCTTGTGCTCGTCCATCTCGCGCGCCAGCTTGCGCGCGATCTCGACGGGCCGCACCTCCGAGCGGAACGCGCGGCTAAAGGTGCCTTCGACGAGGCCTGCAATCTTGCTCTCGAGGTTTCTGAGCACGCTCATGGGACGTGGCGGGGGGCACGCTGATGCTACGCAACTTGCCCGGCACGCCAGGCTCTAACGGCCGACGGCCCGAGCGCGATGACCGCTGCTGCCAGCGCGCCGAGCGCGGCCGTGGCGGTGCTCCGGAAGGCCAGCCCGCCCCCCGCGCCCTTCAGCGCCAGGGCGGTGGCGGCGACAAGGACTGTCGCCCAGACGGTGACCTTGAGCACCCTCAGCGCCTGCGAGCCGGCCGTGGTGGCGGCGGGCAGAATCGCCGCCGCCAGCGCCCAGACGACGGCTCCGGCGAGCACGCCTGACCCGGCGAGCACTCCGAGCACATGGTGCGAGGTCTCATAGATCGAGGGCGTCCACACGCCGCGTGGCGGAACGGCGGCGGGAAGGCTCAGAAAGGACCGCGAGCCGCTGAGAAGCTCCGCGGCCACGACCCACAGCCACCCGATGAACCCCAGCGCTGCCCGCTGCCAGCTCGTGGCAGCGCGGCCGGCCAGGGCCGGCCAGGCGCCCGCCAGGCCGATCGCGCCCAGCACCGGCGCCGCTGCCGCCAGCGGCCAGCTGGTGCCGGACCGGGGTAGGAGCACCGCCGGCAGGCAAAGCGCGGCGGCGAGCAGCAGCGCCTCGCCGGGCTGGCCATTTGCGGCGGCCGCGAGGGCCAACGCCGCGCTCAGCAGCAGAAAGCCGATCCTGGGCAGGAGGAGCACCGCAGCGCCCGCGATCAGGGCCAGCGCGGCCGGCGCGAGGACGACATGGGCCACCGTGCGTGACCCGAGCCAGGCACCAAGCAGCGCCGCGCAGCCGCAGGCGAATGCCCGCACCGGCCATTTCGCCGGCGGCGTGATCCGATCGGGCTCGGGGCGCTCAGCCGCGTCGAGCTGCGGCGAACGCGGTTCGGGCGTCGTCGGCGCTCGCGTCAGCCGCGGCCGCCATGGGGCCTCCACCACGCCGGCGATGTCCTTGAGCTCGGAAACCGAGCCCTCCAGGGAGCCCTGGAGCTCCTCGATCGTGCCACGCTCACGGGCCCGGGGGCGAAGCGCCAGGTCTATCCCGCGTCCCAGCTCGCGCGGCAGGTCGCGCCGCTGGCGGCGCAGCGGCGGCAGGTATGCGCGCAGGCGCGCCGCCCGCTGGGCTCCGTTTCCGCCGGCGACGGGGTTGACGCCGGTCAAGGCCTCGTAGAGCACCAGCGAGAGCGAATAGAGGTCGGCGGCGGCGCCGGCCGGGCGGCCCACGGCCTGCTCGGGCGCCATGTACGCAGCCGTCCCCACGACATCGCCGGTCTTGGTGAGCGAATCCCCGCCGATCACCCGGGCGACGCCGAAGTCGGTCAGTTTCGCGGGGTAGGCGGCGCTCGCGGGGTGGTCGGGCACGAGGACGTTCGAGGGCTTGACGTCGCGATGCACGATTCCATGCCCATGGGCGTGCGCCAGCGCGTCGCACAGCGCGATGCCGATCGCCACGATGTCCCGGTCTGACAGCCGACCGCTCTCGAGCAGCTCGCCGAGGGTCGCACCGCGCACGAGTTCCGAGACGAGATACGCCGACTGTTCGTCGGCGGCCGCCTCGTAGAGGGTCACGATCGCGGGGTGCGTGAGGCGAGCCGCGGCGTGCGCCTCGCGCTCGAAACGGGCATCCATGATCCGCTCGCGGGGAAGTTCCTTGACCGCCACGTCGCGCTCCAAGTGCTCGTCGCGAGCCACCCAAACTGTGCCGAACGACCCAGCCCCGAGGCGTTCTCCAAGCCTGTAGCGCCCCATGACGAGCGCGCCGTCGCGGCGGTGAGCGGACCGCGCCGCGGTGCCGCGACGCGAGGCCGTCGGCGCCGTGCCCCGGCCCCCCAGGGCTGTCGAGAGCTGGCTCGCACGCACGCCGTGGGTTTCCACGTCTCGGCCCCGGTCCCTGTCTTACGAGAACCCGCGCACTTGCAATTTCCCCCGCTCGTGTGCTCATACTGGGCGTTCCGCAGATCGCCCCAAGGAGCTACAGCTTGTCGTTCTTCGACGAGGCGGACGAGCCGCTGACAGAGCAGCGCACGGCGCCGCGCACCCGCGGGACGTCCGGGGGCCCGCGCCGGCCGTCGGGCGGGTCTCGTCGGCCTCCCGGCGGCGGACGACGGTCGCCCAGCGAGCAGCAAGCGTTCCTCATCCGCCGCGCCGTGGCTCTGACGGTGCTGGTGATCGCGGTCATCCTGATCGTGCTCGGCGTCCACAGCTGCGAGGTCTCGCAGCGCAACAGCTCGCTGAAGAACTACTCGGATGACGTGGCGACGCTGATCGCCAAGTCCAATCAGACCGGCAGGACGCTGTTCAACGAGCTGTCCGGCGCGGGCGGCGCCTCGAACGCCGCGAACCTCCAGACGCAGGTCAACCAGACCCGCCAGGACGCGCAGTCTCAGCTCAGGCAGGCAAAGGCCCTGAGCGTGCCGAACGAGATGCAGGTCGCGCAGCAGAACGTGGTGCTGGCGCTCCAGATGCGCAGCGACGCGATCGCCAATATCGCCGATCAGCTCCAGCAGGCGCTGTCGAAGACCACGAGCGCAGACGCGGTCAATCGCATCGCCGCCGAGATGGCCCGGCTGTACGGGTCAGACGTGGTCTACACCGATTACGCCGCGCCGGCCATCGCCGGCGCGCTGCACGGTGCAGGCATCGCCGTCGGCCAGAATGGTCAGCCCATCGCCTCGGGCCAGGTGGTCCAGAACGTCCAGTGGCTGACGCCATCGTTCGTGGCCGGCAAGTTCGGAGCCGTGCTCCCGACCTCGCAGGGCGGGAAGCCGGCGCCGGGAATCCACGGTCACGCCATGCAGTCGTGCACGGCCGGGGGCACCGCGCTGGTGGTCGGCGCCACCAACACGCTGCCGGCGAATCCGGCGCCCACCTTCAGCTGCACGTTCACGAACGACGGCCAGAACACTGAGACCAACGTCGTCGTCAAGGTGCAGGTGAGCGGAACCTCCATCAGCGGCCAGCAGATCGTGCCGCAGACCGTCCCGGGGCACCAGTACACGGCCCAGGTGCAGCTGAACTCCGCGCCCACGGCCGGCAGCTACACGGTGACGGCGACGGTGGAGAAGGTCCCGGGCGAGACGACCACAACCCACAACACGCTGAGCTTCCCGGTCACGTTCCACTAGCCGGCTGCGCGCCGGCTCGGGGCCACGGAGCTTTGGCGCGGGCCCGTCCCATATCCTCTTCGCCGTGCACCAGTTGACGCACACCACCACGGGCATCGTCGCCCTCGCCGCCGCGGCGGTGGCGGTCATCGGGCTGCTGCTGTGCGCCGCGCTGGCGTTCAGGCTGCGCCGCGTGCGCCAAGCGCAGCGCGTGCTCCTGGGAGATGGGCGCCAGGACCTAGTGGAACACGCCGCCAGCCTGCAGACCCAGTTCCAGGCATTGCACCAGTATCTGGAGGATGCCGCCGGGGCGCTCCACCACCGCATGGGGGTTGTCGAGGGGCGGCTGGACGAGACGATCGCCCACCGGGCGCTCGTGCACTACGACGCTTGGGGCGAGATGTCCGGCCATCAGTCGACCTCGATCGCGCTCCTGGACGCCACCGGCTCGGGCGTGGTGCTCTCCTCGATCCACCACCGTGACCAGGCGCGCCTCTACGCCAAGGAGGTCCGCGACGGGAGCTCCGACCACGAGCTCTCGCCGGAGGAGAACGAGGCGATCCGGCGCGCGCTCGGCCACGCCGGCGATCGGGCCCAGTCCGCCTAGCGGGCGCCGGCCCCTGCGGTGCGCATCGGCTACTTCGGTCCCGAGGGGACGTTCACCCAGGAGGCACTGATGGCCGCCTTGGGCGCCGGCGTCGCGCGGCGCGAGGACCACGCCCGAGGGCAACCGTGACCTCGAGCTGGCGCCGCTGCCCACCGTCTACGACACGGTCATGGCCGTCCACGAGGGCCTGGTGGAGCGGGCGCTCGTGCCGATCGAGAACTCGCTCGAGGGATCGGTCAATGCCACGCTCGACGCGCTGGCGATGGAGACCGAGGACGTGGCGATCGTCGGCGAGGTGGTCCACCCGATCCGCCATTGCTTGATCGCACGCGCACGCGCTGGAGCTCGATGAGATCGAAACGGTCGTCTCACACCCACAGGCCACCGCCCAATGCGCGCGTTTCATCCGCACGCGGCTGCCTGGGGCGAGGGTGCTCGCCGGCAGCTCCACAGCCGACGCCGTGCGCATGGTGGCCGAGCACGGCGGTCGATGGGCCGCGCTCGGCAACCGGCTCGCGGCCGAGCGCTACGGCTGCCACGTGCTCCGCGCGGGCGTCGAGGACGTGGCCGAGAACGAGACCCGCTTCGTGTGGCTAGCCCGCTTCGGCGCGGTCCCGGGACCCCCCGGTCACGAAGGGCCGCCGCTCGGCCCGTGGAAGACCGCCATCGTCTTCTGGGGGGTGGGATCGGAGGCTCCGGGATGGCTCGTCCGCTGCCTATCGGAGTTCGCGGCGCGAGACGTGAACCTGACGCGGATCGAGTCGCGGCCGCGAAAGCAGGGACTCGGCCGCTACATGTTCTTCGCGGACCTCGAGGGTCGTGATTCAGAGCCCCACGTGGCGGAGTCTCTGGCGGGCCTACGCCAGCACGTCGAGGTGCTCCGGGTGCTGGGCTCCTTTCCCGCCTGGTCCGGCGGCTGAGGCCGCAATACCCGTCGCTACACTGGCGCCAGCCGATGGCCACCTCGGTAACAACAGGCCCAGCGCGGTCCGCGTCGCCTCGGGAGCACCAGCGACGCGGGCCTGCGGTTGGCCGGGTGCTCGTGCTCAACGCGACCTACGAACCGATCAACGTCTGCACGGTCCGTCGCGCGGTCGTTCTGCTGCTCAAAGAGAAGGCGGAGGTGATCGAGCACGGCGAGTGGCAGCTGCACTCGGTCACGCAGACGATGGCCCGGCCGGTCGTCATCCGCCTGGTGACGCTATGTCCGGATCCCGCGTGACACGCACCGGCGCAAGATCACCCGCCGGGCGGTGTTCGCCCGCGACGACTGGACCTGCCAGTACTGCGGCTCGCGCTCCAACCTGACAGTCGACCATGTCGTCCCCAGATCGAAGGGCGGCGCGTCGAGCTGGGAGAACATCGTCGCCTCGTGCGCTCCGTGCAACCGCCGCAAGGGCAATGCGCTGCCCCGCCAGGCCGGGATGCGGCTGCAGCGCCAGCCGCGCAGCCCCAGCCCACACGTCTTCATCCAGGTGGCCAGCCCCTCGATCCCCGCCGCGTGGCGGGCATACCTGGTGGCGTGAGCACAGCCGTCAACTACCAAGGGAGACGACGATGGCGATTGTGGTGGTGCAGGACGTAAAGGGCGCGGATGCGGCGTTCGCCGACGGGATGCGACAAGCTGGGGTGGTCGAAGAGCTGCAGGCCGCGAAGGGATTTCGAGGCCATTGGAGCGGCGCCACGGGTTCCGACTATCGGGTGATCGAGCAGTGGGATTCGCGGGAAGACTTCCAGGCCTGGTACGACGGCAACATCGTGCCCAAGCTTCCACCCGGCGTCGAAGTGACACCGCCGGCGGTCTTCGACTTGCACTTCGAGATCGTCCCGCAGAGATAAAGCCGGGTCGCGGCTTATCCACGGGCCGGGTAACTGCGCCTGGCTTGCCTGTTCGCGCTACGCCGCGTAGCGCTGCGCGGAGCGGGCCCTGGCCTTGGCCTGCTCGACCTCCCGGTTCTTGGGCGGCGCGCTCGTGCTCAGGGCGTCCAGCAGTTCGTGCGAGGCGGCGGCGACGGCATCGACCGCCCGCGAGAACGCCTCCTCATTGGCTCGGGAGGGCTTCGTGAACCCGCTGACCTTCCTCACGTACTGAAGCGCGGAGGCACGCACTTCCTCGTCGGTGGCCGGCGGGTCGAAGTTGTAGAGGGTGCGGATGTTTCGGCACATGGCCCAAGAGTAACTCCGCCCGGGCTGTCGAGCCTCGTCTCCACGAGCCTCGCGTCGTCCGCGGGCCACGTCAAATGCACGAAGGGCGCCGCGGCGGCGGCGCCCTTCGCCTAATCCTGGCTGCCTGGAATCGAGGCGGGCTGAACTGCTGCCGGAGGGACAAATCCCGGCACCCGTCACGACGGTGTCTCGGGGTGGACTCCGCTACGCGGGGTCAGCCTCCGTCCTAGCGGCCGGACACCTCCAGGGTCCATAACGAAATCTTCAGACGGACCACCTCCTTTCTCTGGTAGGCGCATCGTAGCGTAGGCCGGCGACGCTTCAAGACCGCGCCGCCTTCGCAGGCTCGCGGCCGCGTCTGCGCCGGCTCGCTGGGGCGGGGCTGCCTACTCGGGCTCGGTGGCCTCGGCCACCTGGGCGGCGGTCTGGGCCTCGGATTCCACGACCAGGGCGACGGCGCTCACCTGGTCGTCGTCGCGGATGTTCATCACACGGACGCCCTGAGACGCGCGGCCGTAGCGGCTGATGCCGCGCACCGACGTTCGCTGCACCATCCCGTTCTGGGAGATGAACACGAGCTCCTGGTGCTCGCGCACGACGAGCGCGCCGGCGAGCTGTCCCTTGTTCTGGGTCAGCATGATCGTCTTCACGCCCATCGTTCCACGGCCCTTGACCGGATAGTCGGGGATCGGCGTGCGTTTGCCGTAGCCGTTCTCCGTGACGACCAGCAGCTCCTGATCGTCGCGAGCGACGTCCATCGCCAGAACGGAGTTGTCCTTCTGCGAGACGTTCATGCCGCGCACGCCGCTCGTGTCGCGGCCCATCGGGCGGACCTGCTCCTCGTTGAAGCGCGCGGCCTGGCCGGAGCGGGAGACCATGATGATGTCGTCGGACCCGCTCGTGCGGCGCACCGCGATCAGCTCGTCGTCGTCACGGATGTTGATGGCGATGATCCCGTCGGCCTTGATCGGCGTGTTGTAGGCGCCGAACTCCGTCTTCTTGACCACGCCCTTGCGCGTGGCGAACACGAGGTACTTGCCCTCGCCGAAGTCGCGCGTAGCGAGGACGGACTGCACGCGCTCCCCTTCACGCAGCGGCAGCAGATTGACGAGCGCCCGGCCCTTGGCCGTACGCGAGGCCTCGGGCAGCTCGTAGACCTTGAGCCGGTAGACCTTGCCGCGGTTGGTGAAGAACAGCAGGTAGTCGTGCGTGGATGAGACGAAGAGGTGCTCGATGTAGTCGTCGTCCTTCATCTCCATGCCGGTGACGCCGATCCCGCCGCGGCGCTGCTGACGGTAGGTGGAGAGCGGCAGCGACTTGATGTAGCCCGAGTGGGTGATCGAGATCACCATCTGCTGGTCGGCGATCAGGTCCTCGATGTCGATCTCGCCTTCGGCGTAGGTGATCTCGGTGCGCCGCTCGTCGCCGTAGGCGTCGGCGATCTCCTGCAGCTCCTCCTTGATCACGCCGTAGATCTTGTCCTCGTCGCCGAGGATCTCCCTGAGCTCACGGATCCGCTCCACGTGGTCGGCGTGCTCGGCCTTGATCTTGTCGGCCTCGAGCGCAGTCAGCCTGCTCAGCGTCAGCTGGAGGATGGCCTGGGCCTGGACCGGAGTCAGCTCGAAGCGCTCGACCAGTCCATGGCGCGCGGTCTCCGGATCGCGCGAGCCGCGGATCAGAGCGATCACCTCGTCCAGGTTGTCGAGCGCGATCAGGTAGGCCCTCGAGGACGTGGACGCGCTCCTCGCGACGACGGAGCTCGTACTGCATCCGCCGCACGACCACCTCGCGCTGGTGGTCGACGTAGTGGCCGATCACCTCGCGCAGCGAGAGCGTGCGCGGGACGTTGTCGACCAGCGCCACCATGTTGACGCCGAACGTGGCCTGCATCGGCGTGTGCTTGTAGAGCTTGTTGAGCACCACCTTGGGAATCGCGTCGCGCTTGAGCTCGATCACGATCCGCATGCCGTGGCGATCTGACTCGTCGCGCAGGTCCGTGACCTCGGGGAGCTTCTTGTCCAAGACCAGGTCGCGGATCTTCATGATCAGCCCGCCGTCGCCGCCCTTGCGCACCTGATAGGGCAGCTCGGTGACGATGATCGCCTCCTTGCCCTGTCCGATCGGCTCGACATGCGCCTTGGCCTGGACCCGGATCCGGCCCCGGCCCGTGGCGTAGGCGTCGCGGATTCCCTCGCGGCCGAGGATCGCGCCCGCGGTCGGGAAATCGGGGCCCTTGACGTGCTTCATCAGCCCGTCCACGTCGATGCGCGGGATCGTCGATGTAGGCGATCGTGGCCTTGATCACCTCGCGCAGGTTGTGCGGCGGGATGTTGGTCGCCATGCCCACCGCGATTCCTGAGCCGCCGTTGACCAAGCAGGTTCGGGAAGCGCGCCGGCAGCACCACGGGCTCCTGCTTGGCGCCGTCGTAGGTGGGGACGAAGTCGACCGTCTCCTGGTCGATGTCGCGCAGCATCTCCGTCGCCAGGCGATCGAGGCGGGCCTCGGTGTACCGCATGGCAGCTGCGCTGTAGCCGTCGATGTTGCCGAAGTTGCCGTGGCCGTCGACCAGCGGATAGCGCATCGAGAAGTCCTGCGCCAGTCGCACCAGCGCGTCGTAGATCGGCGAGTCGCCGTGCGGGTGGTACTTGCCCATCACCTCGCCGACGATCGATGCGCACTTGACGTGCTGGCGGCCGGGCTGCAGACCGAGCTCGTTCATGGCGTGCAGCACCCGGCGATGTACCGGCTTCAGGCCGTCGCGGACGTCCGGCAGCGCGCGCGAGACGATGACCGACATCGCGTAGTCGAGATACGCGGAGCGCATCTCGTCCTCGAGCGGGCGCGGCTCGATGTTGCCGCCGGAGATGGTGTCGATCGTCGCCATCGCTCGGCTACACGTCGAGGTTCGAGACGAGCCGCGCGTTCTCCTCGATGAAGGCCCGGCGGGGCTCGACCTGATCGCCCATCAGCATCGAGAACACGAGATCGGCGGAAGCCGCATCCTCCATCGTCACCCGCATCAGCGTCCTGGTCTCCGGATCCATCGTCGTCTCGCGCAGCTCTTCGGCATCCATCTCGCCGAGACCCTTGAAGCGGTAGTACTGGATCCCGCGCTGGGCCACGGTGAGGATCGCGTCGCGCAGCTCGGCAAACGTCGGCGGCATCGCTCGAGGTCTCTCCGTAAGCGGACGTGGAAGGGCGGCATGCCCGCCAGCTCGGCCAGCTCGTGGTGGACGGCGGCCAGGCGGTGATACTCGTTCGCGTCGAGTGCGGCGCGCCGGACGTGATGCGTGGTCGCCAGCCCGCTCTTGGCCTCGATCGTGCGGATCACGACCTCGTCCGGCGTCTCGGCGATCAGCTCGGAGGAGTAGCTGTCGCCGTTGGCGCCGTGCTTGGCGATGTGGCGAAGCAGCGCATCCACGTCGCCGATCTGCTGCTCGAGCAGGCGCGCCTGTTGCAGGAAGGCGACGACGCCGTGGCCGTGGCTGGCGCGCAGCGCGGAAGCCCATCCCTCGTACTGCTTGAGCAATCGCGAGAAGCGCTTCCAGCGCGGCTCGGTGAGCTTGAACTGCTTGCCCGAGTGGTCGAGGACCTCGATCTTCTCGAACTTGTCGCCGAGCAGGATCTCCTCGAGCTCGGACTCGCGCTCCAGGTAGCGGTGCTTCTGGCCCGCGCGTCAGCCGGTAGAGCGGAGGCTTGGCGATGTACACGTAGCCGGCCTCGATCAGCGGCTGCATCTCACGGAACAGCAGCGTCAGCGCCAGCGTGCGGATGTGGGCGCCGTCGACGTCGGCGTCGGTCAGCAGGACCACCTTGTGGTAGCGCGCCTTCGCGATATCGAACTCGTCGCGCACGCCGGTGCCGATGGCGGTGATGAGCGCTTGGACCTCCTGGTTCTGGAGGACCTTGTCGATCCGGCTCTTCTCGACATTGAGGATCTTCCCCCGGAGCGGGAGGATCGCTTGGGTGTTGCGGTCCCTGGCGCTGACGGCGGAGCCGCCGGCCGAGTCGCCCTCGACCACGAACAGCTCGGCGAGCGCCGGATCCTTGACCGAGCAGTCGGCGAGCTTGCCGGGAAGGGTCGAGTTCTCGAGCGCCGACTTGCGGCGCGTCAGATCGCGAGCCTTGCGCGCCGCCGCGCGGGCCTGCGCCGCCTGGACGGCCTTGCGGATCACCGCCCGAGCGTCCTGAGGGTTCTCCTCCAAGAACTCCGACAGGCGCGCGTAGACGATCGACTGGACGAAGCTCTGCATCCCGGGATTGCCGAGCTTGGTCTTTGTCTGCCCCTCGAACTGCGGATCGGCCAGCTTGGCCGAGATGACAGCCGTCAGGCCTTCGCGTACGTCCTCGCCGGTCAGGTTGTCGTCCTTCTCCTTGAGCTCTCCCTTGTCGCGCGCGTACTTGTTGAGCGCGCCGGTCAGCGCCGAGCGGAAGCCGCTGAGGTGCGAGCCGCCCTCGTGGGTGTTGATGTTGTTTGCGAACGAGAACACCGACTCCTGGTAGGAGGAGTTCCACTGCATGGCCACCTCGACCGCACCCTCGTCGCTTTCGCCCTCGAATGAGATCACCTTGCGCTGGATCGGCTCCTTGTTCTCGTTCAGGTAGGAGACGAAGTCGACGATCCCGCCCTCGTAGCGGAACTCGGCGCGGCGGTGCGCGGCGCGTCCCGTCGGTCTGCTCAGGGCGGGCCTGGTCCCTCGGCCCGCTCGTCGACGATCGACGATTCGCAGCCCCCGCGTCAGGAACGCGGTTTCGCGCATCCGCTCCTCGATCGTCGTGAAGTCGAAGTCCAACGTCTCGAAGACGTCGGCGTCGGGCAGGAACGTGATCGTTGTGCCCGTCTCCTTGGTCTTCTCGCCCTTCTTCAGCTCGCCGAGCGGCTTGCCCCGCTCGTAGGACTGGGTCCACACGAACCCGTCGCGGCGAACCTCGACGTCCAGACGCTCGGACAGCGCATTGACGACCGACACGCCGACCCCGTGCAGCCCGCCCGAGACCTTGTAGCCACCGCCCTCGCCGAATTTGCCGCCGGCGTGGAGCACGGTCAGCACGACCTCGACCGCCGGGCGCTTTTCCTTTTCCATCACGGCGACGGGTATGCCGCGCCCGTTGTCGACGACGGTCACCGAGTTGTCGGGATGGATGGTTATCTCGACGTCATCGCAGTAGCCGGCGAGCGCCTCGTCCACGGAGTTGTCAACAACCTCGTAGACGAGGTGGTGAAGGCCCCGCGGGCCGGTAGAGCCGATGTACATGCCCGGGCGTCGCCGGACCGCCTCGAGTCCTTCCAGGACGGTGATGTCCTGGGCGTCATAACTGCCCTTGTCCTTGTTGCGGCGCGAGCCGCCGTTAGCTTCTGCCAACGATCCTCCGATGACGTTGAGACGCCCCGGTCTCGCGCAACGAATGGCGCGCCGGGACGTTGGAAGTTGGTGTACAAAATAATAGCACAGGGGGTCCCTCGACACGACGCCCTTCCGCTATCAAATTTGCCTGCAAAAAGCCACAAAGTCGGCACGCTGACGTTGCGCTTTGACGTCGATTAGCGCGGGTGCGGATCCGTTGCTCGTAAGTGGTGTTCGCTGGCCCTGGCGCAAGGCCTGCTCAGCCCTGTGGGGGAGGCGTTGTCACGCACCTCAAACGGACGATGCGCTCGCCCGCGAGCGCCCCGTTCAAGCGCTCGATAATTGTGGTCGCCATCAGGTCCAGCTCCTGGGCCCAGACCGACGCAGCGCACGAGATGGTGAGAGCACCCGCCCGTTCTGAGACGGGCTGCGCCTGTGCCGCGATCACCGGGCCCACGGCGCCCGGCCAGATGGCCTGGACATCCGCCAGCAGCGTCTGCGGCGCGAGCTCGGAGCGCACGCCGTCCAGCGCCAGCGCCAGCGGCCGCGGGCTGCGGCGCGACGGGCTCACGCCGCGCTCAGCTCCTGCAGCACCCGTCCCTCGGAGACGGCCAAACGGGTTACGTCGGGCGCCGACGCACCCGGGATGTGCTCGAGGTCGGTCGTCGTTATCACCGACTGCCCACCGCTCGTCCGCAGACGCTCGACGAGCGCTTGGCGCCGGCCATGGTCAAGCTCGCTCATCACGTCGTCGAGCAGGAGCAGTGGCAGAGGCCCACGGGATTCACCGATGGCCTGACGCTCTGCGAGGAGTAGGCAGAGAAGCGCGAGGCGCTGCTGGCCCTGAGAACCGTACGTGCGTAGCTCGCGGCCGGCGCGCGTCAGCGAGAGCTCGTCGCGATGCGGTCCGTGGGCTGTGAAGCCGCGCTCCAGGTCGCTGTCTGTGCGCTCGCCCAGCTCAGCCGTCAATTGCTCGGCTTCGACGGCCCGAGAGCGTGGACGGTAGAGGACCGAGATCTCCGCGCCCAACCCGAGCGCCTCACCCTGCGAGCGGACCGCTTCGGCGATGCAGTCGATCGCTTGGCGCCGATCGACCATCAGCTGCACGCCGTGCTGCGCCAACTGCAGATCCCAGGCATGCAGCGACGCCCGTGAGGCTCTGCCAGTGCGGATCCGGGCGATGAGGGCATTGCGGTGGGCGAGTGCCTGGGCATACGCTCGGCGCGTAGCCACCCGTGCCGGCCACAGCGCGCCGACGAGCTGATCCATGTGGGCGCGCCGCAGCGCCGGCGCTCCCTTGATCAACTCGAGGCGGTCCGGCAGAAAGACGCTCACTAACGGCCGACTCGGAGACTCGAGAAGCCGCTCGACGGGCGCGCGGTCGACCTGCACGCGCTTGGGCTCGCCGGGAGAGAAGCCCACCGAGAGCTCGTGAGGACCGTCCTCGGCCACCGTCTCGACGACGACTCGGGCGGTTCCGGCTCCAAAGCGCACGACCTCACGCTCGTTGTTCGTCCGGCACGAGCGGCCCGTACAAGCCGAAATACACTGCCTCGAGCAGGTTTGTCTTGCCGGCGCCGTTCGGTCCCGATACGACTGTCAGGCCTCGGCCCAATGCGATCTGAGCGCGCTCGTAGCAGCGGAAGTCACGCAGCGTGCAGGTGCGTACCTGCATCGGGCTTCCGTCCCTACACGTTGAGCCGGATCGGCATGATCAGGTACTGAAAGCCACTGCCGTCGGCCGCTTCGATCAAGCCCGGACGCAGGGGACTGATGAGCTTCAACACGACATCGCCCTCCTCGACCGCCTCCAGGCCGGCGCGCAGGAACTCGGGGTTGAAGCCGATCTCGAGCGGCTCGCCCTGAAAGGCGACCGGCAACGACTCGCGTGCCTCACCGACGTCCGGCGTCTGCGCGGACACCGTCAGCTCTCCCTCGGCAAACGCCAGCCGCAGCGGCGCATTCTTCTGTGCCAACAGACTGATGCGCCTAACCACGTCCGTCACCTCAACCGACGCCACGCGTAGCTCGTGTTCGAAGCTCTCGGGCAAGAGTTGGCGGTAATTCGGGAACTGACCTTCGATCAGTCGCGAGGAGAGGACTGTCCGGCCGAGCAGGAACACGATCTGATTGCGCTGAACCGCGACGCGGAGCTCGTCCTCGGCGGCGTGCGCAGCCACTCTCGCCAGCTCCTGCAGCGCCCGCGCTGGAACGTTGACTTCGAATCCACTGGGGAGCGCCTGCTCCAACGGGGTCTCCTTGACGCTCAGCCGGTAGGAGTCGGTGGCCACCATCCGAAGCTCGCGCTCGGACGCCGACACGTGGATGCCGGTCAATACGGGACGGGTCTCATCACGCGACGCAGAGCCGGCCACTTTCAGCGCCGTCGAGACGAACGCCTCGGTCGGCACAGAGACCATGGCATCTGACTCGGGCTCCGGAAAGGGCGGGAAGTCGTCGGCCCGCAGCGTGCGGATGTCAAACGTCGCGGTGCCAGAAACGAGCTCCACATCCTGTTGAGCCGAGCGGAGCTCGAGCGAGACCTCGGGAGCTGGAAGCGAGCGGACGACGTCGAGTAGGAGGCGAGCAGGAAGGACAACAACCCCCTCTCTGACGATCTGCGCCGCCAAGGGGACACGGAGCCCGACGTCCATGTCCGTCGCCCGCAGTTCACACAGGTCGGCTGACGCCGAGAGCTGGACTCCGGACAGGGCCTGGATGGCGCTTCGAGTAGAAGCCACCCTGCCGACGGTCTGGAGCTGCTCGAGCAGCGCGTCGCGATCGACAGAGATCTTCACGATGAATACCTCAAGGAAGATTTAGGAGTCATAGGCTGAGCAAAGACTGTGAATAAGCCGGTCGGCGCCCGCAACGTGGGGCTTGTTTGCGGCTCGAAGTGAAGGAGCAAGTCTGTCAACAGTTGCGGTCGGCTTGTTGAGAGGTGAGAGTCGCGGTCAAATCATCGAGTTCACTCGCGACGGCGGCATCTGTGAGAACGCGCTGACCGACGCGTTTGCAGGCGTGGAGGACCGTGGCGTGGTTGCGCCCGCCGAAGGCTTGGCCAAGCGTGACAAGCGATTCGCTGGTGAGCTCGCGCGCGAGATGGAGGGCTACCTGGCGCGCCCAGGCTATGTTTGCCTTGCGGCCTTCAGAGAGCAGCTCCTGCACCGACACGCTGTAGTGGTCCGCGACCAGACGCTGGATGGCGGCGATCGAAGGTGCCTCCGCGGAGCGGGGGGCGATGCCGTCTAGGACCGTGGTGGTGAGCTGGCAATCGATGGGGTGGCCGGTTAGCGAATGGTGGGCTACCACGCGGATCAACGCGCCCTCGAGCGCCCTGACGTTGTTGGTGATGTGCTGGGCGATCAGCTCCAGGACCCGCTCGTCGGCGAGTTCGATCTGGTCGAGGGCCACCCGCTTGCGGAGGATCGCGACCCTGGTCGCGAAGTCCGGAGGACTCAGGTTGGCTACGAGCCCAGCCTCGAAACGCTCTCTCAGTCGCTCCTCCACGGCCACGAGTTGGCGCGGGAGCCGGTCGCAAGTGAGCACGAGCTGCCTGCCCGTTTCATACAGAGCGTTGAACGTGTGGAAGAACTCCTCTTCGGTCTTGGCCTTGCTCGCCAGGAACTGGACGTCGTCGATCAGCAGCACGTCTGCGTCGCGATAGGCCTGCTTGAAGAGGTTGAGCGAGCGCGAGCCGAGCGCCCCGAGGAAGTGGTTCGTGAATGCCTCGGCCGTGGTGTAGCGAACCACTGCGCCGCCGCCGAACACGAGGGCGTAGTTGCCGATGGCATGTAGGAGATGGGTTTTCCCCAGCCCGGGTGGGGCGTGGAGGAAGAGGGGGTTGTACGCCTGACCGGGCAGTTCCGCGACCGCCAGTGAGGCGGCGTGCGCGAGCCGGTTGCCTTGCCCGATCACGAACTGGTCAAAGCTGTACCTGGGGTTGAACGTTGGAAAAGCCGGCGGCGCGGAAGCATTGGCACGGTTGGCGCCCGACCGCCCGGTCGCGTCAGTGGCGAACTCGGCCCGGGCACGGGGGCCAAGCACGCCGCGGACGCATCGCTGTACCACCTCGTTGAAGCGCAGCGAGACCCAGCGGGCGGTATCGGGGGGCGCCTGCAAGGAGAGCACGGTTCCGTCCCAGCCTCGAGGCTCGAGCCGCGCCAGCCACATCTCGTAGGTCGATTCGCCCGCCACACGGCGGAGCTCTGCGCGAATCTCGCGCCAGGCAGGCGTCAGCTCAGGTTGCGCGGACAGGTCCAATCGACTCCTTTTAGGAGCGTGACGGCGGGAGAGTGAGAAAGGCCCCGGAACCGCCCGGGAAGCGGGCGAATATAGCAACGGGCCCAGGGCGCCGAGCGGGCCGTTGGCGCAAAGCGCGGGAAAATGCTCGGCGGTGCTCACGAGGAGCTCGGCGGGGGGTCATCGGGCGCTGGAGGCCGCTGCGTATACTGGCTCCCAGTTCTCGCCGACCGGGATGTGAGCGATGAAGCGGACGTATCAGCCAAAGAAGCGCAAGCGGGCTCGGACCCATGGGTTCCGGGCGCGGATGCGGACGCGTCCGGGGCGACTCACGATCAAGCGGCGGCGGGCGAAAGGCCGTAAGCGGCTGACGGTCTGATGGAGCCGTCGCTCGGCCCGCGGGCGCGGTCCCGGCGAGCGAGGCTGTCCCGCAGCGCCGACTTCGACCGCGTGTTTCGCCATGGCCATGCCCACGCCGGTCGCGAGCTCGTACTGCACCTGTTCCCGCGCGATGCCGAGGCCGGCCCCCCGCGGCTGGGGCTGTCGGTCTCGCGAAAGGTCGGAGGCGCTGTGCAGCGAAACCGGGTCAAGCGGCTGTTGCGCGAGGCGTTCGCCGCCGAGAGCTCACGGCTCGCGCCGGGAACAGACGTCGTGGTCGTGGCGCGTCGAGGATGCTTGGGCTCTAGCTGAGCGTGAGGGATTGGCCGGGATGCGCGGGCGGCTCGCCGAGTTGATCGAGCGCGCCGAGGAGCGGGCGGCGTGACGCACCCTGCGGCGCCTCGCCGTCCTGCCGATCCGGGTCTACCAGCGGGTGCTCTCACCCGCCTTCGGCCAGCGCTGTAGGTATTACCCATCGTGCTCGGAGTACGCCGCGCAGGCCATCCAGCGATACGGCATACTCCGCGGGCTCGTCCTCGCGGGCTGGCGACTGCTGCGCTGCAACCCGTGGAGCGCTGGCGGGCTGGATCCGGTCGAGAATCAGCGCCTGTTCAAGCCGCGAGCACCGGCGCCAAGTATCTGACCCATGCTCGAGATCGCAACCATCTTCCAGCCCCTCGTCGACGTCTTCGAGGCCGTCCTGAAGTTCTTCCACAACAGCGTTGGCGTCCCGTGGGGCTGGGCGATCGTGCTGTTGACGGTCGCGGTCCGGGCGCTACTGCTCCCGCTCGCGGTCAAGCAGTTTCACTCGATGCAGAAGATGCAGCGCCTGACGCCCGAGATGAAACGGATTCAGGCCAAGTACAAGCAGGACAAGCAGCGCCAGCAGCAGGAGCTGATGAAGCTCTACCAAGAGCACGGCGTCAACCCGTTTGGCTCCTGCCTGCCGCTGGTGGCCCAGTTGCCGGTGTTCATCGGGCTCTACTACATGCTGCGGACGAGCCTGCGGGGCGATATCTGTCCACAGACCCAGCCGCATCACTTCGTCAACGGACAATGGGTCGTCAACACGGCGCACACCGTCCCCTGCGGACCGCACAACGGCGCCAGCTTCCTTTTCATCCCGGACCTGACGAACAAGGCGACCGGCGCGGTCCTCGTCGCATTGATCGTGCTCTACGTCGGCACTCAGCTCGCGTCGTCGCTGCTGATGTCGACGCCGCAGATGGATCGCAACCAGCGGCTGTTGATGCTGGGCCTGCCGCTCGTGTTCGTCTTCATCATCATCGGCTTCCCGGCCGGCGTCCTGGTGTACTGGATCACGACCAACCTGTGGACGATGGGCCAGCAGTACTTCATCCGCCGCCGGCTCGGGCCGATGACCCCGCTGACGGCAACGGCGGAGGCCGATGGAGGCGCGCCGGGCAAGGACGAGCCGCCCGGCCGCCGAGGCGGTGGACCCAAGCGTCCGGAACCGGAGCCGGCGCCAAATGGCGGCGGCGCGGCGGGCCTCACCGGCTTGCTGCGCGGCCGGAGCAAGTCGCAGGATGAGGGCGAGAAGGTCGGCGCCGCCGCGGGCTCTGGCACGCGCCGAACTACCGCTCCGCCCCCGCCCCCTAGGAAGAAGAAGAAGCGGTCAGGGCGCCGGAGGTAGCGTGAGCGCGACCGAAGGTGTGGCCGCAGAGCGCGTCCGTGAGGTGATGGAGCGAGTCGCCGAGACCGCCCACGTGGATGCGCGCATCGAAGTCCACGAGGACGACGATGCCCTCCAGGGGATCTTCTCCGGCGACGACCTCGGGGTACTGATCGGACATCACGGGCAGACGATCGACGCCATCCAGCACCTCGCCTACCGCATCGCCTTTCGCGGCTCTGACGACCGTAAGGCGGTAGTGATCGACGCTGGCGGCTACCGCGACCGCCGTGCTGTGGCGCTGCGAGCCGCCGCCGACCAGGCCGCGGAGGCCGCGCTGCACGATCGCCGGGCGGTAGCCCTCGAGCCGATGAGCGCGATTGAGCGAAAGCTCGTACACGAGCATTTGCGGACGCGCCGCGACGTAGAGACCTACAGCGAGGGCGAAGAACCAGGGCGGCGCCTGGTGGTCGCGCCGCTGGTCTAGGGGCCCGCGC
>CAWJUS010000020.1:0-32257 GCA_963846075.1 uncultured Actinomycetes bacterium | reverse complement strand
AGCGCTCAGTGCGTCTCCGCCGCCACGCGCCGCAGCGCTTCGCCGTCGAGGCGATGTGTGAGCCACTCGTTGAGCTGCTCGGCGCCGAGCGACGAGTAGAACGAGAGCGCCAGCGCTGCGCTGCCAGTCGAGCGCCGCCCACTCCACTCGTCCGTAGCCGCGGTTCACGGCGATGGCGGCCACGTGGCTCAGGAGGGCGCGGCCGACGCCCGCGCGACGGTGTGCGCGTGGGACGTAAAGATCCTCGAGCCACAGGCCCGGGCGGCAGAGCCAGGTGGAGAACGTTCGGAAGTAGAGCGCGAACCCCGCCGGCTCGTCGCCCAGCTCGGCGATCACGGCCTCAGCCACGGCGTCCGCTCCGAACATTGCCTGCTCGAGCAGCTCAGGCGTTCCCTCGACCCGCTCGGCGGCGCGCTCGTACGTTGCGAGTTCGACGACCAGGGAGAAGATCAGCTGGACGTCGCCTGGCTCGGCCGGGCCGGTGCCCACGTGGGCAGGAGACCTCGGGCGCGCTGCTCAACTCTGTGTCGGCGGCTCGATCTCGCGCTTGAGGATCTTGCCCGGGGCCCTTCGGCAGCGCATTGACGAACCCGATCCGGCGCGGGTACTTGTACCCGCCACGTGATGCTTCACGTGCTCGATAAGATCCTCGGGGTCTGCGTCCTCCCGTCCTTCAGCGCGACACCGCGGGGACCTTTCCCCACCTGGGGTCGGCGACCCCGATCACCGCGGCTTCCAGGACGGCCGGATGGTCGTAGAGGGCCTCCTCGATCTCCCCGAGTACACATTTTCCCCGCCGCGGATGATCATGTCCTTCTTGCGGTCGACGATGTAGAGGTACCGCTCCGCATCGACGTTCGCCAGATCGCCCGTCCGCAGCCAGCCATCGCGGAGCGCCTCGTTGGTCGCCTCGGGCCGCTTCCAGTAGCCCTTCATCACGTTCGGCGCGGGATCACTCTCGCCGACCTCGCCCGGACATCGCCTCGTTGTCGTCTCTCGTCGACGACCATCATCTGCACGCCGTCGATCGGTGTTCCGATCGAGCCCGGCTTGCGCTCCCGGTCGCGGTGGTTGAACGACGCCACGGGCGAGGACTCGGAGAGGCCGTAGCCCTCCATCACCTTGCAGCTGAAGGCGTCCTCGAACCCCCGCAACAGCTCCACCGGCATCGCCGAGCCGCCGGAGGCACAGAATCGAAGCGACGAGGCATCACGCCGCTCGGTCCTCGGGGAGGTGGAGCATCGCGCCGTACATGGTCGGCACCCCCTGGAACACATTGACCTCGTCACGCTCGATGATCTCCAGCGCCTTGGCGGGATCGAAGCGCGGGATGAGGGTCAGGGTGCCGCCGCCGACGATCGTCGCGTTCATCCCGCAGGTCTGGCCGAAAGAGTGAAACAGCGGCAGCGCACCGAGAACCACGGACTCGCCGCCGAGGTCGAACAGGGCCTGCGACACTTCGGCGTTGCGCAGCAGGTTCGAGTGCGTGAGCTCGGCGCCCTTGGGCGTCCCGGTGGTGCCGGACGTATAGAGGATCACCGCCGTGTCGTCATCGGCCGCCTCGTTCACCTCGGACGCCGGCTCGTGACGCGAGAGCTCCTCCTCGAAGGCCCCGGGCGTGACCACGATGCACTCGGCTCCGGCCTCGCTCGCGCCTGCCCGCGCCTCGTCCGCGAATCCCTCCCAGGCGAACATCAGCTTGGCGCCGGAATCCTCGAGGTAGAACTTGACCTCGCGCCTCTTCAGCAGCACGTTCATGGGAACCACGACGCCGCCGGCCCGCAGCACGCCGAAATAGCAGATCGGGAAGTACGGGACGTTCGGCAGCATGATCCCCACGCGGTCGCCGGGCTCGAGCCCTCGGCCGGACAGCAGTGCGGCGACGCGCGCGCTCGCCTCGTTGAGCTGGGCATAGCTCACCTCGGCGTCGTCGAGCTTGACCGCCACCCGCGATCCGTCGCGCTCGGCAGACTCGGTCAGGATGCTGGCCAGGTTCACCGCGGTTGCCTACCCCTCCGACCGCCGGCGCTAATCGCCGGCGAACTGCGGCGGACGCTTCTGCATGAAGGCCATGACCCCCTCCACGAAGTCGCCCGAAGCCGCGCGCTCCTGTTGAAGCGTGGCCTCGAGCTCGAGTAGCTGCTCGAAGCCTCCATACATGCGGTCGTTGATCGTGCGCTTGATCGTGGCGTAGGACCCCGGCGGGCCGGCCGCGAGACGCGTGGCCAGCTGCGTGATGGCCTCGTGAAACTCGCCGTCGGGGACGACGCGGTTGACGAGCCCCCAGTCGAGCGCAAGCGGCGCCGGGATCCGCTCGCCGAGGTAGGCCATCTCAAACGCCCGCGCGTGCCCCACTCTGGCCGGGAGCGTCTGCGAAGCACCGCCGTCCAGCGCCAAGCCGATGTTGACGAACGCCAGCAGGAAGTACGCCGACTCCGCCGCCACGATCAGGTCTGCGGCCAGAGCCAGCGAACAGCCGATGCCCACCGCGGGCCCGTTGACCGCCGCCAGCACGGGTTTTGGCACGGTGCGCACGCGCAGGATCAAGGGGTTGTAGACGCTCCGAAGCCGCGTCAGGACGTCCGGCTTTCCGTTCGCATCGAGCTCGGTGCCGGCCTTCAGATCGGCGCCGGAGGAGAACGCACGGCCCTCACCGGTGAGGACGATCGCTCGCACGTCCGGGTCCTCCGCGGCCCTCGCGAGCGCGGCGAGCATGTCCTGGCCGAGCTGGGCGGTCCAGGCGTTCAGGGCCTCGGGGCGGTTCAGGACGATCCGCGCGACTCCGCCATCGACTTCCAGCTTGACGGTTTCCAGATCGACGATCGTCATACGGGGGTGCCCTTGTTGGCAGATGGACAATAACCGCAAGGCGCCGGTCGTGCACGGCCCCGCGCCGTCCGAGATCATGTCCGCCGTGCCGCTGGTCCCGAACGCGATCACCCGCCCGGTGGGGCGGCTGGGTGCCGCCGCCCAGAACGCTCTGGAGGTGGCGCGTTTCGGTGGCCTGGAAACCGACGAGCAGCCGTCGCCCTACGAGGTCGCCAGCGAGCATCGGGTGTACAAGCTGCGTCACTACTACGCAACGCGCTCGGACGACGGTGGCGCGGCATCGAGGCCTCCGATCGTGCTCGTGCCGCCGATGATGCTGGCGGCCGAGGTCTACGACGTCTCGCCGACGAGCAGCGCGGTGACGATCCTGCGCGAGCACGGCGCCGACCCCTGGGTGGTCGACTTCGGCGCTCCCGAGCGCGAAGAGGGAGGCCTCGAGCGGACCCTCACCGATCACGTGCTCGCCGTATCCGACGCTGTCGAGAAGGTCGCCAAGGCCACCGGGCAGGACGTGCACCTGGCGGGCTACTCCCAGGGCGGCATGTTCTGCTACCAGACCGCGGCCTACCGCCGCAACGCGGACCTGGCCTCGGTGATCACGTTCGGAAGCCCGGTCGACACGCGGCTGGCAATGCCGTTCGGGCTACCGGAGAAAGTGGTCGCGGGCGCCGCCGGGCTGCTGGCTGACAGTGCTCTCGCACGCGTCGCGCTGCCGGCGTGGGCCAGCCGCACCGGCTTCCGGCTGCTCGACCCCGTGAAGTCGCTGCGCAGCAGGTTGGAGTTCATCCTCCAGCTGCACGACCGCGAGGCGCTCCTGCCGCGCGAGCGACAGCGGCGCTTTTTGGAGGCCGAGGGATGGGTCGCCTGGCCGGGTCCCGCGCTGGCGGACTTCCTGCGCCAGTTCATCGCCCACAATCGGATGCTCGAGGGCGGCTTTGTGATCGAGGACCGACTCGTGACGCTGGCCGACATCGCGTGTCCCATCCTGTCCGTGGTCGGCACTGTCGATGAGATCGCCCCGGCCGCAGGCGTGCGCGCCATCCGCCAGGCGGCGCCGCGGGCCGATGTCTACGAAATGGCCCTCCAGGCCGGGCATTTCGGCCTCGTCGTCGGCTCGAGGTCGACGGTCGTGACCTGGCCGACCGTCGCCGCCTGGATGCACTGGCGCGCGGACGAAGGCGAGCTTCCGGCCGAGATCGCGCCGGTCCCGGACGAGGTCTCGACCGAGCTCGCGCCCCAGGTCCGAAGCCGCGTGGGGTACGGGCTCGAGCTGGCGGCGGGAGTCGGCACCGGCATCGCCCGCTCGGTGCTGGGAACCGCGGAGCGAACGGCGCGCTCGGTGCGCGGGCTGACCGTCGAGGCCGCCAGCCAGCTTCCGCGCCTGGCGCGGCTGGAGCAGATCCAGCCGAGCACACGGATCTCGCCCGGACTGCTCGTCGAGGAGCGCCGGCGCCGGTCACGCGACGAGATCTTCTTCCTGTTCGAGGACCGCGCTTACGACGCCGGCGAGGTGGGCGAACGGATCGACAACGTCGTCCGGGGCCTGATCTCGATCGGGGTGCGCCGCGGCGAGCACGTGGGGGTGCTGATGGGGCCCCGGCCCACCGCGCTGGCGCTCGTGGTGGCCATCAGCCGCATCGGCGCGGTGTCGGTCCTGCTCAGACCCGACGGCGACGTCGAGCGCGAGGCGAGCCTGGGACAGGTCACGCGGATCATCGCCGACCCGGAACGGGCGCCGCTCGCCGCCGGTCTGGGCGCCGTTCACACGTTCGTGCTCGGCGGGGGCGGCGGTCCACGCGACCTGGGGGAATCGCTCACGGACATGGAGCAGATCGACCCCGGCGCCGTGACGCTGCCGAAGTGGTACCGCCCGGATCCGGGACGGGCGAGCGATCCGGCATTCATCGTCTTCACCGGCGAGGGCGAGGGCATCCGGATGAGCCGCATCACCAACGGCCGCTGGGCGATGTCGGCCTTCGGGACCGCGTCCTCGGCGGCGCTCTCCGCAAACGACACGCTCTACAGCGTCACGCCGCTCTATCACCCCTCGGGTCTGATGATGAGCATCGGCGGGGCGATCGCCGGCGGTGCGCGCCTGGCGATGGCCACCGAGTTCGACCCCAAGACGTTCTGGGACGAGGTGCGCCGCTATGGCGTCACCGTGGCCTCATACACCTGGACGCTGCTGCACGACCTGGCCGAGGCGCCACCGCACCCCGGCGAGCGTCATCACCCCGTGCGGCTGTTCATCGGCTCGGGGATGCCACGCGGGCTGTGGCGGCGGGTGGAGCGACGCTTCGCTCCGGCGCGCGTGCTGGAGTTCTACGCCTCGACCGAGGCGGGCGTGATCCTGGTCAACCTCAGAGGCGCCAAGCCCGGCGCCATGGGCCGTCCGCTCCCCGGCTCGGCCGAGGTGCGGATCGCCGCCTACGACCTGGACGCCGGGGAGCTCGTGCTGGGCGACGACGGCTTCGCCGTGCGGTGCGAGACCGGGGAGGTCGGCATGCTGATGGGGCGCGTGAGCCCCAACGAGCCGCTGAACAGCACCCCGCTCCGAGGCGTATTCAGGCGCGAGGACGCGTGGCTTCAGACCGGCGACCTGTTCCTCTGCGACGCCGACGGCGACTATTGGCGCGTCGACGGCGTCGCCGATGTCGTCAGAAGCGAATCCGGACCGGTGTTCACGGGACCGATCCGCGACGCCCTCGGAGACCTGCCAGCCGTCGATCTGGCCGTGGCCTACGGGGTGCAGACGGAGGGCTTGAGCGATCAACTGGCCGTCGCGGCGGTGACTCTGCGCTCGGGCTACGAGCTCGCGACGGCGGATCTCGACGCGGCTCTCGCCCCGCTGGCGCCCAGCCAGCGACCCGTCGTGGTGCAGGTGGTCGACCGGATACCGGTCACCACATGGTTCAGGCCGATAACGCGCCCGCTGCGCGAGGCCGGGGTCCCGTCGGGCGGCAGCGGCCGCTCCGTGTGGCGGCTCGATCTCCGGAGCGGGACGTACGACCCGGTCGGGGAGCCTGTCGGCACGGTGGCAGAGGGTTAGCGCAGTCCCGCAGGCGGCCGTATGGACGGCAGCTTGTGTCCGTCGTCCGCCTCGGGGGAATCGACCGCCACCGCCGCGCGGGCCCGCGAGACCAGCGGCTCCTGGAGCCGGCGAACCGCGTCTAGGTGGTCCCCCGTCCAGATGATCCGTACACCGGTCGCCGTGCTCTCGCCGTCGGAGGCGCGCAGATCGCGCGCCACCGCGTCGACCAGCCGGCCGTCGGCGACCTCGTCGCGGTCCATCGGCGCGGGCACCGCCTCGGCCCGCGTGAGGCTGGCGCCGAAATGGTCGTACCAGCCGGCCATGCCGGCCACCGCTTTCGTGAGTTCCTCACGGGCCGCCGATCGGTGGCCTTCAGGGGTGCCCTCCTCGCTCCAGAGATCGACGATGGCGTCGGCCGCCAGCCGCATGCCCGTCACGCCGGTGAGCAGCCCGGCGACGTCGGCCAGAGGCACCGACTTGGAGCCGCGTTCTGCGAGGTAGCCGCGGAAGGTGTCGTCCAGCCGTCGCGAGGCCGCCGCCGCCTCGAGCGCCTGGCGGCTCGGCTCAGGCGAGGTCGGACCGGTGGGATCGCAGCAGCCGACGCCGAAGGCCACGGCGTCCACCAGGTAGCGGGCGGTGTCGGTGTATGCCTGTGCCAGTGCTCGGCTGAGCGCCACGGCGGCGCCGCGCGGCCACAGCAACAGGCCCACCGCGAGGCTCACGGCGCCGCCGATCGCCACGTCCTCGACGCGGACCAGGCCGATCTTCCAGCCGGCGGGAGCGATGAGGTTGAACAGGATCAGCAGCGTGGTGGTGAACGCCGCCTGACCGGCCGCGAACGAGATCGCGGCCGGCGAGAAGCCGGCGAACAGAATCGCGATCGGCAGCAGCGCCCACAGCACCGTGGTATTGGTGCCGATCAGATAGACGAGCGCGCCTCCGATCGCAAACCCGGCGGCGGTTCCCAGAAGCGCGCGGACGATGTTCTGCCCCGTGCTGAGCGCGTTGGAGCGGAGCACGGCCAGCGTGCCGAAAGCGACCCAGAACCCGTGCTGGACGCTGCTCAGATCGGCCACCAGCACCGCGAGGCCAAGCGCCGCGCCGCCCCGCAGGCTGTTGCGCAGCCACAGCGACTGCCGCGTGACGTGGGCTTCGGCGCGCTCCTGCGCCGCTCTCAGCGGTCCGCGAGCGCCCTCCGGCTGGCGGCCGAGCAGCCGATCGATCCAGGAGCGCTCGGCGGCGGCCGCGGAGAAGTCGGCGTTGTCGCCGACCTGGGCCACGATGAAGCTCAGCTCCTGGGCGCGGAAGCTCGGATCGAGAGAGGAGACCATGGCCTGAGCGGACCGGCCGTCGCGGCCCGTCGGCGAGGGCTCCGCGGGGAGCAGGCCGACGGTGGCGTGCTCGAGCTCGGCGAGCGACGCGTGCATCCTGGCCAGAGCGTCGGCCAACGGCTGGTGAGGCGGGTGCGGCGAATCCAGCAGCGTTGCCGATTGCTCCAGTACGGTGGCAGCCGCTTCCTTCACCGCACAGACGTGGAGATCCGGCCGCGGCGGGCGATGCTTTGGCCCGGAGCGCATCACGATCAGGTTCAGCCACCGCAGCTCGTCGACCAGCCGAACGGCTGCGCGCGCCTCGGTGCTCAGCCCGGTCGGCCGATACGGCGTGGCGAAGAAGGCGTCGAGCATCGCCTGCACGGCTTCGTTCGCGCGGTCGATCGCCGCGCGATGGGCCTCGACCGCCGCCGGGCCGCCGTCGCCTGTCATGTAGCTGATGTCGGCGCGCAGCCGATCGGCGAGCGCCCGGCTGGCCGCGATCACCGCGCTCCTCACCGGATACAGCTCGGGCGCCGGCCACAGCAGCGAGATCGCCAGGACTGATGCGCCCGCCGCGAGGCCCCAGCCGGCGACCCGGTCGGGAATCGAGGCGGCTGGGCCGGGTAGGGAGACGGGCAGGATGAACGCCAGCAGGAGAGCGGTCGTGGCGCTCACCAGCACCGAGCTCACGACGCCCGCGAACAGCACCACGAACGCCACCACCGCCATCGACACCGCGGCGACCCAGGTGGTGCGCGAGGCCAGCGTCCCCAGACAGATCAGCACCGCGCAGGCCACGCCGAGCGCGGTCTGGTTGATCACCCGCACCCCGATCGGACCTGTGAAGTCGACCAGCAGCAGCATCGCGAACGACCCGAACGCCGCGAACGTGCCCATCACGGGATTGCCGATCGCCTTGTCGGCCAGCGCGAACATCGCCGGCATGACGAGCGCGGCCCGTGTCGCCCGGCGCAGTGCGCTGTAGGCGGGATCGTGGCGGCGCAGCCACTCCAGGGCCCGGGACACGGGCGGGAGCTTACGCGCCGAGCCTACGCGCCGAGAACGGCCCCGCCGTCGTAGAGCTTGATCACCCTCACCGCCCCGGGCGGGGAGGCGCCCAAGCAGAGCTCGCACAGGACGCACTCGTCGAGGTTCTCCTCGACGATCTCCACGCCGTCGTCCCCGGCGGCGAAGATGTCCACCGGGCAGACCTCGGCCAGCTTTGCCGCCAGTTCGCGGTCGCCACGGACCTCGGGCGAGACCTCGACGTCGATGAACAGGCTCCCCACCTCCGTTCCCATCCGGGCTCACCGTGTTGAGGGCGCTGAGTCATCCTGGTGCTCACGCCGCCGCCCCCGCCCGCTCGGCGTCACCGGCGCGGGGCCTCCAGCCCCGCGGTCTGATCGAATTGCTCCGCCTCCGGCTCCGCTTGACCGATCGAGCTTCGCCCGATCTTCTCCTTGACGATCCCCGGGATCGCCGAGATCTCCTCGGCGACGACGATCCCCGCCTCGGCCAGGCGGGCGATCTTCTCGGTGGCCGTGTCCTCCTTGCCCTCGACGATCGTCCCGGCGTGGCCGAAGCTCATCCCCGGCATCTCGTCCATGAAGCGTCCGGCCATGAAGGCCACGATCGGCAGCCGCGAGTCGTTCTCCTTGACCCAGCGCGCGAGCTCGGCCTCCATCCGGCCCCCGGGCTCGGTGTAGATGACGATGGCCTCCGTCTGGGCGTCGGCCTCATACAGCGGCATCAGCTCGGCGTAGGAGGAGCCGATGATCGCGTCGCCGCCGATGGAGACGGCCGTCGACTGACCGAGACCGGCGGCCGTGAGCGTCGATGACATCTCCGTGGTCATGCCGCCGCTGCGCGAGATGACGCCCACCGGCCCGGGCCTGTAGGACTTGGCGGCGTCGCGCGCGGGGCCGCCGATGCCGCCCATCTTGATCACGTCGGGGACGATGATGCCCAGGCAGTTGGGGCCGATGATCCGTGCGCCGTGCTCGCCCGCCAGCTCCACCATCTCCGCCACGTCGCCGCGCGGAATGCGCTCGGTGACGATCACCACCAGCTTGACCCCGTTCTCGATCGCCTCGAACACCGCATCCTTGGTGAACGCGGGGGGGACCGTCACCACCGAGCCGTCGATCGGCGCGCCGTGGTGCTCGACGGCCTGGGCCACGGTGTCGAACACCGGCACGCCGTGGACGTCGCGCCCCAGACGGCCCGGTGTCACCCCGCCGACGATCTTGGCCCCGGCGCCGTAATCAAGGCACTCCCTCGTCAGGTTGACGGCCTCGCGGCCGGTGATGCCCTGGACGATGAACGTGGTGTCCGCGTCAATGAGGATGGACATCAGACGTCCCTCTCCCCGCCGACCTCGGCCGTCGTCTGGCGGAACTCTTCGGGCTCGGGGCCCGCGCCGTCGGCACCCTGGATCTTCTCCACCGCGCGACGCGCGGCCTCGTGCAGCGATACCGAGCGGTCGGCGTACTCGACGCCGTAGCGCTCGAGGATCTTGAAGCCCTCGTCCTCCCAGGCGCCGGGGATGCGGAAGATGGCGATCTTCTCGGCCGGGTCGTAGCCGAGCTCGACGCAGGCCTTGATCACGCCCCGGGCGACGATGTCCACGCGGGTGTTGGAGACGATCGACATCATCACCGCGATGCGCTCGACGCCGGGCTTCTGCAGCACGAGCTTGGCCAGGCCGCAGGCCTTGCGGACCGATGGGTTGCCGCCGATCTCGCAGTAGTTGGCGGGCTTGCCGCCGTGGGCCCGCACGGCGTCGAACAGCGTCAACGAGCCGCCGCCGGCGCCGATCACCAGACCGAGGTTGCCGTCGAACTCCGTGACGTTGCCGGCCACGCCGCGGTGGTCCTGGGCGTCGACCTGCTCTCCGGCGAGCTCGAACGGCGTCGGCTCGCGCGCCTGGCGCGTCTCCTCGTCGCCCACCCCCAGCTCGTGGAGCAGGGCCTTCTGCCTCGGACGGGCCTCGTTCTCCATGTCCATGTGGGCGTCGAGCGCCACGAACGAGCCGTCGGCCAGCTCGCCCAGGGGATTGATCTCGGCCAGCGTCATGTCGTACTGCAGGAACAACCGCGCCAGCCTGGCCACGATCGGCGTCAGCCGGTTGAGCGCCGACCCGCTGACGCCCAGCGAGGACACCAGCTGCTTGGCCTGCCAGTCCGAGAAGGGGCGCAGCGTCGAGAAGTGCGCGCGGGCCACGTGGTCGGGGTGGTTCTCGGCGACTTCCTCGATGTCGATCCCGCCCATGTCCGAGAACAGCATCACCGGGCGCTTACGGGTTCCGTCCCACACAACGCCCGCGTAGTACTCGTGCTTGACGTCGGCGCGGTCGTCGACCAGCACGCCGCGGGGCATGTGACCGCCGATCTCCAGATCGAGGATGTGCTCGGCGTGGCGGGCCGCCTCCTCGGGCGTGTCGGCGAACTTGACGCCGCCGGCCTTCATCCGCCCGCCGGAGAGGACCTGGGACTTGACCACTACCGGGCCGCCGATCTGCTCGGCGACCCGCCTGGCTTCATCGGCCGTTGTAGCGAAGCCCTGCTTGGTGATCGGGATCCCCGCCTTGGCCACGATGGACCGCGATTCGTACTCGAAGAAGCGCATGGCGGGCGCGGAGGCTACAAGAGCCGGTCAGGACGAGAATCTTCATCAATTCGATGAAGTCGATAAACTGGATCCAAGTAACAAGATAAAAAGCGGCGGCCGCGCGCTGCGCGGACCGCCGCCATTGATTTACAGGAGCCTCGATGACCAACTCAACGGGGGCCGCGCGCCGGCTCCGAACCACTGTGCTCGGGGCCGTCGCGGCCCTCGCGGCGGCGGGCGGGCTGAGCGCCTGCGGCGGATCGTCCGACACCACCACTCCGCTTCGGCCAAGCCGGCGGCGAGCACGAGCGGCGGCGCCCAGCTCGCGCTCGTCGCCTACTCGACGCCGAAGAAGGCGTACGACAAGCTGATCGCGGCGTTCGCAGCAACGTCCCAGGGCAAGGGTGTCTCGTTCACCCAGTCGTTCGGGCCCTCCGGCGCGCAGAGCCGCGCGGTCGACTCCGGACAGCCCGCGGATGTCGTGGCGTTCTCCACGACCCCAGACGTCACGCGACTGGTCAAGAGCAACATCGTGTCGAGCAGCTGGGACTCGGTCGGCGACAAGGGGATCCCCTCGGAGTCGGTCGTGGTCCTCGTCGTACGCAAAGGCAATCCCAAGCACATCACCGGCTGGGACGACCTGATCAAGCCCGGCGTCGACGTCATCACGCCGAACCCCTCGACATCGGGCAGCGCCCGCTGGAACGTGCTCGCGGCCTACGGCGCGGAGCTCAAGGAGGGCAAGTCGCCCGCCGAGGCCCTCCAGTACGTGAAGACTCTGTTGACCAAGAACGTGAGCGTCCAGCCGTCGAGCGCGTCATCGGCCCTGCAAACGTTCACCAGCGGCAAGGGCGACGTGCTGATCGACTACGAGTCGGACGCGATCTCGGCCGAGAAGGCCGGCGACGCCGTCCAGTACATCATCCCCAAGCAGACCCTGTTGATTCAGACGCCGGTCGCCGTGACGACCAAGGCGCCGTCGCAGGCGAGCGCCTTCGTGACCTGGCTGTTCTCCCCGGCCGCCCAGAAGATCTGGGCCAAGTCGGGCTATCGGCCGGTGGACCAGTCGGTCGCCAGCCAGTACGCCAGCAAGTTCCCGACGCCACCCGATCTGTTCACGATCGACTCGCTCGGGGGCTGGACCGCGGTCGACAAGAAGTTCTTCGACCCGTCGAGCGGGTCGATAACCAAGATCGAGCAGGACGCGGGGGTGCCAACTGCCTCCAGCTGACGCACTCGCGGCCCCCGCGCCGCCTCGCCGTCGCCCCCGTCTGCGCCGCAGGGCGCGGGCGGAGGCGACCGGTGCGCTGGGTATGGGCGTGGCGACGCTCTACCTGAGCCTGATCGTCCTCATCCCGCTGGCGGCGGTGGTCGTCAAGGCGTTCTCTTCCGGTCTGGGAACGCTGTGGAGCTCGATCTCCAATCCCCTGGCGCTCAGGGCGCTGGGAGTGACGCTGGTGGCCTCGCTGGTGGTCGCCGCGATCGCGGCGGTGATGGGCACGCTCGTGGCCTGGGTGCTCGTGCGCGACGACTTCCCGGGCAAGCGCTTCGTGGGAGCGCTGATCGACCTGCCGTTTGCGCTTGCCGACGATCGTCGCCGGCCTCACCCTGATCGCGCTCTACGGCCCGGGCAGCCCGTTCGGCGTGCACCTGGCGTACACGCGCGCCGCCGTGGTTGTGGCGCTCTTGTTCGTGACGCTGCCGTTCGTCGTCCGCTCGGTACAGCCGGTGCTGATCGAGCTCGATGAAGAAGTAGAGGAGGCGGCCGCGTCTTTGGGGGCGTCGAACGCCGTCACCTTCAGGCGCATCATCCTGCCCGCGCTGCGCTCGGCGATCTTCTCCGGGGCGGCGCTCTCGTTCGCCCGCTCGGTGGGGGAGTTCGGCTCCCTGATCCTGATCGCGGGCAAGGTCCAGATCGCGAGCATCGTGATCTACGCCGACATCGAGTCGGGCGACCCGCAGTCGGCCGCCTCGTTGTCGGTGGTGCTGATGGTCGTGTCGCTGATCGTGCTGGTGATCCTGCGGTGGATGGGGGCGCGCGTTGCTCGTTAGCCGCCGGACCACCCTGTCGCTGCGCACGATCGCGCTGCTGTACCTGACGCTGCTGCTCGTGCTGCCGGTGGGCATGGTCTTCTACCGCACGTTCGAGCACGGATTCGGGACCGCCTGGGGTTGGATCACCACGCCGGCTGCCGTCAGCGCGTTCTGGCTGTCGGTCACGCTCGCGGCGATTGCGGTGCCGCTCAACACGATTTTCGGCGTCGGCAGCGCGCTGCTGTTGGTACGCAGCCGAGCCAAGGGCCGGGCGATCCTCGACGCCCTGATCGACCTGCCGTTCGTCGTCTCGCCGGTGATCGTCGGGCTCGCGCTGGTGCTGGTCTATGGCCAGGGAGGGTGGTTCGGGACTTGGCTCCTGGACCACGGGATCCGGGTCATCTACGAGCCGGCGGGCATGGCCATCGCCACCGTTTTCGTCTCGCTGCCGTTCGTGGTGCGTGAGGTTGCACCGGTGCTGCGGGAGGTCGGCGATGAGCAGGAGCAAGCCGCGGCGACGCTGGGCTCGTCGTCCTGGAAGACGTTCTGGCGCGTGACGCTGCCGTCGATCCGCTGGGGCGTCGCCTACGGCGTGATCCTGACCACAGCCCGCGCCCTCGGCGAGATCGGCGCGGTGGCGGTCGTCTCGTCGAACGTCTCGGGCTCGACGCTGACGCTGCCACTGCTCGTCCAGCAGCGAAACTCGCAAATCGGCGCCGGCGCCGTGACCAGCGCGTACGCGGCCGGGGCCGAGCTCGCGGTGATGTCGCTGGTGGTGCTGCTCGTGATGACGCTCCTTGGACCGAGACGGAAGGAGAGCCAGTGAGGATCGAGGCACAATCGATCTCAAAGCGCTTCGGCGATTTCGAGGCGCTGAGCGACGTGACCCTGAACGTGGGGGAGGGGTCGCTGACCGCCCTGCTCGGGCCGAGCGGCTCCGGCAAGTCGACGCTGCTTCGGATCATCGCCGGCCTCGAGGAGCCCGACACCGGTGCGGTCCTGCTCGACGGAAACGACGTCACCGATACCCGTCCCCAGGAGCGGGGCGTCGGCTTCGTCTTCCAGCACTACGCCGCGTTCGCGCATATGACCGTGCGCGACAACGTGGCGTTCGGGCTGAGGATCCGCAAGCGGCCCCGTGATGACATCCGGGCCAAGGTTGATGAGCTGCTGGCGCTTGTGGGCCTCACCAAGTGGTCGGGACAGCATCCGCATCAGCTCTCCGGCGGCCAGCGCCAGCGGATGGCCTTGGCACGGGCGCTGGCGGTCGAGCCCCGCGTGCTGCTCCTCGACGAGCCCTTCGGCGCCCTCGACGCCACAGTCCGCGCCGAGCTGCGGCTGTGGCTCCGCCGCCTGCACGACGAGCAGGGAGTGACCACGGTACTCGTGACGCACGACCAGGAGGAGGCGATGGAAGTCGCCGACTGCATCGCGGTCATGAACGCAGGGCGGATCGAGCAGGTGGGAGCCCCGCGGCAGGTCTACGACGCGCCCGCCAACGACTTCGTGATGGGCTTCCTGGGCCCCGTCTCAAGGCTCGACGACCGGCTTGTGCGCCCCCACGATCTCGAGCTCAGCCCGACCCCCCAGCCCGGGGCCCAGCGGGCCAGCGTGGTGCGGGTGGTGTACCTCGGCTTCGAGGTGCGGATCGAGCTCGAGCTCGCGGGCGGCGGCCGGGCGCGCGCGCAGCTGACCCGGGGGCAGACCGACGAGCTCGAGCTGCAGCCCGGCGACGTGGTGTACGTGAAGATGTCCGGGGCCGGCTCATGAGCGACCCCACCGGCCGGAACATGTTCCGGCCGGGGCCGCGGCACATGTGCCGCGGCCTACCTAGTTACCCAGGCCTCCGGGTCCTTGGCCAGCCGCTCGACGTCCGCCGGCAGCTCGTCGTGGGCGATGTCGGCCAGCGTCACGTGCTCCACGACCATCCGCAGGTTGGCGCGGACCGCGATCCACACCCGGAGCAGCGGCTCGGAGGCGCCGGCGTAGGAGATCTGCTCCGGCGGTCCGCCCCGGACGCTGGCCAGCGGCCCTTCCACGGCCCGGATGACGTCGGCGACGGTCACCTCGGCGGGCGGCTTGGCGAGGCGAAAGCCGCCGTCGGCGCCGCGGTGGCTGCGGACGATTCCGGCGTGTCGCAGCTCGCCGAGGATGTTCTCCAGGAAGTTGAGCGGAATCCCCTGGGCGTTGGCCACGCGCTCGGCCTTGACGGGCTTCTCGCCCGACGCCGCGGCCAGCTCGACCGCCGCGCGTACCGCGTAGTCCGCCTTGGCGGAGATCCGCACGCCAGGCTCCTAGTGCTCCCCGTGGCCGGCCACTAGCCCACCGGTTCCGGAGCGAAGCCGTACGCCTCTGCCAGCTCGGGATCCTTGTGGGCCAGCATCTCGGCCAGCGAGACCATCACCTTGCACTGCTTCCAGGTGGCGTCGTCCTGCATTTTGCCGTCGATCATGTGAACGCCGCGGCCATCGGGGATCGCCTCGAGCACCTTCTTGGCGAACAGCACCTCCTCGGGGTCGGGGCTGAACACCTTCTTGGCGATCTGGATCTGCACGGGGTGGAGCGACCAGGCGCCGACGCACCCCAACAGGAACGCGGCCCGGAACTGGGTCTCGCAGCCCTCGACGTCGCGGATGTCGCCGTAGGGGCCGTAGAAAGGCAGGATTCCGGCCGACGTGCACGCATCGACCATGCGGGCGATCGAGTAGTGCCAGGGGTCCTGCTGGGCGGTGGGGCGAGGCCTGTCCGGGTCATCCGGGTCTGGATCGCTGATCACCCGGTAGCCGGGGTGCCCGCCGCCCACCCGCGTTGTCTTCATCCGCCTCGACGCCGCCAGGTCCGCCGGCCCGAAGCTCATGCCCTGCATCCGCGGGCTGGCGGTGGCGATCTCCTCCAGGTTGACGACCCCCAGACCGGTCTCCAGGATGGCGTGCACGAGGATCGGGCGCTCGAGGCCGGCCCGGGCCTCCAGCTGCGCCAGCAGACGGTCGACGTAGTGGATGTCCCAGGGCCCCTCGACCTTGGGGATCATCATCACCTCGAGCCGGTCGCCGATCTCGGTGACGATCTCCGTGATGTCGTCGAGGACCCACGGGGACTCGAGCGCATTGACCCGCGCCCACAGCTGCGTCTCGCCGAGCTCGATCTCCCTGCCGACCGTGAGCAGGCCCTCGCGCGCCGCCTCCTTGCGGTCGACGGGCACGGCGTCCTCGAGGTTCCCGAGCAGGATGTCGACGGTGGGCGCGATGTCCGGGGCCTTGGCGACCATCTTCTCGTTGGAGAAGTCGAGGAAGTGGATCATCCGGCTGGGCTTGAATGGGATCTCGAGCAGCGGCGCGGGGGCGCCGATCGCCAGCGGCTTTCCGAAATCGCGGGGGTTTCGCACGTTCAGCTATCTCCTGGTCGGTTGGCGCTGAAAGCTAGCGGGTGCCTGCGTTTTGGGGGGCGGGCGCGCGACCATCAAGGCCCGATCCTGGTCCAGATGGCATCCTCCCGCGCACGGATGACACCGAAATCAGGAGAAGCGATGACGGAAGTGCAGACGGACCAGGCCGATCGGGAGGCCTCGGGCGCCCATCCGTACGGGCGCTACCTGGAGGAGTTCGAGGTCGGGGCGGTGTACAAGCACTGGCCCGCTAAGACGGTCACCGAGGCCGAGGACCATCTCTTCTGCCTGCTGACGATGAACCACCATCCACTACACGTGAACGACGTCTACGCCGCGAAGTCGCAGCAGGGCCGCAATGTGGTGGCGGGCCCGCTCGTGTACTCGCTCGTCTTCGGGATGACCGTGGCCGACGTCTCGGGGAAGGCGATCGCCAACCTGGCGACCGAGGAGCTGAGCCACCCGGCTCCCGTGTTCCACGGCGACACCCTGTTCGTCGAATCCGAGGTCCTCGAAGTGAAGCCCTCGCGCTCCAAGCCCGACCGCGGTACCGTCAAAGTCCACACCCGCGCGTACAACCAGGACGGAGCGCTCGTGGCCGAGTTCAAGCGGATCGTGCTTGTGCCGCGCAAGGAGCCCGGAGAGCAGCTTCCGAGCGCCGAAACGAACGTGGATTAGAGCCACAGAGGCGCCTGCCTACGCGGTCGCAGCTAGAGTCGCCGAGAGCTCGGCGGCGGACGTTTTCTACCCGGCTGCGGGTAGGCTTGAATAGCCACCAAAGCACTAAGGAGTTCATCAACACATGTCCCACACTGCAGCGGAGCACCAGGCAACCACGACCCACAAGCGGCTTCGGCAGTGGGTCGAGGAGATCGCCGCGCTGACCCAGCCCGACGAGGTTCACTGGTGCGATGGGTCCGATGAGGAGTACGACCGTCTGGCTCAGACGCTCGTAGACGCAGGGACGTTTGAGAAGCTCGCCGAGGCCAAGCGCCCGAACTCCTACCTCGCCCTGTCCGACCCGGCCGACGTGGCGCGAGTGGAGGACAGGACGTTCATCTGCTCAAAGCGCGAATCCGACGCGGGACCGACCAACAACTGGACCGATCCAGATGAGATGCGAGCCGCGCTCAAGAAGCTCTTTGACGGCTCGATGCGGGGCCGGACCATGTACGTCGTCCCGTTCTCGATGGGTCCGCTGGGTTCGCCGATCTCCTATATCGGCGTCCAGCTGACGGACTCTGCGTACGTGGCGGCTTCGATGCGGATCATGACCCGCATGGGACAGGACGCCCTCGATTGTCTCGGCGACGACGGCGAGTTCGTTCCGTGCCTGCACTCGGTCGGCGCACCGCTGGCCGAGGGCGAGCAAGACGTCCCCTGGCCCTGTAACTCCGATAACAAGTACATCGTGCACTTCCCCGACACGCGGGAGATCATGTCCTACGGGTCGGGTTACGGCGGCAACGCGCTGCTGGGCAAGAAGTGCTTCGCGCTGCGCATCGCCTCGGCGATGGCTCGCGACGAAGGTTGGCTGGCCGAGCACATGCTGGTTCTCAAGCTGACCTCACCCGAGGGAAAGGTGAAGTACATCGCCGGCGCCTTCCCCAGTGCCTGCGGCAAGACCAACCTCTCGATGATGATCCCCACGCTCCCCGACTGGAAGGTGGAGACGATCGGCGATGACATTGCGTGGATGAAGTTCGGCGAGGACGGTCGGCTGTACGCGGCCAACCCCGAGGCCGGATTCTTCGGCGTGGCGCCTGGGACGGGCGCGCGCACCAACCCCAACGCGATCGACATGGTCTCGCGCAACAGCGTGTTCACCAACTGCGCCAAAACCGACGACGGCGACATCTGGTGGGAGGGGATGACGGGCGAGCCGCCGCAGCACGCGACCGACTGGCGCGGTAACGAGTGGACGCCCGAGGAGGAGAGCACCGCGGCCCATCCAAATGCTCGCTTCACGGTCCGGATCGCCCAGTGTCCCTCGGTGGCCCCGGAATGGGATGACCCCAAGGGCGTCCCGATCGACGTGATGCTGTTCGGCGGGCGGCGCTCGACGGTCGTGCCGCTCGTGTATCAGGCGCGCGACTGGGAGCACGGCGTGTTCCTGGGCTCGACGATGTCCTCCGAGAAGACCGCGGCCGCGACCGGCAACGTCGGCGAGCTGCGGTTCGACCCGATGGCGATGCTGCCGTTCTGCGGCTACAACATGGCCGACTACTTCGCTCACTGGCTGAAGATCGGCCGTCGCGAGAACGTCAAGTTGCCGGAGATCTTCTACGTCAACTGGTTCCGCAAGGACGAGGACGGCAAGTTCCTGTGGCCGGGCTTCGGCGAGAACTCGCGGGTGCTGGCGTGGATCTTCCGCCGCAGCGAGGGAGAGGCTGAGGCGATCGAGACCCCGATTGGGTTGGTCCCGCCGGTCGGCGAGGGTGGGATCGAGACCGAGGGTCTGGACCTGCCCGAGGGCGCGATGGACAAGCTGCTGGAAGTCGATCCCGACTGCTGGCGGGAGCAGCTCCCGCAGATGCACGAGCACTACGGGAAGTTCGGCGAGCGGTTGCCCGATGAGCTGCGCAAAGCAGCTGCAGGGACTCGAAGAGCGGCTCCGGTAGTTCATAGGCCGTGTTCAGCTCTCGCTGAGCAGGCCCTCGTAAGCTGGAGGGGCGCGTGACCCTCCCGTTCATACCGTCAGACGCGGCGATGCTGGCGCTGCAGGCCGGCGTGGTCGCCGCGCCGCGCGCAGCGCCGCGACTGGTGCTGGCGGAGCGGTTGCGGGGGCCGGCGTGGGCGCTCGTCCCGATCGGCTCGATCGTCGTGGTCGTGTTCGCGATCCGCTTCGTGTCCGACACGGCGACCGGGCTGACCTACCTGGCGCTGGTCGCGGTGCCGCCGCTTGCGGCGGCGGCACTCGGGTGGGCCGTGCGCGGGGCGCGACCGCCGCTGGCGCTCGGCGCGGCGGGTCTGTTCGCCCTGGCCTGGGCTGCCCACAGATCGCTGATCGGACAAGCGGCGGCGGCGCTGCTCTCGGCGCTCAGCTGCGTCACGCTCGGGGTCCTGCTGGCGTCCGTGACGCCGCCCAAGCTGCTCAAGCTGGGGATCGTGGCCATGGCCGCCGCCGACACCTGGCTCGTGGTCGCCGACCTCCTGCAGGCGCCGAACTCAACGCTGATCGCGGCCCATCCGGCGGGCGGCCTGCCGCGACTTCAGAGCGAGGTGTTCGGCTCCGTCTCGATGGGGTACGGGGACATGTTCGTGGCCGCGCTGCTGGGCGCGGTGCTCGCCGGCGACCGTCGTCGACAGTGGTCGGCGGCGGTGGTCACGCTGGCGCTGGCGTCAGCGTTCGATTTGCTGTTTTTCGTGGTCAACGAGCTACCGGCCACCGTACCCGTGGCGGCCGCGCTGATCGTGGTCGAGCTTTGGGAGCGGCGTCGACGTGTGGCGGCGCCGCTCCACTCGCGCGGCGGTTACCACGGCCGCGCATCCGGCGCGTAACCGCATCCGGCTCAGGGCCGCGCGCCGCTCCGCTTCTTAGTGCTGGCCGTTACCCGTCGACGCGGGCGGACGCGACTCCTCCGCGAGCGAGGTGATCGCGAGCTCGCCGCGCGCGGCTTCCTCCAGCACCCCGGTGGCCTCCTCGGCGGAGCGCGCGTAGAGCTCCACCAGCAGGTGGACGATGATCCGGTCTTCGTCGTGCTTGTGAAAGCGGACGTGGGTGAAGAACTCGCGCGTCCCGTGGTCGCCGAAGGCGGCGTATGACAGGGCGTCGCCGGCCTCCGGCCCGGAGCATGTCTCGACGTCGTCGGCCGTCAACCGTGACTGTGCACGACGCCACCCACGGCGTCCCGGCGATCATCCGCTCCCAGCGGTCCTCGATGGGCTCGACGCGGCCGTTGTGAAAGCCGAGATGGGGCTGGTCGTGCATGCACTCAAGGCACTGGATCACGGCCTCCTGCATCTCATCGACGACTTCGCCTCGCTCGCCGGTCTCGGCGTCGATCTTGTGGATGCCCTCGTAGTGAACTTGGACCTCGAGGTTCTGCGACCAGCAGCGGTAACACCGCAACCAGCTTCGGACCTCCGTCGAGCCCTCCATGCAAGCTGATTCTAGAAGCCGATCCTCGAACGATCGGCGGAACGAGAAGCCCACACCTCCGGGCGCGCCGCGTAGGGTTGGCTCGAGATGCCGGATCGAGGGAGCCAGTCGGTCGGCCCCGGAGGGCACACGGGGCCCGTGGGCGTGGTCCTCGCCGGCGGCCGGGGACGCCGGATGGGTGGCGCCAAGGCGACGGTTGCGCTTCAGGGAAGGCCGCTTATCGCGTACGCGCTCGAGGCCGTGGCCGCGGCCGTCGAGGATGTCGCCGTGCTGACCAAGGCAGACAGCGAGCTGCCGAACCTGCCCGGGACGACCGTCTGGGTCGAGCCACAGACACATCATCATCCGTTGGTGGGGATCCGCCAGGCGCTGGCGCTCGCGGCGGGGCGTCCGGTGCTCATATGCGCCGCCGACCTGCCGCTGGTCACGGTGGAGCTGCTGAGGCTTCTGGCCACGGCCGACGGGCACGGCGCGCCGGCGGTGGTTGCCTCAGCCGACGGACGTCCGCAGCCGCTGCTCGGCCGCTACGAGCAGTCGGCGCTGGAGGCTCTGAGCGACCCGGAAGTGTCGGGCGACAGGCCGCTGATCGAGGCCGTCACCGCGATCGGCCCGCGCCTGCTCGAGGTCGAGGACGCCCAAGCCGTATTCAACGTCAACACCCCGGATGACCTGCTCCAGGCGGCGGCGATGCTCGACCGGCGGCGAGCGGCGCCGAGGGGCGAGTAGAACCACTAACCGAAGGTGAAGTCGTATGCCGCGACGCCTGGTGGCACGAGCACGGTCAGCGCATGCTGCTGGTCGCTCGGCAGGGAGACCAGTGTGTAGAGCTGTTGAGCCGAGACGGTGACCGTCGAGTAGGGGCGCCCATCGAGCAGCACGCTCACCTTGCGTGGCGTGCCTCCGGATGAGGTCATCACCAGGTAGGCCTTGGCCGCCTGAAAGCCGAGCTCGATCGAAGCGCCCGACGAGACCGGCGTGACCGATTCCGAGCCCACGTTCCAGGTTCCGTGCAGCGCGACCTCGTTGAGAGATGGGGTGGAGACACCCTTATAGAAGTGGACGCCGGGTGACGGTGGCTGTGCGAAGCCCTGGGCCCGCTGCGGGTCAAGGTATGTCTCGGGAGTTGCCACCCCGCTCGAGGGGATGATCGCGCTCGCCGTCATCGGCGGCGGCAAGTCGTGCACGCCGGCCTCGTAGAGGAGCTGACGGACCGCGGCCTCGCTCTGCTTGTAGTCGCCTTCGCCGAACTGCGTGTGCCGCACGTTCCCCTGGGCATCGATCAGATACTCGGCGGGCCAATACTCGTTCTGGTAGGCGTTCCAGGTTCCCAGCTGGTTGTCCTGCACCACCGGATAGCGGATGCCGTCGGCGCGGACGGCCTGCTGGACGTTGCCCGCCTCCTGCTCGAAAGTGAATTCCGGCGACTCGACTCCGACGATCTCGAGCCCGTACGGGTGGTAGTTGGCATAGAGCCCCTTGAGGAAGGGGAGCGTGCGGATGCAGTTGATGCAGGTGTAGGTCCAGAAATCGACGAGCACCACGTGGCCGCGCAGCCCGGCCAGGGTCAGGGGCTGGCCGCCGGGTGTGTTGAACCATCGTTGCGTGTCCGTGAACGGCGGCGCGGCCCCCAGGTTCGGCAGCGACGGCGTCTGCACGCCCGGAATCGAGACCGGGCTGGTGGGGGGCATCGGGACCTGGGAGGCCTCCTTCTGGCGCTGGGCGAAGCGGGAGGGCGGTCGCAGCGAGGCCAGCCGGTTCTGGACGGCGCTCGAGTTCTCCAGCGATCGGGTGGGGTCGACCAGGAAAGCGGGCAGGCTCGTGTCCTTGGCCAGCGTCTCCTCGAAGCGCACGTCGAGGTTGAATGCCATCGCCACCCCGGTGGCCAGCAGCACGGCGCCGAGCGTGCGCTCCACGACGTGACCGTGGAGGGAGCGCCTGACGCGCTGGATGAGGGCGCGGCCGCCAATCGCCCAGAGCAACAGCACAGCCGACAGCCCAGCCGAGAAACAGACCGCCACGGCCACGACCCTGACGGTCGGCCCGGTCGAGGCGCTGACCGACGTGACCGCCGCCAGGATCGGGCCGGCGCAGGGGGCGCAGACGAAGCCGAGGGCACCGCCGACCGCCAGTCCGGACCAGAAACCCGTCCCGCGGGTCCGAGGGCCGAACCGGGCCAGCCGCGAGAGCGGGGCCTGCACGCGTGCCGCCACGTCCGGGATCAGCATCACCAGCCCGAAGCCGATCAGCACGATGATCGCCAGCGTCCGGGCAGCGCCGCTCGCAAGCCCCACGCCCTTGACAAGCTGGGCCAGGGCCACGATCGCGATCGTGAACGTGACCGCAAGTCCGACCACGATGCCCAGTGGCCGGCGTCTTCCGCCGGCGGCGCTCGCCGACAGCAGCGCGGGCAGCACGGGCAGCACGCACGGCGTGATCGCGGTGCCCGCGCCGGCGATCAGAGCGAATAGCAGCAGCAGGACCATGTGGCGGCATTGTCCGCGGTGAACGTTGTGGCGCGGTTAAGTCGCCGGGCCCGCCGATCGCCGACGCTTCGAAGTGCTCAGCCGCCGATCGCCGACATCGAGCGCGCCGGCTGGATGAACCCCGGCTCGCCGACGTGGTGCTTGAGCTCCTTGCGCCACACGGCGTCACGGATGATCCGCTCGAGGTCGACATCGTCGGCGCCGGCGCGCAGTGGTGCGCGGAGGTCGGTCTCGCCCAGCGAGAACAGGCATGTCCGCAGCCGCCCGTCGGCCGTGAGACGGATGCGGTTGCAGTCCGCGCAGAACGGCTCCGAGACCGGGTTGATGAAGGCGACCTTCCCCCGCCCGTCCGCGAAGCGGTACACGCGGGCGGTGGCATGGGGCTCGCGCGGCTCGGGCTCGAGCGGATAGACGGCATCGATCGCGGCCCGGATCTCGGCGCCGGTCAGGACCTGCTCCTGCGACCAGGCGCGGTCGGCGTCGAGCGGCATGAACTCGATGAAGCGGATCTCGTAGGGCGTCCGGCGGGCGAGCTCCGCGAACGGAAGCGCCTCGTCCTCGGTGAAGTCCCGCATGGCCACGGCGTTCACCTTGATCGGGTGGGCCTCGGGGAAGCTCGCGAGCAGCTCGAGCCCGCGCAGCACCTGGGGCAGCGCGTCGCGTCTGGTCAGCTCGTAGAAGCGGTCGCGCTGGAGCGAGTCGACGGAGACGTTGAAGCGGTCGATGCCGGCCCGTACCAGCGCGGCGGCGTCGCGTTCCAGCAGAAAGCCGTTCGTCGTCAGCGACAGCTCCTTCACGTCCGGCAGTGCGGCCAGCATCGCCGCCAGCCGCGGGAACTCGCGCCTGACGAGCGGCTCTCCACCCGTCAGCCGGACGTCGTGCACGCCCATCCTCGAGAAGAGCGCGACCAGTCGCGCGATCTCCTCGAACGTCAAGACCTCGGCGCGCTCGAGCCACGGCAGACCCTCCGCCGGCATGCAGTACTGGCAGCGGAAGTTGCAGCGGTCGGTCACGGAAACGCGCAGGTCGCCGATCAATCTTCCGTGGCCGTCGCGCAGCGGCTCGGATTCCATTCCTCAAGGGTAGCCTTCGGCCGATGCGGGCTGTGCTCGTGACGGTGCTAGCGCTCCTGACCGCCGCCGCCGTGTCCGGCTGCGGCTCCAGTGATTCCCACCAGGTCCGCGCCAAGGTGGACCAGTTCGTACGCGCGGTCGCGGCGCGCGATGCGACCACCGTCTGCGAGCAGGTCCTGGCACCGTCGCTCACCAATCGCTTCGCCGTCGAGGGCCTGAGCTGCGAGCAGGGGATGAAGATCTTCATGGCCAGCGTCCAGGATCCGACGCTCAGCATCGGCCGCGTCTCGGTGAACCGAAACCAGGCCCTCGCGCAGGTGCTCACCGGCGCGCACTGCCAGCGGCTTGCGCTGGCGCAGCTTCACCTGGTCAAGACCTCGGCGGGTTGGCGGATCGACAGCGAGGGCAAGGTGCCGGCCGGTAAGCCGACCTGCTGAGTCGCGGCTCTACTCGCCGGCCAGCAGTCCGAAGGCAACCATGTCCAGCCGCCCCTGGCTGGAGGGAAAGTACGAACGGAGCACCGCCTCGCGGATGAAGCCGGCCCGCTCGGCGACGCGCTGCGAAGGAGCGTTGCCGGTGCCCACCAGCAGATCGATCCGTCCCAGTCCCAGAGCGTCGAACCCCCAAGCGCAGATGAGCCGTACCGCGCGCACCGCGTGGCCCTGTCCTCGGGCCTCGCGGGCCAGGAAGTAGCCGACCTCCGCTCGGGCATCGACCCAGGAGAAGCGCATCAGCGAGATCGAACCCAGCAGCCGTCCGTCCTCCGAAGCCACGATTGCGAACGGCGCGGACGTCCCGTTCTGAACCGCGTCGTGTCGTTGCTGCAGGTAGAGGCGCGCGTCGGCCTCCCCGTAGGGCGAGGGGACCCTCGTCCAGCGGGGGATCTCCGGATCCTGGCAGACGGCGACCAGGGCCGGAACGTCCGACTCGCGCCACGGACGCAGCGCGGTCGGTCCGTCGGCCAGGGCCTGCGCAGGAAGGACGATCCTGGACATCAGCTCTGCTCGGCGGCGCGAGCCGCCAGCGCGCGCCCCAGAGCCGGCACGTCCAGGCCGGCGTCCAGCTCCGAGAGCCACTTCTCCGCGGCCCGGCGTCCTCCGAGCGCCCGCAAGCCGCGGTCGCCGTGCTCGGCCGCGAAGTCCGCGAGCGCGTGCGCGCGGCGAGCGCGGAGTCGCCGCTGGGAGACGTCGAGGGCGGCGCGATGCTGGTCGAGCGCGTCGAGGAGATCGTCGATGCCGCTAGGCGGGGGAAGCGAGGAAACCGCGACGACGGTCGTGCCCGTCGCTCCCAGCGCCCCCAGCGCCGCGTCGAGGTCGCCGATCGCGCGGGTGGCGACCCGGCCCAGGTCGGCCTTGGTCACGACCAGCACGTCGGGCACCTCCATGATTCCCGCCTTGAGGAACTGAAGGACGTCGCCCGAGCCGGGCTGCACGACGACGGCGACGGTGTCCGCGGTATCGGCCACCTCGGTCTCGGACTGGCCGACGCCCACCGTCTCGATCACGACCACGTCGAATGCCGCAGCCAAGGCGCTGGCGGCCGCTCGAGTGGCCGGCGCCAGGCCCCCGAGGCGGTCGCCGGCGGCTGTCGAGCGCACGAAGACTTCGCGGTCCGCGGGATCGACCTCGATCCGTGCCCGGTCGCCGAGCAACGCTCCTCCCGAGCGCCGAGAGCTCGGGTCGACGGCGAGCACGGCCACGGACCGGCCGCGAGCGCGCCAGCCCGCGACGAGGTGGGACAGCAGCGACGACTTGCCGACGCCTGGCGGCCCTGTGACGCCCACGACGTGCCCCGGCGCCTCGCCGCCGAGCGCGGCGGGGGAGACCGCCTCGAGCAGCGCCTCGGCCTGCGGGCGGGCCTCCGGGACCCGGCTCTCGAGCAGGTTGAGGACCGCCGGCGCGGCACTCAAGTCAGCCGGAGCGCAGTCGCTCGCCGAGCTCGCGGCCGTCCGCGATCGCCCGGCTCAAGCGGCGGTGGCTACGTCGATCCCGTGGCGCTCTGCAACCAAAGCGATGATGTCGCGCATCATCCGGTTGAGATCCCAGTCCTTGGGGGTGTAGACCGCCGCAACCCCGGCGTCGCGCAGCCAAGCGGCGTCCGCGTCGGGAATGATCCCGCCCACGATCACGGGCACCTCCTCGATCCCCGCCCCGCGGAGCGCCTCCAGGACCGCCGGGATCAGCTCGCGGTGCGAGCCGGAAAGGATCGAGAGGCCGACCACGTGCACCCCTTCCTGGGCAGCGGAGGTGGCGATCTGCGACGGCGTCAGCCGGATGCCCTCGTACACGACGTCCATACCGGCGTCGCGCGCTCGCACGGCGATCTGCTCCGCGCCGTTGGAGTGTCCGTCGAGCCCCGGTTTTCCCACCAGGAACTTGAGCCTCCTGCCGAGCGCCTCCGAGACGCGCTCGACCTCCTCGTGCAGCTCCGCCACTTCCTCGGTCGAGAGCGCGGCGGCTTCTGTGACGCCAGTCGGGGCGCGATACTCGCCGAACGCGTCGCGCAGCGTCTGGGCCCATTCGCCAGTCGTGACGCCTGCCCTGGCGGCGGCGATCGTGGCGGGCATGATGTTCTCCTCGCTCGCTCGTGCCACCCGGGCCAGTTCGGCGAGCGCCTCGTCCGCTGCGCCCTGATCGCGCTCGGCCCGCCAGCGTGCCACCGCCTCGCGCTGGTCGGCCTCCACCTGGGGATCGACCACCAGGATGCCGCCGTCGGCGTCTGCGGTCAGCGGCGAGGGCTCACTCGATGTGAAGCGGTTCATGCCCACGATGGTCTGCTCACCGGACTCGATCCGCCGCCAGCGCTCGCGATGAGACTCGACGAGCGCGCCCTTCATGTAGTCGACCGCGTCGACCGCGCCGCCAAGCTCCGCCACGTGCGCCATCTCCTCGCGTGAACCGTCGATGAGCTCGACCACCAGCCCGTCCATCACCTTGGAGCCCTCGAACACGTCGGGATACTCGAGCAAGTCGGTCTCGTAGGCCAGGATCTGCTGCAGGCGCAGCGACCACTGCTGATCCCACGGCCGCGGCAGGCCCAGCGCCTCGTTCCAGGCAGGAAGCTGGATGGCCCGCGCCCGTGCGCTGCGTCCCAGCGTGACCGCCAGCGCCTCGAGCGCGATGCGGTAGACGTTGTTCTCGGGCTGTGACTCGGTCAGCCCGAGCGAATTGACCTGCACGCCGTAGCGGAAGCGGCGGTGCTTCTCGTCTTGGACGCCGTAGCGCTCGCGGCCGAGCTCTTCCCATAACGTCGCCATGGCTCGCAGCTTGGCGTGCTCTTCGATGAACCGCACGCCGGCGTTGACGAAGAACGAGATCCGCCCGAAGACGCTGCCCATCAACTCCTGCGGGACGCGCTCGCGCACCGCGTCGAGCACCGCGATGGCGTTGGACAGCGCATAGGCGATCTCCTGCACCGGAGTGGCCCCGGCTTCCTGGAGGTGATACGAGCAGATGTTGATCGGATTCCACTTGGGAACGCGGGTCACCGTGTAGGCGATCGTGTCGGCGATCAGCCGCATGCTGGGCCCCGGCGGGAAGGCGTACGTCCCGCGGCTCAGGTACTCCTTGAGGATGTCGTTCTGGGTCGTGCCCTGCAGCTTGTCCTCGGCTATGCCCTGTTCCTCGGCGGCTGCGATGTAGAGCGCCAGCAGCCAGGCGGCGGTGGCGTTGATGGTCATCGAAGTGTTCATCTGCTCGAGCGGGATCTCGGCTAGCAGCGTGCGCATGTCGCCCACATGGGCGATCGACACCCCCACCTTGCCGACCTCGCCCCGCGCAAGCTCGTGATCGGGGTCGTACCCCGTCTGGGTGGGTAGATCGAACGCTATGGAAAGGCCCGTCTGTCCTTTCTGAAGGTTGCGCCGGTAGAGTTCATTGGAGCGCTTGGCGTCCGAGTGGCCGGCGTACGTCCGCATCAACCAGGGCCGGTCTCGCTCGGGAAGGCGAGGCGATGGCGTGCCAGACATTGGCCGCATTGTATGGACCGGCAGGCATCCAGCGACGGAGGTGGAATCCTGTGTCAATGCCAGATCAGAGCTCTGCTGCTAACGAGCACGCGATCATGCAGCAGATAACCGCCCCCCTCGCAGACCTACCGGACGACCCGGTTTCCGCGGCCGCGAACCCCGACTTCCCGGTCGTGCTGAGGGGTTACGACCGGATGGCGGTGGAGGCCTACGTCAACAGGATCACCCAAATGGTGGCGGAGCTGTACGCCACGCGCTCGCCGGAGGGAGCCGTACGGCGGGCGCTTGAGCGGGTCGGGGGAGAGGTCTCGGCGATTCTGCAGCGCGCGCACGAGACGGCCGAGCAGATCACTACGCATTCGCGCGCGGAAGCCGAGGACCGCCTGATGAGGGCGCGCGAGGAGGCCGACGCACTCGAGCGCTCCACCCGCCAGCGCACGCGGGAGCTCGAGCAGGAAGCTCAGCGGAGGGTTCAGGAGCTCGATGCCGAGGTTGACCGGATCTGGGCTGAGCGCGACCGGATCGTGGGAGACGTGCGGAGGTTGGCGGAGGAGCTTGGAACGCTCGCCGGGGCTGCTGCGACGCGCTTTCCGGCCGAGCCCTCGGCGGACAGCGAGGCGGCCGGTGGCCAGGCGGCTCAGGATGAGCCGCTTGCCGAGGACGAGCTGGGGCCGATGGGGACCGAGGGACCGCCGTCGGTGACCCGGAGGCCGTGGCGGGTGAGCTCGGCGACGCCGCGGAGCCGTTCGCTGCGGACGAGGTCGCCGAGGCCGAGGCGCCTTTCGACGAGGGGGAGCCGTTTGGGGAATACGTCGGGCCGGCGCAGCCGATCAGGCGCGAACCGGTCGTCGAGGACCACGCGGATGACCCCGAGGGGCCGCTCGGAGCGCAGGAGGCCGAGTCGCTGGCCGCCGAAGAGACCGCTCAGCTCCCCGTCGAGGCCGCCGCCGATGCGCCGGTCGCCGGGGAGAGCGACCTCCTCGACCAGCCGACCGTGGCCCACGAGCCGGTGACGAGGCCGCTTGCCTCCGATGCCCGTGTGATCGACGTCATGCACCTCGGACGCGAACGCGTCATCGGCTGCTGGCAGGTAGGCGACGTGCTTATCGATCCCGGCCCGAGCTCGTGTCTGAAGACCCTGCTCGACGCGCTGGGGGGCCAGCGCCCGCGAGCGCTGCTCTTGACCCACATCCATCTGGACCACGCCGGCGCCGCGGGGTCGCTGGTGGAGCATTGGCCAGACCTGGAGGTCTACGTGCACGAGCGCGGCGCGCCGCATTTGATGGAGCCATCGCGCCTGCTCGAAAGCGCGCACCGCCTGTACGGCGAGGACATGGAGCGGCTTTGGGGCGAGGTCCGCCCCCTGCCGGTGCAGAACGTCCGTCTGCTGCGGGGCGGCGAGCGTGTGTTGGGCGGAGCGTTCGAGGTCGTCTACACGCCGGGCCACGCCTCCCATCACGTTTCCTACCTACACGGCGGGACGGCATACGTCGGGGATACCGGCGGAGTCCGGATCACTCCCGAGACGCTCACTATTCCGCCCACCCCGCCGCCGGACATCGACATCGAGGCCTGGCATCAGTCGATCAACCGTGTGCTGGCATGGAAACCGACGCGGTTGGCGATGACCCACTTCGGCTCGAGCGATGAGGTCACCGCGCAGCTGGGCGAGCTGTCCGAGCGCCTGGACAATCTCGCGGCTCTGGCGCGAACCGAGGACGAGGAGACGTTCATCGCCACGATCCGTGAGGAGATCGAGCTCAGTGCCGGGTCCGAGCTGCTCGAAACCTACGCCCAGGCCGCGCCTCCCGAGCAGCTCTACGCGGGCCTCAAGCGCTATTGGGAGAAGCGAGACGAGGCGGAGACCTCGGCCCGCTCGGCCCCGGCCGAGGCATCGACGCACGCCGGTCGCTCCACGCGCCCCGACGACGGCTAGCTGCGCGTCCAAACCGGGGGGCCGTTCCCCGTCACGGGGCGATGGCCGAGGTATGCTGAGGGGCGATGCCACAGACAGTGGAGCTGCCTCGCCTCGGGGGACCGGGCAGCGGGCTCGGCGGCCTATGGCGGGTTGTGGTGTTGAACGACGACCACAACACGTTTGATCACGTCGCGGAGTCGCTGGCACGCGTGATCCCCGACGTCTCGCTGGCCGACGGTTACCGCTTCGCACACCGCATTCACAACAGCGGCTGCGCGATCGTCTGGAGCGGCCCGCGCGAGGACGCCGAGGACTACTGGCGTCAGCTGGACGGCGCCGGGTTGACGATGGCGCCGCTCGAGGCCGGGTAGGCCGCCGTCGGGCACTTTCGCGAGCCGGTTAGCGGCATCTTCGCGAGAGCGACCAAAAAGTGACACACCACGCGCGCAAGCCGCAGATCTGGCGCTTGGCGGTCGGATAGCGACCACGGGGCACCAGACCCTTGGGCCGCGGGTCCAGGTTTGGAGCTTTGTGGTCGGGGCGGGGAACGGGCCCGGCGTTCGGCGCGGACGTCGACCGGCCACCGCGCCGGTCCTGCCTCCGCGTGCTACTAAACCTGCCCGGCCACTAAACCTGCCCGGCCACGGTCTCGCGCCCGAGGGCGTTGGTGTCGGCTCCGAACGCCTTTGCCCGCTGGCGCTCAGGGCTGACGCGGACAACGTTCCAAACCACGCCCAGCCTCTCGAGCAGCCTGATCAGCAGTCCGGTCGGATCAGCGAGCCGCTCCCAGAAGCGCAGCCCGTGGAACGCGGAGGTGGGGAACGCATGGTGGTTGTGGTGCCACGCCTCGCCCATCGACAGCGGGGCGAGCCAGAAGACGTTGCGGGACTCGTCCTCTACGTCGAACCGGCGCCGGCCGAAGAAGTGGCAGACGGAGTTGATCGACCAAGTCACGTGGTGCAGCAGGAACACGCGCACGAAGCCGCCCCACAGCAGGGCGGTCAGGGCTGTGCCGAGGCCCCCGCCCACGATCCATCCGAGGACGAACGGGATCACGAATCCGAGCCCAACCCAGAAGAAGAAGAGCTTGTCGATGACGCGCAGGGCGCGGTCCTTGACGAGGTCGGCGGCGAAGCGATTGCGGTCGGCGGTACCGACGGTCTCGAACAGCCAGCCGGTGTGCGCGTGCCAAAGACCCTTGATCGCCCCCCAGAAGCCAGGGCCGCTGAGATGCGGGGAATGGGGGTCGCCCTCTTGGTCGGTGAAGGCGTGGTGCTTGCGGTGGTCTGCCACCCAGGTGATGACCGACCCCTGCATGGCCATCGAGCCCAGCACCGCGATCAACGCCCGGAAAGCGCGCGAGGATTCGAGCGCGCGGTGGGTGAACATGCGGTGATAGCCGAGCGTCACCCCAAGTGCAGTCAACACATAGAACGCGATCAGCAGAGACAGCTCCAGCGGTCCGATGGCGCGGTTCCACAGCAACGACACCGCTGCGACGAGCGCGAGCAGCGGCAACGCCACTCCGATCAGGTTGGCGGTCTTGTGGGCGCGGCTCATGCGGATCAACCATACGTCAAGTTGAGCGAAGTCTCTCCTAGGTCTGGGACGACGAATAAGCGAAAACTTGTAGCTTCTGTATGAAGATGTGGGGATCACGGCCAGTGGTGGCGCTTAGTCCATAGATGGCGGAGCAGCCATGGCACGAGCTGCCCCCGGACGTGGCGCGTGTCCTGCGCCCGGTGTTGCCGGAGGTGGCCGACGAGATAATCGAGGCGGTCAGGACCGTCCCGGCCTACGCCCGGCCGCTCGAGGGGCCGTTCGGCGAGGGGATCAGAGCGGGCGTGCAGGAGGCGATCCGGCATTTCCTGGCGGAGATCGAGGCCGGCGGCCCGGTTCCCCGCTCCGACGTCTACGTGGCGCTCGGCCGTGGCGAGATGCGGGCCGGCCGCAGCCTCGACGCCCTGCTCAGCGCCTACCGCCTCGGCGCTCGCGTGGCCTGGCGGCGCTTCGCGGCCGCGGGTGTCGCGGCGGGACTGGCGCCCGACACCCTCTACCTGCTCGCCGAGTCGATCTTCGCCTACATCGACTCGCTGTCGGCGGAGTCGGCGGAAGGCCACGCACTCGAACAGTCCGCCGTAGTGGGCGAGACCCAGCTGCGTCGCCAGCGACTCGTGAAACTGTTGCTTCGCGATCCGCCTGAGGAACGGGCCACGCTCGAGCTGGCGGCCGGCGACGCCGGCTGGCGACTGCCGCGGTGGCTAGCGGTGGTGGCGGTCGGTGGATCCCACCGTCACGCGGTGATGCCCCCCGCCTGCCCGCAGATGCGATCGCCGAAGCCGTCGGCGAGCTGGTGTGCGCGATCGTGCCCGACCCCGACGGTCCCGGCCGTCGCGAGGTGCTTGAACGCGCTATGTGGGCGCCGGCGCGGTGGCGGGCCTCGGTACGACCGTCCCGTCGACCTCGGCCGCCGTCAGCTTCGAGCGCGCGCAGGCTGCGCTTTCGCTGGCTGA
>CAWJUS010000019.1:0-110905 GCA_963846075.1 uncultured Actinomycetes bacterium | reverse complement strand
TGGCCGATTGGGTCACGATCTCCTCGCTTGCCACGGCCGGCGGAACGCTGGTCCTGGCGGTCGCCACGTTCAGCTCGGTCAGGTCGGCCAACCGCTCGGCGCGCGTCGCCGAGAAGGCGCTGCTGGCCGGCCAGCGACCGATCCTGATGCCCTCGCGGGACGACGACCCGTCTGGAGCGGGTGCGCTTCGGGGATGAGGTGGTGCTGGAGGTCTCGGGCCACGGCGGCGCGATCAAGGCCAAGGGCGGCAACGTCTACATGGCGATCGCGCTGCGCAACGGCGGCGAGGGCCTGGCGGTGATCCACGCGTGGCGGGCCGAGGTCCGCAACACCGGCCGGGACCGAGGCCCCCGACCTCGACGAGTTCCGCTCGCAGAGTCGCGACCTCCACATCCCTGCGGGATACACCGGCTTCTGGCAGGGAGCGCTGCGCGACCGCCAGGACCCGAGCTACGAGGCTGTGCGGCGCGCGGCCGAGCAGAAGCAGCGCGTGATGATCGACGTCCTCTACGGCGACCAGTACGGCGGCCAGCGGACGATCGGGCGCTTCACGATCTCGGAATGGCCCCACGTCGAGGGAGAGCGGGCCGACGTCGTGCGCTACTGGAGCGTGGACGGAGCCGATCCACGTTAAGAAAAGGTCATGCTGATGCGAGCCCCGGGGACCGTCGGCGGACCCGCCTACAATCGGTAAGCGCGTCGTGAGCAAGGCTGTTGAAGAACGCGAACGGGTGGTGGTGCGGTTCGCCGGGGACTCCGGCGACGGCATGCAGCTGGCGGGTAGCCGGTTCACTGACGCCACCGCGATGGTGGGCAACGACCTGGCGACGCTGCCCAACTTCCCCGCCGAGATCCGCGCCCCAGCCGGCACCCTGGCCGGCGTCTCGGCGTTCCAGATCCACTTCGCCTCGCGCGACATCCTCACGCCGGGCGACACCCCGAACGTGCTCGTGGCCATGAACCCCGCCGCGCTGAAGTCGAACCTTCCCGAGCTCGAAGCGGGCGCCACGATCATCGCCAACGAGGATTCGTTCTCCAAGCGCAATCTGGAGAAGGCGGGCTACGACTCGAACCCGCTCGAGGACGGCTCACTGCGCGAGTACCGCGTCCACCGGATCCCGATGACGACGCTCACCACCCGAGCGGCGGAGGCGATCGAGGGGGCCTCGACCCGCGACGCCGGGCGGGCCAAGAACCTGTTCGCGCTGGGTGTGCTCTCGTGGCTCTACGGCAGGCCCACCGACGTCACCGAGCGCTGGATCGAGCAGAAGTTCGCCTCCAAGCCCGCCGTGGCGCAGGTGAACCTGGCGGCGTTCAAGGCCGGCTGGTCGTTCGGGGAGACGACCGAGCTGCTGGACGTCCAGTACCGCGTCCCGCGGGCCACCGACGTCCCACCCGGCACCTACCGCAACGTCAACGGGACCACCGCGCTGTCGCTGGGCCTGATCGCGGCCAGCGTCCGCAGCCGGCTGCCGCTGCTGCTGGCCAGCTATCCGATCACGCCGGCGTCGGAGCTGTTGCACGAGCTCTCGCGCCAGGAGCAGTTCGGGGTGGCCACGATCCAGGCCGAGGACGAGATCGCCGCCGCGGGCATGGCGCTCGGCGCATCCTTCGGAGGGTCGGATCGGCGTCACCGCGACGAGCGGCCCGGGCATGGACCTCAAGGCGGAGACGATCGGTCTCGCCGTCGCGCTCGAGCTGCCGATGGTGGTGATCGACGTGCAGCGGGCCGGACCCTCGACGGGCATGCCCACCAAGACCGAGCAATCCGACCTCCTGATGGCGCTCCACGGGCGACACGGCGAGTCGCCGCTGCCGGTGATCGCGCCCTCTACTCCCGGGGGATGCTTCGACGCCGCGTTTGAGGCGGTGCGGATCGCGATCCGCTACCGGACCCCGGTGATCGTCCTCTCGGACACGTTCCTGGCTTCTTCCTCGGAGCCCTGGAATATCCCCTCGGCCGAAGAGCTGCCCCACATCGATCCCGACTTCGCGCGCGCCCGCGCGGGCGAGACATTCGAGCCCTACGCGCGCGACGATCGCCTGGCGCGGCCCTGGGCGCTGCCCGGGACGCCCGGGCTCCAGCACCGTATCGGCGGCCTGGAGAAGGCCGACGTGACCGGCAACATCTCTTACGACGCCGCCAATCACGGCCGCATGACCGAGCTCCGGGCGGCCAAGGTGGCGGGCATCGCCGAGGAGCTGCCGCCGGTCCAGATCGATTCGGAGCCCGGAGCACGGCTGCTGGTGCTGGGCTGGGGCTCGAGCGAGGGAGCGATCCGTGCCGGCGTGCGCCGGGCGCGGCTCGAGAGCGCCAAGGTGGCCTCCGCCCACCTTCGCCACATGAACCCGCTGCCGCCCGGATTGGGCGACGTGCTGCGCTCATTCGATCGCGTGCTGGTGCCGGAGATGAACACCGGGCAGCTGGCCAGCGTGCTCCGCGACAAGTTCCTGGTGGATGTGGAGTCGTTCTGCAAGGTCGAGGGCCAGCCGCTGTTCGCCGCCGAGATCGAGCGGGAGATCCTGTCCCGGCAATGAGCACGACCGTCCACAAGAACGGCAATGGGTCGGCGCCGGAAAAGCCGGCGAGGCAGGGACGTTCACCAAGGCCGACTTCCAGTCCGACCAGGAGACGCGCTGGTGTCCGGGCTGCGGGGACTACGCGGTCCTCTCTGCCGTCCAGCAGTTCATGCCCGAGCTGGGGATCGCGCCGGAGAAGACGGTGTTCATCACGGGCATCGGATGTGCGGGGCGCTTCGCCTACTACATGGACACCTACGGGATGCACGGGATCCATGGTCGAGCGCCGGCGCTGGCCACCGGTCTGGCCTCTACGCGGGATGACCTCTCGATCTGGATCGTGACCGGCGACGGCGACGCGCTGTCGATTGGCGGCAACCATCTGATCCACGCGCTGCGCCGGAACGTGCCGATCAAGATCTTGCTGTTCAACAACCAGATCTACGGGTTGACCAAGGGCCAGGCATCGCCGACGTCCGAACTGGGGAAGATCACCAAGTCGACTCCGTTCGGGGTCTCCGACCACCCCTTCAACCCGGTCGCGCTGGGGCTTGGGGCCGATGCCACGTTCGTGGCCCGCACGATCGACCGCGACCGCCATCATCTGACCGAGACGCTGCGCGCCGCCGCGACGCACCGAGGGTCGGCGCTGATCGAGATCTACCAGAACTGCCCCGTGTTCAACGACGGTGCGTTCGCGGCGCTGACCGACAAGGGGGTCAAGGACGCCAACCAGATCCGCCTCGAGGCCGGACAGCCGGTGCGTTTCGGCGTCGAGGGCGAGCGCGGTGTGGCCCGGGGGGCCGACGGGTCGCTTCAGGTCGTGGACGTGGCCCAGGTCGGCGAGCAGGCGCTCGTCGTCCACGACCCGACCACGCGCGATGGCGCTCTGGCCTACGCGCTGGCTCGCCTGGCGGAGGAGCCCACCGGTCCCACGCCGATCGGGATCTTCCGCCGCGTCGAACGTCCCGTTTACGGGCGGACCGCGGGCACCCAGTCGGTTGCCTCGAGCGAGGGCGACCTCGACCAGCTTCTTCACGCCGGGGATACCTGGACGGTGTCGTAGGCCGCGCGAGGCCTACAATGCGCGCTTCGGCTTCACGCCCCGGAGGAAGGTAGGGGATCGGTGATGCGACAGCCGCCCAAACCGGGGTGGGCGGTCGCATCCCTCGGCCTGCCGGCGGACGCCACTAACCTCGACTCGATGCGCACTCCCGACATCGAGTTGCTGTGGTGGCAGGGATGCCCGTCCACGGGGCGGGCGCGGGCCGAGCTCGAGGAGGCGCTGGACGAGGTGGGGCTCGGTCAGGCCGCGATCAAGATGATCGAGATCGGCACGGACGAGGAGGCCTTGGGCCAGCGGTTCGTCGGATCGCCGACGATCCGCGTCGACGGCACCGACGTCGCCCCGCCGGAGTCGGGGGAGCCGGCCGGCCTCGCCTGTCGCGTATACCGTCAGCGCGGCGGGCGCATTTCGCCCACACCCGACCCCGAAGATCTGCGCGAGGCGCTGCGGCGGGCGCTCCAGGCGCCCCACTGAAGAGGAGGTGATCTGATGGCCATATCGATCGGAGAGCGGGCGCCCGACTTCGAGCTGCCCGACACCGAAGGGACGCCACACACGCCCTTCGACGCCCCGGCCACGGTCGTCGTATTCACGTGCAACCACTGCCCCTACGCGCTCGCTTGGCACGATCGCATCCTGGCCGCCGCGCGCGACTACGCCGACCGCGGCGTGCGCTTTCTGGCCATAAATGCCAACGACTCCGAGCGCTATCCGCGTGACTCGTACGAGGCCATGAAGCGGCGCGTGGCCGCCGAGCACTGGCCGTTGCCCTACCTGCGCGACGAGAGCCAGGACGTCGCCCGCGCCTACGACGCAAAGACCACCCCGGATCTATTCGTCCTCGACTCCCAGCGGCGGCTGCGTTACCGGGGCGCACCCGATGCCGATTACGACGATCCGGGCCAGGACGCCGCCTGGCTGCGCCAATCCCTCGACGCGGTCCTGGCGGGGAGCGATCCCCAACCCGCTGAGACCAGGCCGGTGGGCTGCTCGATCAAGTGGAAGGCCTAGGCCCTCAGGGCCGGCCCTGAGGCCCCGCCGGCGCTAGCTCTCGGCGATGTGGCCGTCGGCCGGGTCGATCGGCAGGCCCGCGGCGTGCCATTCGAGCAGGCCGCCGGCCATGTTGTGGGCATCGAAGCCGGCGCGTCGGAAGGCCTCGGTAGCCAGTCCAGACCGCGCACCGCTGCGGCAGTAGAAGACCACCGGCGCATCCCGGCTGATCTCCTCCGCCCGGCTCGGCAGCTCGGCGAGCTCGATATGGGCAGAGCCCGCGATTCTTCCGGCCTCGCGCTCGTGGGGCTGGCGGACGTCCACCAATTGGACGTCGCCTCGAGCCATCCGTTCCGAGACCTGCCGCGGGCTGTATCCGGCGTCCATATGAGTCCAGGCTAGCGCCGGTAAACGGGGGTCATAACGCCGGACGACATCCATCTTGCACGTTCGCTAGTCTGCCGCGCCAACATACGACCCAGCCGAATCCCTCGGACGCCACGGCGGCGGGGGAGCGGGGGACCCCGTGGGCCGCCGAAAAGCGACCCGGGGGCGAATCGCCACCACTGTGGCGTAGCGCGACTCTCTTTCAGCGCGAGCCCGACAGCTAACCCCGTAGGCGTGGAAAGAGAAAGGGTTTCGCGTGCATTCGAGGACTCGTCGCTGGGCCTATGTGGTGGGGTTGGCCATGCTTTTGGGGGCCGTTTCGCTGGCGCCGTCGGCGCTGGCAGCAGTGACGCTCGGTGGCCGCACGCTCAAGGAGGGGATGAGCGGTAGCGATGTCTTGGCGTTGCAGAATCTGTTGAACAAGATCGGGCTGACGGCCCCGACCACGAGTAAGTTCGACGCCAAGACCGAGGCCGTGGTCCTCAGCTTTGAGAACAAGTACGGGCTGGTCGCCAACGGCCAGGTCACCGCTGCCGACGTCAACGAGCTGCGCCGAGTGGTGAACCTCCAGTCGCCGACGGGCGGCGTGTCGACCGGCGCGCTCACTCCGACGTCCACCTCAACGACCTCGACCTATTCCAGCAGCGGACCGCCGGCGCTGAAGGCGGGCGCCACCGGCCGCTGGGTGGCGGTCCTGCAGCAGGATCTGACCTACGCGGGCTACAACACCGGGGTCGACGGTCAATGGGGCCCGAGTACGACCAAGAGCGTCAACGCCTTCAAACAGGCACACTCGCTGGCGCTGAACGGCTCATTCGGCCGCCAGGCTTGGACGGTGCTTCAGGCGGCGGTCAAGGCCGTCGAGAGCAGCGTGCCGGCGGCTGGAACGGCGCGGCTGAACTCCGACGGGACCGTCACGGCGCCCTCCAACGCGCCCGTGGTGGTGCAGGACATCATCGCCGCCGCCAACCAGATCGCGTTTACGCCCTACATCTACGGTGGCGGCCACGCGAGCTTCACCTCCAGCGGCTACGACTGCTCGGGCTCGGTCAGCTACGCGCTCCATGGCGCGGCGCTGCTCTCGGCGCCCGAGGACTCGAGTGAGCTCGAGTCATTTGGAGCCGCCGGCCCCGGGCAGTGGATCACGATCTACGCCAACGCCGGCCACGTCTACATGTCGGTCGCCGGCCTGTGGTACGACACCGCGGCCCAAAGCTCGTCGAACAACCAGGATCGCTGGTCGGTGAGCCGCATTTCGCCGACCACCGGCTACGTCGTCCGCCACATCCCGGGCTACTAGGGTCTGCGAGTTCGAAGGCTTCCCCCCAGGACGCCGCTAGCGCGAGGTCCTGCGGGGAAGCCCTTCGAACTCTTTCCCGTCTCCGAGTCTGCGGGGGCGCGGGGCCAAGGTTTTCGCCCGCTATTGCGGTAATGCGTCGTACGAACCACCAAGCGGCGTGCGTGCTTGTCGTAGGATCTCTAGCAAGCGCCCATGTCGCCCACGCCGCCCACCGCCCGCCACGTTTTGCTCTCGGCACTGGCGGCGCTGACGGTGGGGTTCGGCGCCGTGAGCCTGATCGTCGGCTTCAGCGACTCCTTCCCGCTCCGGTTGCTCCAGGGGCTGGCCGTGTTCGGCGCCGGCGTGGTCATCATCGGCGGCGCGGCCCTGCTCGTGATGTTGCGTCTGGCAGGGTGGCGCGATCCCTCCTCCGAAGAGGACTTCGAGGCGCTGGTGCGGCGCGCCGAGCTGCTGGCGGGCAGCGAGCCGCTGGGCGAGTCGGGGGACTTCGGCTCCGATCCCTCCGGTGACGCCGAGCTCGATCCCTACGACGAGAATGACTTCAAGGCGCTGGTCCGCGCGGCCATCGATGACCTGCCGCTGGAGTTCCATGCTGCGCTCGAGCACGTGAGCTCGTGGTCTCCGACGGCGGGCGCCGCCGGCGCGCATATGGGTTGTACCAGGGCGGAACCGTTGCCCAGGACTTCTTCCACGACCGCATCGTGATCTTTCGGGACACGCTGGTGCGCGACTTCGGTCACGACCCGGAGCTGCTGCGCGCCCAGGTGACCCGCACCGTGCGCCACGAGCTCGCCCATCATCTGGGCTGGGGTGAAAAGGGCGTGCGGGGGCTTGGGTTGTAGCAGCGGCTGCGGGGGAAATGCGGTCGAACTGGCGAGACAGCGACCGCATGGTCTACGTCAATGAGGCAGTTTCGGTAACGAAGACCGCGCCATAACCTGCGGCGATTCCACGCGCGGTGAAAGGGATCGCCCCAGCCACGACGCGGCGCGGCATGGGAGAATCGGCGGTGTTGAACGAGAACGTCGACGCTCCGGAATTGGACGCGGTCGTGACCGGTCGGCCCCTTCAGCAGGAGGCGGATCTCTCTCTGTTGCGGGCGTACGAGCCGGTCATCCGGTACACCAAGGGTGAGCTGTTCTTTCCCACCGCGGTGGGTCCATATGTGGCGCAGTGCAGCCTTTGGGCGGCAGGCCCCAAGCGCGGGACTCGTCGCCGATCGTGCCGGCGGGGAAGCTCACGCTGGAGCGTTTGTCGCGCCGAGGGATCGCGGCATCGGGACCGGGCGCTGTTCCTGCGCTTCGTCGCGGAGCCGCTTGGTCATTCCGAGTATCTGCGCTGGCGGACCGCTGCCGCGTGAGCGGCTCAGCGCCAATGGCCGGTTCACCACGTCCGGGTTGTTCGGGCGCTTGCTCGACGCGGGCGTGCGGGCCTCGCTGCTGCTGCGCGGCAAGGTGCCGGCGGGGGTCGCCGCCGCCGCGGAGACCACGTATCGCGAACTGCTCGAGTCAGAGCGTTTCACCTACTACGGAAGAGTGATACGAGAGGGCGGCTACGTCTGCCTGCAGTACTGGTTCTTCTATGCGATGAACGACTGGCGCTCGACGTTCGCCGGCATCAACGATCACGAGGGCGACTGGGAGATGATCACGATTTACCTCGCCGACGCGTGCGACGGGCCCCCGCGGCCGGTCTGGGTGGCGTTCTCGTCGCACGACTACCACGGCGACGACCTCCGAAGGCGCTGGGATGACCCCGAGCTGCGGCGCGAGGACGATCGCGTGGTCGCGTTCGCCGGCGCCGGGTCTCACTCGGGAGCGTTCATCCCCGGCGACTACGTGGTCCTGGTCGACCCGCCTCGCTTGCAGCCCGCGATGAGGTTTCTGCGCAGGCTGCGGCGGCTGCTGGCGCCGTGGCGGCATTACACCGGCGGCTCCCCGGGAGTGGGGCTGCCTTTCGTCGATTACGCCAGAGGCGACGGAGTCGCGATCGGCCCCGGGCAGGAGCGCCGAAGTGGAGCCCCGTACTGATCGATGATGAGACCCCGTGGGTTCTCGAGTACCGCGGGCTCTGGGGGCTTGACACGCGGGATCGGTTCGGCGGAGAGCGGGCTCCTGCCGGTCCCCGCTACGAGCGGGATGGCTCGGTCCGCGTCTCATGGGCCAACCCGCTCGGGTGGGCGGGCCTACTGAAGGTCCCGCCCGACGAGGATGACATCTCGCGGCCGCTGGCTGAGCGTATCTCGGCGCTGGAGCGCGAGATCAGCGAGCTCGACGCTCAGGGTTGGTGCAAGGGCGGGATCGAGCTGCGCGGGCTGCGGGCCCAGGTCCGCTCGCTGAGCACGCACGACCACGCCCAGGCGTTGGCCGACAGCCGCCAGGCCGAGCTCGCCGAGCGCGAGGCCGCCATCAACGAGATGATCGCCGCCCGCGCCGCCCTGGTCCAGGAGCGCCGGGCTCCCCTGGACGACTTTCAGCCAGGGCCTCGCCCCCGGAGCCGCCACAGGCGCACATCCGCAAGGCACACAGGCCCTATCGTCGACGAGCAGGAGCGACGAACCCGCTTCCTCAAGCTCTGGGCTGCCCTCAGCACACCGCTGCTGCTGAGCTCCCTGATCCTCATCCTCGTCGTCTCCCCGCTCGCCTGGCTCATCGACATCGCGGTCCTGGGCGGCGCCTTCAGCGGCTTTGAAGCCATCGCCCGAAGACGATTCCTCTCGTTCTTGGCCAGCCTGGCCTTGTTCGTAGCGGTCGTTGGGCTCGGCGTCGGCCTGTTCCTTCTGTTCCTCAGGCACTGGCGAATCGCGCTCTCCATAGTCATCGGGGCTGCCGCCCTGGCGCTGCTGATCGCCAACATCAGAACCGTCCGGCGGCACTGATCTCGGCGATCCTGCTGCTTGCGCTCGCCGCGGCGATCTATCCGCAGCTGCTCGCGGTGGTCGTGGTCATCCTCACGCGGCCGGACCCGAGACCGCTGCTGTGGGCGTGCTACCTCGGCAGTCTGTCAGTCAGCGTTGGCGGCGGCATTGTCATCTTCGCGATCTTCCGCTCCAGGGGGACCATCGCCGGGGCAAGCTCACACCGGCTGAGTCCTGCGACCTATCTCGTGGTCGGCGTGGTCGCCGTGGCCATAGCGATCTTTACGGGCTCTCGGCGCGGGCGTCAGCTCATCCGTCGGGGTTTGCCGGTCTTCCCGAGACCCAAGCGGAGCATGACGCGTCGATCCGCCGCTGTTTCCCAGATTAAATCCAGGGCGGATAGTTCGCTGAGAGAGGGTTCTCTCGTCGTCGCCGCGCTGGTTGGGGCGCTGCTCGCCGTGCCGGGTCCGTTCGATCTCCTAGCGCTCGGCCACCTCGCGAGAGGGGGGTACAGAGCGCTGGCGGCCGGCGCGATCATCGTGGCGTTTGCGCTGATCAAGTTCCTGCTCATCGAGCTGCCGATCGCGAGCTACGTGGCTGACCCCGACGGCACGGCGGTCAGGGTCGAACGCTTCTCCGTCTGGATGCAAGCCAACAAGATCTCGGTGCTCGCCGCGGTCGTCTGGGTCATCGGCCTCGTTCTGATCGGCCGGGGGCTCGCGGCCCTCGGGTGAGCAGCGCACCATGCCGGTGGTGGCGGCTCGCCGTCAGCCTCGCCGCCGCTCGCGGCGGCGGAGGTGATCGATCCTTTCGCGCAGCGTCTGCCAGCGTGAGCGTGCCTGATCGATCACGGCATCCCACTCGCGTTTCACCTCGTCGTCGGGTGGTCGCTCTCCACGCCCGATCCGGTCAAGCTCCTCGGAGACTTCGCGCCCGATGGTTGCGGACACCACGAGAACGACCATCAGCCCAAACAGCGCCGAGATCATCGCCAGCACCGCGCCGACGACGCCGTAGCGTGACGCGTAGGAGCTGAATAGGTGGGGCAAATAGACCGCTGCGCCGATCGAGTAGCCCATAAGCAACGCCGCACCCAGAATCGCGAACGGCGCAAGCCTCCTCCACTCAATCCGCCTCGCGGCCAGAACCCGGCCACTCCAGGCGAGAAAGATCGCCGACACCGGCAGAACCAGCAGATTGGCGATGACTTGGACGCGGCCACCGTCAAGTAGTCCCCGGACCCACCATGTGAGAGCGATGTAACCCACCAGTCCGACGATCCAGACCAGGTCGTTGAACGTGTTTCGAGCGCTCAGGGGCTTGAGCTCCCATGTCTGCTCGAACAGTCGCTGCATGCCGCGGGAAAAGCTCAGTAGCGCGAACACCAGCACGAAAGCACCGACCACGCTGACGCTCGCGTCCGCCCCACCCGCCGGCGCCAGTACTTCCTGTACCGCCTTGGCTCCTCCCCCCGTCAGCCGATAGCGGACGATGATGCTGTGGGCTGCGTCCTCGGCGTCAACGTTCGGCAGGAGCGCGCCGACGATGATCGCCAGGGGGATCAACGCGGTGAACGCGCTCGAGGCAAGCGCAATCGCGCGGTCGAACCCCGCCACTCGCTGAAAGCGGTTCAGGGCGCGGAGCAAGAACGCCGGCCGAAGCCAGAACGTGAGCGTGCGCCAGGCCGTCTCGCGTGAGAGACCCTGAGCCCCGCGCGTCAGCTGCACTTCGAACTGCTGGCGTCCGTGAAGTTCTTGACCGCGTTCACGACGCCGGTCGCAGCGGTTGTGACGCTGGCTATCTGCCCGGCCGAGGGACTCGATCCCAGACCCTTGACGGCGCTCTCCAACGAGGCAACCGAAGTCTTGATCGCGCTGGTCTCGCTGGAGAAGTCGCTCTTGGCGGAATTGACAAGCGCAGTCGAGTTGCTCTGAATCTTCTTGAGCTGCGACTGAAGGCCGCTTACCCCGCTGCTCGGGTTCAAGTTGGTCAGTCCTTTGACGGAGTTTTCGAGGTTCGTTCGGTCCGTGCAGTACGCCGGCTTGCTGCTACCGCAGCCGGTCAGCGCAACCAGTCCGACGGCGGCTACACCCACGAGCCGCGCGCTCCATCTCGCCCTGCCGTGACGTGCCTTTCTCAGGTTGGCGCTCATAGGGCCACCAAAGCAAAATGCAAACTACGACCACAGCAACGACCCGGTCATCACCTCATCTGGGTGATGGCGGTCCAGCAGGTCACACGGCCCACTGCATCGTGGCGCCTCTTAGGATCTGAGTCCCCACCCTGTCAGGAGGAATGAACGCCAATGCCAGAAGCCGTAATCGTCGACGCCATCCGCACCCCGATCGGGCGAGCCATCAAGGGCTCGCTCAAGACGGTCCGTGCCGACGACCTGGCGGCGATTCCGATCCGCGCCCTGACCGAGCGAAACCCGGAAGTGGACTTCGCGCAGACGAACGACCTGATGATGGGCGCGGCCTCCTCGTTCGGCGAGCAGGGTTACAACGTGGGCCGCAACGCGGCGCTGCTGGCCGGGGTCGACCACCACGTCCCGGCCTGCACCGTCAACCGTTTCTGCGCCTCCTCGCTGCAGACGATCCGGATGGCCTTTCACGCCATCGAAGCCGGCGAGGGCGACCAGTACGTCGCGGCCGGGGTCGAAGCGGTCTCCCGCGCCGGGCTAGGCGCGGGGATGATGGAGGAGACGAAGCACCCGAAACTCGACGGCTCGCCCGGATCCCTCTACGACGTCTACATACCGATGGGGATGACGGCCGAGAACGTCGCCGAGCGCTGCCAGGTGACGCGCGAGCAGCAGGATGAATGGGCGGTGGTCTCGCAGTCTCGCGCAGTGGATGCGCGCGAGTCCGGCCACTTCGACGCCGAGATCGTGCCGGTCACCGTCCCCGCGCACAAGGACACCGACAAGGAGGGCAACGAGGTCGACGTGCCGGAGACGGTCGTGGACAAGGACGACGGCCCCCGGCCGGGGACGACGATGGACGTCCTGGCACAGCTGAAGCCCGCGTTCAAGGAGGACGGGACAGTGACGGCGGGGAATTCCTGCCCGCTGAATGACGGCGCCGCAGCGGTGCTGGTGATGTCCGCGGAGAAGGCCCAGCAGCTCGGGTGCAAGGTCAGAGCGCGGATCCTGGCCTCGACGGTGGCCGCCATCCGCCCCGAAATAATGGGCCTGGGGCCGATCCCGGCGATCCAGGCGCTTCTGAAGCAGACGGGCATGTCGATCGACGACGTGGACGTCGTCGAGATCAACGAGGCGTTCGCCGCGCAGATCGTGCCCTGCAAGCAGGAGCTCGGGATCCCGGAGGAGAAGCTCAACCCGTTCGGCGGCGCGATTGCGCTCGGCCATCCGTTCGGGATGACCGGCGCGCGGATCATGACCACCCTGCTGAACGGCCTGCGAGCACTCGATGGGACCTACGGGATCGAGTCGATGTGCGTAGCAGGCGGAATGGGACAGGCGATGCTGGTGGAGCGGCTGGCGTAGGACTCGCGCGTGGCGAGTCAGCGCGCGGCGTCGTTCAGCGCGGCGCCATCCGCAGCGCGCCGTCGAGGCGTATCACCTCGCCGTTCAGCATCTCGTTGGAGGCGATGTGGGCGGCGAGCGCCGCGTACTCGTCCGGATGCCCCAGCCGCTTCGGGAAGGGGACCGCGTCCCCCAGCGCCTGGCGGTTCTCCTCGGGGAGCGCGCCGAGCAGCGGAGTATCGAAGATCCCTGGGGCGATCGTGCAGACGCGGATGCCCGCGCCTGCCAGATCGCGGGCAGCGGGCACCGTCATGGCCACGATCCCGCCCTTGGAGGCCGAGTATGAGAGCTGGCCGATCTGGCCTTCGAAAGCCGCCACCGACGCGGTGTTGACGCACACGCCGCGCTCGCCGCCGGGGCGCGGGTCGTTCTCCTGCATCGCCGCCGCTGCCAGGCGCAGCACGTTGAACGTGCCGATCAGGTTGACCCTGATCACGGTCTCAAACGGTTGAAGCGAATGTGGTCCCCTGCGCGACACGGTGCGCTCGGCCCAGCCGACGCCGGCGCAGCAGACCGAGATCCGGAGGCCGTCACCCACGCCGGCCGCCTGCTCGACCGCCGCCTTGACCGAGGACTCGTCGCTCACGTCGGTGCGGACGAACGCCGCCCGCTCGCCGAGGTCTGAGACCAGCTCGCCGCCTCGCTCCTCGTTGAGGTCGGCAATCGTCACGTGGGCTCCGTCGGCGTGAAGGCGGCGCGCGGTGGCCGCGCCGAGACCCGAAGCGCCGCCGGAAATGAGGGCACTGCTGCCATTTATCTCCATGGCGCGAACCCTACCCGGACTAGTCGGGCTTGCGACTGGCCAGCGAGAGCGCGAACAGCTCGTCGCCGTCCGTGTACCACTCGTCGAGCGTCAGGCCGGCGGCGTCGAAATCCGCCTGCAGGCGCTGACGCGTGAACTTCGCGCTGATCTCCGTCCGCAGCTCCTCGCCGGCCTCGAACTCCACGCTCAGCCCGACGTCGTCGATCTCAACCGAGCACGCCTCCCGGGCCCGCAGGCGCATCTCCACCCATTCGTGCCGGGGGTCGAAGAAGGCCACGTGGTCGAACTTCTCGGTCGGGAAGTTCGCGCGCAGCTCGCGGTTGATGACGTGCAGGACGTTGCGGTTGAACTCCGCCGTCAGCCCGCGACGGTCGTCGTAGGCGGCCTCGATCACGGCTGGGTCTTTGACCAGGTCGGTGCCCAGCAGCATGCGGTCGTCCGGACCGAGCAGTGAACCGATCTGGCGCAACAGCTTCCGCCGGGTGCCGGGTGGGAAGTTGCCGATTGTCCCGCCCAGCAGCGCCACGAGGCGTGGATCGCCGTCGGCCTCGGGGACGTGTTCCAGATGGCGTTCGAAATCGCCGACCATCCCGTGCACCGCGAGCCCGTCGTACTCGGCCACCAGCTCCCGCGCCGACTCCGCCACCACGCGCTCTGAGACATCGACCGGCACGTAGCGGCGAAGGATCCCGGCCCTGGCCATCGCGTCCAGGAGGATGCGCGCTTTCTCCGCGGCTCCCGACCCCAGCTCAACGAGCTCCGAAGCGCCGGTGCGATCGATGATCTCGTCCGCCCTGGCGGTCAGGATCTCGACCTCGGTACGCGTCGGGTAGTACTCGGGCAGCCGGCAGATGTGCTCGAACAGCTCGGAACCGCGCGAGTCGTAGAAGTGCTTGGGCGGCAGCTCTTTGAACGGCCGCGTCAGGCCGTCCAGGACGTCATTGGCCAGGGAGCGCTCGTCGGCCTGACCGAGATAGGAGGCGATCGTCACCGTGGTCACGACGCGTCCTTTGCCAACCTCAGGCCGGAGAAAATCTGCCGGCGCTGGGGGTAATCCCAGTTGCGGAAGGTGGGTGTCGCGACGCGGGCGCGGGTGGCCCAGGAGCCACCGCGCAGCACCCGGTAGTCCCGGCCGAAGAAGACCTCCGAGTACTCGCGGTAGGGATGCGGCTCAAACCCCGGATACCCCCCGAAGGTGCTCGACGTCCACTCCCAGACGTCGCCGATCATGGCCAGGCAACCAGCCGGCGACGCGCCGGCGGGAAAAGAAGCACTCGGGGCCGGCCCGCCGCCACCATGGTCCAGGTTGGCGTGAACGCCGGGAACGGGGGCCTCGTCACCCCACGGGAAAGTCCTAGCTTGGCCTGCCTCGTGGTCCCAGGTCGATGCCTTCTCCCACTCGATCTCGGTCGGGAGGCGAGCGCCGTGCGCGCGGGCGAAGGCGTCGGCCTCGAACCAGGAGACGTGGACGACGGGCCTTCGCGCATCAAGCGACTCGAGTGCTCCCAGGCGCCACTCGGCGCTCAGGTCCGCCGTCCACCCAGCGGGGTGAGAGATGTCGTACTCCTCCTTCCAGGCCCAGCCCTCGTGCGACCACCACTCGCGCCGCTCGTAGCCGCCGCCCTCGACGAACGTCAGGTAGCTGGCATTGGTGACCGGATGCTCGCCGATCAGAAAGCCGCGCACGTCCGTGTGGTGGAGCGGCCGCTCGTTGTCGTAGGCGAAACCACCGGCGGGCGCACCAATCGTGCACTCCCCGCCGGGAACCTCGACCAGCTCCAGACCGCTCGGCGGCTCGCGTTCGTACGTCGCCGCCCGCCGGCCGCCGTCGCCGGGCGGCTCGTAACCCTCCAGGCGGGCCAGCTGGATCGTCTGCAGCATGGTTTCGTTGTGCTGATGCTCGTGACGGAGAACGAGCTCATGAAGCGGGCCGGTGCCCCGTGTGGCCGCCAGCTCGCGCGTCCGCGCCCGGACTTCTGCCAGGTAGGCGCGCGCCTCCTCGGGACCCAGAAAATGAAGCTCCCCGCGCTCGGCGCGCGGAGTTTCGAACGCGTCGTAGGTAGCCGCCAGGTCCGGGCGCAGCATCCGCTCGCCGGCGGCGCGGTGCACGAGCCAGAGGTCCTCGAACGCGGCGATGTGTCCCAGGTCCCAGACAAGGGGGCTCATCAGCGCGGAGTGGACGCGCACAAGATCGTCGTCCGCGATCGGGGCCACGAGAGCCAGAGTGCGCTCGCGCGCCTCGTCGAGAGCGTCGACGGCGGCGGCCTCCGTCCCGGTGCTCATCTCACTCATTGTGCCCTACTGGCGCCGGCGAGACTTCGTAGCGCAGAAACAGCGACGCTTCGCGCTCGAGTAGCCAGACGAGGCGCAGCGATGCTGGCTCCGGCAGCTCGGTGCCGGCGGCGATCGTCGGGCCCCGGCCGCCCCCGGCCAACTTGGGAGCCAGCGTCAGAAAGAGCTCGTCCGTGAGCCCCTCCCGGAGGAGCGCCCCGAATAGCGTCGGCCCACCTTCGCACAGCAGATGCCTGACGCCATAGGTCTGGCGAAGGCGCCGCACCATGGTCGTAAGCGTCAGCTCCGCGGGGTCGAGCCCCACCACCTCCGCGTTGCCCTTAGGCTCGACGGAGCCCTCGGGCGCGAACAGGACGACGCGCTGATCTGGCGCGGCAAACAGGGGTATGTCGAATGGGACATCGCCGCTGCGAGTGATGACGCTGGCCAGCGGCTCCGGCGCCAACCCAGCCGCCACCCGCCGCTCGCGGGTCTCGGCGTCCGGCACGATGCGCCCGTAGCGCTCCGTCCTGATCGTGCCGGTGCCGGCGATGACGGCATCCACCTGTTCACGGAGGGCGTGAAACATCGCCCGGTCGCCTGGATCCGAGAGCGGCGCCGAGCGGCCTCCGAGTGTCGCCCTCCCGTCCACGGTGGCCACGAAGTTGACGATCGTGTACGGACGGTCGGGATGGGCGTCAGTTGGCAGCCGGAGCGCCTGGCGAAGCTCTCGGAGCGAGATCGTCTGCGGCTCAGGAATCAGACGGTGAAAGTCCATCGCGCCTGTTCGAACCTAGCGGCTCGGCCCGAGGCACTACAGTCGAGCCATACTCGACTGCACCTTCAGGATCGAGATCCCGCACCGCCCGGGGCAGCTGGCCCGGGTGATGGGGGCGATCGCGGAAGGCGAGGGGCTGATCGGCGATGTGGTCACGATCAGCACCGGGCGGGAGAGCTCGGTGCGCGACATCACCGTCGAGGTGCGAGACATCGAGCAGGCGGAGCGGATCGCACAGCTGGTCGATGGGCTCGACGAGGTCTGCGTCCTCTGGCACCAGGACCGGGCGCTCATCCGCCACGAGGGCGGCAAGCTCCAGATCGACGCCATCAGCCGGGTCTCGACCGTCCAGGAGATGCGCGACGTCTACACGCCGGGAGTGGCTCGCGTCTGCCAGGCGATCGTGGAGAACCCCGAGCTGTCCAGCCGGTACACGATGATCGCCCGCAGCGTCGCGATCTGCACGAACGGGACGCGCGTGCTCGGGCTGGGCAACATCGGTCCCCTGGCGGCCATGCCGGTGATGGAGGGCAAGGCGGTGTTCTACCGCCAGTTCGCGGACATCTCGGCGATGCCGATCCTCATCGATACCGAGGACGCCGACGAGTTCGTTCAGACGGTGGTGCGGATCGCGCCGACGTTCGGGGGCATCCATTTGGAGGACATCGCCACGCCGGACTGCTTTGAGATCGAGCGGCGGCTGATCGAGGCCCTGCCGCAGCCGGTGATGCACGACGATGTTCACGGCACCGCGGTGGTGTCCGTGGCGGCGGCGTTGGTCGCCTGTCGCGAGGCGGGCGTTGAGCTGCGCACGGCGACCGTGGGTCAGCTCGGGCTCGGCGCCGCCGGGTTTGGAATCGCCGCGCTGATGGTCGATGGAGGCGCCAAGCGCGTGCTGGCGTTCGATCCGCAACAGGCATCACACGCCCGCGCGCACGAGAAGGGCATCGAGCTGACGTCGATGGACAACGTGATGCGCGAGGCGGACGTTGTCGTCGCCACCACCGGCCAGCCCGGACTGATCGAGCCTTCGATGGTCCGTCGCGGTCAGGTCATTTTGGCGCTGAGCAATCCCGACCCGGAGATCGTTCCGGAGCTGGCCGAGGAAGCCGGTGCGGCGTTTGCCGGCGACGGTCGCAGCATCAACAACGTGCTCGGCTACCCCGGAATCTTCCGCGGCGCGCTGCAGGCCGGGGCCAAGGCGATCAACGTCGAGATGAAGCTCGCGGCGACGCACGCCCTCGCGGAGCTCGCGGAGGAAGGGCAGCTGGTTCCCGACGCGCTCCAGCAGCGGGTCCACGACGCGGTGACCGAGGCTGTGCGCGAGGCGGCGGAGCGCTCCGGTGCGGCGCGCCCCGAGCTGTCGGCGGCAGGGCTTTAGGAAAAACGGCTCGCCGGCCGTGCCACGGCCGGGCGAGCCTTATATGTCACATTGCGGCCTCACAAAACGGTTACGCTCCGGGCGACGATGAACCTGAGGCAGCTCGACAGGGGGGAGATCCTCGCATCCATTGGAGGCGCCCTGCTCGCCGTATCCGTCTTTTTGGTCTGGTTCAAGCTGGGCAACGCCAACGCCAAGCTGAACGTCTGCCATGGTCCGAATACCACCTGTACGGGCTGGCACTCGCTGAGCATCATCCGTTTTTTGCTCTTAGCCGCGGCGGCGGCGCCGCTGATCCTGGCGTGGATCATCGTCCGAGGCCACGCCCTGTCATGGCCACGAGGCGAGCTCACGGCCGTCGTAGCGCTGGCGGCCTTGACGTTCACCGTGTTCCGGGGGCTGATCGACAAACCTGGTACGCCCCCGGGTGAGATCAGCATTGACTACGGTTGGTGGGTGGCGCTCGGCGGCGGCCTGCTGATCCTCGTCGGTTCGATCTGGCGCTCTCGCGAGAGCGCCACAAGACGTAAGCCTCCCGGCGTACTTTGAGCACCTCCCAAGCAGCCGTCCGGCCGGATCGAAACCTGGCCCTCGAATTGGTGCGCGTCACTGAGGCGGCGGCGCTGGCCGCCGCCCGGATGGTCGGCCGGGGCGATAAGGAGGGAGCGGACCAGGCAGCGGTTGACGCCATGCGTGCGGTGCTCGACTCCGTGTCCATGGACGGCGTAGTGGTGATCGGCGAAGGCGAGAAAGATGAGGCGCCGATGCTGTACAACGGCGAGCGGATCGGGGACGGCTCGCCGCCACAGGTTGACGTGGCCGTGGACCCGCTCGAGGGCACGAGGCTCACGGCGCTGGGAATGCCGAGCGCCCTGGCGGTGATCGCGCTCGCGGAGCGGGGGACGATGTTCGATCCCGGGCCGTGCGTCTACATGGAGAAGATCGCCGGCGGCCCGGAGATCGCGGACCTGCTCGACCTGGACCGGCCGCTCCGAGAGACGCTGGAGCTGATCGCCAGACGCAAGGAAATCGACATCCGCGACGTGATGGTCGTGATGCTTGACCGCGAACGCCACCACGAAGCCATGCGGGAGGTGCGCGACGCCGGAGCCCGCGTGCGGTTGATCATGGATGGCGATGTCTCAGCGGCGTTGCTCGCCGTCTCCGAGAACTCGCCCGTCGACTTGCTGTGGGGGATCGGCGGAACGCCCGAGGGGGTGATCTCCGCCGCCGCGATCAAGTGCATCGGCGGTCAGCTGCTGGGTCGCCTGTGGCCACGTAGCGAAGACGAGCGCGCGACGGCCGTGGCCGCGGGCTACGAGCTCGATCGCGTGCTCGACTGCGACGATCTGGTCGCGGGACAGGACGTGTTCTTCTCCGCCACCGGGGTCACAGACGGCGACGTGCTGGAGGGGGTTCGCTACCAGGGAGACCGGGGAGCCACCACCGAGTCGCTCGTGATGCGCTCGCGTTCGGGCACGGTGCGGCGGGTCAGCGCCCGCCACGACCGGGCGAAGCTTCGCGCCCTGAGCGGCGTGCGCTACGGCTGAGAGCACGCTCTAAACCGGCGTCTTCGACGCGGCGGCGTCGGCCACCGGCGAATCACCCTCGGGCGCGAGCGCCTTGACCTTCGACTCGGCGAGCTCGAGCTTCGCCAGCGAGCGCAGGAAGGCGTGGGTGACCAACACGTGGACCAAGGCCTGCGTGGCCTTGTACACAGGCATGCTGAACCCCGCGATAGCGGGATAGAAGTTGGACACCTCCACCTCCATCCGGACCTTGGCTGGATCGTCCTGCGGTGCGCTTTCACGGCGGACGTCGAGCGCCAGGAAACCGGCCCCACCGCAGCCCTCGCGCGCCACGAGTAGCCCGTCGCGGATCTTCCAGCGCACGCTTCCATGGTCGGCCTCGAGCTCGTACTCCGGGGGATCGAATCGCAGCAACGTCAGCTGCGGGATCAGCAGCATGACCGAGCGCTCATTCTCGCCGTAGACGACACGGATCAGGCCGAGCGTCACCCGCGTCAAGAACTGCCAGTAGGTTCGCGCCAGATTCTCGAGGTTCGCCGGGTGTCCACAGTCGCTCCAGCCGTCCTCTGGGGATCGACAGCTCGCCGGTCTGGATCGAGCGTCACGGTGCCGTCGTGCTCGGTCACGGTCGATTTCCGCGGAGAGACGATCATCGTGCGGGCCGGCAGCTTGCGCCGGCGGCGCCGTCGCACCGCGATCGCCGAGCCGAGTAGCAGCGCGATCACGATCGGGGGGGGCATGGCTTGGATTCTTACCCAGGCAGCGGTTCTAGTGCGACGCGAGTGTCCCGCTGGATACTCCCCGGTTCGCCGGCGGGGATGAACGCCAGCGCGCCGGCGCCGACCAGCGAGCTGATGATGTGCGAGTCCTGCGGACCGTTCGGGGTGGCGACCGTAAAGCCGTCTCGCTGCTCGAGGCGCACCCTGATCGCCTGTGTGCGCACTGGGTTGCGTTTCACCGGCGCCGCCAGGCGGGCCACCGAGCGTGGCCGCGCGTTCGGTGGGCGGCCCTGCAATGCCGCCAGTGCGGGACGGGTGAAGAGCGTGAAGGTCACCACGGAGGAGACCGGGTTACCGGGAAGCCCGAACACCAGCTGCCCGTCCCGGATGCCGAACCACGTTGGCTTCCCCGGCTGCAGCGCGACGCCCCAGAAAAGCTCGGTGACTCCCAGCGCCTGAAGCGCGGGCTTGACGTGGTCGTGTGGTCCAACGGAGACGCCGCCCGAGACAACCACCACGTCCGCCTGCTCGAGCGCCGCTGCCAGCCCAGCTCGGGTCTCAGCGGGGTCATCTGGCAGCCGCGTGGCCGCGAGCGGCTCGGCGCCAGAGCGCGCGGCCAGCGCCCGCAGCATCGTGGCGTTCGAATTGTGGATTTCTCCGGGACCCAGCGGTTCGCCGGGCGGCCGAAGCTCATCGCCGGTACTGAGCACGGCCACCCGTGGCCGGCGCGACACGGTCAGAGCCCCGGCGCCGGCGCCGACCGCCGCGCCGAGCTCTGCCGCTCCAAGCGGCGTTCCCGCCGCGAGCACCTTGGTTCCGGCACGAAGATCCTCGCCGGCGGCCCGGATGTTGTCTCCGCGGGTGGCGTCTACGCGGGCCTGATCTGCCCATCGCGCGTCTGGATGTCCTCCTGGCGGATCACGGCATCGGCGCCCTCCGGGACCGCGGCGCCGGTCGAGATCCGGATCGCCTCTCCGGCATCGAGCCGTCTGTCGGCGGGCGCCCCCGCGCGAGATTCGCCGACGACGGTCAAAGCCCGTTCCGCCGGGCCTTCCTTCACGGCGTAGCCGTCCATCGCCGAGCAGGCGAACGGGGGCACGTCGCCTGCGGCGAGAACGTCGCGCCTGAGGACACGGTCGAGCGCGTCGGACACCGCCACGATCTCTTCGCCCAGCGGCGAGACGTGGGCCAAGACCGTGTCCCGGGCCTGCTCGATGGTGATCAGCTCGGGGGTCATGCCCTGATTCTGGCGCGCGGCGGGCTCGGTCGCGACGCTGGCGTCGCTTGCGCGCCGCCCCGCGTGATAGAAGAGCCTGCATGCACGCAGGGGTGCCACGACGGCGGCGGGCCAGGCCCGTTGCCGATGCTCCGATCGACCCGCTGCTGGCCCGGGTCGATGACCTAGCCAAGGGATGGCTGGTGGCGCTGCTCGAGCAGTTGCCGCTGGCGCGGGCTTCGAGCGTCATGGCGGCCGAGCTGGCGCGCGACGGACCGCGCATCTGCGACGCCGTCATCCGGGCCCTGGCCGACGACAATGATCTGCGCCGGCTCGGCCCCGACGGCGCCCTCGAGGCGTTGGCGTCGCGGGCCGGAGACGTGTCGGGCGGCAGCGACGCCGCGACGGCCTCCGGAGCGATCGACGCCCTGCATGCGGTGATCTGGAGCGCGCTGCGAGGAGAGCTCAGCGACCCTGAGCCCGAGCAGGTCTCGGAGCTCGCCGAGCGACTGGCGCTGGTGATCGGGACAGTGCGCGGCGCCGCGTTGCGGAGGCCCGGCACCGTCGAAGAGGAGTCTCCCGGCGTCGAGCAGGAGCCTCTCGGCGCCGAGGACGAGCCTCCCGGCGTCGAGGAGGAGCCGACAGGTCGCTCGAAGAGGAGCCTCCGGAGCGGCCTTCGCTGGTCGCGGCGGAGCCCCTGCGCAGCGCGCACTCGGGCGAGGCTCTGTGGATTGGTGCGTTCGAGGAGGAGATCGCCCGGGCCTCGCGGGCCGGAACTCCGCTGGCGCTGCTTCTGGCCGAGCTCGAGGAGAGCGAGCACGTGGCGATGATCGAGCCGCCGGCGGTCGCTTCGGCGACCATCGGGCGCTTCGCGCAGGCGATTCGCGACACCGTCCGGCGGTCGGACATCCTCGCATCGGAGACCGACAATCGAGTCTGGATCATCGCCCGGGACACCGGTAGGTCGGGTGCGCAGGCGCTCGGCTCGCGGGTCGCGCGCGCGGTTCGCAACGCCGAGCCGTGGCGAGGAGCGCCGCTGACGATCGCCGTCGGCATCGCCATCCTGGGAGAGGAGGGGCGCGAGGCGGAGCGCCTCATCGCGGCAGCCGAGGAATCGCGCTTTGCCGCCGCCGCCAGCGGGGTCCCGGTCGTGTTGGCCGGGGAGGAGGAACGCTCCGCGCCGTACCCGCCGCCCCGGGACTAGCCGCCCCGAGGCAGCGGCCTGGCTGCTACTGCTGGGAAGACGAGAGCGGAATCGTCCCGATCGTCGAGGTTCCCGACATTCCGAGCGACTGGGCGGTCGCTTCGGTCAGGTCCCAGTTGGCGTGGTTCGAATAGGGACCGCGGTCGATGACCGGGACCACGGCGATCCGCCCGCGGTAGTAGACCGAAACCGACGTGCCGCACGGGAGCGTGCGGTTCGCCACGCCGACGGTCGTGCGTCGAAGCACGCGTCCGCACGCCGTGTGGTGCCCGTAGAGCCCCGGTCCATAGAGGGTGGCGGTGGATGGGCGGTACACGGTGACCGTGATTGCCGGGGAGCTGGCGCCTTGCGCCGGCGACGGTCGCCCGGAGCTGGACCTGGCCTGCCTGGCTCGATTGCCAGTAAGCGGTGAACGAGCCGCCGTCCCCGGCGGTCGCTTGTGCCGCTTGTGTCCAGGCAGATCCGCTACCTCCGGACTGCAGCTGTATGGCAACTGTCTTTCCTGACTTGCGAGGCCGGAACCGTCCCGGTGATCCACAGGCCGCCGCCCTGGAGTGTCGCGCTGCGAGCGCTGAGCGTGATGCCGTTGCCGGACGCGGTCACGACGCTTCCGGTGGGCGGGGTGGACGTGGTGGGCGACGTCGATCCGGAAGCGGACGACGTCGATCCGGGCACAGCAGCGCCTCCGGTGGAGGCGAACGTCTCGGCGGGCGTGGCGATTGCGCTCAGCAGGAGCGCTGCGGCAACGGTCAGCTTGCCGGGGCGACCCATCTAGCAGCCTTTCGTGTCGGTTTTCGATTTGCCTACGGGGTGAGCTGACGGGCTCGCGCGAAGTGCGCTACGGAACGCTCAGGGACCGATTCGCCCCTGCGACCTATTGGCCGCAAGTGGTTCCCCCGCCGGCCGCCCAAGGAGGACGACCGCTCGGCTGGACGGCGCGAGAGTATACGGCTCGTCGGCCGGAACGTACGGCTCGGCGCTCGGAACGGAGTTCAGGGCCTGGGTAGCCTGCCGAGCGCGCCCCGAAGCACGCGGGCGCTGAGCGACAGACCGATCTCGGTCAGCTCCGCGGCGGCGTGCACCGCGGTGGAGACGACGTCGCCGCGACGGGTGGCCGGCGGCTTCAGCGGCGCGCCCGAGCTGGGCGACCTGGGCGCCCGCTTGGGCGGGCGTGGCGGAGTTCCGCCCGGCTGCTTGGGCTGGCGGAGGGTCTGGGAGCGCGCGGTGGCGCGTCGGGGCTTTGCGCTCGCGTTCCGCTTGGAGGCCGCATTCGGCGCGGAGTCGGTTCCCGAAGCCGCGGTCGCGGAGACCGCGCGGCGCTTGTTGCTGCGGCGGTGGGGACGGGTCCGCGGAAGCGAGCCGAGGATCTCCGGCGGACGCTCTTCGCTCATCGCCGCACATGATCGCGCACCTGCTGTTCCGGCGCGCACTCGCGGCTCGAGGGCAACGCCGAAACTTTGAAACTAATTGCGCGGTTCTACGTATGGCTTCTAATACGCCCTGCCTATACTCCTGCGTGTGCTGGAGTAGCGGGTCTACGCCTATCGTTGGCGGAATCCCCTTGGCAGAGATAGAGATGCCTGCTAGATCTCCTCGCGGGGAGTAAAGACCAACAAATGGGATCAGATGTCAGTAGCTGAACTGCAGGAACTCGAAGAAATCAAGGGACTGATGAATCGGGGCCAACAGCTCGGAGTCCTCACGTACGCGGAGGTCGCGGGAGCGGTTGCCGAGCTGGACCTTGACGAGGCCGACGTCGAGGAGCTGCACGGCTTCATCGAGCGAGCCGAGATCGAGCTGGTCGAGGAACTCGATCCAGCCATAGCGGCAGCGGATGTCGAGCGCGCGCCAGACAAGCGCGGCCGGCGCAAGCCGAAGACGACGCTCGACCTGAAGCCCGACATGACCACCGATTCCCTTCAGCTGTTCCTGAAGGACATCGGCAAGGTGCGGCTGCTGACGGCCCAGGAGGAGGTCGACCTCGCAAAGCGGATCGAGCGTGGAGACCTGGACGCCAAGCAGAAGATGGTCGAATCCAACCTGCGCCTGGTCGTCTCGATTGCCAAGAACTACCGTAACCAGGGGTTGCCGTTCCTGGATCTGATCCAGGAGGGAACGCTCGGGCTGGTACGGGCTGCCGAGAAGTTCGACTACCGCAAGGGCTTCAAGTTCTCGACCTACGCCACCTGGTGGATCCGGCAGGCGATCGCTCGGGCGCTAGCCGATAAGGCGCGCACGATCCGCATTCCGGTCCACGTCGTCGAGAAGCTCAACAAGATCGGGCGCGCCGAGCGCAAGCTGGTGACCGAGTTGGGCCGCGAGCCGACCGCCGAGGAGATCGCCGAGGTGACCGGGATCGAGCCCGAGGAAGTGGAGTCGATCAAGCGCTCAGCGCAGGCGCCGGTCTCGCTCGAGAAGCCCGTCGGTGACGAGGAAGAGTCCGAGTTCGGGCAGTTCATCGCAGACGAGCGCGCCGAGTCGCCGTACGAGCGCGCGGCCGAGATCCTGACCAAGGAGGCGCTGCGCGAGGCGCTCGAGAACCTGAGTTACCGGGAGCGGCGCGTGCTCGAGCTGCGCTACGGCCTCGGCGGCGAGCATCCGCGGACGCTGGACGAGGTCGGCCGCACGTTCAACGTCACGCGCGAGCGGATCCGCCAGATCGAGAATCAGTCGCTCAAGAAGCTTCAGTCGCTGGCTGAGGCGCAGAAGCTGCGGGACGTCGCGTAGGTCGTCCCCGGCGCACACGCTGGAGGCGTCAGGGCTGCCCGCGGGCCCGTGACTCGTCTCGCGACGTGCGCCTGGAGACGATCCTACGCGCCTGCAAACCGCCACTTCAGTTCGTAAAGCATTGCGCTAGACTGGATAAGGCGATGGCTTCAAATGACACATGTCCCGTCTGCCGGACCGCGGAGATCGTGTGTGGCAAGTGGACGATGTTGGTGATTCGCGACCTGGCCGAGGGCCGGTCGCGGTTCTGCGAGCTGGAGCGCTCGCTTCAGGGGATCAGCCCACGGACGCTGTCGCTCCGGCTGCGGGCGCTCGAGGAGGAAGGCATCGTCGAGCGACAGACGTTTCCCGAGGTGCCGCCGCGTGTCGAGTATGCCCTCACCGAGAAGGGGCGGGCGCTCGTGCCGCTGGTCGAGGACATGCGCCGCTACGGGCGCGAGTGGCTGTGCGGTGAGGAGCGGGCCGAGGACACGGAGACGTCCGGGCGCGCGCCGGTAGTCGCTCTCGCCTGAGGCCCGCGTGCGGATAGCGATCGCCGCCGACGAGCTGACCGGCGTCGCGCAGGCACTTCCGGAGGAGCTGCGCCGTCGCGGCCACGAGCCCGTTCCCCACGGCGCCTATCGCGACGACGAGCGCCCGGACTGGGCGTGGGCCAGCGAAGCCGCTGCCAGGGACGTTGCCGAGGGGCGCGCCGAGCAGGCGGTCGTCGCCTGCTGGACTGGCACCGGCGCCTCGATCGCCGCGAACAAGGTGCACGGAGTCCGCGCGGCGCTGTGCGCGGATGCTCAGACCGCCGAAGGGGCGCGGCGCTGGAACGACGCCAATGTGCTCGCGCTCAGCCTGCGGCTCACCTCGCCGGCAACGCTCGAAGAGATCCTCGACGCGTGGTTTGCCGGAGCCTCGAGTGACGAGGCCGATGACACGGCCAATGTCGAGCACCTGTCGGATATCGAGCGCCCGGCCGCGCCTCGCTGAGTCGCCCCCGAACGCCTAGCCGGGGCTCGCCGAGCCTCGCCCGCCTGCAAGCCGGCGCCCGGTGAGGAGGAGCACGCGTATCCGGGACGAAACCGCCGCTCGTGCGGAACTCAACGCTTCACGCGACGCTCGAGGCGTTCACCGGCGACGCCGCCGCCCAGCTGCAGGCCGAGACGGCAGACGGTGCCGAGATCCCGTTCGAGGTAACCGAGGAGCGTGGCGGGCGCACGCTGTTGTACTGCTATCGCCCGTTGACCGACGAGTTCATCGATGACCGGCTCGGGCTGCTGCGGACGCTTCCCACCTACACCGCCGCCGTCCGGGCGCTCTCGGAGCACGAGAGCGTGGAGGCGTACCTCCGCCAGCGCGGCGAGGCGCGGATCCCCGCGGAGCCACGCGCCCGAGGCGACGCTGCGCTGAAGCTCTTCCTGGGGGCGGTGTTCGAGGAGCGCAGCCAGTTCAGCTTCGAGCCCCGTCGCTTCGAGGTGGCATACGAGGAACTCGAGCGCTCGCTCTACGAGGGGCGCTGCCTGAACACGGTGATCGCGCCAGTCCTCGGCGTGGCGCTGGACGAAGAGACAAGCGAGCTCCCGTTCGGCGACGGGCTATCGCTCGTCCGCGGCGAGACGCTGCCCGACGCCCCGGCCGATGCCGTTTGGGGGGAAGCCGAGGACCCGAACGTGCTGGCGGTGCTGTCCGCCGTCCAGGACCGCGCGCTTCCGCCCCCGCTGTCGGACGCGCGGTCGCGCTTCAGCCGGCTGCTCAAGGCACTGCGGCTTTTCGACCGCGGCGGGTACGCGCTCGGGCCGCTGGCCTGGGCTCGGTCAGACGGAGGAACGTGGCGGGCGGTTCCGCTGGGCGGCAGCGGCCGCCCGCGGTTCACGACGTTGGTCCCGGCGGAACACGAGGATGAGCTTCGGGGCTTCTTCAACCTGATCGCCAAGCGCACGCCCGCGTCCGGGGAGCTCGCCTGGGCGCTGTCCCGATTCGAGATGGGCTGCGAGCGCCTGGCAGTGTTCGAAGCCGTGACCGACTACCTGCTGGCGCTGCGCGCGCTGCTGGAGCCGGAGGGCCCAACAAGCGGACGCCTAGCCCCGCGGCTGGCGGCGATATGCGCCCAGCCGTCTGACCGCGCAGCCCTGGCGGAGCGAACGGCGGCCGGGATCTCGCTGGAGCGGGCGGTTATCGCCGGCCTGGGGCAGGCCGAGCCCGGCGCCGACGCGCTCGTCGAGGAGCTGGGCGAAAATCTCCGCGCCCTGCTGCGGGACATGATCTGCGGGCACCTGGAGCTCGATGTCCGACGGCTCGCCGACGAGCTCCTACAGGAGGCTGTGCCGGTCGAGGCTTGAGCCGAAGCTGCCAAGCTCATGGCGCCGTGTTTCACGTCGAGCTGCGCCGCTTCCCGCGCCTGGCGCGGGCATTCAACCTCTCAGAGCAGGAGCTTCAGGAGCGCTTCGTCGCGCGGTGGATCGGCGACCGGCCGATCGAGCTCGATGATCGCGAATGGACGCGTGAGAAGACCCGACTGACGATCTACGAGGGTCCCGAGGTGCCCGCTGAGGAGCGCGGTCTCGGCCGCGGGTGGTCGACCGTGACGCGGGCCGGGGAAGACGTCACGACGCGGGTGCTCGATGCGGCGACGCAGTCTTCGCCCCTGGCCGAGCTGAGGCGGACCCTGGTGCAAGCCGCGCCGCTAGCGCTCGCCGACGTCGTGCCGCTCGCCAGGGCCGGCCGGCCGAGTGAGCGTCTGGCCGTCGCCGAGCAGGCGGTGTGGGAGCTACTGCACGAAGAGCGCCTCCTGCTGGTCAGCGATGGCGCCCCCGTCGCCCGCGAGCAGTGGCAGCCGCTGCTCCTCGACTGGGCGAGCTGGAGCGACGCGCGGACGGTTCTCGAACCACACGCGCCATGACGCTCGGGCCGCCCCGAAGGCGCGCGGAGACCTGTTCAACTACACAAACGCGCCCGGAGATCGGCCGGTTGTGCATCCGAGCATGCTCAGCCTGTTCAAATGCGATCTCGCCGCTCGCGGAGAAAACGGTTGCGACGTTGAACAGGTCGCGGGGGCGCCGCGCCGCTCCGAACAGGTCGCGGGGGCGCCGTGCGCTCCGAACAGGTCGCGGGGGCGCCGTGCCGCTCCGAACACGTCGCGGGGGCGCCGTTGCGCCGCTCCGAACAGGTCGCGGGGGCGCCCCGTTGCGCCGCTCCGAACAGGTCGCGGGGGGCGCCGTGCCGATCGTCGCCGCCGGCCGTGTCCCGCAAACCCCGGGGCCGCTCAGGCCACGACGTCGGCGATGATCCGCTCGCGCTCGTCCTCGGAGGCGAACAGATAGCGGTGCATGCGGGCCAGGCCCCGGAGATCGTGCACGTCGTCATCGAGCTGCGGCACCAGCAGCAGGGGACGGCCGTCGAGCTCTGAGCGCAGCCGGGCGATGTTGTGCCGGTCACGGCGGGCGAGCACGTGGTAGTCGTGGAAGTTCTGGGCCACGGCGCGCGCCAGATCGGGCTCGATGGTCTGCGACAGCGCTTCGTTCAGATCGGACGGCTCGCGGTCGCCGAGCATGTCGTGGTGCACCCGGTTGACGATGACCCCCGCGAACGGCAGACCGCCCTGCTCGAGTGTTCGCCTGAACCAGATCGCCTCGTCGATCGAGACCCGTTGGGCAGAGCTCACGAGCACGAACGCCGTGCTCGGCGCCTTGAGCAGCTCCTGCACCTCGGCCGCCCGGCGGCTGAAATCCTCGGTCATCTCGCCGAGCAGGCCGAAGAAGGTCGAGAGGTCGGTCACCAGGTCCACTCCCGTGACCCGTCGCAGCGCTTGCAGCAGAGGCTGGGCGCCCCTTCCCAGCACTCTCATCCCGAAGCCGGTCGGACGGGTGAAAGCGCGCAGCGCGCGGCCCTCGAGAAACGATGTCAGCCGGCCCGGGGCGTCCAGGAAATCGAGCGCGTTGCGCGAGGGCGGCGTGTCCAGCACGAGCAGATCGAAGTCGGCTTCGCGGTGGAGCTCGAACAGCTTGGACACCGCGGTGAATTCCTGCGAGCCCGAGACGGCGCTCGAGAGCTGGCGGTAGACGCGGTTGGCCTTGATCTCCGAAGCCCTCGCGGCATCGGGCGCGACCCGGTCGATCAGCTCATCGAACGTCCGCTTGGGGTCAAGCATCATCGCCCAGAGCTCACCCTGCACCTCGAACCCGGCCACCTGCAGCCGCTCCGGCTCGACGCGGCGCGGCTCGTTCTCGAGCTCCTCGAGCCCCAGCGCGTTGGCCAGGCGCTTGGCGGGGTCGATCGTCACGACCGCCACCTTGGCCCCCAGCGCCGCCATCCCCAGCGCGATCGCTGCCGAGGTGGTCGTCTTGCCGACGCCGCCCGCCCCGCCGCACACGCATACCCGCTTGCCGTCCAGCAGGCGAGCGACGCTCACGACAGCCCCGCCTCGAGCGCGTCCGCCAGCCGCCCGAGCTCCGCCAGCCCGACCTCCTCCGAGAACACGAATGGCAGCTCCAGCATCCGACCGTTCATGCTCAGCCCGGCGCTCAGCCGCGCCAGCTGCGATCGCTGCGTCTCGCCGCGGGTGTGCTCCGACAGGGCAGCGCGCAGCGCGCCGCGCGCCAGCGGCGAGAGGTCGCCCCGGAGCGCCCGCTCCACGCGCTCTACCTGTCGCTCGTCGAAGCGCGGTGGGTACACGGCATTGACGATCACCGCGTCGAGCTCGAGCTCGTCGCGAGCCAGCTCTTCGCGCAGGAGCAGCGTCTCGTTGACGGGCATCTCCTCCGCGGTGGCGACCGCCACCACTCCGGTGAAATCACGGTCGGCGATCGTGGCGGCGATCGTCTTGCCCTGATGCGCGATCGGACCGACGCGAGCGATCTCCGCGAACGTCTTCGGCGTGCGCAGCAGCCCTACGCCGTGGCCCGTGGCGGGCGCGTCGACGACGACCAGGTCATACGGCGCCGCGCCGCGCGTCCGCCGCTGCAACTGGGCCAACTCCCAGATCTTGCCCATGCTCAGCAGCTCGCGCATCCCCGGCGTGGCCATGGCCAGAGCGTGGAACAGCCTGCTCGACCCGAGCGCCTGGCCGACCGGACCCGTCTTGACGCGCAGGTACTCCTCCATCGCGTGCTGGGGATCGATGGAGATCGTGAACAGCCCGGGCGCGAGCTCGACTTCGACGAAGTGCTCGGCCTCGTGGGCGAACGTGCTCTGCACTCGCTCCTGGCTCTGGAGCTCCGCCACGATCGTCCGCATGCCGCGGCGCGCCGCCAGCAGCCCCAGCGCCGTGGCGACCGTCGACTTGCCAACCCCGCCCTTCCCGGTGACGAAGATCAGCCTGCGATTCAGCACTCCGGGCACGCGAGAAAAATACGATGCGGCTCGATTCGATGCGCCCAGCGCAGGGGGAAAGCGTCGATTCGATGCGCCCAGCGGAGGGGGAAAGCGTCGATTCGATGCGCCCAGCGCAGGGACGAGGCCCCTGAGGGGAGCGAGATCAGCCCCGATTCGCCGTCCCAGCGGAGGATTCTTGAGCGCGTGTGCGAATAGTCACCGCGTATGGAGTTCCCGAACCCCCTGGAGCCTTCCGTGACTTCGTCCGCCAAGGTGATCGCGCTCGCCAACCAGAAGGGTGGCGTCGCCAAGACCACGACCACCCTCAACCTGGCCGTCGCCTTCGCCGAGGAAGGCCACCGTGTCCTGTGCGTGGACATGGACCCACAGGGCAACCTGACGATGTCGCAGGGCATCGACCCCGACACGCTCGAGCGTTCGATGTACGACGTGCTGGTGCACGGGCTGCCGATCCGGGAGGTGATCGTGCGCCGGGAGGTCGACATGGCCTGCTCCTCGATCGACCTGGCTGGGGCTGAGATCGCGATGTCGACGATGATCGGCCGCGAGCGCAAGCTGCAGAAGGCGCTCGAGGATGTCAGCGGCGACTACGACTTCATGCTGATCGACACGCCGCCGAGCCTGGGCCTACTGACGATTAACGCCCTGACCGCCGCCACCAAGGTTATCGTCCCCGTGCAGTGCGAATATCTGTCGATGCGCGGCCTGATCCAGCTCCAGAACACGCTGTCCATGATCCGGGAGAACCTGAACCCGGACGTCGACATAGAGGGAATCGTCCCGACGCTCGTCGACACGCGCACGCTGCACGCAAAGGAGGCGATCGAGTTGCTCGAGGAGAACTTCGGCGATCGGGTTTTTGCCTCCAGGATCCGCAAGACGATACGGTTCGCCGAGGCGCCCGTGAAGGGCATGTCGGTGCTCAAGTACGACCCCGACGGCCTGGCCGCCCATAGCTACAGGCAGCTCGCGAAGGAGGTCCTCTCAAATGCCAACCGGTAAGCGCGCGAGCATGCGTGAGGGCCCGCTCGCGGCCCTGTTCCGCAAGACCTCAGAGGACCCCCGGCCAGACGCTCCAGACGAAGAGACCGGTACCTCAGACGAGCCCCGCGCCGAAGAGCGGGCTCGCCAGGCGCCGCCCCCTGTCGTCCCTCGAGGGTCCGCCTCCGCCGGCAGCCCACGACCGCTGCGCCGCCCGCGGCCCCGGAACAAACCGAGGTCGAGGAGCCGGTCCACGTCCCCTCGCCCCAGGAGCGACTGCGACACGCGTTTTCGGCCGATATTCCCGAGAACGTGCTCGATCGCCCGTCGCGCCGCGAGCCGCCCGACGCGTTTGCCCGTCCCGAGCGCGCGGCGTCGGCGTTCGCCGCGGCCAGCAGCTTTGACGAGCCCCGGGCCACGCCGGTCCTGCGCGTGGTGGGCGTCGGTGGCGCGGGCGTCAACGCCGTCAACCGGATGGTGGAAGCCGAGATCGAGGGAGTGGAGTTCCTGGCGATCAACACCGACCTGCAGTCGCTTCAGACCTGCGCCGCGCACGACACGCTGCACATCGGCGGCGGCGTCACCCGCGGCCTCGGATCGGGCTCGGACCCCGAGCTGGGCAGCCGCGCCGCACACGAGGAGCACGATCGCATCAAGGCCATGCTGCGCGGCTCGGACATGGTGTTCATCGCCGCCGGCGCCGGTGGCGGCACCGGCACCGGCGCGGCCCCTGTGGTGGCTCAGATCGCCCGCGAGCTGGGCGCGCTGACCGTCGGCATCATCACCAAGCCGTTCCAGTTCGAGGGCTCGCGGCGGCGCGACCAGGCCGACGCCGGCGTCGCGGCGCTGGCCGACGAGGTCGACACGCTGATCGTCGTGCCCAACAATCGGTTGCTCTCGGTGCTGGAGCGCGGCACGTCGATGGTCGACGCCTTCCGCGTAGCGGACGACGTGCTGCGGCAGGGCGTGCAGGGGATCTCCGACCTCGTCACGCTCCCGGGCCTCATCAACCTCGACTTCGCCGACGTGCGGACGATCATGTCGGGCGCCGGGCCGGCGCTGCTCGGGATCGGTATGGGCACCGGCGAGCGCCGGGCGCTCGATGCCTCGGAGCAGGCAGTGGCCTCGCCGCTGCTGGAGACGAGTGTCGAGGGTGCGCGCTCGATTCTGCTCTCGATCACCGGCGGACCCGACCTCTCGCTGTGGGAGGTCAACGAGGCCGCCAAGGCGGTGGCCGAGGCAGCCCACCCGGACGCCAACATCATCTTCGGCGCGATGGTCGACGACAAGCTCGAGGACCAGGTTTGGGTCACGGTCGTGGCCACCGGCTACGGCGAGCCGCGTCGGCGACGGACCGAGGCCGAACGGACTCCGGCGCGCGACCGGCGCGACAGCGTGCTGCGCGAGCCCCGCGGCGAGCCGCGCGTCAGCCGGGTACGGGAGCTTGACCGCGATCGCGCCGCACGCCGCTCGCCGACGGAATTCGACGTACCCGAATTCATCCCACGCCGCTGACCCTGACGGCCTATAAGCAGCGTCCTGCAGTCGTCCTCGTCGCTCTGCGCGGAGCACACGTCGCTCCTTGCGTGCTCGCCATGCTTGCTTCTAGACCGTCAGTGGATTCTTCTTGAGCGCTGCCGGGTCTCAGCTCGGCGTCGTAGCCGCGGGGCACCCGCGGAGCGCCCGGGCAGGCGCCGAGGCGATGCGCGCCGGCGGCAACGCTGTCGACGCCGCGCTGGCGGCGATGCTGACCTCGTTCGCCTGCGAGCCGTTGCTCAGCGGGCTTGGTGCCGGGGGCTACATGCTGGTCGTGGCCCCGGACGAGGAACCGACGCTGCTCGACTTCTTCGTCGAGGCGCCGGGGCGGGGCGCCGGGCCTTCGCAGCGCGCAGAGCTCGTGCCCATCAGCGTCTCGTTCGGCGACGCGATCCAGGTGTTCAACATCGGTGCGGCGTCGGTCGGCACATACGGCCTGCCGGCGGGGATCTGCGCTGCGTCCGAGCAGTTCGGGCGCGTGCCTCTGGCGGAGCTCATCGAGCCTGCAGCGGCGCTGGCTCGGGAGGGCGTGGAGCTCGCCCCGCAGCAGGCCTATGTGGTCAAGATCCTGGGCGACATCGTCACCTCCACCCCGGAGGCGGCGGCGCTGTTCGCGCCGCGCGGCGAGCTCTTGGGAGTCGGGGGCGTGGTCCGCCAGCCGGAGCTTGCCGACGCGCTCGAGCGCCTCGGCGCCGAAGGCGCGGCGCCGTTCTACAGCGGCGACATAGCGGCGGCGATCGCCGTCTGGGTCACCGCGCGCGGCGGCACGTTGAGCGCGGAGGACCTCGACGCGTACGAGGTCAGGCGGCGCCGGCCGGTGGAGGTCGCCTACCGCGGCCGGCGGGTGCTGACCAACCCGCCCCCGTCGGCCGGCGGGATCCTGATCGCCCACGCGCTCGCCGACCTCGAGGCCGAAGCGCGCGGCGTGCCGACGGTGGGGGAGGTCGTGACGGTGATGGAGCAGACGCAGGCGTTGCGCACGCCCGAGTTCATGGCCGGGCTCGACCAGCCGGGATTCGTCGAGCGCTTCCTGGGCGGTCCGCTGGGCTCCACCACGCACGTCGCAGTGCTCGACCGCGACGGCTGGGCCTGCTCCGTGACCTGCTCGAACGGCTCCTGCTCGGGCATCGTCGTGCCGGGCACCGGCGTGCACCTGAACAACATGCTCGGCGAGCAGGACCTGAACCCGCTCGGCTTTCACCGCTATCCGCCTGGCAGGCGGCTCCCGAGCATGATGGCCCCGACCGTCGTCATGCGCGGGTCCTGGCCGGAGCTCGTGCTGGGAAGCGCCGGGTCGAACCGCATCCGCTCGGCCATCCTGCAGACGATCATCCGCGTGATCGATGAGCGAATGGAAGCCGGCCAGGCAGTGCAGGCACCGCGCGTTCACTACGAGGACGGGGTGGTCTACGCCGAGCCGGGGATCGACACCTCCGAGCTCGAGGCCGCCGGTCAGGCGATCGGCCGCTTCCGCGAGCGCAACCTGTTCTTCGGCGGCGTACAGGCCGCGGCGCGCGGTCAGGACGGCAGCTTCTCCGGCGGTGGCGACCCCCGGCGCGGCGGGGCGGCGGTTATCGTCGACTAAACGCGGGCGGGCCCCGGCGCTCAGCGCCCGCGCCACACAGGCCGGCGCTTCTCGAGAAACGCGCACATCCCCTCCTGCGCGTCTTCGGCCGTGGCGTTGTGAGACATGACCTGCTGGGAGTACTCGTAGGCTCCGGCGAGGTCGAGGTCGATCTGGCGGTAGTAGGCGCGCTTGCCGATCTCGATGGTCAGCGGGCTGGCGTCCGCGATCTGCCTGGCGAGGTCATCCGTTGCCGGCTCGAGAGTCCTCGGGAGCGACGACGCGATTGACGAGACCCCAGTCCGCGGCGGTGTGGGCGTCGATCGGCGTTCCGGTCAGCAACATCTCAAGCGCCCGCTTGCGGCCGACCGCGCGGCTGAGCTCCACCATCGGCGTGGAGCAGAACAGGCCGATCTTCACCCCCGGGGTGGCGAACTTGGCCTCGGTGCTCGCCACCGCCAGGTCGCACGCCGCCACGAGCTGACAGCCGGCGGCGGTCGCGACTCGGTGCACGCGGGCGATGACCGGCTGGGGCAGCTCGTGGATGGCCTTCATCATCCGCGTGCAGAGGCCGAACACCTCCTGGTAGCGCGGGAGATCGAGCCCGACCATCTCCTCGAGATCGTGGCCGGCGCAGAACGCGGGCCCGGTGGCGGCCAGGACGACGACGTGCACCGCCGGATCGGCCTCAAACTCCTGAAGCGCGCCGATCACCTCTCCCATCAACTCGAGCGAGAGCGCATTGCGTCGCTCGGGCCGATTCAACGTGAGCGTCGCCACCCCGGCCTCATTGGTCACTGTCAGTAGGCGCCTCGTCGCCACAGTCACCTCTCAGCCCTCCTCGTCGATCGCCTCGATGAGGCGATTGTACGGAGGCGGCGATGCGTCACGATGCAACCGTGACTCGCCGCCTGACAGCGTTGGGGATCCTCGTTCTCGCCGCGTCGCTGGCGGGCTGCCTCAACGTGCAGGAGCCCGACCTCTTCCTCGCTGACCCGCATCGGGGCCCCGAGCAATTTGACGCTACTCGTCAACGACGGCGGGACGATCCGCTGCAACGGCGGCCCGGCCAAGCCGCTGCCGGACAAGATGCTGCTCGAAGCGCGCGATCTGTCCACGCTGCTGGCGGGCGACGTAAAGCAGCGGCTTCGCTTCCTGCGCAACGCCCACAGCGTCGCGACCTACAGGGTCAGAGTCCAGAACGGAACGCTCACCTTCCCGGACACGGCCGCCCACCAGCACTCCGAGCTCGCGCAGCTCGAGCTGTTCGCCGTTCAGGCCGCGCAAGGCCCCTGCGGGCTGAGCGGGTAAGAGGGCGCTTAGGCTTATCGTCTCTTCAGCGGGCCGGGTACTGTTCCCGACCGCTCGTGCTCGCCGTCGCCCTCGTCAGCCATCACGGCTTCACCGCCTTCCGGGCGATCATCCTCGGGGTGATCCAGGGGGTGACCGAGCTGTTCCCGATCTCGAGCCTCGGTCACACGGTCATCCTCCCCAACCTGTTCGGCTGGAACGAGCTCGTCAAATATCAGTCCAGCGGGACAGAGAACGCGTGGCTGGCCTTCATCGTGATGCTCCATGTGGGCAGCGCGGTCGGGCTGCTGATCTACTTCTGGCGGGACTGGGTGGAGATCGTCAAGGCGTTCTTCGCCACGCTCGGCAAGCGCCGGGTGGAGACGTCGACCGAGCGGCTCGCGTGGCTGATCATCGCCGCCAGCATCCCGACCGGGATCCTGGGGATCGCGCTCGAGCACGTCGCGCGCGTGGCGACCGCCACGCCCGAGATCGCGTCGGTCTTCCTGGTGGTCAACGGCTTGGTGTTGTTCACGGCGCAGCGGCTCGCGACTCGACAGGAAGTGCGCAGTCTCGCCCGCCGCGAGGGCGCCAAACGCGACGGCGGGCGCGTCCTCGAGACGCTCGAATACCGCGAGGCGGCCGGGCTCGGCATTGCGCAGTCGGGCGGGCTGATCGCCGGCATCAGCCGTGACGGCATGGTGATGGCCGCCGGCCTGGCGCGCGGCCTCGACAACGCCGACGCCGCCAGGTTCAGCTTCCTGCTGGCCACGCCGATCATCCTCGCCGCCGGCCTCTACAAGCTTCCAGACCTCACCGGGCCAAACGGAGACGGCGTCAGGGGGTACGCGCTGCTGGCCGCCGTCGCGGCCGCGGTCGCGGCCGTGTTCACGGTCCATTTCCTGTCGCGCTACTTCAAGCGCGGCAATTTGATCCCGTTCGCCATCTACTGCGTGGTGTTCGGGCTGGCGATGGTGATCTACAACGCCTGAGCGAGTCGGCTCAACTAGGCGCCGAAGCGCACCTTGCCGTTGGAGCGCGCGCGCTCCTGGGCCTTGTCCACCAGGTCGAGACGCTTCATCGCCGCGCGGAACAGGCGCGTGACCAGGCGCAGGCGGGCGTTTTCGGAGCGCAGGTCGAGCAGGCCCTGCTTGGCGTCGAGGCCGAAGTCGACGGTGGCGGCCATCGCGTACGCGCCCATCTCCTGGAGCTCCTGCTCGTCGGGCTCGCGGTCGGTGGCGCGCTTGACGAGCTCGGCATAGGCCTCGTGCGCGCCGTCGGCCAGGCGCGGGTCGAGGCCCTCCTCCTTGTCGTGCACGAACTCGATCACGCCGGCGGGATAGGCGAGGTGGGCCTGGCGCTCGAGCACCCGGAAAGGACGCGTCCCGCGCGTCAGCAGGTTCATGCGCCCGTCCTCCATGCGCTCCAGCACCTGCTCGATTCGCACCGCGCAACCCACCTGGCGCAGGCCGTCGTCGGACAGCCAGACGATCCCGAACTCCCGCTCGCGCTCCAGGCAGAAGTTGATCATCGTCTTGTAGCGCTCCTCGAAGATGTGCAGCGGGATCAGCTCGCTCGGCAGCGCGACGATGCCCAGCGGGAACAGCGGGAACTCGTCTTCGGGCATGTGAACAAAAGTCTATGGAGCAGGGTCGGCACATGTGCCGAGCCCGGCCCGGGCCGATCATGATCGGCCCGGCGCCGGTGCACATGTGCACCGGCGGTCCTATTGAAGAGGCTTGCGGGCGCTCAGCAGCAGGTTGTAGAAGATCGCCGGCGGCAGCCGCGGCTCGAGCACGTGCTCGTCGAGGCGCTGGAGGAGCAGGTAGCCGTGGTAGGCGTACTGCCGCCAGAGCATCGGCACGTCGTCGGGGTCGGCGGTCGCCTCGAGCGCGCGGTTGAACCACCCAAACAGGTTCGCGACGAGCTCCTCGCCTCGCACCTTGACCTCGGCGAAGCCGGCCTGCCGGGCGTAACGCGCGAGGTCTCCGGGCGCGAAGGCGTGGATGTCGACGGAGCTCTCAAGCCCGTGATCGTCGCCTTGACAGCCGCCCTCCTCGCCGGGCTGCAGGGCCGCGCGCGCGCATCAGCGTCCGCCACAGCGGGGCCACGGCGCGCGCTCCGCGCTTGGGCACCGACGCCAGCCGGTCGCCGATCCGTGAGGGCTCGCCGGCGAACACGATCCGGCCACCGGGCCTCAGCACCCGATGCAGTTCGGCGAACCCCTTCGAGGAGATTGGGCAGGTGGTGAAGCACGGCGTGTCCCAGCGCCAGATCAAAGCTCTCCGAGGCGAACGGCAGCGACTCGGCGTCGGCCCGGGCGGCGTTGACCGCGACCCCCAACTTCTTGGCGTTGGCGGCCAGCATGGCGACCATGCCCGGGGAGATGTCCGTGCAGGTGGCCTCTGAGACGATCCCGGCCTGCAGCAGGTTGAGGCTGAAGTAACCGGTGCCGGCGCCAATCTCCAGCGCCCGCTCGTAGCCCGCGTCAAGCTCCGAGCCCAGCGCCTTGCGGAGCTTGCCGACCACCTGACCCCGGCCCACCTCGCCGAAGTCGATGCCCCACTTCGAGTCGTAGCCGGCAGCGGCAACGTCGTGATAGCGGGTGTTGACGTCGCGGATCTCATCCGCGGTGCGGAGCGCCTCCATGGCGCGGAGGACTCTACCCGCTAGTTTGCGGCCGATGAACGCTCACGTTCAAGGAACCAGCCGACGGGAGTGCCTCCGCTCGAGCTGACCGGTGAGCGCACGCTGCCCGACGTCCCGGCCGAGAACTACTGGTACCGCCGGCACCTGGCCGTCTACGAGTGGATCGCCGAGCGCGTCAGGGGAAGCGGGTCATCGACATGGCCTGCGGCGAGGGCTACGGCACCGAGGTGCTCTCGCGTGCGGCGGCCAGCGTCGTGGGGGTGGACGCCAACCCCGAGGCGCACGCCCACGCCCGGCTTCGCTACGCGCGGGAGAACCTGAGCTTCGAGCGCGGGCTGGTTGAGACCTACGGCGATCCCCGGAGCTGCGAGGCGGTGGTGTTCCTGCAGACGATCGAGCACGTGCTCGACCCACCGCGCGTGCTCGAGCACTTCCGCTCGCTGCTGACGGACGGCGGCGTGGCCTACATCTCGACCCCCAACGTGCTGACGCTGGCGCCGCCCGGCGCCGAGCACTCCGGCAACCCCTGGCACCTGCGCGAGTACCGCCACGAGGAGTTCGCGGAGCTGTGCCGCGGGGCGTTCGGGTCGGTGAGGGTCTTGGGCGTCTACCACGCCCGCAAGCTGAAGGCCCACGCGCTGGCGCTGAAGCTGGGATGGGACGAAGTCCACAGGCGCCTGGGCGTCACGCAGGCGTTCTATGACCGCTTCACGCCGGCGATCTCGTCGCGCGACTTCGTGGTGCGCTCGGGGCCGTTGGATGCCGCACTGGACTTCCTTGCCTTGTGCGAGTCGTGAGGGGTCCGTACGCTCACGTGCTGTGAGACCGCTATTGCTTGGCGCTTGGGGTCCATCGATGTTCGTGGCAGCAGCCATCTCGCTGACCGGCGCCGCTGCCCCGCAGGCTGCCACCCGAGGTGGATCGACAGGCCTCGAGCCGGTGCTGGGCCGCACCGTCCTCGCCGCGCGCGTGTCGGGCGTCGTGCGCGTCAAAGCTGCGGGCGAGCGCTCGTTCGTGGTGCTCACACAGCTACGGCCGATCGCAGTCGGCGCGACGATCGACGCTACGCGTGGAACGGTCAAGCTCGTGACCGCTGCCGCGGCGCGTGGCCAGAGGCAGTCCGGACTGTTCTCGGGAGGTGCCTTCACGGTTTTTCAGGATCTTTCCGGCAGCACCGACCTGCGCCTCGTCGGGGGACGGCCGTCTAAGACCGTCTGTAGGGCTCGGGCCAGCGCTGCCGGCGAAGCGGTCAGGGCTACGACTTCCGTTAGCTCCGGCGTGCTGCGGTTGCTGCGGGGCCAGGCCCACGGAAATTTCCAGACCGTGGGCTCCTACAGCTCGGCGACTGTCCGCGGCACCGAGTGGCAGACGATCGACCGCTGCGATGGCACTCAGACCGTCGACACGGAGGCGTCGTCGACACAACCGCGGGAACGCTGACGTTCTCGCTCGTGACGGGGCAGACGTCGATCGCTTACTGCTTTCCCCTCAACGTAACGCCGCAGATGCGCCAGTTCTGCATCATCGAGTTCTCTAGAGCCTGCCGAGGGGCTCTTCGGCTTCGGGATCTTCCTCCGGCAGCCAGCAACTTCCTACCAGCTATGTATCCGGGCGCCGAGCGGCGTCGAGCGTTGCCGCCAGTTCCCGCTCAGCGCGCCCGACGCGACGGGGGCGGGGAGCTCGGCCGTCGTCTGCCCTCAGGACGCAGGCGCCGGGGGCTATTCCGTGCGCTGGCTGCTCTCCGGCCAGCAGCTCGGTGTGACGTTGCCGTTCACAGTGACGCTGCCGGCGCCGCCCGCGGACTCAGAGCGGCTGCGTCAGCCGGCCGTAAGGCGTCCGCGGCTTCGCTTCAGTCCACCCAGCGGAACGTCTTCGGCGCCTCGCGCATCCTGATGACCCGCGCCGGGATGCCGCCGGCGACGGCGTTGTCGGGGAGGTTCTTGTTGACCACTGCGTAGGTGCCGACCACCGAGTTGTCGCCGATTCTCACGCCGCGCAGCACGCAGGCCCCGTATCCCAGCCAGACGTTGTGGCCGATTCTCACGTCACGCTTGTAGATGCCCTGCTCGCGGATCGGCCGCTCCACCTCCACCATCCCGTGGTCGAAGTCGATCAGCATGACCCGGTCGGCGATGATGCACTCCCTGCCGATCGACACGTGCTGGTAGGCGGAGATCGTGCACTCCTGACCGAGCACCGACTTGGCCCCGATCGACACGGTGCCCTCGTGCACGCGCAGCTTGCATCCCTGCCCGACCCAGCACCAGCGGCCGAGCTTGAGCTTGGCGCTCTTGCCGATCTCGAACTTGACCGACCCGCCGACGAAGCACAACCCGTCGGTCTGAAGGCGGCCCCGCCAGCGGAGCTTCAGCCACAGCCAGCGGATCACGAGCGGCAGGTAGCCCGGCTTCAGGAGCCCGCGATCGACGACGAAGCGCAGGAACGCGAGCGGCCCGCCGTGCAGCGCTGCCGGTGGCTTGCGGGCTTGCGCAGGAGTCGTGGCAGCCGGTTCAACACTTCGCAGTGCCACGCAGGCATCGTAGTGCAGGCAACGCCCTGGCATGATTCGATGAGCACGATGCCCGATGCCGACACCGCGCTCGCGGAGCGCCTGATGACAGGGGACAAGCGCGCCTTGGCGCGCGCCATCTCGCTGGTCGAGGACGACGACCCGGAGGGCTGGGCGCTGGTGCGCGAGGTCTATCCCCACACCGGCCAGGCGGCGATCGTGGGCTTCACGGGTCCCCCGGGAGTCGGCAAGTCGACGCTGCTCGGCGCGCTGACCAAGCTGGAGCGGGCGACAGGAGCGCACCGTGGCGGTGCTCTCGATCGACCCCACCTCGCCGTTTACGAAGGGCGCGCTGCTCGGGGACCGCATCCGGCTCTCGGACCACTTCCTCGACCCCGGCGTGTTCATCCGCTCGATGGCCACCCGCGGCGCGCTCGGCGGACTGAGCGAGGCGGCGCTGCAGACGGCGCTGCTGATGGACGCCTCGGGTCGCGACGTGGTCCTGCTGGAGACGGTGGGGGTGGGCCAGGCCGAAGTCGACATAATCGACCACGCCGACACCGTGGTGCTGGTGCTCATGCCGGGCTCCGGCGACTCGATCCAGGCGCTCAAGGCCGGCGTGATGGAGATCCCGGATGTGATCGTGGTCAACAAGGCCGACCACCCCCTGACCGACACGATGGTGCGCGAGATCAAGGGCGTCCTGGCCCTGGGCCCGCGCGGCGACTGGGAGGTGCCGATCGTGCGAACCGAGGCCGTGCGGGGGGAGGGGATCGAGGAGCTGCGCGAGAAGCTGGCCGAGCACCGGGCGCACATCGAGGCCGAGGGGACGTTGTCCGAGCGCCGGCGGCGCAACCTGATGAGCGAGGTGCTGGCCATCGCCGCGTACCGCATGCGCCGGACGCTCGAGGAATCGGTGCGGGAGGACCCGGAGGTCCGCGAGCTGCTCGATCGCGTCGTCTCGCGTGAAATCGACCCCGCCAGCGCGGCGGTCCGCATCCTTGAGACCCGGGAGCGGGTTTAAGCAAGACGTGCCGGATGCCTTGACGCCGCCCCTCGTGCTCGCCGCGCTCGTGCTGTGCGTTGCCGGGGTGGCCAAGCTGCGCTCCCCCCGCGCGGCGGTGGATGCGCTGGGCACGCTGGGAGCGGCGCCGCCGGTCATGGCCGTGCGGGCGTTCGCCTTGCTGGAGCTTGGATTGGGGGTTTGGTGTCTGGCCCGGCCGTCAACGGCTTCGGCGGCCGCGATGGCGTGCGTCTACGCCGGCTTCTCGGGCCTGGCGCTCGTGCTCGCCAGGCGGCACTCGCCGTGCGGCTGCTTCGGCGCTCATTCTGAGCCGGCCTCTGCCGCTCAGTCGCTGTTGAGCGCGGCGCTGTCGGCGGTGGCCATCGCCGCCGCGATCTGGGGTTCGCATGGAGTGCCGTGGCTGTTGGCGCGGCCGGCGCTCACGGCGGCGGCGCTGATCGTCGGACTGGCCGGTGCGGCGTACGCCACGGTGGTCGCCTACACCGAGCTGCCACTGGCGTGGTCGGCCTGGAGCGGAGGCTCTCGGTGAGCGGGCTGGCGGAGCGCATCGCGCTGTCGATCGGATCGGTGCTCGAGCGGCGCGTCTCGCGCCGCAGCGCCCTTGCCCGGGCCGCGGTCGCCGGCTCGGCGCTCGCCGTGGCGCCCGTCCGCTACCTGGTGCGGCCGGGGACGGCGTGGGCCGTGATCGGACCTGGCGACTGCTCGCCGGGCGCGCGCTGCAACGACGGCTATACCGCGTTCTGTTGCGAGCTCGAGCACGGCAGCAACCGCTGCCCGCCGGGCACCTATGTCGCGGGCTGGTGGAAGTGCACCCACTACAGCGGCCAGGGGATCTGCTCGCAGGAGGGAGTCCGGTACTACCTGGACTGCAACAACTTCCCTTCTCAGCCGTTCGCCGGCGGTTGCCGCTGCGCGCATGGCGACTGCAACGGGCGCCGGGTGGCTTGCAACACGTTCCGCTACGGGCAGTGCAACACCCAGATCGGGGGCACGGGCGAGGTGGTGTGCCGGCTGGTGATCTGCCAGAACCCGGCTTCGATCGGTGGCTGGGGCTGCAACGACACGCTGATGATCGACAACGCCGTCTGCGGGCACGAGATGGACTGCCTGCAGGGACTGGCGAACGGCGTGCCGGGGGACGGGGGCTCCTAATGGTCGCACTCGTCTCGATCGAGACCGTGCTGCTGGTGCTGCTGGTGGTGCTGGTGGCCGGGTTGTTGCGAAGCCACGCCGAGATACTGCGGCGCCTTGGCTCGGGCCAGGGCCCGGCTATACCCCAGCCCGGTGACGGACGCGCCCGTTACGCGGAGGGGGGTACGGCCGCAGCCGGGCCGATCGCGGGCCAGACGCTCGAGGGCGATGCCGTCAGCCTCGACTTCTCGGGGGCGGCGGGTCCGCCGACACTGCTGGCGTTCCTCTCGAGCGGCTGCTCGGTGTGCGGCTCGTTCTGGGAGCGGTCGGAGGAGCGACGGCTCCCCGACGGCGTTCAGACGGTGATCGTCACCCACGGACCCGAGCGGGAGTCGCCGAGCAGGCTGCGGTCGCTGGCGCCGGCGGGCGTTCCGGTCGTGATGTCCTCAGCCGCCTGGAGCGACTACCGCGTGCCGGGCTCGCCGTACTTCGTGCTCGTGCAGGGCGACATCCGCGGTGAGGGGTCGGCGACGAGCTGGGAGGGCCTGGTTTCGCTGGTCTCGGGCGCGATCGCGGACGAGGGGCTGTCGGCCGCGCCGGCGCGGGCGCGTCGGGTCGATGAGCGCCTGGCCGCGGCAGGGATCGGCGCCGATCACCCGAGTCTGTACCCCAGAGATGATGATGAGCTCTGCGGCCGGTTGCCAGGGGCGCCATGACCGAGGTCTTCGTGCTCGGTTGCGCCGCCGCGGTCGTCGGTGCGATCAGGGCCACGTGGTCACCTTGAGGAGAGTCGATGCTGGCCAGCATCACCCCGCTCGGCGAGCGGGGCCGGCGAGGACACTGGGGCGTGACGGTAGCGGCGTTCGTGCTGGGCGCCAGCGCGGGCGGGGCCGTGGCAGGCGCGCTCGCCGGCTGGGTCGGCGGACTGCTGCTCGGCGGCTCGGGAGAGACCGCGGTGGGAAGCGCCGGGCGACTCGCGGTGCTTTCGGCGGCGGCGCTGCTGGCGTTGGCGATCGACGCGCTGGCAAGCTCCGTCCCCGGTCCTCGCCGCCAGGTCGACGAGCGCTGGCTCGACGAGTTCAGGGGCTGGGTCTACGGACTTGGCTACGGCGTTCAGCTCGGGACGGGGGTGGGCACCGTGGTCACGAGCGCGGCAACGTATGTGGCGCTGCTTGCGGCGCTGCTGGTGGCGGATCCCGCGCGCGGCGCGGCGGTCATGGGCTGCTACGGCGCGGTCAGGGGGTTGAGCTTGCTGGCCGGCGCCCGGCGTGAGGACCCCGCGGGCCCTGTTCGACCTGCACGAGCGCCTGGCACGCGGGCGGGAGCCGGCGCGGGTAGGCGGGCTAGTGGTGACGGCGGCCCTCGGAGCCGGCGCCCTGCTTGGGGCGCTTTCGTGATCCTCGACGCACACGGGCTGCGGGTAGAGCTCCCGGCAGGCTGGAGCGGACGGGTGTTCGCACGCGCCCCCGCCGGCCGCGCGGCGGGTCGCCGCGCCGCCAGGCTGCACGCCGGCAACTTCCCGGTCGTCCTGGGCGACGGCGAGTTCGGCGACCGCAGCACGGGCGCGATGCCGGTGCCGGGAGCGTTCATCGCGCTGGCCGAGTACCTGCCGGGGAAGGGGCTAGAGCCCAGCCGGGGCCTGTTCGCCTCCCGCCGGATCCCGCTGCCGCTCGATCCCACCGCGTTCGGCGAATCGCGGCTGGCCCACCCTCGGCCCAACCAGGTCGGCATGCAGCATTTCTTCACCGCTTCGGCGCGTCCCTTCTGCCTGTACGTGGTCGTGGCCGGCGGCAGGCGCGAACGCCGGCTGCAGCTGGCGGCCGTGGACCACGTGCTGAGGACGCTGCGGGTGGAGCCGGCAGCGGTGGGCACGCAGGCCCCGGCGTAGGCGGCACGTGAGCGAGCCGTTCTCGATCCACGTCCACGTCCGCTACGCCGAATGCGACATGCAGGGACACGTGTTCAACGGCCACTACCTGACGTGGTTCGACATGGCGCACACCGGCCTGCTGACCAAAGCCTTCGAGCGCTCCTACCGGGAGATGGTGGCCTCGGGCGTCGACGTGGTCGTGGCCGAGGCGGGCATCCGCTTCCTGGCGCCCGCGCGCTTCGAGGAAGAGCTCGAGATCGCGGTGGAGCTCGATCCCCCGACCGACTCATCGCTCACCAGCAGGTACACGGTGCGCCGACAGGGGACTGTGATCACGACCGGCTTCCTGCGCCACGTGTGCGTCGACGCCCGCGCGATGACGAAGGTGCCCTGGCCCGCCGATCTTCGTGCGGCGCTCGAGCCCTACGTCACCAAGGGGCGCTGCGTCACCGAAGCGCCGTCGCCTTCCGGCGAGGGCGCCAGCTGAGAAGCTTTGGGCATGGACGGCGACGCCGATACGCGTATTGACCGCCGCGCGTTCATGGCCGGAGCGGGGGCCGCGGGAGTTGGGCTCGCTGTCGCGGCGACCGGCTGCGCGCACTCCGCCGCAGCCCATCCGTCGACCGCGGCGCGCGTAGCGGCCGGCCGGCGCGCGTCGCGCGGCTCGCTCGCCGCCGCGATCCGCGGGCCGGTGATCGAGCGCGGCGCTCGTGGCTTCGCCACCGCAGCGGAGGTCTATAACGAGCGCTTCGACTCCGTCCTGCCGCGGGCAGTTGCGCGACCCCTGGACCGCGGGGACGTCAGGGATGCCGTGCGCTGGCTGGTGGGGAACGGCGTCCCGATGCGGGCGCGCTCGGGCGGACACAGCTACGCGGGCTACTCCACGCTGTCGGGCGGCGTGGTGCTCGACCTGCGCAACCTGCGCCGGGTGAGCGTCGACCGGCGGGCGGGGACGGCGACGATCGGCGCCGGCGCGCAGCTGATCGACGTCTACTCCGCGCTCGCGCGGGCCGGGGCGACGATCCCCGCCGGGTCGTGCCCGTCGGTGGGCATCGGCGGCCACGCGTTGGGGGGCGGGGTGGGGCTCGCCGGCCGGGCGTTCGGCCTGGCCACGGACAACGTGATCGGCGCCGAGATCGTGACCGCCGACGGCCGGCTGTGGACGGTGGACCGAAACTCGGATGCCGATCTCCTGTGGGCGCTCCGCGGCGGCGGCGGGGGAAACTTCGGCGTCGTCACCAGCCTCAGGCTCAGGCTGCACCAGCTTCCGCGGGCGGCGTCGTGGTTCACCGTCAACTGGCCGTGGTCCTCGGCCGGCCAGGCGCTCGACGCCTGGTTGCGCTGGGCGCCTCACGCCGACGACCGCTTGAGCTCTGTGTTTCATCTCCAGACCGGGCCGAGCGCGCTCGTGTCGGGTCAGTACCTCGGACCGTCAAGCGACCTGGGTCGGCTGCTCGGAGCGCTGGCGGGGGTGGGCGGCGCCGCGGTGCAAAGCGGGGACCAGGACTACCTCGCCCTCCAGGTGCGCTGGGCAGGGTGCCTGGGGCGCTCGCTTCAGAGCTGCCACACGAGTGGCACGCGGCCCGGGGGCATGCTCGAGCGGGCAAGCTTCCGCGCCAAGTCCGACTACCTCACCGGACCGCTGTCAGCCGGCGCTCGGGACGCGCTGGTGCGCGCGATCGAACGACGTCAGGAGCAGCCCGGCTCCGGGGCGATCCTGTTCGACTCCTACGGCGGGGCGATCAATCGCATCTCGCCCCAGGCGACCGCGTTCGTGCACCGCAATGCGACGGCGTGCATCCAGTACTTGAGCTATGACGGCGGCTCGTCATGGCTGGATCAGACGTACGCCTCGATGCGAGGGCACGTCTCGGGGATGGCCTACCAGAACTACATCGACCCCCAGCTTCGGAACTGGCGGCGGGCCTACTACGGCTCAAACTATGGGCGGCTGGTGGAGGTCCAGCGGCGCGTGGATCCGAACCACTACTTCAACTTCCCGCAGGCGATAGGCCGCTGAGGGCGCGCCGGGCGGGCGCCGGGTGGCTGTGCTCACGCTCGCGCTTGTCGCAGGTCCGACCGCGGTGGGCGTCATGGTTTGCAGCGTGCCTCGGTAGACGGCGGCGTCGTGGCTCGGGGGAACACGCAGCTGGTGTTGTTCGACCGCACGCGGTTTGTATAGGTGGCCTTGATGCCGGTGGCGATCAGGCCGTCCGAGGAGCCCGAGGCGGCCGTGACGCGGACGGTGATCGTGAAGCGAGCCGTTTCACCGCTCGGCTGTAGCTGGCCGCTCACAGCCGAGCGGCGCCGCGAACGCGCTCTGGCCCCGGTAATTGCCGGGCGAGACGCTGTGCAGGGTGAGCGTGTCGGTTCCGCCCGCGCGCTGTCGCGTCAAGAGCACGTCGGCGCAAGCCCCGGTGGGGCAAAGCGGGGTGAAGCTCCAGACGCGCGCCACGTGCTGGCCTCTGTGCTCGGCCTTGATGTGAACGGCGACCGTGACCCGGCCGCTCAGCGCGAAGGTCCCCTCGAGCCGAGCGGCGCCGTTCTGGGCCGCGGCGGCGGCAGAGAAGGTCATGACGAGGGCCGATGCTGCGATCGTCAGCGCCAGTGCGCGCCCGGCGCTCATGCCGGGGCGCTCATGCCCCGAGAGCGCGGGCGATGACCAGCTCCTGGACCTCGTCGGTGCCCTCGCCGATCGTGAGGATCTTGGCGTCGCGATAGAAGCGGCACACCGGATACTCCTCGATGTACCCGTAGCCGCCGTGGATCTGGACCGCCTCGTCGGCGGCCCAGACCGCCAGCCGGCCGCTCTTGAGCTTGGCCTGGGCCGCGGTCAGGCTGAAGTCGGCCGCCCGGTCCTTGAGCCAGGCGGCCTTGTGCACCAGCAGCCGCGTAGCTTCGATCTCCGTCGACAGGCGGGCCAGCTTGGCCTGGATGGCCTGGAACTTGGAGATTGGGGTTCCGAATGCGCGCCGCTCCTTGGCGTAGGCCAGCGCCTGCTCGAACGCTCCCTGCGCCAGGCCGACACCCATCGCGGCGACGCCGATACGTCCGATGTCGAGCACGCGCAGGAACTGGCGCAGTCCCGCCCCGCGGGGCCCGATGAGGTTCTCGGCCGGCACGCGGCAGTCATCGAACGTCAGCGGTCGGGTGTCCGAGGCGTTCCAGCCCATCTTGCGGTAAGGCTGTCCCTGCTCGTATCCCGGCGTCCCGTTGGGAATCAAAAGGTTGGAGATCTCGCGGCCTCCCGCTCCGTCCTGGCCTGAGTGTCCCGTCAGCGCCGTGATCACGACCACGCCGGAGATGCGAGTGCCGGCGTTGGTGATGAACTGCTTTGCGCCGTTGATCACCCACTGGCCGTCCTCGAGCACGGCCCGGGTCTGCGTGTTGCCCGCATCCGAGCCTGCCTCGGGCTCGGTCAGCCCAAACGCACCGAGCCGGTCGCCGCTACATAGCTGCGGCAGCCAGTCCTGCTTTTGATCCTCGCTGCCGAAGAGGTAGATCGGCTGCGTTCCCAGGGAAGTATGGGCGCAGAGCGTGATCGCCACCGAGGAGTCGACCCGCGCCAGCTCCTCCACGACCAGCGCGTAGGCCAGCGTGTCGCCGCCTGCTCCTCCGTATTCCTCGGGGAACGGGATGCCCATCAGATCGAGCTCCGCCAGGCGCTGCACGATCTCGTAGGGGAACGCCTTCGTGCGGTCGAGTTCCTCGGCCACGGGGGCGATCTCCTGCTCGGCGAACTCGCGCACCGTGTTGCGCAGCAGCGTGTGGTCGTCGCTCAGCTCGAGCTGCATATGGAGGATTGTCACACGGGTTGATTCGCATCCATCCGGGCCGGAATGAACCGCAACGATGCGGGTAGGATCGCCAGCAGATGGCCAGTGAGCGACCACCGCTAGAGCCCGAGCCGCCGGCGCCCGACCGGCCGGCCGCGCAGGAGCGGACCGCGACGGACAGCGCCGGGCCGCGCAGCCCGTTCCGGCCAGGCCGCCGCGAACCCGAGTCTCGACGGCGTTCAGCGGCTTCGTCGCCGGGGCGATCGTGCTGATCCTGCTGCTGATCTTCATCTTCGAGAACACCCAGAGCGTCAAGATCAGCTTCCTCGGGGTCGGCGGTCACGTCGCGATCGGGGTCGCGCTGCTGGTGGCCGCGCTCGGCGGGGCATTGGTCGTGGGCATCCTCGGCGCGGCGCGCATCGGGCAGGTCAGGCGTCACGCCAAGCGCCGCGGTCAAGTCCGCGGGCGCTGAGGTCGGCATGGGCAGCGTGGTGGCCTGGTGGGCTATTGACCGGGCCGCGCGGGCCGGTGCCCGGGCGGCACCGGCGCGGGCCGTGGCCGGGCGCGCTACTACGATTGTCTGACCGTCACTTTCGGGAACCCAGATGCCGAAGACCGTCATCCTGTCCGCAGCCAGAACGCCGATAGGCAAGCTCGGCGGCGGCCTCAAGGAGCTCGACGCCACCGAGCTCGGCGCGGCCGCGATCAAGGCCGCGCTGGAGCGCGCCGAGGTCGCTCCGGAGCAGGTGGAGCACGTTGTGATGGGCCAGGTGCTCCAGTCGGGCCAGGGTCAGATCCCCTCCCGCCAGGCCCAGATCAAGGCCGGCGTCCCCAAAGAGGTCCCCTCGGAGACGATCAACAAGGTCTGCGCGTCGGGGATCCGCGCGGCGGCGCTGCTCGACACGGCGGTGCGCGCGGGCGATCTGGAGATCGCCGTGGCCGGCGGCATGGAATCCATGTCGAACGCGCCCTACCTGCTCCCGCAAGCCCGATTCGGCCTGCGCATGGGCGACGGCAAGGCGATCGACGCGATGATCAAGGATGGGCTGACCAACCCCTTCTCCGGCAAGCACATGGCCGAGGACGCCAGCGAGGTGGCATCCGAGCTCGAGCTGACCAGGCCCGACATGGACCGCTGGGCGCTGCGTTCCCACCAGCTGGCGATCGCGGCCACCGACGACGGCCGGCTGCCCGAGGAGATCGTGCCGGTCACAATCCAGGGCAGGAAAGGGGAGACGGTGGTGGAGATCGACGAGAGCCCTCGGCGCGACACGAGCCTCGAGCAGCTGGCCAAACTGCCCCCGATCTTCGTAAAGGACGGCTCGCACACCGCCGGCAACGCACCCGGCGTCAATGACGGCGCCGGCGCGCTCGTCGTGGCCAGCGACGATTGGGCCCGGCGCAACCACCGCCCGGCGCTGGCCACGATCATCGCCCAGGCGCAGGTGGCCGACGACTTCCCCTACCTGGCCCGTACGCCCGCAAAGGCTGCTCGCAAGGCTCTGGCGCAGGTCGGCCTTCAGGCCGAGGACATCGACCTCTGGGAGATCAACGAGGCGTTCGCCTCCGTGGCGGTCAACTCCATTCGCATGCTCGGCATCGACGAGGAAAAGGTCAACGTCAACGGCGGCGCCGTCGCGCTGGGTCATCCAATCGGTGCTTCCGGGGCGAGAATCCTAGGAGCGCTGGTGCACGAGCTGCGCCGCCGAGGCGGCGGGCCGCGGCTGCGCGGCGATCTGCTCCGGCGGCGGCCAGGGCGACGCCGTGATCGTGGAGGTGAACGGCAACTGAGCGCCGGCGACGGCGCCACCCCGGAGCCGGAAGCGACCGCGCGGGCGGCCGCGTTCTTCGATCTTGACCGCACGCTGATGGAAGGCTCCTCCGCCTTCCAGTTCGGGCGCGCGGCGTACAGCGCGGGACTGCTCTCCGGGCGCCAGCTCATGGCCGACGCCTGGGCCAACCTGCGCTTCCGCCTGCACGGCTCGACCGACGAGGCCACGCACGCGCTGCGGGACCGTATCTCGGCAGCGCTGGCCGGATCGCGCGTGCGCGACCTGGAGCGGCTGGGGCCAGACGTACTGGCGCGGATCCTTCCGCGCATCTATCCCCGGGTGCTGGCGGTCGCCTACGAGCACCAGGACGCCGGCCGGCGCGTGTACATCGCCACCGCCGCCTCGCGCGAACTGGCCCAGGTCCTGGCCCGCGTCCTGGCACTCGACGGCGGGATCGGGTCGGAGTTCTCGGAGGTCAGAGACGGCGTCTTCACCGGAAAGCCCGCGGGGCTGTTCATCTACGGCTCCGAGAAGGCGCTGGCGATCGAGCAGCTGGCGGCACGCGAGGGAATCGACCTCGCCGCGTCTTACGCCTACTCCGACTCGGCGTCAGACCTGCCGATGCTGCGCGCGGTCGGCCATCCCGTGGCGGTCAATCCCGACGCCGAGCTGGCGCGCGTGGCGAGCGAGGAAGGGTGGGAGGTGCTGCGCTTCGATCGCCTGGGGTTGTGGCTGAAGGCCGGGGGCGCGATCGCCGGGGCGGCCGTCGCGGGCGGCGTGGGAAGCGCCGCGTTCGTGGCTCGCGGCAGGGCCAGACGCCTCCAAGGGCGCCTTCCGGCTGTCCGGCGCAAGCCGTGGTGGCGGCCTGATTTGAAGGTGCGCTGGTAGCCGAGCTGCGGCCGTCGAACCGCGCACGGGGCGTATTTCGCAGCAAAGCCCCCACCGCGCGCCGAGTTTGGCCACATAAGCGTCCTGGAGACGCTTATGTGGCCAAGGCCGCGGCCGGGCACCGGGTTTGCTGCGTTTTTCGACCCGTACGCCGACCGCGCACCCGCGCTCGAGTTAGCGGCATGAGCGCGGCAAGGATGGCCGGTGACGCCCGGCCGCCGGGCCACAGCCCCCGGCAACCGGGCCGCCCGCCGACGACCGAGCCGGGGCGGCCCGCAGGCCGCCCCGGCGGTCATGCGTTCAAACGGCTCTAAGCGCTGCCGTTATCTGGGCAACCGCCCAAGTCCCGAGCGCGGCGTCCACGACTCTGGAGCCTCCGACGATGGAGGAGCAGAGCAGCGTCACGGTGTGGGTTCCGGCTCCCACCACCGCCGACGCCAGCGGTGACACGGACGCGTCAACGGGGGCGGTGTGCGGGTTGAAGGCGGTGTCGTTGACACCCGAGGTCGCGTCGATCGTGATGCGGCATACGAGGTAGAACCCCGTCGCCGTCGTATTGACTGCATGCACGGCGGCTGACGCGAAGACCCGCTTGGTGCCCGTGGTCGTGATCTGGATCGGCGACCCGACCGTCGCGGTAGTACCGGTGAGCGTCTGGGCGGGTGAACTCTGCGTGAAGTTGGACGCGGTCTGGTCGTTCGGAACCCTGAGGCCGCTGGGGTTGATCTTCGACGCGGTCACCCCGTTGTTCTTGATCTTCGCTGGGCCCACAGCGTTGGCGGCGAGTTTTGAGTTGGTGACAGCACCGTTCTTGATTTGGCCGGTGCCGATCTTGAACGCCGCGTAGCTCGTGCCGCCAAGCGCCACGACCAGTGCGACGATGGATACGACAAGCGCGGGGCTAGGTGCCCTCGGACGCAATTTGCTCATAAGAGCCCTCCAGTGTTGATTAGGTGACGCAGGTCGGCTCCAGCCGACCTGCCCTTGCTCCAGAGAGCCACCGTTCGCGAACTGGCGAGATCCGCGCGCTCAACGCTGAATCGATGCCCCGGCCATGCGTTGCCCACCAATGCACCCCGTCGCTCCTCCGGAAGATAGCCGGACAAGCCTAGGCGGGGGCCGCACCGGGGTCAAGGTCCGCCGTAGACTTTGCTGCATGGCCACCCGGGCGCGAGACACCGATCGCGAGCGTCCGGGCGACGCCGAGATGGGACCGGAGCGCGAGGCGCCGTTCTCCACGATCTCCGGCGAGCCGGTAAAGCCGCTCTACACCGAGTCCGATCTGCCGGGCGATCTCGAGCAGGCGATCGGGTCGCCGGGCGAATTCCCCTACACGCGCGGCGTATATCGCTCGATGTACCGCGGTCGCTTGTGGACCATGCGCCAGTTCGCGGGATTCGGCACCGCCGCAGGAGACCAACGCCCGCTTTCGCTACCTGCTGGATCACGGCCAGACCGGCCTCTCGACGGCGTTCGACATGCCGTCGTTGATGGGGCACGACTCCGATCACCCCCGTTCTCTGGGGGAGGTTGGCCGGGAGGGCGTGGCGATCGACACGCTGTCGGACATGGAGACCTTGTTCGCCGAGATTCCGCTCGACGAGGTCAGCGTGTCGATGACGATCAACGCGCCGGCGGCGATCATGCTGGCGTTCTACGTGGTCGCCGCCGAGCGTAAGGGGATCGGGCCGGAGCAGCTGGCGGGCACGATCCAGACCGACATCCTCAAGGAGTACATCGCCCAGAAGGAGTGGTGCTTCCCGGTCGATCCGGCGATGCGGGTGGTGGGCGACATGATCGAGTGGTGCTCGACGCACATGCCGCGCTGGCACCCGGTGTCGATCTCCGGCTACCACATCCGCGAGGCGGGCTCCACGGCCGCGCAGGAGCTGGCGTTCACGCTCAAGGACGGCCTGACGTACGTCGAGCAGGCGGTCGCCAGGGGCCTCGACGTCGATGATTTCGCGCCGCGGCTGTCGTTCTTCTTCAACGCCCACATCGACTTCTTCGAGGAGATCGCCAAGTACCGCGCGGCGCGGCGGATCTGGGCCCGCGAGCTGCGCGACACGTTCGGCGCCCGCGACGAGCGCTCGCTCCTGATGCGCTTTCACACCCAGACCGCCGGCGTTTCGCTGACCGCCCAGCAGCCGCTCAACAACATCGTGCGAACGGCGATCGAGGCGCTTGCCGGGGTCCTGGGCGGCACCCAGTCGCTGCACACCAACTCGTTCGACGAGGCGCTGGCCCTGCCCACCGAGGAGGCGGTGCGGGTGGCGCTGAGGACGCAGCAGATCATCGCCGAGGAGACGGGCGTTGCCAACACGATCGACCCGCTCGGAGGGTCCTACTTCCTCGAGGCGCTCACCGACCGGATGGAGGAGCAGGCGTATCGGTACTTCGCCAAGATCGACGAGCTGGGGGGGATGGTGGAGGCGGTCAAGCGCGGCTTCCCGCAGCGCGAGATCGCCGACGCCGCCTTCCGCTACCAGCAGGAGCTGGAGTCCGGAGAGCGCAAGCTGGTGGGTGTCAACGCCTACACCGAAGGCGCCGATGGGGAAATTCCGATCCTGCGCATCGACCCTCAGCTCGAGGCCGAGCAGATCGAGCGCGTCAAGGCAGTCCGCGCGGGGCGCGATCAAGAGCGCGCCCAGCAGTCGCTCGAGCAGCTGGAGCGCGCGGCCCGCGAGGAGCGCGAGAACCTGATGCCACACCTGCTCGACGCGGCCCGGGCCGGGGTCACCGAAGGCGAGATGACTGCCGCTCTGCAGGGCGTGTTCGGCAGCTACAGCGAGTCGCCACAGTTCTGAGCAGGGCCGACGCGCCCGGCGACGCCGCGAGGGCCGGTGCCGATAAACGGGCGCGCGTGAAGCGCGCCCTCTTAAGCACAAATACAATCGGCGTCACCCACCATGGCCACCTCCACCGAGAAGAAAATCCGCGTCGTCGTCGCCAAGCCCGGGCTCGACGGCCACGACCGGGGGGCGAAGATCATCGCCCGGGCGCTGCGCGACGCCGGCATGGAGGTCATCTACACCGGCCTGCACCAGACGCCGGAGCAGATCGTGGAGACGGTCATCCAGGAGGACGCCGACGCCGTCGGGCTGTCGATCCTCTCGGGCGCGCACATGACGCTCGTGCCGCGGGTGGTGGAGCTCCTGAAGGAGCAGGGCGTCGACGACGTGCTGATCACCCTCGGGGGCACGATCCCCGAGGACGACATCCCCGAGCTCAAGTCCCTCGGCGTGGCCGAGGTGTTCGGCCCCGGGGCATCGACGCAGGACATCGTCGACTTCATCCGCGGCGCGGCGCGGGTTTAGCGCCGGCGGAGGCGACGCCGTACGGGTCTAGGTGAGGTTTGGCGGCCGTGGGCGAGGCCGATGCGCCGATCCGGTGTACGGACGTTCACTAAAGCTGATTGACTCGTCAGTCAACGACATGGGTACTATTCATCCGTTCCAGCATTTAGGAGGCATTGAGAAGTGAAAATTTGCGTCCTGGTCAAAGAGGTGCCGGACGCCGCCGTCGAGAAGCGAATCGACCCCTCGACGGGGCGGATGGACCGTTCGGGGGAGAAGAACCTGAACCCGTACGACACGCACGCGATCGAGGCGGCGATGCAGATCCGCGAGGGGGGCTCGGTCCAGGTTGATGAGATCGTCGCCGTGACGATGGGCCCAGAGTCGGCCGTGCGCGCGCTGCACAAAGCGGTCTCGCTAGGCGCCGACCGGTCGGTACACCTCTCAGATTCGGCGCTCGCCGGCTCCGACGTGGCGGCCACGGGCTATGCCCTGTCGAAGGCGCTCGAGTCCGAGCAGCCCGACCTGGTGCTGCTCGGCCAGCAGTCGGACGACGGCGAGTGCTACACGATCGGCGCCGTCGTCGCCGACCACCTGAAGATGCCCTCGCTCACGCAGGTGATCCAGATGGACGTGGCGGACGGCGGCCTGCGCTGCGAGCGCCAGGCGGAGTACGGCTACGACACCGTGCAAATCGAGCTGCCGGCGGTGATCTCCGTGGGCGACGCGATCAACGAGCCCCGCTACCCGTCGCTGAAGGCGATCATGGGCGCCAAGAAAAAGCCGCTCGAGTCCGTGGCCACGGGCGATGTGGGCATCGACGGCGCGCTCGTCGGCGAGGAGGGCTCCCGCGTGCAGTGTGGGGACTTCCACGATCCTCCGGCCAAGGCCGCCGGACAGGTGATCGAAGACGAGGACACGAACGAGACAGTCGAGAAGATCGTCTCCTGGCTCGAGGAAAGGAAGCTGATCTAGGCATGGCAGACGTCCTTACATACGTTCTTCACTACGAGGGCGAGTTCAACAAGAACTCGCTGGGCGCCGTGTCCGAGGGAGCGGCGCGGGCCGAGGAGATCGGCGGCCAGTGCCACGCGGTGGTCGTGGGCGGAGACGATCTGAGCGACGAGCTCTGCCAGTCGCTCGGCGCCTATGGGGCGACCAAGGTGTTCCGGGCGCGCGGCGAGGAAGGTCTGGCCCAGCCCGTCGTCGACGTGATGTCCAAGGTCATCGACGAAAACGGCCATGCCTACGCGCTGTTCGGCGGCGGTTTGCTCGGGTTCGAGATCGGCGCCGGGCTCGCGGCCCGCAAGCAGGCCGGTGTGACCATGGAGGTCACGGCGGTGCGCGCCGAGGACGGCAAGCTCGTGGCCGAGCGTCCGATCCTGCAGGACTCGAAGATCTCGGTCTCCCGCTACAAGGGCGAGCTGGGGATCATCATCGGGCGGATCAACGCCTTCGAGGTCGCCACGCGCGACGGAGCGGCGGCTGAGGTTGTCGACGTCGAGGTCGAGTACTCGCCGTGGTCCAACCAGGCGAAGATGGTCGCAGCGCGGCGAGCAGCGCGGCGCCGACGTCAACATCGAGGGCGCCGACATCCTGGTGGCCGGGGGCCGGGGCCTGGGTAAAGCCGAGGGCTTTCAGCTGGCCGAGGAGCTCGCGGCCGCGTTCGGCGGCAACACCGCCGTGGCGGCGACCCGGGCCGTGGTCGATGCCGGCTGGTACCCCTACGCCGCCCAGATCGGACAGACGGGCAAGACCGTGTCGCCGAAGCTCTACCTGGCGGCGGGGATCTCGGGCGCGATCCAGCACAAGGTCGGGATGCAGTCCTCGGAGAACATCGTGGCCATCAACAAGGACGGCAACGCGCCGATCTTTGAGTTCTCCGACCTGGGAATCGTCGGCGATTTGAACAAGATCCTGCCCAAGCTGACCGAGGCCATCAAGGCCAAGAAGGGCTCCTAACCCGTGGCGTCGCGAAACGGCCGCGGTCCGGTCGCGCCGAGCGAGTATCCGCCGCCAGTCTCATCGCCGGAGGAGTTCGTCAAGCACGAGCTCGACCCGGAGGACGAGCGCATCGACGTCGGCGTCGTGATCGTCGGCGGCGGTCCGGCGGGGCTGGCGTGCGCCAACAAGCTGCTCCAGCTCCTCGGGCGACGATCCTGACCTGATGGAGCGTCTGGGCGAAGTGCCGGTGGCGGTCATCGAGAAGGGCAAGGCGTGCGGAGCGCACAACCTGTCGGGCGCGATGATGCGCCCCTCTGGGCTCAAGGAGCTGTTCCCGGACCTCGAGCCCTCGGACTGGCCAACGTACGGGACCGTCGACAAGGATTCGGTCTACTGGATGCTCAGCGCGAACGCCGCCCTGCCGCTGAAGCCGACGCCGCCTCCGTTCCGCAACCACGGTAACTACATGGTCAGCGTGGCCGAGCTCTCCCGCTGGCTAGCCGATAAGGCGGAAGAGGCTGGGGCGTACATCCTGACCGAGACCAGCGCCCAGAAGCTACTCGTCGAGGACGGGGTGGTGCGTGGCGTGCGCTCGGGCGACAAGGGTCGGGGAAAGGACGGCGAGGAGCTCTCGAACTTCGAGCCGGGCTCCGACGTGACCGCCAGGGCAACGGTGCTGGCCGAGGGCACCTGGGGCCACCTGACGGGCGCGGCGATCAAGGAGTTCGGGCTGGCGGAGGACCGCGAGCCGCAGGTCTGGTCGCTGGGTGTCAAGGAGGTCTGGGAGGTCCCCAAACCGCACGAGCGGGTGATCCACACGCTCGGCTGGCCGCTCCGCTACGGCGCCCGGTGGCACGAGTTCGGCGGCTCGTGGATCTACCCCATGGGATCCGACCGGGTTTCCATTGGCTTCGTGGTGGGGCTCGACTACACCGACGCCACGGTTTCAGTCCACGACCTGCTGCAGCAGTTCAAGACCTCGAAGCTCGTACGCCGGATCCTAGAGGGCGGCAAGCGCGTCGCCTGGGGGGCCAAGGCGATCCCCGAGGGCGGCTTCTGGGCGATGCCCGAGCTCTCGGCGCCGGGCATGGTCCTGTGCGGCGACGGCGCCGGCATGGTCAATGTGCCGATCCTGAAGGGGATCCACTACGCGATCCATGCCGGCATCATGGCCGCTGAGACGATCTACGAGTCGTTGAAGGCCGGCGGCACGGACCTCAGCGGATATCAGCGCCGGGTCCAGAACTCGGTGATCGCCAAGGACCTGTACGAGACCCGGAACATGAAGCAGCCGTTCGCCAAGGGCTTCTTCTTGGGCGGCGCGATCACCAACGCGATGGTTGTCTCCAAGGGCCGGTTCCCCGGCGGGCGCTGGGCCAACCACCCGGACGCCCAGGCGCCGGTGACGGTCGGCGACAAGAAGGACACCTATCCGAAGCCCGACGGTAAGTACACCTTCGACAAGCTCTCGAGCGTCTTCATCTCCGGCAACGCGACGCGTGACGACGCTCCCAACCACATTCGCGTGGAGAAGGAGGTCCCTCGCGAGGTCGCCGAGGCGTGGCAGTGGATGTGCCCGGCCGGGCGTCTACGAGATCCCCGAGGACGCCCCCGAGTCGGGGCCCGTGGACGTGATCGTCAACTACACGAACTGCGTGCAGTGCGGGGCGATCACGGCCAAGGGCGGGCGCCTGACGCCGCCCGAGGGCGGCGACGGGCCGCTGTACACGATCACTTAGGGGGGTGCGGGGCCGGGCGGCGCCGCGCGGCGCCGCGGGTGCGGCGTGGGGCCGGCGGCGCCGCGGGTGCGGCGTGGGGCCGAGCGGCGCCGCGGGTGCGGCGTGGGGCGGGCGGCTTGCTGGGCCGCGGCTGCCCACGGCAGCTCTCCGACGACCGTTTCGTGCATGAGCACCTCGCCGCTGGCGCTACGTGTCACGTTTCGGTTGCTATAGCCGCCAAAACGCGACACGTGCGGAGGCAAGCCGCGCGCTCATGCACGTTATGGCGGTGGTCGGCCCCACAAGGGCGCCCCTGCCCGCCTCCCGACCCGGAAGGCCGATGACCCCCCAACGCGGGGTCATCGACCCAACGCGGCAACTTCGGCCCCCAGGGTTGTTTACCTCAGCATGCGACGGCTGCTCTGTGCCCTGCTTGGCGCCACGATCGTCGGACTGACGGCTACCGCCGCGCTCGCGCTGGGCTCGACCGTGCCGAGCGACCGGACGACGCTCACGAGTGCGGCCTGCAAGCACGCGCTGGATTCGAGCCGACGGACCGTGTCGATCACCGCGGTGATGCGACCGCTGCCCGGGACCGGGCGCCTGGCGATGCGCTTTCAGCTCTTCGGTCTGAACGACGGCCAGGTGATCACGGTTCATGGCGGCGATCTCGGAACGTGGCTGGCGCCCCATCCCGCGACGCTCGGCCAGCTCCCAAACGACGTGTGGATCGTCCACCACCCGGTGAGCGGCGTCCCAGTGCCCGGGCTCTACCACTTCCGGGTGACCTTCCGCTGGGTGGGATCCGACGGGCAGACGCTCGGCACCACGGTGCGCACCGGGCCGGACTGCTGGCAGCCGGACATGCGCCCGGAGCTGAACGTCGATTCGGTGTCCGTGCAGCCCGTGAGCGGCAACCCCGCGGAGGACACCTACAGCGCCGAGGTCAGCAATCTGGGCCTGACCACGGCCAGCGCAGTCGAGGTCCAGTTCACGCCCGGTCGGTGGACCCGCCCAGACGGTCACGGTGCCGCAGCTCATGCCGCATGAGCAGCGGGTGGTCGTTTTCACGGGACCGGCGTGCACCGCCTCCTCCGGGGCTCCGACCGTGACCGTCGATCCCGAGCACCAGATCAGCCAGCGGCCGGGAGGGACCGGCTCGATAACCGCCATGTGTCCGAGCTCCACGTCGAGCTCGGGCTCCCCGACCGCAGGTCTCCCACGCTCCGGTGCGGCCACCGCCGGCGGCTAAACTGGGTCTATAGATGAAGAACGAGATCCACCCCGAATACGTAGAGGCCCACGTGCGCTGCACGTGCGGCAACGAGTTCACGACGCGCTCCACCAAGCCTGAGATCCACGTCGAGATCTGCTCCGCATGCCATCCGTTCTACACCGGCCGCCAGAAGCTGGTCGACACCGGTGGACGGGTTGAACGCTTCCAGCGCCGTGCGGCCAGGGGACGCCGCGCGGCCCGGGCAACCGCCGGCAGCTGACCCGCAGATGACTGCGGTTGGGGAGCGGCCGGCCCTGACCGCATCCCGCGACGCGCCCGTCGGCGGACAGGCGGTGCTCGAGGGAGTGATGATGCGCGGCGTCCGGACGTGGGCGCTCGCCGTTCGCAAACCTTCTGCCTGGGAGGCAGCGTCGGCCGACGGCGCTCCCGGCGCCGATCGAGACCCAGACCTTTCCGCTCGACTCCTGGGCGGGGCGGCATCGGATCTACCGCCTGCCGGTGATCCGGGGCGTCGTCGCGCTGGCCGAGTCGCTGGCCATCGGGCTGCGGGCGCTCGGCATCTCGGCCAACGCTCAGCTTCCGGAGGGGGAGGGCGAGCAGGTCTCCGGGGCGACGTGGGCGGTGACCGTTGTGCTGGCGGTGGCCTTCGCGGTGGGCCTGTTCTTCGTCCTGCCGCTGGGACTGGCGGGCATCATCCGCAGTCAGGTCGGGCGTTCGTCGCTCTTGTTCTGGATCGTGGAGGGCGTGCTCAGGACGGCGATCTTCCTCGGCTACCTGGCCCTGCTCTCTCGCCTGCCCGACCTGCGCCGCGTGCTCGAATACCACGGCGCCGAGCACAAGGCGATCTCGTGCTTCGAGGCCGACGACGAGCTCGTGCCGGAACGAGCCACGCTCTATTCGCGTCTTCATCCCCGCTGCGGGACGAGCTTCCTGCTGGTGGTGATGATCGTGGCCATCGTGGTGTTCGCGCCGATCGGCGTCCCCGCCTGGTACCTGCTGTTGGTGACGCGGGTGCTGGGCGTGCCGGTGATCGCCGGCGTCTCGTTCGAGATCATCAAATGGGCGGGGCGCAACCGCCGCCGTGGCTGGGTGAGGGCGCTGATGTACCCGGGGATGCAGCTGCAGCGGCTCACGACCCGCGAGCCCGACCTGGCCCAGCTGGCCGTGGCGATCGCCGCGCTGGAGGCCGTGCTGGCCGTCGAAGCGCCGGGGCAGGCGTCGGCAGAGGACCTGGTCGGCGTCGAAGTGGTCGCGTAGTCTCTCTGTCCGTGGCTGCGGGTCCCAGCGTGCTGATCGTGGGGGCGGGATTCGGCGGCGTCGCCGCCGCGATCGAGCTGCGCCGGCACGGCTTCGAGGACATCACGATCCTGGAGCGCGGGCCCGAGGTGGGCGGCACGTGGCTCTACAACACGTATCCGGGGTGCGCGTGCGACGTGCCCGTCGCACCTGTACTCGTTCAGCTACGCCCAGCGCACCGACTGGTCGCGGCTGTGCTCGCCGCAGGAGGAGATCCTGCGCTACCTGCAGGGCGTGGCGCGCGAGCACGGCATCGACCGCCTCGTCACCCCGAACACCGACGTGACCGCCTGCACCTGGGTGGGCGAGGCCGGTCGCTGGCGGGTGGAGAGCTCCGACGGGCGGGTGTTCGAAGCCGACGCGCTGATCATCGCCACCGGCCAGCTGCACCAGCCGGCCCAACCCCGGCTCGAGAGCTCGTTCGCCGGCCACAGCTTCCACTCCGCGCGCTGGGATCACCACTACGACTTGCGCGGCAAGCGCGTGGCCGTGATCGGCACCGGCGCGAGCGCCGTGCAGTTCGTGCCCGAGGTGGCGGAGCAGGCCGCGCGGCTGTTCGTCTTCCAGCGCACCGGCAACTGGTTCCTACCGCGCAAGAACCACGCCTATCCCCGCTGGCTGCGAGCCGCTGTTCAGGCGCGCTCCGGCGATCGAGCGCCTGCGGCGCTGGGGCCTCTACCAGTACGCCGAGTCGCTGACGCTGATGATCCGCAACCCGGGGACGTGGGGGAAGATCGGCTGGGCGCGCTCCGCGCTGTTCATGCGCTGGCAGCTGCGCGACCCGGAGGTCCGTCGCAAGGCGTGGCCCGACTACACGTTCGGCTGCAAGCGGATCCTGTTCAGCTCGTGGTTCCTGCCCGCGTTGCAGCGCGAGAACGTGGAGCTGGTGACCGAGCCGATCGCCCGCCTGTCCGAAGGCGGAGTGGTGAGCGCCGACGGCGCCGAGCGCGAGGTCGACTGCATCATCTACGCCACCGGCTTTCGCACCACGCAGTTCATGTTCCCGATGGCGGTCACCGGCGCCGACGGCCTCTCGCTCGAGGACGCCTGGGCCGAAGGAGCGCACGCCCACCTGGGGATCTCCGTGCCCGGGTTTCCCGTCGCTGTTCCTGGTCTACGGGCCCAACACCAACACCTCGGGGGGCTCGATCATCGCCTACGAGGAGGCGCAGGCCTCCTACATCCGCCAGGCGCTGGAGCAGGTCCGCGACCGCGGGGCGGCGATCAGCGTGCGCCCGGAGGTGGAGGCGGCGAGCGACCGCGAGCTTCAGTCGCGGTTTGCGGGCACGGCCTGGACACAGTGCGACTCCTGGTACCGCGACGAGCACGGGCGGGTCGTGACCAACTGGCCCGGCTACATGCGCGACTACGAGGAGCGCGTGCGCGTGCTCGACCCGAGCGAGTACGAGTTCGTGCAGACGCCCGCCGCCGTGCCCGCCTGAGCGCCGGCCGCGGACGCCGGTCGTGGCCTGACTCCGCCTACACTCGAATCAAGCATGATCGACGAACTTGTCTCGCAAATAGAGGTGCGCTTTGCCGAGCTCGAGCGCGAGCTGTCAGACCCCGCGGTGATCGCCGACCGCGAGCGGTTCACCGCTGCCAGCAGGGCCTACCGCGAGCTCGAGACCGCCGCCCACCTGGCGGCCGAATACCGGCGTGTGGCCGGCGATCTCGAGGGAGCCCGAGAGCTGCTCGCCGAGGACGGAGATGACCCGGAGCTGCGGGCGATGCTCGAGTCGGCGCGCGAGCGCATCGGTGCGCTGGAGGAGGAGATCCGCCTGGCGATGGTCGAGCCCGACCCCAACGACGACAAGAACGTGATCGTCGAGATCCGCCCCGGGACCGGCGGGGAGGAGGCGGCGCTCTGGGCGGGGGACCTCTACCGGATGCTGACTCGCTACGCCGAGCGCCGGGGCTTCAAGGTCGAGCCGCTGTCGACCGGCGAGGGCAACTACACGTTCGCCGTCAAGGGCGACGGCGCCTACTCGGTGTTCAAGTTCGAGGGCGGGACCCACCGCGTCCAGCGCGTGCCCGAAACGGAGTCCCAAGGGCGCATCCACACCTCGACGGCCACCGTCGCCGTGCTGCCGGAGGCCGACGAGGTCGAGGTGCAGGTCGATCCGAACGACCTCCAGATCGACGTCTACCGCAGCTCGGGCCCGGGCGGACAGTCGGTCAACACCACCGACTCCGCGGTCCGCATCACCCACAAGCCGACGGGCATCGTGGTCTCGATGCAGGACGAGAAGTCGCAGCTGCAGAACCGCGAGCGCGCGATGCGGGTGCTGCGCGCGCGGCTCTACGAACGGGCGCTGGCCGAGCAGCAGGCCTCGATCGACGCCTCGCGGGCCGCACAGGTGGGCACCGGCGAGCGCGCGGAGAAGATCCGGACCTACAACTTCGGCGAGCGGCGCGTAAAGGACCACCGCGTGAACGTGCTGGTCCACAACCTCGACGACATCCTGATGGGCGAGCTCGACGAGCTCACGGCGGCACTCCAGGACGACGAGAAGCGCCGCAGGCTCGAGGAGCAGGCGGTTGCCTGACGCGGCCGTCGCCGAGCCGCTCTGGCCCGCTACAGCGACGGTTCACAAGGCGCTGCGCGTGGGCGCCGTGAGCCTGGCCGCGGCCGGGTGCGACACGCCGCGCCTCGACGCCGAGCTGCTGTTGTGCGCAGCGCTGGGCTACGGCTGGAGCCGGGCGCGGCTTCTCATGGCTGACCTCGAGGAGCTCGACCGCGCTGCCATCGGCCGCTACGAGGGGCTGCTGGCGCGCCGGCGCGCGCGGGAGCCCGTCGCCTACATCGTGGGTCGCAAGGACTTCAGGCACATCAGCCTGGCGGTCGACCGGCGCGTGCTGATCCCGCGCCCCGAGACCGAGCTGCTGGTGGAGGCCGGATTGACGCTGCCGGGCGAGGCGTCGGTCGCCGATGTCGGCACCGGCAGCGGCGCCGTGGCGCTGGCGCTCAAGCACGAGCGCCCCGATCTCGAGCTGACCGGTGTCGACGTGTCCGCGGACGCCCTCGCGGTGGCCCGGGAGAACGCCCGGCGCCTGGGGCTCGACGTCGCCTTCGCCCAGGCGGACCTGCTCGACGCCGGCCGCTACGACGCCGTGCTGGCCAATCTTCCTTACGTGCCGGCTGGCGACGGGGGGCTAGCGCCCGAGATAACCCGCTACGAGCCCGCGGCGGCGCTGTACTCGGGTGCCGACGGGCTGGGCGTCCTGCGTCGACTGATCTCGCGGCTCGAGGGGACCGGGGTGCGCGTCGTGGCGCTCGAGGTGGGCGCCGGGCAGGCTTCGCAAGTCGCCGGCCTGCTCGCCGGCGCTGGCCTCGGCTCGATCGAACGGCTCCGCGACCTCGCGGGACACGAGCGGGTCCTAGTCGGCCGGCGGTGAGCTCGTCCCCCGCGGAGGCGCTCGAGGACTGCCTCGCGCTGGGCGGTGTGGCGGTGTTCGGAGCAGACACCGTCTACGGGCTGGCCTGCGATCCGGATGACAGTTTCGCCGTCCAGCGGCTTTACCTGCTCAAGCGCCGCTCGCTCGAGAAGCCCTCGGCGGTCATGTTCTTCGACCTGGAGCGGGCGCTGGCCGCGGTGCCCGAGCTCGGCGCGCGGACCCGCGAGGCGCTGAGCAGGCTGCTGCCCGGACCGATCGGCGTCCTGCTGGCCAACCCCGCGCGGCCGGTTCCCCCTGGCCTGCGGCGCGGACGGCGCGACGCTCGGCTTGCGGGTGCCGCTGGTCGAGGAGCTGGCCGACGTCCGCATGCCCGTGCTGCAGTCGAGCGCCAACCGCGCCGGCGGCGCTGAGCCCCGCCGGCTCGCCGACGTTCCAGAGCTGCTCCGCGCCGCGGCCGACCTGGTCATCGACGGCGGCGAGCTGCCCGGAACGCCCTCGACGATCGTCGACCTGCGGCAGTACGAGGAAGACGGCTCGTGGTCGATCGTGCGGGGCGGCGCCGTCCCCGAGACGGCGCTGGGCGAGGCGCTGTGGGGCCAGTTTCACTTCGATCCGGCGAGCTACTCGGACATGATCCGTGGCGATGTCCCTGCATATGACCGCTTTCAGGAAGAGGCGGCCGCGGCCAGCGGGAACGGCGCCAGGCGGGTGCTCGAGCTGGGCACGGGGACCGGGGAGACCGCCCGCCAGCTGCTGGCCCGCCATCCCGATGCGTCGCTGGTCGGCGTGGACGCCAGCCAGTCGATGCTGGACGCGGCCCGCGCGGCGCTGCCGGCGGATCGCGTCGAGCTGCACGTGGCCCGGCTCGAGGATCCTCTGCCGTCTGGCCCCTTCGACCTGATCGCCAGCGTGCTCGCCGTACACCACCTGGACGCCGCGGCCAAGGCCGACCTGTTCGCACGCGTGCGGGAAGCCCTCCTGCCGCACGGGCGGTTCGTGTTGGCCGACGTTGTCGTCCCCGATGACCCCGACGACGCGGTGACCTCGCTCACCGACGGCTTCGATCGGCCGAGCACGGCGCAGCAGCAGCTCGAGTGGCTGGCGGCGGCCGGGTTCGACGCTTCGGTCGTCTGGCAGCACCGCGACCTGGCGATCATCGTGGCCGATGCCGTGTAGAGCCGCTGATATCGTCGGGCGCCGATGAGCAGCGAGCTGCCGCCCGACTTCCTCACCCGCCCGCTGGCGGAGGTGGATCCCGAGATAGCGGACGTACTGGGGCTCGAGTTGGAGCGCCAGCAGCGCACGCTGGAGATGATCGCCTCCGAGAACTTCGCCCCTCTCTCGGTGCTCGAGTGCCAGGGCTCGGTGCTCACCAACAAGTACGCCGAGGGCTACCCGGGAAAGCGCTACTACGGCGGCTGCGAGTACGTCGACATCGCCGAGCAACTGGCGATCGACCGGGCCTGCGAGCTGTTCGGTGCCGAGCACGCCAACGTCCAGCCGCATGCCGGCGCGCAGGCCAACGCCGCCGTCTATCACGCGCTGCTCGATCCCGGCGACACGATGATGGGGCTGGAGCTGGCCCACGGCGGACACTTGACCCACGGCATGCGGATCAACGTCTCCGGTCGGCTGTACGACATCGTCCCCTATCAGGTCGACCCGGACACGAGCTGGATCGATATGGACGGGGTCGAGAGACTCGCGCACGAGCACCGCCCGAAGGTGATCGTCGCCGGCTGGTCGGCCTATCCGCGGTTCATGGATTTCGAGCGTTTCAGGGCGATCGCCGACGCAGTGGGCGCCTATCTCGTCGTGGACATGGCGCACTTCGCCGGGCTTGTGGCGGCGGGGCTTCACCCCAACCCGGTGCCCTTCGCAGACGTCGTGACCACGACGATCCACAAGACGCTGGGCGGCGCGCGCGGCGGCATGATCCTGTGCCGGGAGGAGCTGGCGAAACGGATCAACTCGGCAGTCTTCCCTGGCCAGCAGGGAGGACCGCTCGAGCACGTCATCGCGGGCAAGGCGGTGGCGCTGAGGATCGCGATGTCGGAGCCCTTCCGCGAGCGCCAGGAGCGGACAGTGGCCGGTGCTCGCGCCGTGGCCTCCGAGCTGCTGTCGGCCGGCGGCGGCGTGAGCGTGCTGACGGGCGGCACCGACGTGCACCTCGTGCTGTGCGATCTGCGCGCCTCCTCGCTCGACGGCAAGCAGGCCGAGGACCGCCTGGCGGCGGTGGGGATCACGGTCAACCGCAACGCGGTGCCGTTCGACCCTCGACCGCCGGCCGTCTCTAGCGGGCTTCGGATCGGGACGCCGGCACTGGCCACGCGGGGCTCCAGGCCGAGGACTTCGTCGAGGTCGGCCGGATCGTCGCCGAGGCCCTGCAGCCAGAGGGCTTCGAGCAGCGACAGGACTCGCTCGCAGAGCGCGCCGCGGCGATCGCCGAGCGCTATCCGCTGTACGCGGGGCTGGGGGCTGCGGCGACGGTTTAGGGGCGGGGCCTCCCCGCCCCGGCGGCGGGCGCGGGCGGCGCGACGCCCGGCCTCCGGGCGGGCCAGGCGCGCACGGAGGAGGGGTCAGATCGCCTCGGCTACAACCAGTCCTGGCGGGCTGGCATGCTTACCCCGAGCACATGCGCTATTGGGACGCAGTGTTTGCCTTTCTGGTTGCGATGGCCGTCGCGACTGTGCTGACGCCTTTCGCAGCCCGTATCGCGCGGCGACTCGGCGTGATGGCCAGGCCCAGCGACCGGGGGCTGGCGTCGATCGACACGCCGGCCCTCGGCGGCTTGGCGATCCTGATCGCGGTGGTGATCGCCACCGCCCTCTGGATGCCGTCCACGATCCACCTCCCGCGCACGGTCGGGGCGCTGAAGGGCCAGGGCGGCTCGGTCGATACCTGGGGGGTCATCGCCGGCGCGGCGGTGATCGCCCTGATCGGGGCGATCGACGACTGGCGCGAGCTGAAGCCGCCGGTCAAGCTGGTGGGCCAGATCGCTGCCGCGCTGATCGCGGTCGAGGCCGGGGTCAAGGTCACCGATGTGACGCTGCCGTTCATCGGCGGGCTTCAGTTCCCGCGCGAGGGCGGCACCCTGAGCGTGATCTGGCTCGTGGGGATGATGAACGTCGTCAACTTCTCGGACGGCGTCGACGGACTGGCCGCGGGGCTGTGCACGATCGACGGGGTGGCGTTCTCGATCATCGCCTTCGACCTGAACGTCTGGCCGGCCGCCATTCTGGCCGCGCTCACCGCAGGCGCCGCGCTCGGCTTCCTGTTTTACAACTTCCACCCGGCATCGGTGTTCATGGGCGACTCCGGTGCGAACCTGCTGGGCTACCTCCTGGGCGTTGTGGCGGTCATCGGATCGCTGAAAACGAACGCGGTCGTGGCCTTGGTGGTGCCGTTGTTCATTCTCGCCGTGCCCTTCCTGGACACCGGCTTCGTGGTCGCCAAGCGGCTCAAGTACCGGCGCAAGCCATGGTCGGCGGATACCAACCACTTCCACCACCGCATGGCGCGGATCGGCTTCAGTCAGCGCAAGACGGTGACCTACCTCTACGCCTGGACGGTGATGCTGGCCGGGGTGGCGATCGCCGCGCGCTTCATCCCCTATTCGGATCATCACGGCCACTACCGGCTCGGGTGGTCGCTGCTGATGGCCGCGGTCCTGCTGATCGCCCTTGCGGCCAGCGTGTACCTGGTGTACGTGCTGGAGATCTTCAAGTTCAAGCGCCGCCGGGTGCGCGAGCTGCAGACGCTCGAGCCGCACACGAGCGAATACGAGATCGAGGCGCGGGTCAGCCGCGACATCGATACCGGCGAGTTCGAGCACGTCGGGTGAGGGGTCCGGAGGGCGTCGGGTGAGGGGCGCCGCGCGCGCACAGCGCGGGTGAGCGCCCTCGAGCGCGCACTGCTCGGGGCTGTCGCCGTGGCCACGGCGCTGGCCGCGGTGACCCGCTACGCGAGCGGCGTCTCGCACGTGCTGGCGTTCGCGAGCGCCACGGTTGCGCTGGCAGGGGTGGCGTGGATCGTGTCGGTCGCCACCGAGCAGGTGGGCGAGCACTTCGGCGCGGCGGCCACGGGCGTGCTGCACTCGACGGTCGGCAACCTGCCCGAGTTCTTCGTCGTGCTCTTCGCCCTGAACGCTGGTGAGCTCGTGGTGGCGCAGACCGCAATCGTGGGCTCGATCCTGGTCAACGCCCTGTTCGTGCTGGGGCTGGTGATCATCGCCGGCGCCCGGCGTGCCAAGGACGGCGTGATGCGCTTCAGTCCGCGGCTTCCCAACGACACCGCGACGCTGCTGCTGGTGGCCACGTTCATCATCGTGCTCATCGGGCTGGCCGACGCCGCGCACGACCCGGCCAGCCATCACACCAAAACGATCTCGATCGTCGGCGCTGGAGCGATCCTGCTCGTCTACTGCATCTTTCTGGCGCAGTACCTGCGCTCGGAGGACACGGGGACGGGTGAGCCTCGCGCGCGGCCACGGCTGTCTATCGCCGCCAGCGTGACCCTGCTCCTGGCGGGCGGCACGGCGTCGGCCTTCGTCTCCGACTGGTTCGTGCATGCGCTTAAGCCGACGATCGCCACGCTTCATCTCTCGCAGGCGTTCGCCGGGCTGGTGATCGTGGCCATCGCGGGCAACGCGGTGGAGAACATCGCCGGCATCGCTCTCGCCGCCCGCGGCCACGCCAACCTGGCGATCTCGGTGGTCAAGAACTCGGTGGCCCAGATCGCGGCGTTCCTCTACCCGCTGCTGGTGTTGGTCTCGTTGCTGACCTCGACCACGCTCACATTTGCGCTGGCGCCCCTCTACACAGGCGCGCTGTTCGGCGCGGCGGTGATCGTGTGGCAGGTGACGGGGGACGGCGAGGCGACCGTGTTCGAGGGAGCGGCGCTGGTGGCCGCATTCGTCATCCTGGCCACGGTCGCGGCGTTCGAGGGGTAGATCAATTTGATGCCGGGGCGCATGCGCGCCGGAGCCGGCCCGGACCCCGATCAGCTGCTATTCTTACCTTTACGTAAGATGTCAGTTCAAACGCCAACCCTCGACAAGCCACGGACCAGGCGCACGCCTCGCATCGGCGTCCACCACGAGCACGAGAGTTACAAGTGGTGGGCGCTGTCGTGCACCAGCCTGGGCATGCTGCTCGCGACGATCAACTCGGGCACGCTGATCATCGCCCTGCCGAATCTCGAGCGCAGCCTTCACACCAGCTTGCTGGAGCTCGTGTGGGTGATCCTGGTCTACATGATCGCTTCCACGGTGCTCGTGCTGAGTGCGGGCCGGCTATCCGACCAGTTCGGCCGCAAGCGGGCCTACATCTTCGGCTTCGTGCTGTTCGCGGCTGCGTCGCTGGGCGCCGGGTTCGCCGGCAACGGCACGCAGTTGATCCTATGGCGGATCGTGCAGGGGATAGGCGGAGCGTTTCTGTTCGCGAACTCTGCGGCGATCGTCACGGACGCGTTCCCTCGCGAGCAGCTCGGTCTGGCGATGGGTACCAACACGATGGTCGCCGCCGTGGGGCTCGTGATCGGGCCGGTGCTGGGAGGCGCGCTGGTGGCGATCTCCTGGCACTGGGTGTTCTGGTTCAACGTGCCGTTCGGGCTGGCCGGCAGCCTCTGGGCGGCGCTGGTCCTCCACGAGCTGGTGGGGGGCGGCGAGGACCACACCTTCGACGTGCTAGGCACGGTGACGTTCCTCATCGGTCTGACGGGGCTCGTGTACGGGATCTCCAAGGGCGGCATCCAGGGCTGGGACAAGCCGCTGGTGCTCGGCGCGCTGATCGCGGCCGCAGTGCTGCTGCCGACATTCATCCTCATCGAACGCCGCCAGAAGGCGCCGATGCTCGACCTGACGATCTTCCGAAACCGCCTGTTCGCCGCGGCCTCGGCGGCCGCCTTCATCAACGGTCTGTCCCGCTTCGCGCTGATGTTCGTGTTCGTCTTCTACTTCCAGGGCGTGCAGGGCGACTCGCCGATCGTGGCCGGGATCAAGCTGGCGCCGCTGGCGCTGGGGATGCTGATCTCCTCGCCCCTCGCCGGCGTGTGGGCCGACAAGCGCGGCTCACGCGGCCTCGCGGTGTTGGGGATGGTGGTAACCGCGGTCGGGCTGGCGCTGATGACGCTGCTCGAGCGCAGCACGACCTACTGGGCTAGCGGCACCTTCATGTTCATCGTGGGCATCGGGTCGGGCATGTTCAACAGCCCGAATACCGCGGCGATGATGGGCACGGTCAAGCCCCAGCGGCGCGGAATAGCGGCCGGTGCCCGCGTCCTGGTGCAGAACACGGGCGCGGTCATCTCGATCGCATTCGTGCTGGCCGTCGTCACCTCCGCGGTGCCCACGACCGTGCTGTTCAAGGTCTTCTCCGGCCTGGCCAATCACATCTCGAACCAGGAGCTTCAGCCGTTCATCGCCAACATGCACACGGCACTGTGGACGCTGGCGATCATCTCGGTGGTGGGCGCTTTCGTGGCGGCGGCACGTCCCTCCCAGCGCTCGAGCGAGCAGCTTCAGGAGGCCAGCGCGGTCTCGTGAGCACGGCGACGCCCACGAAGCTCCGGATCGGCGAGGTGGCGGACCTCACCGGGACCACTCCGCGCACGATCCGCTACTACGAGGAGATCGGCCTGCTCCCGGGCGGGGAGCGGACCCAGGGAAAGCACCGCTTCTACACCGACGCCGACGTCGAGCGCATGCGCGAGATCCTGCGCCTGCGCGACCTGCTGGGCCTCACGCTCGAGGAGCTGATGGGACTGCTGGGGGCCGAGGACGCCAGGGCGGAGCTGCGGCGCGAGCTTCAGCTCACCGAGAGCCCGGAGGAGCAGGCGCGGCTTTTGGAGCAGGCGCTCGGGCACATCGAGAGCCAGCTATCGCTGCTGCGCCGCCGCCGCGAGGAGGTGGAGAAGTTTGAGCGCGAGCTCGCCGACAAGCGCCGCAAGGTTAAGGCGAGGCTGAAGGCGCTCGAGCAGTGAGCACCGTCACCGCAGCGAAGCCGCCGGCCGATGCGCCGGCGGGACGCTACGGCGTTGATCGCCGCGCGATGGCAACGCTGTCGGCCGGGCACCTGTTCACCGACCTGGCCCAGGGATCCGTGCCGGCGCTGCTGCCGTTCCTCGTCTCGCGCGATCACCTGAGCTACGCCGCGGCCTCGGCGCTCGTGCTGGCGGCGACGATCTCGAGCTCGGTGATCCAGCCCCTCTTCGGCCATCTCTCGGATCGGCTCTCGCTGCCGTGGCTGATGCCGCTGGGACCCGCGCTTGGCGGCCTGGGGATCGCGCTCGTGGGGATCGCGCCGAGCTACGGGCTGATCTTCGCCGCGGTGCTGCTGAGCGGCGTCGGGGTCGCGGCGTTTCACCCCGAGGGCTCGCGGTTTGCGAACTACGTCTCCGGCGCGCGGCGGGCCAGCGGGATGAGCCTGTTCTCGGTCGGCGGCAACGTGGGCTTTGCGCTCGGACCGGTGGTGCTGACGCCTGCCGCTGCTGGCGTTCGGCATGCACGGCACGCTGCTCGTGCTCGTGCCCACCTGGCTGATGGCCGCGGTGCTGGTTTACGAGCTGCCTCGGCTTCGCGGCTTCCGCTCGGACGTGGTGCGCGGCCGCGTCAAGCGGAGCGACTCGCGCGAGGAGTGGGGACCGTTCGCCCTACTGGGGAGCGTGATCGCCGTGCGCTCGTTCATCTACTTCGGGCTGATCACCTTCATTCCGCTCTACTACGTCCACGTCCTGCACTCCGGTAAGGCGCTGGGCAACGCCGCCCTTTCGGCGATGCTGATCGGTGGCGCGGTGGGCACGCTGATCGGCGGCCCGCTGGCCGACCGCTTCGGCCGCCGCGCGGTGCTGGCGGGCTCGATGCTGGTGCTCCCCCCGCTGGTGGTTGGCTTTCTGCTCTCGGGGGAGGTGCTGGCGGTGGGGTTCGCGGCGCTGGCCGGCGCGGCGACGATCGCCACCTTCGCCGTGACGATCGTGATGGGGCAGGAGTTTCTCCCCGGCCGGCTGGGGGTCTCGGCGGGGGTCACGATTGGCCTGTCGATCGGCCTCGGCGGCGTGGGCGCACCGCTGCTCGGCCTGTTGGCGGACGCCCATGGGCTGCGCTCGGTGTTCGTGGCCGTGGCGGTGCTGCCCGTCGTGGCGCTGGCGCTGACGCTGATGCTGCCGAGCAGCGGCGTCAGCCGCGCTTGCTCGCGCCTCCAAGGGCGCTGCTCGGGTCGGCACCCCAGCAGGATAAGCGCGGCAGGCGGCGTAACCAACGGCCGCCGTGACCGTAAGTGTCCCTTCGATGCCTAGCCCACGGGATTGGCTGCCCCGCCTGGCCGCAATTAGCGCGGCGCTGGTGGGAGTGATCAACGTCTGCTCGGCGCTCACGCCCAGCATCCGCTGGCGCGGACACCTGCTGCTCCAGTACGAGCCGGTGGCTGCGATGCGGTTCTTCCACGCCCTGGCGCTGCCCGCCGGCGCCGCGCTGCTTCTGGTGGCGCCGTATCTGCTCAAGCGGCGGCGGCGAGCGTGGCAGGTCGCGATCTGGCTGATGCTCGCGCTCGGGGCCTTCGACCTGCTCAAGGGCCTCGACTTCGAGGAGACCGCGATCACCTGGACCGCCGCCTTCATCCTGCTGGTCGGCGGCGGTGGCTTCCACGTCCGCCACGAGCCGATCACGCTGCGCTCGGCGCTTTGGCGGGTGCCGTTGCTGCTGCTGGCGGGGCTCGCAGTGGCCGTGCTCGCCGCCTGGACCTCGCAGTCCGACGGCGTGCAGCTGACGGCGGTCGCCACGCTGATCGCAGTGGCCTACGTGATCTTCAGGCCGCTGGCGGCGCCGCGCGCGCTGCCGGGCCCCGGCGCTCGGGCGGCGGCCGCGGAGCTGATCCGCAGCCACGGGCGCGACACGCTGTCGTTCTTCAAGCTCCGCGGCGACAAGCACTACCTGTTCGGGGGCGACGGCCGGGCGTTCGTCGGCTACCGGATCGAGAACGGCGTGCTGCTGTGCTCGGGGGATCCGGTGGGCGACGAGGAGGCATTCCCCGGGCTGCTGGCCGAGCTGCGGGCGTTCGCCGACGTGCGCGGCTTGAAGCTGGGCGCCGTCGGCGCCAGCGAGCGGCTGCTGCCGCTGTACGAGGGCCTGGGCCTACGGACGCTCTATCTGGGGGACGAGGCGATCATCGAGTTCGACCGCTTCTCGCTCGAGGGGAGGCCGATCCGCAAGGTGCGCCAATCGGTCAACCGGCTGGAGAAGGCGGGCTTCCGGGCGGAGCTACGGGGCCTGGACGAGCTCGACGAGGAGACGCTCGAGCAGCTCGAGGCGGTGCTCGAGCGCGGGCGCCAGGGGGCTCCGGAGCGCGGCTTCTCGATGGCGCTCGACTCGCTCCAGGGCGATCATCGCGAGGAGACCGCGGTGCTCATCGCCCGCGACTCCGAGGGGCTGATCCGCGGCGTCCTTCACTTCGTGCCCTGCTATGGGCGCCCCGCCGTGTCGCTGTCGTTCATGCGCCGCGACCCAGAGACGCCAAACGGCCTGATGGAGTTCATGGTCGCGCGGGCCACGGAGCTACTGCAAGACCGCGGGGTGCGCGAGCTGTCGCTCAACTTCGCAGCCTTCGCGCGCTGGCTGCACTCGCCCGAGAAGCGCTCGGAGCGAGCGCTGGGCAAGCTGGTCGCGCTCGGCAACCCGTTCTTCCAGATCGAGAGCCTCTACCGCTTCAACGCCAAGTTCTTCCCCCGCTGGGAGCCCCGGTTCCTGGTCTACGAGGGGGCGCTCGGACTGCCCAGGGCCAGCGTCGCCGCGCTGTGGGCGGAGGGACAGCTGTGGAAGCCGTCGCTGGGGACGCCTCGGTAGCGCCGCTTCGGGCGTCGCGGCCCTCTCGACCGGCGCCTCCTTGACATCCATACTGTCTGTATGTGAAAATGCTTCTCGGCGTTGCCGGCCGTACAGGTCGACCGATCCGCCATCGGGTCGTCCGATCCGCACCGCACGGGCAGCAGCCGCGGCCGGCTAAACGGCCGCAGTAATCGAGACGGCCGCGGGTCGAGTTCCGAGCCGCGGCAGCCCAAAAACGAGCGGCCCTCGGCGGCCGCCGACCATCAATCACCCCGAGTTGCCCCCCGGAATCTCTCGCCGGTAGGGTACTTTCGTCGCCCTCGATGCCCTTGTCGATTCGCCACCATGCCAGATCAGCGTCCGCCGCTGAGCGGACGGGAAGCCGCGCCGATGCCAGATCGGCGCCGGCCCGTGACCGGCCGCGATGCCGCGGGGGCGGGTGCGCTGCTGATGTCGGTGAACCTCGTTTGCGCCGGCGTCGGGGCGGGTATTGGAGCCCTTGTCGGGGCGGTCGTGCCGCTCCTGCTCGTCGGGTTCTTTATCGGCTTCTTTGGAGGGATCGCAGTTGTCTCTAAGCGCTTCCGCCACCTCCTCTGAGCCGGTGCTGCTGTTCCGTTACCTGGACGTCGCCCTGGTGGTTCTCGCGACGCCGATCATGCTGCTGATCGGCGTGCCGGCTACCGGCTACCTGGTCGGCGCGGGCGCCTGGGTGGTGCTGCGGGCCGTCGGAGTGGGGGTGGATCGCTACGCGGCGCAAGGCGACCCCCGGCGGATGATCTCGGTGCGGCTCGCCTATCTGATGATGCGGCTGTTCCTGCTGGCGCTGGCCGTGATCCTGGTCCGCCGCTCTCAGAACCAGGACGAGGGCCTGGCTGCGCTGCTGGTGATCGTGTTCGCCTTCACCGTGCAGCTGGCGACCTCGTTCGCGACCCGTCCGAGGCGGCAATGAGCAAGGTTCAGAAAGTCCTGCTCTGGATCGGCGCGGTCTATCTGCTGGGGATCGTGCTGCTGGTCCTGATCTTCGGCGCCACGAGCCACAAGAACAGCTCGTATCAGATCCAGAACGAGTTCAAGCTCGTCAACTGGGTGAGCCTCGGGGTGCTCAGCATCAACCGGGCGGTGCTCTACCTGTTCCTGGCCGCGCTGCTGACGATCTTCACGATGGTGTTCATCTCCCGCCGGATGCAGACCCGGCCCAACCGCGTGCAGACGGCGGTCGAGGTCATCTTCTCGCTGATGCGCGACAACATCACGCACGGGAACATGCCCGACTCGCTGGCCGCGAAGTGGTTCCCGTTCCTGGGCACGCTGTTCCTGTTCATCTGGTACTGCAACCTGATCGGCTACCTGCCGCTGCCCACGAACTCGCAGGAGAAGTTCAACCTGTTCGGGGCCCACATCCCCTCGTTCGCGCTCTACGCCGCCACGGCCAACGTCTCCGTGCCGCTGGTCCTGGCGATCGTGGTGTTCATCTCGTTCAACGGCGTCGGCATCCGAGCGCAAGGACCGATCGGCTACGCCAAGAGCCTCATCCCCGCGGCGTCAAGGGGCCGATGCTGCTGCTGATTGCGCCGCTCGAGGTGATCTCGACGTTCATGCGGCTGGTCTCGCTGACGATCCGGCTGTTCGCCAACATCCTCGCCGGCCACATGATCATCCTGTTCATGGCCGGCGGGCTGGCGGTGATCCTCGGCCTGCAGGTGCTCGGCTGGTTCACGATGCCGTTCGGGGTCGTCGTCTACCTGTTCGAGCTGGGACTGGTCGCCACCCTGCAGGCATTCATCTTTGCGACCCTCAGCGCCATCTATCTGGGCGGCGCCCAGACCTCCCACTAGCGAAAAGGAGCGTGTAAGACCAAGTGCTAGGCGTGCTGAACCACATCCTGACCTTCGCGGCGGGGTCCTCCTCGTCGTCGTCGTCCGGCGTCGGCGCCGGGCTGGGAATCGGCATCGGCGGCGGCCTGGGCGCCGTCGGCGCCGGCGTCGGCATCGGGTTCATCTTCGGCAAGGTGATCGAGGCGGTCACGCGCCAGCCGGAGATGCGCGATGAGATCACGAGCATCCAGTGGCTCGGCTTCGCGCTGACAGAAGCCTGCTTCTTCTACGGCCTCGTCGCCGGGCTGCTCTCCTACGTCCTCAAGTAGATGTCCCTCCTCCTCGCGGCGAGCACTACAGCAGTTCAAGCAGCAGTAGCAGCAGCAGCGGCTCGTTCCTGATCTCGCCCAACGTCGGGCTGATGATCTGGACCCTGCTCCTGTTCGTGCTGTCCATGGTCGTGCTCTGGCGAGGTGGCCTTCCCCCGCATCTCCCAGGCCCTCGATCGCCGCCAGCATGCGATCGAAGACTCGATCGACGCCGCCGAGCGCACCCGCCGGCAGGCAGACGCACTGCTCGACGAATATCGCGAGCGACTGGGAGAGGCCCGGCACCAGGCCGAGGAGATCGTGCAGCGGGCGCGCAACGCGGCCGAAGTGCACGAGCGCGACTCCAAGGAACAGGCGCAGGCCAGGCGCGACCAGTTGATGGAGCAGACGCGACGGGAGATCGAGGCCGAGACCCGCCGGGCGATCGACCAGATCCGCCGCGAGGTCGCCGACCTGACGGTGATGGCCACCGAGAAGGTCACCCGCAAGACGCTCACCGAGGACGACCAGCGGCAGCTGGTGGAGGAGGTAGTCGGCGAGCTCGACTTCAGCGCGCTCAGCCCGGGAGATCACAACTAGTGAGAGGCACCACTAATGGAGGAGATCGCCCAGGTCTACGCGCGCGCTCTGTTCGAGGTCGCCTCCGACCGCGACCTGCTCGACACCGTCCGCGACCAGCTGCGGCAGTTCGTCGACGCGCTGAACGACAACCGCGACCTGGCGGTGTTCTTCTTCTCCCCGTACTTCTCCACCGAGGACAAGAAGGAGGCGCTCTCGAAGGCCATCAAGGACGCCGAGCCCATCTTCATCAGCTTTCTGGAGACGCTCGTCGAGCGCCACCGGATGCCGGCCATCTTTCGCATCGGGGCCCGCTACGAGGAGCTGTGGGAGGAGACCCACGAGCTGCTCCCGGTGGAGATCACGAGCGCCGTGGAGCTCGACAAGGACACGGTGAAGTCGATCGGCGAGAAGCATCAGCGAGGCGACGGGCCACAACGTCGAGCTCTCCAGCCACGTAGATTCCGACATCCTGGGTGGCATCGTGCTCCGCGTGGGGAACTCCATTCTCGACGCATCGATTCGCAACCGTTTGAACCAACTTCGCAAGCAAGTGGCGCGGGCATGAGCTGGGAGCCGCGCCGTCCAAGGAGCTACTGACAGACATGCAGATCAAGCCAGACGAGATCACCGCAATCCTCAAGGACAGGATCGAAGGACTGGACAGCTCGGAGGCCGACCTGACCGAGGTGGGAACCGTGCTGTCGGTGGCAGATGGCATCAGCCGGGTGCACGGGCTCGAGAACTGCATGTCCTTCGAAATGCTCGAGCTGCCGCACGACGTCACCGGGCTGGCGCTCAACCTGGAGTCGGACAACGTCGGCGCCGTGCTGTTCGGCGAGTGGGAGAAGATCTCCGAGGGGGACACCGTCAAGCGCACCGGGCGCCTGCTCGACATCCCGGTGGGCGAAGAGCTCCTGGGACGGATCGTCGACCCTCTGGGCAACCCGCTCGACGGCAAGGGCGAGATCAACACGTCCGAGACGCGGCCCTCTGAGCACAAGGCGCCTGGCGTCGTCCAGCGCCAGCCGGTCAAGGAGCCGATGCTCACGGGCCTGAAGGCGATCGACTCGATGATCCCGATCGGCCGCGGGCAGCGCGAGCTGATCATCGGCGACCGGCAGACGGGCAAGACGGCGATCGCGATCGACACGATCATCAACAACCAGGAGCGCGATCTGATCTGCGTCTACGTGGCGATCGGACAGCGCAAGTCGACGGTCGTGGCCCTGGCCGAGACGCTCGAGGAGGCCGGCGCGCTGGAGAACACGATCATCGTCATGGCGGCCGCCGACGAGGCGGCTCCGATCAAGTTCCTGGCCCCCTATGCCGGCTGCGCGATGGGCGAGTACTTCCTCTACAACGGCAAGGCGGCGCTGGCGATCTACGACGATCTGACCAAGCACGCCTACGCCTACCGGCAGATGTCGCTGCTGCTGCGCCGCCCGCCGGGCCGCGAGGCCTACCCCGGCGACGTCTTCTACCTGCACTCCAGGCTGCTCGAGCGGGCGGTCAAGCTCAACGACGACCTCGGCGCCGGCTCGCTGACCGCGCTGCCGATCATCGAGACCCAGGCCGGCGACGTCTCGGCGTACATCCCCACCAACGTGATCTCGATCACCGACGGGCAGATCTTCCTCGAGCCGAAGCTCTTCTACTCCGGCGTGCGCCCGGCGATCAACGTTGGCATCTCGGTCTCGCGCGTGGGCGGCAACGCTCAGATCACGCCGATGCGCAAGGTGGCAGGCACGCTGAAGCTGGAGCTCTCGCAGTACCGCGAGCTGGAGTCGTTCTCCCAGTTCGGGTCCGAGCTCGATCCCGAGACCCAGAAGACGCTGGCCCGCGGCGAGCGGCTGGTGGACACGCTGAACCAGGCCGAGCGCCACCCGATGCCGATCGAGGACCAGGTGGTGCAGGTCTACGCGGCCACCAACGGCTACCTGGACCGGATCAAGGTGGACCGCGTCCAGGACTTCCTCTCCGGCCTGACCGACGTCGGTGCGCGGCAACGAGCCCGAGTTGCTCAAGAAGATCGCCGAGGGCGACTGGAGCGACGACGTCCAGAACAAGCTGAGCTCGGCGGTCGAACAGTACGCCGAGGACTTCGGCTTTGACCTCGACGAGGAGGGCCACCCGCTCGACGAGGACGAGGACGACGGCCGGGAGCGCCGCTCGGAGCGCGAAGAGCGCTCGGACGGCGACGAGGGCGACCAGAAGGCCGAGGAGAAGGAGGAAGAGGCGGTCCCGGCGTGACACGCCGGACCGCCCTTTTAAAGATGCCCGTCTCGCAGCGCGACGTTCGCAACCGGATCTCCTCGGTCAAGAACATCCAGAAGATCACGCGGGCGATGGAGATGGTGGCCGCCGCGCGGCTGCGGCGCGCCGAGCAGCGGATCGAGGCCCTGAGGCCCTACGCCGCCGCGATCCGCAGGATGACCAGAGAGGCCGCCGCGGCGGCGGGGAGCCTGCCGCGGCTGCCGATCCTCCAGGAGCACTCCGAGATCAAGACCGTGGGGCTGCTGCTGATCGCCGGCGACCGCGGCCTGGCCGGGGCCTTCAACTCGAACATCGTCCGCGCCGGCGTCGCCGCGGGCCGCGAGCACGAGCGAGAGGGCCGCGACTCGCGTCTACTACGCCGCGGGGCGCCGGCCGGCGTCGTCGCTGACCTTTCGCGGCGTAGAACCAAGGGAAGCCTTCATCGGCTTCTCCGATCGGCCGGCGTACGCCAACGCGCGAGAGATCGCCGAGAAGCTGATGGCCGCCTACATCGACGACGAGGTGGACCGCGTCGAGGTCTTCTACAACGCCTATCACTCGCCGATCTCCCAGGAGGTGAGGCGCGAGGTGCTGCTGCCGCTGCAGCAGGCGACCGTGCTCCAGGAGAGCGACGAAGACTCCGACGATGGTGAGGAGGAAGGCGGCGAGCGCGAGCGGTGATGAGGGAGGAGAGTCGCGCCAGCGCCAGCGAGGACTCCGGACCCTCGGCGCTGGTGGAGTACGAGCCCGACCCGGAAGAGATCCTCCAGCGCCTGGTGCCCGACTACGTCGAGGTCTCGATCTACAGGGCGCTGCTCGAATCGACCGCCTCCGAGCACGGCGCGCGGATGACCGCGATGCGCAACGCATCCGACAACGCCAGCACGCTGATCGACGATCTGACGCTGGAGATGAACCGGGCCCGCCAGGCCGAGATCACCCAGGAGATCATGGAGGTCGTGGCCGGCGCGGAGGGGGTGTGATGAGCCCTTTTCGGGAAGAACCGGATAATGGGAAAGCGGCCGGGGAGCCCGGCTGAGAGCTGAAGCGATAACGGGAGACACATGGCCACCGAGGAGACGACCAACCGCGAACGCGGCGAAGAGCAGCAAAACGGCGAGCGCGAGCGCGCCGATGACCAGGAGCGCTCAGAGCAGCAGCAGGACGGCGCCGGCGCGGATGGCAAGCAGCGGAACGTAGGCCGAATCGAGGAGATCCAGGGCGTCGTGATCGAGGCCGTGTTTCCCGACAGGCTCCCGGAGATCAACCACGCCATCACGGTCAAACGACCGGAGGCGGCGAAGGCCGAGGAAGACGAGGACATCGCTGCCGGGATGGAGGACGTGCTGGTGTGCGAGGTCGAGCAGCACCTGGGGGACGACCGCGTACGCGCCGTCGCGATGGACACCACGGACGGCCTCGCGCGCGGCACGGAGGTGGTCGACACCGGCGAGCCGATCACGGTACCGGTGGGCAAGGCGACGCTGGGGCGGATCTTCAATCTGCTGGGCGAGCCGATCGACCTGGGCGACGAAATGCCCGAGGACATCGAGCGCTGGCCGATCCACCGCGAGGCCCCGACCGTCGAGTCTCTGATCCCGACGGCGGAGATGTTCGAGACGGGGATCAAGGTCATCGATCTGCTCGCGCCCTACGCCCGGGGCGGCAAGGTGGGCCTGTTCGGCGGCGCCGGCGTGGGCAAGACCGTGATCATCCAGGAGCTGATCCACAACCTGGCCCAGGAGCACGGCGGTCTGTCGGCCTTCTGCGGCGTCGGCGAGCGCTCGCGCGAGGGCAACGACCTGTGGATCGAGATGAAGGAATCCGGCGTGCTCGACAAGACGATGCTCGTCTTCGGGCAGATGAACGAGCCGCCCGGCGCGCGCATGCGCGTCGCGCTCTCGGGGCTGACGATGGCCGAGTACTTCCGCGACGAGGAAGGCCAGGACGTGCTGCTGTTCATCGACAACATCTTCCGCTTCGTGCAGGCGGGTTCCGAGGTCTCGGCGCTGCTGGGGCGGATGCCCTCCCAGGTCGGTTACCAGCCGACGCTGGAGACGGAGATGGGGCAGCTGCAGGAGCGGATCACCTCCACGCGCAATGGCTCTGTGACCTCGATCCAGGCCATCTACGTGCCGGCGGACGACCTCACCGACCCCGCACCGGCGTCGGTGTTCGCCCACCTCAACGCCACCACCACGCTGTCGCGGTCGATCTCCGAGAAAGGGATCTACCCGGCCGTCGACCCGCTGGACTCGACGTCCACGATCCTCAAGGAGGACATCCTCGGCGAGGAGCACTTCCGGGTGGCCAACGAGGTCAAGGAGGTGCTCCAGCGCTACCGCGAGCTGCAGGACATCATCGCCATCCTCGGCATCGACGAGCTCTCCGACGAGGACAAGGTCACCGTGGCCCGGGCGCGGAAGATCGAGCGGTTCCTCTCGCAGCCGTTCCACGTGGCAGAGGAGTTCACCGGCACGCCGGGCGTCTACGTCCCGGTGTCCGAGTCGATTCGCGGCTTCAAGGAGATCCTGGAGGGCAAGCACGACAACCTGCCGGAGCGGGCCTTCTTCATGAAGGGCACGATCGATCAGGTCGTGGAGGAGGCCGGCGGCGCCGAGGACGAGAAGAGGAGTCCGAGGAGTCGGGGTCGGAGGACGATTCGGAGGGCAAGTCCGAGGAGAGGGCAAGTCCGAGGATGAGTCGGAGGGCAAGTCCGAGGACGAGTCGGAGGGCAAGTCCGGCGACGAGGGCGACGGCAAGTCAGAGCAGGACTCAGAGGACGACTCCGACGACGGGTCCGAGTCCGGCTAGGGCTCGCTGAGCGATGGCCCACACCAAGTTCCCGGTCGAGGTCCTCACGCCAGAGGGCGAGGCCTTCAGCGACGAGGTGGAGATGATCTCCACCCGCACGGCGACGGGGTCGATCGGCGTGCTCGCCGGGCATCAGCCGATCCTGGCGATGCTCGAGCCGACCGAGCTCAGGCTCTACCAGTCGGAGTCCGAGATCGTCCGCTTCGCTCAGGCCGAGGGCTACATGCAGGTCGCCGCTGGACGGGTGCTGGTGCTGGTCGAGGAGGCCCATCCGCCGAGCGAGCTCGATTCGGGGCAGCTCCAGGAGCGCACTGCAGCAAGCCGAGCGCGAGCTCGAGCAGGCCGGCGAGGACTCAGAGCGCCGCCGCGTCGCCGAGCGCGACAAGCGGCGGTGGGAGCGGTTCCTGGAGATCGCGGGCTCCTAGCTCCAGACTGCGGGAAAGCCCGCGCCGCGCCTGCGGCTTGGCCGTAATCTCCAGGGCAGATGGTCGAAGAGCGCGTACTCGCCGAGCGGCTGATCCGCTATGACACCTCGCGCGGCGAGGATCTCGTTGCGGCGGCAGGGTTCGTCAAGGGTTGGCTCGAATCCCGCGACATCGAAGTTCAGGACTACGAGCACAATCGGCTGCCGGTGCTCGTCGCCGGCGTGGGACCGCACGACCCCGGCGCCCCGGGGATCGTCCTCCACGGTCATCTTGACGTCGTGCCGGGCCGTCGCGAGCAGTTCGAGGCCCGGACCGAGGGGGACCGACTGATCGGCCGTGGCGCCTATGACATGAAGGGCGCCCTGGCGGCGATGATGTGCGCGCTCAAGGACCTCGATCGCCAGGAGCGGGTGCGCGTCCGGTTCGTGTGCGTGCCCGACGAAGAGTCCGAGGAACTCGACGAACGCTCGACCGACGAGATCCTGGCCCGTGGCCTGAACGCCGATTTCGCGATCACGGGCGAGCCCACCAACCTCCACATCGGCATCGAGGCCAAGGGCGTGCTGGCAATGAGGATCGAGGTGCACGGCAAGGCCGCGCACTCCTCGACCCCGTGGCTGGGTGACAACGCGGTGCTGAAGGCGACGGATGCCTTCCGGGCGATCGAATCGCTGCCGTTCACCAGGGAGTCGAGCGAGCTGTTCGACTGCCCGTCGATCAACCTGGGCCGGATCAGGGGCGGCAGCGCTCTCAACATGGTCCCCGAGCACTGCACGATGGCAGTCGACGTACGCTATCTGCCGGGCCAGGATCCCAACGGGATATTGGCCCAGATCCAATCGATCGACGGCATCGAGATCACGCGGACGTTCATCTATCCGCCGGTGACCGTGCCGCGCAACAACCTCCACGTGCGCGCCCTGAGCCAGGCGGTGGCGCGCTCGTCGCCGGACATAGAGACGATCAGCGTGGGGCGCGACGGCGCCTCGGACGCCGTGTCGTTCATCGGGGCGGGGATCCCCGCCGTTGAGTTCGGGCCCGCCGGCGGCGGTCACCACGGCCCCGAGGAGTGGGTCTCGCTCTCGTCGCTGGCGCGCTACCGACGCGTGCTCCAGGACTTCGTGCGTGGGCTCCCGCTGTGGCTCGAGCAATCCGAGGGCGTCTCGGGCGAGCTCAAGGCGATCGAGGGCGGGTTGGCGTGAGGGCGATGGGGGCGGCGGGGTGAAGCTGATTCCGCTCACGCGCGGCGGCGCCCTGGCGCGCTTCGCGCTGGGAGCATTCGTGGTGATCGCCTTCACGGCCACTACGGCGGCCGTCGCCGGGCTGTTGCAGTTCAAGCAGCTGGCCAAAGACATCTCGGCCAATCCCGCCCTCAAGCAGGCCCAGGTGACGATCCCCAACCCCGGCGACCCACAGACGATCCTGGTGGTCGGCTCGGATCACCGCGCCGGAACGCCGTGGAACTCGGCAAACACCGACACGATGATGCTGGTCCGCCTCGATCCCAACTCATCGACGATCAACGTGATCTCCATCCCGCGGGACCTGGAGGTCCAAATCCCCGAGAACGGGATCCCGGCGACGACCAGGCTCAACGCCGCCTATTCGGTCGGCGGTCCCAACCTGCTGGTCAGGACGCTCCAGCAGAACGTGTTTCCCAACCTGGTCGTCAACCACATCGTCGACGTCAACTTCGGCGGCTTCGAGGATCTGGTGGACGCGATCGGCTGCGTCTACACGGACGTCGACCACCGCTACTACAACAACACCGCGCTGACCGACTACTCGAGCATCAACCTCCAGCCGGGATACCAGAAGCTGTGCGGCACCAAGTCGCTGTCGTTCGTGCGCTTCCGCCACACGGATAACGACATCGTCCGCAACGCCCGCCAGCAGGACTTCATCCGCTGGGCCAAGGACCAGTACAGCCAGACGCAGCTGATCGAGAACCGGGACACGCTGGTGAGCATCTTCGGCCAGCACACCCAGACCGACCACGATCTGCACACCACCGACGGGCTGATCAACCTCTTCAACCTGGTGGCGTTCATGGACGGGCACACGATCAAGCAGATCCCCTTCCCGGCCATCCTCCAGACCTGTGGTCCCGCCCCGGCCGCTCCCGCCACCGCCGGCCCTCCCGGCACGGCCGCGGCCAACGCCGCCCAGACGCCGTGCTACGTGAACGCGGATCCGAGCGCCGAGCAGCAGGCGTTCATCAAGTTCATGGCGCCGACCACGAGCCAGCCGGTCAGCAGTCCATCCGCTTCCGTGTCCGCTTCCGCCCAGGGGACCGCAGCGGCCGCGCGCCGTTCGAGCGCGCCGCCTGACCTGGTGGGCGACGCCGCGGACGGCAAGGGCCAGGTGGGGGCGCTCCGCGGCGCGGGGATGCCGGTCTACTTCCCGCGCCTGATAGCGCCCGGCTCGCAGTACTGCACGGACGGGAACCCGACCTGCCCCGTGGAGATCCCCAGCTGCCGGCTCGTACCCCCACGCGTACACGATCAGCGACCGGCAGGGGAACGTCTACCGCGCCTACCGCATGACGCTGGTCATCAACGGGAGCCTGGGCGAGTACTACGGGGTCCAGGGAACGACTTGGCAACACCCGCCGCTGCTCGACAGCCCCACGACCACGCGGGTCGTAAACGGAAAGACCCTGCTGCTGTACGCCAACGGCGGCAAGGTATCCGTCGTGGCGTGGAAAACGACTCAGGGCGTCGTACTGGGTATCGAACACGTTGACGGACACGCTCTCCAACCAGCAGATGGTGGGAATCGCCGCGTCGTTTATGCGCGAGTAGGAAGTCCGGGGCGGCTCCTGCCGAGGGCCGGCCGCTGCGGTGCGCCCCGCTAGCCTCCCCGTCCCATGCCCTCCGAGCGTGAACCGATCGCGGTGATCGGCACCGGTTACGTCGGCCTGGTCACGGCCGCCGGCTTCGCCGAGCTCGGGAGCGATGTGTGGTGCGTCGACATCGACGCCGAGAAGATCGAACGCCTGCGCCGCGGAGAGATCCCGATCTACGAGCCGGGGCTTGAGGAGTGCGTGACTCGCAACCGCGAGCGACTTCACTTCTCAACCGAGCTAGAGCCGGCGCTCGAGCACGCCCGGCTGCTGTTCGTGGCCGTTGGCACCCCGCCCACCTACTCGGGCGACGCCGACCTCACGGCCGTCGACCAGGTCGTGGCGGCGATGCCCGCGTCCGACCGGCATGCGCTCGTGATGAAGTCGACCGTGCCCGTGGGGACGGGCGCGGCGATCAAGCGGATGTTCAGTGCGCAGGGCAAGGCTGGCTTTGCCTACGTCTCATGCCCCGAGTTCCTCAGGGAGGGCTCGGCGCTGTCTGACTTCCTGGAGCCCGATCGAATCGTGATCGGCGACGAGGGCGACTGGGCCGGCGATGCGGTGCTCCGGTTGTACAAGCCGTTCGCCGCCCCGCTGCTTCGGACCGATGTGGCCAGCGCCGAGATGGTCAAGCTGGCGGCCAACGCGTTCTTGGCGACCAAGATCTCGTTCATCAATGAGATCGCGAACGTCTGCGAAGAAACGGGCGCCGACGTGATGGAGGTGGCCCGGGGCATGGGGCTGGATCACCGCATCGGGACTCACTTCCTGAAGCCCGGGATTGGCTTCGGGGGCAGCTGCTTTCCCAAGGATGTCTCCGCGCTGAAGCAGCTGGCAGGCAACTCCGGCTATCACTTTCAGCTGCTCACGTCGGTGATCGAGGTCAACGAGCTACAGAAGCGGCGCGTGATCGCAAAGCTCCAGAAACACCTGGGATCGCTCGTCGGCAAGCGGATCACGTTGCTGGGCCTGGCGTTCAAAGCCGACACCGATGACATGCGGGAAGCATCCTCGCTCGTCCTGGCGGGTCGCTTGCTGGCCGACGGCGCCAAGGTACGCGCCTACGATCCGGTCGCGGAGGAGGAAGCACGCAAGCTCATGAGCGGCGTGGGGTTCGCGGACTCGGCGATGGACGCCGTGGACGGCGCCGATGCGTGCATCATCGTCACCGAGTGGCCCGAGTTCGCGCAGCTGGACTGGGGCCAGGTCGCGGAGCGAATGAAGGGTCACATCGTGATCGACGGGCGCAACTTCCTCGACGCCGATGTCGTCCGCGGGGCCGGGTTTCTATACGAGGGCATCGGGCGGTAGTGCACGATGCAGGCCCTGATCCTCGCCGGAGGGGAGGGCACGCGGCTGCGGCCGCTGACTTCGACGATCCCCAAGCCGGTGGTGCCGCTCGTGGACCGCCCGTTCGTCTCCTACATGATCGAGTGGCTCCGGGGTCACGGCGTCGACGAGGTGATCCTGGCCTGCGGCTTCATGGCCGCCGACGTCCGCGCGGTGATCGGCGACGGCGATGCGCTCGGCGTGCGCGTGCGCTACGTCGAGGAGCCCGAGCCGCTGGGCACCGGCGGAGCGCTCAAGTACGCCGAGGAGCTGCTGGCCGAGCGCTTCCTGATGCTCAACGGCGACGTCTTGACCGACATTGACCTGAGCGCGCAGCTGGCCCAGCACGAACACACACGGGCCCGGGCCACGCTGGCGCTGGTGCCCGTCGAGGATCCGTCGGCCTATGGGCTCGTTCCCTGCAACGCCGACGGCTCGGTCGAGCGGTTCATCGAGAAGCCGGCGCCCGGTGAGGCGCCGACCAACCTGATCAGCGCGGGTGCCTACGTGCTGGAGCGCGACGTGCTCGACGAGATGGCGCCCTCGGGCACGAACATCTCGATCGAGCGCGACGTGTTTCCGCGGCTGGTGGGGCGCGGGCTGTACGGCTTCCAGGCGCGCGGCTACTGGCTCGACATCGGCACCCCCGAGCGCTATCTGCAAGGCACATTCGACATCCTCTCGGGCGCTGTTCGCACCGAGGTCGGCGCCCGCCTCGCCGAGCGCGGCTCGCTGCTCGTGGAGTCCGGCACCGTCAGCGGAACCGTGCTCGCGCCGGCGCTGGTGGGCGAGGGCTGCGACGTGGCGGAAGACGCCACCGTTGGTTCACACGCGGTGCTGGGCGCCTCGGTCTCGGTCGCCGGCGGCGCGCGGGTTGAGCGCTCGGTCCTGCTCGACGGAGCGAGCGTGGGGGCGGGGTCGGTTATCCGCCACGCGATCGTGGGCCCTGGGCGCCAGGATCGGCGAGCAGTGCGTGCTGGCGCCCGGGGCGGTCCTGGGGGAGGGGGCGGTCGTGGGGTCGGGCCACGTCCTCGAGGCCGGTGCGCGTATCTTCCCAGGCGTGGTGCTCGGTGAGGAAGCGATCAAGCCTTGACAGCGATCCGAGCCTTTAGGCCGCTCACTCCGGACGGTGTCGCGGCGGTCGACGCCTCGGGCGAGTTCGGCGACGTGCTGGGCCTTGCAGACCACCTCCGCGACGCGATGTGGCGCGTCGAGTCGGCCAACCTGAAGCCGGAGGACGCCCCCGGCGGCTTGATCGTGGCCGGAATGGGCGGCTCGGCGATCGGGGGAGCGCTGGCCCGCGCCGCGCTCGGGGACCGGGCATCCCGCCCCGTGGTGCTCGCACGGGGCTACGCGCTGCCGGCCTGGACCACGCCCGACACCACGGTGCTGTGCTCGAGCTACTCCGGCAACACGGAGGAGACGCTGGCCGCATACGAGGCGGCCGGAGCGGTCGGAGCGCGGCGGATAACGGCGACCACCGGTGGCCGGCTGGCCGACGCGGCGCGCACGGACGGCGTGCCGGTGATCCCGCTACCAGGGGGATTTCAGCCCCGGGCTGCGGTTGCCTACTCGCTGGTGATCGCGCTGGAGGTGGCCGGCATGTGCGGCGTTGGCGAGCGGCTTCACGCCGAGATCGACGTCGCCGCGGCGCACGCGGAGCGGCTCGCGGGTGAGTGGGGGCCCCAGGGACCGGAGGACTGCCTGCCGAAGGAGCTGGCGCGCGGCCTGCACGGCACCGTGGCGCAGATCGCCGGAGCGGGGCTGACGGCGTCGATCGCCTACCGCTGGAAGACGCAGATCAACGAGAACGCCAAGGTGCCGTGCTTCGCGGGCGAGCTGCCCGAGATCGACCACAACGAGATCGAGGGGTGGAGCGGCACCGAGGGTCTCGGCCGCTTCAGCGCCGTGTTCCTGGACGATTCCGACCTGCACCCCAGAATCCGCCAGCGGATCGAGCTGACCCGGGGTCTGATCGCCTCCCACGCGGCCGCCACCTACCGCGTGGAGAGCCGGGGCGAGACCCGGATGGAGAGGCTGGTTTCGCTCCTGTTGCTGGGCGACCTGGTGTCGCTGTACCTGGCCGTGCTGCGGGGCGTCGATCCGGCGCCGGTCGTGCTGCTCGAGCGGCTGAAGGGCGAGTTGGCGCGCGGGTAGGGGTGTCGGGTGCCGCTCGGGGGGTGGTTGAGGCCGCTGGCGCCCGGCCTGTGGGCGGCTGTGGTGCGGTTGAGGCTGCTGGCGGCGGGCCCGGGGGCGAGTTCGGGCCGAGCGAGCTGTTCAAATGCAAAACCGTGTTCTGCGGCAAGCCGAAATGCATTTCGAACAGGTTGAGCCTGTTGAAACCCAATCTCGGGCCGAGGCCGGAGGCGATTGTGCAGATGAACAGGTCGCCCGGTCGCCCTCCCCGGACCGCCGTGGGCAAACCTTGACACACTCGTGATAAGGTTTCCCCGATGGAGGGTCTGACGATCCATGAAGCCGCGGACACCACGGGCTGGAGCCCGCGCATGCTCCGCTACATCGAGCGCTCGGGGCTGGTGATGCCGGCGCGCTCGGCGTCCGGCTACCGGCTCTACGGGCCGGGCGAGCTGCAGCGCCTGCGCACGCTCAAGGAGCTGCTTCAGCGCTTCGAGGTGGGGCTTTCAGAGGTCGCCTTCGCCGCTCGCATGCGCGCCGAGCCGGAGCTCCGGGCGGCCGTACAGGCCTGGCTCCAGGCCGAGGCGCGCCGGCCGGAGCACGTCAGCCCCGCCGACTGGCTGCACTTCGAGCAGGACAAGCACGAGAAGCTGCTGGCCGCCGCCTAGAGCCAGCAGAACGCCGACACCGATGGAGATGAGATGAGCACGACCGCCGTCAAGACCGATTTCAAAGTGGCCGATCTTCGAATTGGCCGAGTTCGGCCGCAAAGAGATCCGGCTCGCCGAGCACGAGATGCCCGGCCTGATGGCCACCCGCCGCGAGTACGCCGATCGCCAGCCGCTGGCGGGCGCGCGCATCACCGGCTCGCTGCACATGACGGTCCAGACTGCGGTGCTGATCGAGACGCTGGTGGCGCTGGGAGCCGAGGTCCGCTGGGCGAGCTGCAACATCTTCTCCACCCAGGACCACGCCGCGGCGGCGGTCGTCGTCGGCCCGGATGGCACCCCGGACGATCCCAAGGGCGTTCCCGTCTACGCCTGGAAGGGCGAGACGCTCGAGGAGTACTGGTGGTGCACCGAGCAGGCGCTGAGCTGGCCGGAGGCCTCGGGCCCGAACATGATCCTCGACGACGGCGGCGACGCCACGCTGCTGGTCCACAAGGGCGCCGAGTTTGAGCGCGCGGGCGCGGTACCCGATCCCGCCGGTGCCGAGTCCGAGGAGTTCAAGGTCGTGCTGGAGCTGCTCGGGCGCTCGCTGGAGCGTGACCCGCAGCGCTTCACCCAGATGGCCGCCGGGATCCAGGGCGTGACCGAGGAGACCACGACCGGCGTGCACCGTCTGTACCAGTTCGCCGAGCAGGGGACAGCTGCTGTTCCCGGCGATCAACGTCAACGACGCTGTGACCAAGTCAAAGTTCGACAACAAGTACGGCTGCCGGCATTCGCTGATCGACGGCATCAACCGCGCGACCGACGTCCTGATCGGCGGCAAGCTGGCCGTCGTCTGCGGCTACGGCGACGTGGGCAAGGGCTGCGCCGAGTCGCTGCGCGGCCAGCGTGCGCGGGTGGTCATCACCGAGATCGATCCGATCTGCGCGCTGCAGGCCACGATGGACGGCTACCAGGTGCTGCGGATCGAGGACGTCCTCTCGCAGGCCGACATCTTCGTCACGGCGACGGGCAACCGGGACGTGATCACCGCCGAGCACATGGCGCAGATGAAGCACCAGGCCATCGTGGGCAACATCGGCCACTTCGACAACGAGATCGACATGGCGGGCCTGGCGCGCACACCGGGCATCAAGCGCGTCAACATCAAGCCCCAGGTCGACGAGTGGGTGTTCGAAGACGGACACTCCATCCTCGTGCTCTCGGAGGGCCGGCTGCTCAACCTGGGCAACGCGACCGGTCATCCGAGCTTCGTGATGTCCAACTCGTTCACCAACCAGGTGATCGCCCAGATCGAGCTCTTCGGGCACGAGGACGCGTACGACAAGCGTGTCTATACGCTGCCCAAGCACCTCGACGAGAAGGTCGCGCGGCTGCACCTCGACGCGCTGGGCGCGAAGCTGACGGAGATGACGCCGGGCCAGGCGGCCTACCTCGGTGTGCCTGCCGACGGCCCGTACAAGCCGGACCACTACCGCTACTAGGGCGCCCTCGGAGACCGAGGTAGGCGCCAGCTGACCGGCCCGCGAGTTGGCCCCGGCGCATGACGTAGCCGACCTGCGCCTCGCGGACGAGGGCGAGGCGCGCATCGCCTGGGCGGACGGGCAGATGCCGGTGCTGGCGCAGCTGCGCGAGCGCTTCTCCCAGGCGCGCCCGCTGGACGGGGTCAGGGTGGCCGCCTGCCTGCACGTCACCGCCGAGACCGCGAACCTGGTGCGGACGCTGATCGCGGGCGGGGCGCAGGCCGCTCTGTGCTCCGCCAACCCGCTGTCGGTTCAGGACGACGTGGCCGCGGCGCTGGTCGACCGGTACGGCGTCGAGGTCCGGGCCCGCCACGGCGAGGACCTCGACACCTACGCCGCCCACGTTCGGGAGCTGCTGGCCGCCGGCCCGCAGGTGACGCTCGACGACGGCGCTGATCTGCTCATCACCGCCCACCAGGGAGACCGAGCCGCGCTCGAGCGGCTCGTGGGCGGGATGGAGGAGACCGCCACCGGCCTGGTTCGCCTGCGGCGGCTGGAGCAGGACGGCGAGCTGGCCAAGCCGGTGCTGGCCGTGAACGAGGCGCGCACCGAGCGGGCGCTCAACGACCGCCACGGTACGGGGCAGTCGGCGATCGACGGGATCGTCCGCGCCAGCCACATGCTGCTGGCCGGCCACACCATGGTGGTGATCGGCTATGGCTGGGCGGGCCAGGGGATCGCCGAGCGCGCACGCGGCGCGGGCGCGAACGTCGTGATCTGCGAAATCGATCCCCTGCGTGCGCTCGAGGCCCGGATGGCGGGCTACGAGGTAATGCCCGTGCTTCGTGCGGCCGAGCGCGGCGACATCTTCGTGACCGTCACCGGATCGGTGGGCGTGCTGCGAGCGGAGCACTTCGAGCGGATGAAGGACGGCGCGCTGCTGGCCAATGCCGGACACTTCGATGTGGAGATCGAGCTCGAGCGACCTCCGCGCGCTGGCCACGGCCGGCGTGCGGGAGGTACGGCCCCTGATCGAGCGCTACGAGCTGGCCGACGGTCGGGGGCTGAACCTCCTGGCGGCGGGCAGGGTCGTCAACCTGGCCGCGGGCGAAGGTCATCCGGCGCCGGTGATGGACGTCTCGTTCGCGCTTCAGGCGCTCTGCGCGCAGGAGCTCGTCCTGCGCGGCGGCGAGATGCCGGCCGCCGTCCTCCCGGTCCCCTCTCGCATCGATCACGAGGTCGCCCAGCTCAAGCTTCAGTCGCTGGGCGTGGAGATCGACGAGCCGACGGCGGCGCAGGCCCAGTACCGCGAATCGTGGGCGTGAGGCCGCCGCCTGTGGGAGTATCCACGCGTGGCTGAGCGCGGCGGCATCGACCTGGGAGGGACGAAGATCGAGTCCGTGATCGTCAATGCCTCCAACAGGGTGCTCGGTTCGGCGCGCCGTCCCACGCCCACCAGCGGTGGTCCGCGCGCGGTGGCCACGGAGATGGCCCGGGCGGTGCGGGAGGCGGCGGACCAGGCGGGGATCAAGCCGGCTGCCCTGAAGGGCGTGGGGGTCGGCTCTCCCGGAGTCGTCGACCCCGACGACGGGTCGGTGGCCAGCGCCCGCAACCTGAACGGCTGGGACGGCAAATTCCAGCTGGGCTCGGTGCTCGGCAAGCAACTGGGCACCACGGTCCGGGTCGGCAACGACGTGCAGGTGGCGACGGACGCCGAGTTCAAGCTGGGCGCGGGCCGCGAATACAAGTCGCTGCTGGGGGTGTTCTGGGGCACGGGCGTCGGCGGGGGTCTGATCCTGGGCGGCAAGCCGTGGCTCGGACGCGGCGGTGCGGGTGAGATCGGTCACATGGTCGTCAAGCAGGGCGGCGCCCGCTGTACCTGCGGTCGTCGCGGGTGCCTGGAGGCCTATGCGGGCCGCGCGGCGATGGAGATACGGGCTCGCAAGCGTCACGAGAAGGGGGAGAAGACGGACCTCTTCAAGATCATGGAGGAGCGGGACCGCACCAAGCTGACGAGCTCTGTCTGGGAGCATGCCCTGCACCACCACGACAAGCTGGCCACCAAGCTGTTCGACGAAGCCGATCGCCGCGCTGGGCACGGGGATCGCCTCGGCCATCAACCTCCTCGACGTGGAAGCGGTGATCATCGGCGGTGGCCTGGGCGTCAGGTTCGGGCAGCCGATGGCCGACAGGATCGCCGGCGCGATGCTGCCCCATCTGTTCCACGACTCCGAGCCCCCGGCGGTCCACGTTGCGGCGCTCGGCGACCTCGGCGGAGCCATCGGCGCGGCTCTGTTGGCGCGGTAACCTAATCCCAACAAAAGCGAGAAGGAGGATCGCCCGATGCGCATCGAGGTCAAGGGCCGCAACCTGCCGGTATCGGACGAGCTGCGGGAGCACGTGGAGAAGCGCTTTCGCAAGGTCTCCAGGCAGGTGTCCGAGCTGGCCGAGCTCGAGGTGGAGGTGTTCGAGGAGCGCAACCCCGCCATCGCGGACTGTGAGGTGGCCGAGGCGACGCTGCATCTGAAGGGCGTGACGCTGCGGGCCTGTAGCCGCTCACCCGACATCTTTCACTCCATCAACGTCGTCAGCGACGAGATCGCCGTGCAGGTCAAGCGACATCGCGACAAGCGGCGCAAGCGTCGCGAGGCCCGGGCCGCGGCGACCCTCCCAGTCAATGGCGACGTCTCGCCCGCGGCCTGAGGTGCCGACCCTGAGCTAATCTGAGCGCATGTCCTTTCTGGACCGCGCGCTTCGCATTGGCGAAGGCAAGAAGTTCAAGGATTACGAGCGGCGCGTCGGGCAGATCAACGCCTACGAGGAGGAGCTCGAGCTCTGCGACGACGCCGAGCTGCGCGCAGCGGCCGACGCGCTGCGCGAGCGCGCCCGCGACGGCGAGAGCCTCGACGACCTGCTCTACGAGTGCTTCGCCCTGGTGCGCGAAGCGGCCAGCCGCTCGATCGGCGAGCGTCACTACGACGTTCAGCTGATCGGCGGCATGGTTCTACACGACGGGTCGATCGCCGAGATGAAGACCGGCGAGGGCAAAACGCTGACGGCGACCCTGGCCGTTGTACTTAATTCATTGGGAGGGCGGGGCGTGCACGTGGTGACGGTCAATGACTACCTGGCCCGCCGGGACGCCCAGTGGATGAAGCCCATCTACGACATGCTCGGGGTGACCGTCGGCGTGCTGCATAACATGCAGCCGTATGAGGACAAGCGCGCCGCCTACGCGGCCGACGTCACGTACGGGACGAACTCCGAGTTCGGCTTCGACTACCTGCGCGACAACATGGCCAAGTCGCTGGAGGAGAAGGTCCAGAACGGCGGGCGGCCGAAGCCCGAGGACGGCGGATCTCCTTACCACGCATACGCGATCGTCGACGAGGTCGACAACATCCTGATCGACGAGGCGCGCACGCCGCTGATCATCTCCGGAGCTCCCGAACAGGCGGCCGACCTGTACGCCAAGTTCGCGCGTCTGGCGCCCAGGATGGAGCAGGGCAAGACGCCCGACGGGCTCGATCCCCGGTCCAAGAAGGAATTCGTCGCCGACTTCGACTACGAGGTCGACGAGAAGTACAAGACCGTGTCCGTGACCGAGCAGGGCGTGGCCAAGGCCGAGCGCTTCCTGGGGATCGATCACCTCTATCGGGCCGAGAACGGCCACCTGGTCAACCATCTGATCCAGGCGCTCAAGGCCGAGTCGCTCTACCAGCGCGACGTGGACTATGCGGTCATCGACGGCGAGGTGAAGATCGTCGACGAGTTCACGGGCCGGATCCTCGAGGGACGGCGCTGGTCCGAGGGCCTGCACCAGGCGGTCGAGGCCAAGGAGGGCGTGCGCGTCCAGGAGGAGAATCAGACGCTGGCCACGATCACGCTGCAGAACTACTTCCGCATGTACGACAAGCTGGCCGGAATGACCGGCACGGCGCTGACCGAAGCCGTGGAGTTCATGAAGATCTACGAGCTCCCGGTGGTCGAGATCCCGACGAACCGGCCGATGGTCCGCAAGGACTACAACGACCAGGTCTATAAGACGAAGGACGGCAAGTGGGACTCGGTGATGACGGAGATCGAGACCCGCCATAAGGCCGGACAGCCGGTGCTGGTTGGAACGATCTCCGTCGAGGTCTCGGAGCTTCTCTCCGACCGGCTGTCGAAGAAGGGCATCAAGCACAGCGTGCTCAACGCCAAGCCGGAGCACGCCGAGCGCGAGGGCGAGACGATCGCCGAAGCGGGCGCGCCCGGCGCGGTGACGATCGCCACCAACATGGCCGGCCGCGGCGTCGACATCAAGCTCGGCGGCAACGAGGAGCACCTGACGCGGCTAGAGGTGGCGAAACTGGGGCTGAGCCCGGGCGACCCCGACTACGAGGAGCACTACGAGAAGCTCCTGCCGCAGATCACCAAGCGGGTTGAGGACACCCGCGACGAGATCATCGAGGCCGGCGGGCTGTTCATCCTCGGCACCGAGCGCCACGAGTCACGGCGGATCGACAACCAGCTGCGCGGCCGCTCGGGCCGCCAGGGGGACCCCGGCGAGTCGCGCTTCTTCCTCTCGGCTCAGGATGACCTCGTGCGCCTGTTCGCCGGAGAGCGGATCTACAAGATCCTCGACCGCCTGGGCACGGTCGACGAGGAGGGCAACGAGGAGCCGATCGAGGCCAAGATGCTCTCCAAGCAGATCGAGAAGGCGCAGAAGAAGGTCGAGGAGCAGCACTTTCTGATGCGCAAGCACACGCTCGAATACGACGACGTGGCCAACCAGCAGCGGGAGGTCATCTACCGCTATCGGGACGACGTGCTCGATGGTCGCGACATGTCGGAGCCGGCACAGGAGCAGATCGCCGAGCTGATCGAGCGCCTGGTGCAGGAGTACACCCCCGGCGACTTCGTCGAGGACTGGGACATCGAGGGGCTGCTGCGGCGCGTCTCGGAGATCTTCACGCCCAGCGACGCGTTGCTGGACGTGCGAGGCCGATCGCGTCGATCGCGACGGAGTTGGCCGGGCGGCTGCAGGAGGAGGTGCTGGCGCTGTATGCACAGCGTGAGCAGGAGCTCTCGCCGCAGGTCATGCGCGACCTGGAGCGCTTCCTGCTGCTTGGAGCTGATCGATCAGCGCTGGCGCGAGCACCTCTACGACCTCGACTACCTGCAGCAGGGGATCGGGCTGCGCGCCGCGGCACAGATCGAGCCGCTCGTGGCCTACAAGAACGAGGCCTTCGAGCTGTTCCGCGATTTGATGAACAACATCTGGGGCGACTTCGCGCGCATGATCTTCCACGTCGACGTCGTGTTGAGCGCGGAGAACGGCGGCGGCGCGCCGCCCTCTCCGGTGCCACAGCGGCCGAGCAGCCGCTCCAGCTCCTCTACCGGCGGCGGCCGCGTGAGCTACTCGGGCGGCGGTCCGGCGCAGCCCAGCGCGTTGGCCATGGCCGCGGCCGCCGGCAGCGCTGCGGCGGCCGAGGAGATGGGCGACGAGCAGGGACTCCCGGCCCCCGTGGAGCAGCGGCGCGTCGACGAGAGTCAGCAGATCGGCCGCAACGACCCCTGCTGGTGCGGCTCGGGCAAGAAGTTTAAGAAGTGCCACGGCGCCTGAGGGCGCCCGTGGCACTCGTTTATTGAGACAGGCCGCTGGGCGGCGCTTGACGGCCGCTCGGAGGCCGTGACAGAGTTCGCGCATCGCCACCACGCAAGCCTCCGTGACGCCCTTCGAGGGCCTGATGATGCGCACGCCCCTGCTGGTGCGGTCCATCGCCGAGCGCGCGGGCCAGGTGTTTGCCGACCGGGAGGTGGTGAGCGTCACGGGGCAGGGCGTCGAGCGCTCAACCTACGGCGAGGTCCTTCGCCGCGCCCGCCGGCTGGCCAGCGCGCTGCGGGAGCTGGGGATCCGGCCGGGGGACCGCGTGGCCACCTTCGGCTGGAACTCGCGTCGTCACCTTGAGCTCTATCTGGCGGTGCCGTCGATGGGGGCGGTGCTGCACACCCTGAACGTTCGCCTGTTTGAGGACGACCTGCGCTACGTCGTCTCGCACGCCGAGGACCGGGTGATCTTCCTGGACGCCTCATTGGCGGAGACGATGCCGCGCTTCGAGAACGTGGAGCACGAGGTGCTGATGCCGGACATCGACGCGGGGCGCGAGGGGGCGATCGACTACGAGCAACTGCTGGATTCGGGCGACGAGGAATTCGAGTTCCCGGAGATAGACGAGAACGCAGCCGCGGCGATGTGCTACACGAGCGGCACCACCGGGCGCCCCAAGGGCGTCGTCTACTCGCACCGCTCGACGGTGCTGCACACGCTGCTGACCAACCAGGCCGACGGCCCCGGCCTGCGGGAGCGCGACGTGGCGCTGCCGGTCGTGCCCATGTTCCACGCCAACGCCTGGGGGCTGCCGTACGCGGCGGCGATGGCCGGCAGCAAGCTGGTGCTGCCCGGGCCGAAGATGGATCCCCAGTCGCTGGCCGACCCTGATCGAGCTCCGAAGCCGTGACCTTCGCCGCCGCGGTGCCGACGATCTGGCAGGGCATCGGCCAGCTGGAGCCCGCTCCCGACCTCCCTTCGCTCGAGCGCATCATCTGCGGAGGGTCCGCCGTGCCCGAGAGCCTGATGCGCCTCTACGACGAGCGCTTCGGCGTGCCGATCGTCCAGGCCTGGGGAATGACCGAGACCAGCCCGATGGCCTCGGTCTGCCGCGTGCCGCCTGGAACCCCCGACGGCGACGAGGCCTACGCGATCCGCGCCATGCAGGGAAAGGTGGCGTCGCTGGTCGATTTCCGCGTCGACGATGAAGTCCGGCGGCGAGCTCCAGGTCCGAGGACCGACGGTCGCCAGCTCCTACTACAACGACGAGTCCGGCGCCGAGAAGTTCACCGAGGACGGCTGGCTGCGGACCGGTGACGTGGCCGAGATGCAGCCCGGCGCGATCATCAAGCTCGTCGACCGCACCAAGGACCTGGTCAAGTCGGGCGGCGAGTGGATCAGCTCGGTCGAGCTGGAGAACGTGATCATGGCCCATCCGGATGTCGTGGAGGCCGCCGTGGTGGCCGTGCCCGACGAGCGCTGGGACGAGCGGCCGTGCGCCTGCGTCGTCCGCCGGCAGGACTGCCAGCTCGACGTCGATGAGTTGCGCTCCTTCCTGCGCGACAGGGTGGCCAAGTGGTGGATCCCTGAGCGGGTGGAGTTCATCACCGAGGTGCCCAAGACATCCGTCGGCAAGTTCGACAAGAAGGTGCTGCGGGCCCAGATCGCCGAGGGCAAGCTGGGCTGAGAGCGGGGCCGCGGGAGGCCGGGCAACCGAAACCCCGCTGCTAGCCTGACCAATCGATGCCGACCGCACCATCAGAGCCGCTCTCCCAGCGGCTCGAGACGATCCGCGAGCAGCTCAAGCTGCTGGCGGACTATCTTTGACCCCGACGCCTTGAGCGAGCGCGTCGGCGCGCTCGAACGACAGATGGGCGAGCCGGGCTTCTGGGACGACCAGGAGCGGGCGGCGTCGATAACCGCCGAACACTCCCGTACGGCGCGCAAGCTCGCCACCTACGAGGAGCTGGCGCGGGACGTCGATGACCTGGAGCCTCTGGCCGAGCTGGCCGAAGAGGACCCCGAGATGGCCGCCGAGCTGGAGCAGCAGTTGCGCTCCGTCCAGCGCCGGCTGGAGTTGCTCGAGGAGGAGCGCCTGTTCTCGGGCCCCTACGACACGGGCGACGCGCTGGTCACCGTCAACGCCGGCGCCGGCGGTACCGACGCCCAGGACTGGGCGGAGATGGTGCTGCGGATGGAGATGCGCTGGGCCGAGAAGCGCGGCTTCAAGGTGGAGCTGCTGGAGGTGTCGCCCGGGGAGGAGGCGGGCATCAAGTCCGCGACCTTCCTGGTGCGCGGCGAGAGCGCATACGGCCTGTACGGCAGCGAGAAAGGCGTCCACCGCCTGGTGCGACTGTCGCCGTTCGACGCCGCTCATCGCCGTCAGACGAGCTTCGCCGGAGTGGAGGTCTCGCCGGTGGTCCAGGAGATCGACGAAGTCCAGATCGACGATGACGACCTCCAGATCGACACCTACCGCGCCAGCGGGGCCGGGGGCCAGCACGTCAACAAGACCGACTCTGCGGTGCGCATCACGCACAAGCCGACCGGGATCGTCGTCCAGTGTCAGAACGAGCGTTCGCAGTCCTCGAACAAAGCCGAAGCCATGACCATGCTGCGCTCCAAGCTGCTGGAGCTCGAGGAGCGCAAGCGTCGCGAAGAGATCGCGCGCGAGAAGGGCGATGCCCAGGACGTCAACTTCGGCTCGCAGATCCGCTCCTACGTGCTTCACCCCTACACGATGGTCAAGGACCATCGCACCGACTTCGAGATGGGAGACGCGGCGCGCGTGCTCGACGGGGACCTCGACGGGTTCGTGCGCGCCTACCTGCTGAAGAACGCCCGAGACGGGCAGGGCGCGCGGCGATGAGGAAGCCCCCCGAGCAGCCGACCGCGCCCTACCTGGACGCGGTCACCGCTTACGGGTTCCGCGGCTCGACCCGCTTTCACATCCCGGGCCACAAGGGCGGCGAGGGGGCCGATCCCGGGCTACGCGCCGCGCTCGGCGAGCGGGCCCTGCTGCTCGACGTCCCGCAGGACATCGAGGGGGTGGATGTCGGCCCCTCGCCGACGCCGTACGAGCGCGCGGAGCACCTGGCGGCCGAGGCCTACGGAGCCGGGCGCACGTGGTTTCTGACAAACGGCGCCACGCAGGGAAACCACGCCCTGTGCCTGGCCCTCGCACCCCCCGGGGAGCGGGTGCTGATCCAGCGAAACAGCCACGCCAGCATCATCGACGGCCTCGTGCTGAGCGGCGGGGCGCCGACCTACGTGGCGCCGGAGTACTACGCGGAGCTGGGAATGGCGCTCGGGGTGACGCCCGAGGCGCTGGAGCGCGGGCTGCGGGCGGCGCCCGGGACGCGGTCGGTGTTCATCGTCTCGCCCACCTATTACGGGATGGCCGCGGACGTGGAGGGCTGCGCCGAGGTCGCGCACGCCGCCGGGGCGGCGCTCGTGGTGGATAACGCCTGGGGAGCGCACTTCGGGTTTCACCCCGACCTGCCGGAGTCGCCGCTGCGGCTCGGCGCCGACGCGGTGCTGGCCTCGACGCACAAGATCGTGGGCAGCCTGACGCAGTCGGCGATGCTGCACGTGGCGCGCGGCGGGCTGGTCGACCCCGACAGCGTGGCCCGGGCGGTGCGGCTGGTGCGCTCCACGAGCCCCAGCTCGCTGCTGTTCGCGTCGGTCGATGCCGCCCGCCGGCAGCTGGCGGTCCACGGCAACGCGCTGCTGGGGCGTACGCTCGCAGCCGGCGACAGGACGCGGCGCGCGATCGACGCCGTCCCCGGCTGCGAGGTGGTTGGGGGCAGGCTCGTCGGGCGGCCCGGAGTGGCCGGTTGGGACCCGCTGCGGCTTGTCGTCGACGTGCGGGGCACGGGCTGCACGGGTTATGAGATCGCCGCCGCGCTGCGCGCCTCCTACGACACCTACACCGAGCTCGCCACGCACGCCACCGTGGTGTTCGTGCTGGGGCTGGCGCAGTCCGTCGACCCCCTGGAGGCCCTGGCGCACGACTTCTCAGAGACGGTGCGGCGCATCGCGCGTCCCGGCGTGGTGCCGGAGGTCCCGTCGGCCCCGGCCGGGGGCGAGCGGGAGACGGTCACCACGCCCAGGGAGGCGTTTCTGGGGACGGGCGAGAGCGTCCCGGTATCGGAGGCGGTGGGGCGCGTGTCGTGCGAGGCGATCGCCGGCTACCCGCCGGGCGTGCCGGCGCTCCTGCCCGGCGAGCGCATCACGGCCGAGGTGGTGGAGTACCTGCGCGAGCTGACGACCGCCGGCGCGCGGCTGCATGGTGCCGCCGACCCGAGCTTTGCCACCGTCAGGGTTCTGGTTGAGCGGCCGGTTAGCGCTTCGTTCCCGGTTGCCTTGGGAAGTTGATGTCGTCTGGCGCCATCAAACTTCCCAAGCCCCCTGACGGGGTCGCCGACGTGGTGGCCCGGGCCTTGGCCGAGGACGTCGGAAGCGGGGATCTCACGACCGAGGCCACTGTGCCGGCCAACGCCCGGGCGCGCGCGGTCATCTCTCAGAAGGCCCCGGGCGTGATCTTCGGCCTGGCGGTGGCCGCGGAGGCGTTTCGCTCGCTGGACCCGGGCATCCTCGTCGGCCCACTGTGCACCGAGGGCACGTGGCGAGAGGAAGGTCCGGTGCTCGAGGTCGAAGGGCTGGCGCACGCCATCCTCACGGCCGAGCGGACCGCGCTCAACTTCCTGGGGCGCCTGTCCGGCGTGGCCACGCTGACGGCGCGCTACGTCCGCGCCGTGGAGGGTATGGGCGCCCGAATCCTAGACACCCGCAAGACGACTCCCGGCCTGCGCGTTCTGGAGAAGGCGGCCGTCGCCGCCGGCGGCGGGACCAATCACCGCGCCGGCCTGTTCGACGCCATCCTGATCAAGGAGAACCATGCGGCGATCGCCGGCGGCGTGGGCGCCGCTGTGAGAGCCGCACGCGACCGGAGCCCTGATGTACCACTGGAGGTCGAGTGCCGGACTCCGGCGGAGGTGGACGAGGCGCTCGCGGCCGGTGCCGGACACCTGCTGCTCGACAACATGGCCCCGGCCGAGCTTCGGGACGCCGTGCGGCGCGTGGCCGGACGGGCGACGCTTGAGGCCAGCGGCGGCGTCAACCTCCAGACGATCCGGGAAATCGCAGCCGGCGGCGTAGACTTTGTCTCGGTTGGCGCTTTGACCCACAGCGCCCCGGCGCTTGACCTCTCCCTGATCCTCGAACCTCTCCTTCCATGAACCTTCCGATGATCGGTGCGGCTGACGCACCCCTGATGCTTGAGAACATCCCCGCGCTGCAGGATGAGGTGCGGACGCTCAAGGCCACCCGAGGGGCGGTCATCCTGGCCCACAACTACCAGCTGCCCGAGATCCAGGACGTGGCCGACTACGTGGGCGACTCGCTCGGCCTCTCGCAGCAGGCCGCCGCCGCAGACGCCGAGACGATCGTTTTCTGCGGTGTGCACTTCATGGCCGAGACGGCGTCGATCCTCTGCCCCGCCAAGCGCGTGCTGATCCCCGAACTCGACGCCGGCTGCTCGCTGGCCGAATCGATCACCGCCGATCAGCTGCGGGCCTGGAAGGCCCAGCATCCGGGGGCGATCGCGGTCATGTACGTGAACACAACGGCCGTGGTCAAGGCGGAGACCGACTACTGCTGTACGTCGGCCAACGCCGTGCGGGTCGTGGAGCACATCTATCGCCGGCACGGCGACGACACGGAGGTGCTGTTCGGGCCGGACATGTTCCTCGGGGCCTACGTGGAGAAGGCCACGGGGCGGTCGATGCGGGTGTGGGACGGCGAGTGTCACGTGCACGCGGGGATCAGGCCCGAAGACATCACTGCGGTGCGGGCTGAGCATCCGGAGGCGGACTTCCTGATACACCCGGAGTGCGGGTGCTCGACGAGCGTCATGGAGTATGTGGCCGCCGGCGACGTCTCGCCAGAGGGAGTACGGATGCTCTCTACCGGCGGGATGCTGGGCTATGCCCGCGAGCCCGCCGCGGGCGAGCGCACGGCGATCGTCGCCACGGAGACCGGCATGCTCCATGGACTGCGGCGTGCTGCGCCGCAGACGGAGTTCATCGCGGCCAACGAGGCGGCCCACTGCCGGTACATGAAGATGATTACGCTTCCCAAGCTGCGCGACTCGCTGCGCGACGACGTGCACGAGGTGAGCGTGCCGGCGGACATCGCCGAGCGGGCGAGGCTGCCGATCGAGCGCATGGTGGCGATCGGCTGAGCAGCGCTCAGGGCGCGTCGTCCATCAGGTCCAGGCCGTTTCCCACAGCTTCCCGCACCGCACGCAGCGTCTGGCGCTTGCGGTCGAACTCGGCGGGGGTATAGCAGTGGATGTCGGCGGCGCTGCCCATTTCCAGCGCGTCCCACAGCGCTCCTGCCTGATAGACCCGCTCGAGCCAGGGCATGCCGTCGTATGAGGACGAGACCAGGATCAGGATGAACTCCGGTCCGCGCTCCCGCTGCGGCGGCGCTCCCTTCTCATCGGCGACGCGGGCTCCGCCCAGGATCGCGCGCTCGAGCTGCCAGCGGTCGCTCACGCGCTCCAGATACCGACGCAGTTCGGCTCGGTTGATGGCCGCTGCGACGTCCACGCCGCGATTGTCGCTCAAAGGCGGGCGACCGCGGCGATCATTTGTCCTTCGATCTGAAGCGCGGTCCAGTTGGGCGGTCCGTCCACAAACAGCGCAAACGCCAGCAGCTTGCGTCCTCTGGCGTGGCAATAGCCGGCCAGGTTGGTGACGCCGTCCAGCGTGCCCGTCTTGGCGATGCAGTTCCCCTGGGCCGCGGTGTGCACGGCGATGGTCCGCACCGTGCCGGTCACGCCGACGAGCGGCAACGCCGTCTGGAGCTCCTGGCCCGTGGCGGTGCCGTGCACCTCGCGCAGGAGGCGCACAACGTCCTGCGGTGAGGAGCTGTCAGAGCGCGAGAGCCCGGAGCCGTCGACGATCCTGGGCCTGACGCCATAGGCGGCCACGGAGTCGGAGATCATCCGCGCGCCGGCCCTGGTGGTCCCGGCGCCGGCGAAGCGAATGCCGAGCTGCTTGGTCAGCATCTCGGCGTAGAAGTCGTCGGACGGCACGTCCATCAGCCGTACGAGCAGCGACATCGGCGGCGAGGACACGGTGGCCAGGAGCCGGGCCCCGGCCGGCGCCTTGCCCGGAAAGCGAAACGCGCTGGCCTGGATGTGGACCGTGCCCATCGTGCGCGCCAGCGCTCGCGCGGCGAACGCCGGCGGCGAGAGGTTGGCGCTCGCGCCATGGTCGAACGTCAGCGCGCTCAGCTGACCGCCAAGGTCGGGGACGTCGGGGGCAAAACCCGTCGATGGTGGCCCGGGGCGGGGATCGAAGAGCGAGCCATCGCCGATCACCTGGCCGGTAACGCGGCGGATGCCCGCCGCCTGCAGCTGGCGGACGAGCTGAGCTGCCGTCGGCCCATAGCCGAACTCCCACGTCCGGTTGAACGTCTGATCTCCGAACGACGGGTCGCCGCCCCCCACGAGGTAGAGGTCGCCGTGCCACACGCCGCCGGGGCCGAGGTGGCCGGTTCCCAGGACTCTCGTGCGCAGTGTCGTGTCCGCCCCCAGCTCGCCCAGGACGGCGACGCTGGTGTAGAGCTTCTCCACCGACGCCGGCGGGCGGGCGATCCTGGAGCGCAGGGCGAAGAGCGGCATGCCGTCGGTCAGGTCGTAGACCAGGGCGCCGCTGTCCGGCCCCGCCTGCGCCAGGCGGTGCAGCAGCGCCAGGCGCAGCGCGCCGGTGCCGGCGGGCGGGGTTCGAGGGGTGGCCGGACGGGTGGGCGGCGCTTCGTCCGCGACCGTAGCTCGCCGCGGCGACGGCCGCTGGTGGGCGCTCCCGCCGCAGGCAGAGAGGATGCTCGCGACCACGGCCGCGAGCGCGATCAGACGGATCAGACGGACTCCAGCTCCTCCGCGGTATGTGGGCCTACGCACGCCAGCGAGAGCTCCTCGGGGACGCGAGCGGCGACCTCGGCAACTTCCTCGAAGCTCACCGCGTCGAGCAGCGCGATCGTCGCGTCGGGATCGGGCCGCTCGCCGTACAGAATCGTCTGCTGGGCCGCGTAGCGCGCCACCGCGCCGCTGTTCTCAAACGCAATCGCCCGCGCGCCGGCGGCGTAGGCTCGGGCGCGCTCCAACTCCTCCGGCGTCGGTCCGCGCTCGCGGAGCTCGGAGACGATGTCTCGCATCCTGACCAGGGCCTCGACGCACTTACTCGATTCGAGGCCCGCCGAGAGCTGCAGCACCGGCGTGTCGGCGTAGGCGTGCGCCGCCGAGTGGACTGAGTAGGCAAGCCCACGCTGCTCGCGAATCTCGTCGAACAGCCGCGATCCCATCGAGCCGCCGAGCAGCGTGGAGTAGATCTGGAGCGCCGCGCGCTGCTTGGGATCGGACACCTCCACCGCCGGGCGGTAGGACATCCGCAGATGCGACTGGTTGGAATCGCGCTCGTGCACGAGCACGCGAGGATGAGCGGCGGGCGCCGGGTCGAAGGGATCGGGCTCCGGCTGGGCCGAGAAGCGGGCGAACAGCTCGTCAAGCTCACCGTCCTGGGACAGGTCCTGAGAGGTTTCCCACGGCGAACGCGCCCCCGCGCGCCGGCGCCCAGCGCCTGGAGCGAAAGGCGACCATGGCCTCGCGGGTGAACGTGTCGCGGATGTGTTCGACGGTTCCCAGCACCGGTCGCCCGAGCGGGTGATCGCCGAATGCCGCCTCGTCGATCAGGTGCTCCGCGACCATCGAGGGCTGGTCGTTGGCCCGCGCGATCTCCTGGACCACCACGCCACGCTCTCGGTCGAGCTCGGCGGCGTCGATCCGCGGCCGGGCGACGAAGTCGGTCAGCAGGTCGGCGGCAGCCGCCGCCTGTTCGGCGCGTGCTGTGATGTGAAAGGCGACCAAGTCGTGGCTGGTGTAAGCGTTCAGCACCGCGCCGATGCGCTCCGCCGCGGAGTTGACGTCGCGGTATGTGGAGTACTTCTCGCCGCCTTTGAAGACCAGGTGCTCCAGAAAATGGGCCATCCCGTTCTCATCCGCGCGCTCTGACCTGGCGCCGGCGTCGAAGGCCACCAGCAGCGTCAACGCGCGCGTGCCCTCGATCTCCATCCGGTATAGCGGCAGGCCGTTTGCGAGGGTGGTCTCGGTCAACGTGGGCATCGAATGGGAACGGTAGCGAGCGACGTGCAAGCCCCGTTGCATGGCAACGTCGGGCGGGCGTCGCACCGCCATCGTCGCTAGTCTGGCCCGACCCGTGTCCGCCTCCAGAGAAGATCTTCGGAGTCGCTCGCGGCGCGTAGCCGCGCGCCGGAGCGGCCCCCGGTCGGTCGACGCTGCCGGCCTGCCGGCGGCCGACAGGCCGCCGGTGATGGAGTTCCGCGGGGTCTCAAAGCGCTACGAGGGCGGCGACGTGGGCCTCGACCACGGGACGTTCTCCGTTTCCCGCGGGGAGTTCGTGTTCCTGGTGGGAGCGACCGGGTCGGGGAAGTCGACGGTCATGCGACTGCTGATCAAGGAGATCGAGCCCACCGAGGGGACGATCCGCGTCGCTGGTCGCGACCTCGGCGCGATCAAGCGCGGCAGCGTGCCCTATTACCGCCGCAACATCGGCGTGGTGTTCCAGGACTTCAAGCTGCTGAGCAGCAGGACGGTCTATGACAACGTGGCCTATGCGCTGCAGGTCACGGGCGGCACGCGCCGCGAAATCCGTCAGAAGGTGCCCGACATCCTGCGGCTCACCGGCCTCTCCACGAAGCTCCACAACTACCCGGATCAGCTCTCGGGCGGCGAGCAGCAGCGTGTGTCCATCGCCCGGGCGTTCGTCAACCATCCGCCGCTGCTGCTGGCCGATGAGCCGACCGGAAACCTCGATCCCCAGACCAGCATCGACATCATGCGGCTGCTCTACCGGATCAACCGAACCGGTACGACGATCCTGGTCGCCACCCACGACCAAGCGATGGTCGACAAGATGCGGCGCCGCGTGCTCGAGCTCAGCCACGGCCGCATCGTCCGTGACGAGGCCGCTGGCCTGTACACCCGGGAGGAGTCAACGCGCGAGTTCGCCCAGCGGCTGCGGGCCCCGTCCAACCGGCCGCCAGGGCTCTAGTAAGTGCGGCTTCGGGTTCTTCCTGCGCGAGGCCTTCCGCGCCATGCGCCGCAATGCGGCGCCGAGCTTCGCCGCCCTAGCGACCGTGCTGGTGACCATGCTCGTGGTCGGAGTGTTCATCCCGGCGGTGGAGGTCACGAACGGCGCGGCGAACAACGTCCGCGACCGGCTGATCGTCGATGTGTTCATGAAGACCTCGGCCACGCGGTCAGCTGACGCCCGCGTGGAGCGCGAGATCAAGGCGCTCCCGCACGTCCGCTCCGTGCAGTTCGTCTCAAAGCAGCAGGCCTATGCCCAGCAGAAGGCGCAGAACCCGGCTGCCTACGCGCTGCTCGGATACAACCCACTGCCCGACACGTTCCACGTCACCCCCGATAACCCGGCGAACGTGCTGGCGATCCACTCCGCGCTCAGTCCCGGCAGCGGGCCGTTTGACTCGGCGATCGCCAGCGTGTCCAACAAGAAGGCCTACACCAAGAAGGCGCTCGAGCTGACCTCAGCGATCAAATGGGGCGGTCTGGCGTTCGCCCTGCTGTTGACGATCGCCTCGATCCTGCTCATCGCCAACACGATCCGCTTGTCCCTGTTCGCCCGCCGGCGCGAGGTGGAGGTGATGAAGCTGGTCGGCGCCACCGACTGGTTCATCCGCTGGCCGTTCGTGATCGAGGGAATCCTGGTGGGTGCAGCAGGAGCTGTGGTGGCGATTGGCGTGCTGGCGCTGGCCAAGGTGGCGCTGCTCGATCCGCTGTTCTCGGGCTGGGCGCTGGTGGGCGGGATCCGGACGACCGCCTTCCCGGCACTGCTCGGAATCCTGATGGGCGCAGGCGTGCTGGTCTCGGCGATCGGGTCAGGAGTCTCGCTGCGCCGCTTCCTGCGCGTCTAGCGCCCGAACGGCCGCTCGGCTCGAGCGCCGCTTAGCGCGGGGGCCAGCGGGCTCGGCTGGCTACTCTCAGCATGATGATCCAGGCCTCGGGACCACCAAGGCGCTCGCCGCTGCGCCGAGGCAGCACGATGCTCGGCGCGGCGATTGTGATCCTCGCCATCGGCGTGTGGCTGGGGGGCCATCCCAGCTGGCTTCCCTCGGGACTGCGCAGCACGTTCACCGACGACTCGAACGGCCAGCTGATGCAGAACGTGCTGAGCGTGCTCCAACGCGATTACTACCGCCCGATTGACGCCCGGCAGCTCGAGGGCCGCGGCGTCAGCGCTGCGATTGCCAGCCTCAGCGATCCCTACTCGCATTACTTCAACCCATCCGACTACCGGTCGTTCCTGAATCAGTCGAACCCGCACCTGTCGGGGATCGGGGTCGACGTTCTCCCGGATCCCCGGGGCCTACGGGTCGTCGACGTGTTCCCCGGCTCGCCCGCCGCCCGCTCGGGCCTTACGCGCGGCGACGTGATCGTGGACGTTGGATCCACGTCGCTCGCAAACCGTTCCGCCGACTTCGATTCCGCGCTCATCCGAGGTCCGGCCGGCACCCGGGTGACGCTCAGCGTGTTGCGTGGCGGGGAGCGGACCAAGCTAACCGTCACGCGCGCCAACCTCGTCGTTCCCGTCGCCAGCGGCCGCATCGTCAGCTACCACGGCGTCAAGATCGGCGACGTCCAATTGACGAGCTTTACGCAGGGGGCGGGCGATGAGCTGCGCGCCCAGGTTCAGAAAGTCATGCACCAGGGGGCGGGAGCGCTGATTCTCGACCTGCGCGAGAACGGCGGCGGGCTGCTCGATGAGGCGGTCAACGTCGCCAGCATCTTCATCCCCGACGGCACGATCGTCTCCACGGCGGGCCGCAACCAGCCGCGGCAGGTGTACCTGGCCAAGGGTGGCGCGGTCGCTCCGGCGATCCCGCTGGTGGTGCTGGTCGACCGCGGCACGGCGTCCGCCGCGGAGATCGTCACGGCCGCGCTGCAGGACCGCCATCGGGCGGTGGTCGTCGGAACCCATACCTACGGCAAGGGCGTCTTCCAGGAGATCGAGCCCCTCCCCAACGGCGGCGCGCTCGACATCACCGTCGGTGAGTACTTCACGCCCAACGGGCGCAACCTGGGAGGTGGCGGCGTCCGCGAAGGAGCCGGTGTCACGCCCAACGTCTACGCGATCGACAACCCGCACTTGGCGGTCGACGCGGCGCTCACCGCGGCGGAGCGCACGGTCGCCAACGAAGTTAGGTGACGCCCGAGGACCGGCGGGACGCCGGGCGGGTCGCAGTACTGGAGCGCCGCGGCAAGTTCCTCGTCGCCGAGCCCTTCTTCGAGCGCGGACCGCGGCTGGTCGTAAGTCGCGACGGGCGCGCCTCCGTGGGCGATCTGGTCCTCGTCCGCCAGACGGCGCGGCGCGGGGGCAGGGGTGAGGGACGGGCAACGATCGCCCGTCGCCTTGGCAGCCCGACGGTGGCCCGAGACGTGATCGAAGCGCTGATGCTCGATCGCGGGCTCCGGCGCTCCTTCGACCCCGCAGTGGAGCACGAGGCGCGCGCCGCCGAGTCGGCCGTCGAGCTTGCCGAGGGCCGTCGCGACCTGCGCCAGATGCCAACGTTCACGATCGATCCTGCGAACGCGCGTGACTTCGACGACGCGATCTCGGCGACGGCCGATGGCGACGGCTCGTGGCGGATCTGGGTGCACATCGCCGATGTGTCGGCTTACGTGCCGTTTGGCTCGCCCGTCGATCACGAGGCCTACCGCCGCGGTTGCAGCGTCTACGTGCCGGGGGCCGTTGAGCCGATGCTCCCCGCGGTGCTCTCGAACGGCGCCTGCTCGCTGGTCCCTGGCGACCGACGACTGGCGGTGACCGTCGAGTTCTCGGTCACCGGCGGCGAGGTATCGCGGCCCTCGTTCTACCGCTCCCTGGTCCGCTCCGACGCGCGGCTGGAGTACGGACAGGTGGACCGCGTCTTCGAGGGCAGGGAAACCGCGGAGGATCCGTGGGCCGAGCCGCTGGCCGCCGCCCGGGCCGCGGCGGCCTCGCTGCACGCCGCGCGCGCGGGCCGCGGTGCCCTCACGCTCTCGAGCGAGGAGCCGGAGTTCCGCTTCGACCGGGTGGGGAACGTAGTCGCCGTCGAGCCCACCGCGCAGACCGAAGCGCACCGGCTGATCGAGTACTTGATGATCGCCGCCAACGAGCAGGTGGCCCGCCGGCTCGACGAGCGCCGGGTGCCCACGTTGTACCGGGTTCACGAACGACCGGACGCGCCCGCGGTCGAGCGGCTGATCGACCAGCTCGCCTCGCTGGAGGTGCCGACTCCCCCGGTTCCCAAGGGAGCGCTCACACCGCAGCAGGCCGCCGATGTGGTGGGGGAGGCCTCGCGGCTGGTGGACGGGTGGGTGAGGCGCACGGGACGGGGGTCACGGGCGCTTCAAAGCCTTGTGCTCCGCTCACTCAAGCAGGCCTACTACGACGACCGCAACCGGGGCCACGCGGGGCTGAAGTCGCCGCGCTACTGCCACTTCACCTCACCGATCAGGCGCTACCCGGACCTCGTCTGCCACCGGGCGCTGCTCTCCACGCTGGGCGGCGACGTCCCCGCGCCGGAGGCATCGTGGGTGGCGGCGGCCGGGCCGTGGACGTCGGCTCGCGAGCGCGAGGCGATGACCATGGAGCGAGACGCGGACGACGTGGCTCAGTGCTTCCTGCTCGAACGCGAGCTGTTCGAGGCCGGATGGGAAACGGAATACGACGGCGAGGTCGTGGGGCTCCACAGCTCGGGCGCGTTCGTGGCATTCGGCCGGCGGCTGTCGTTCGAGGGGATGCTGCCGGTGCGACGGCTGAGAGGCGACTGGTGGGAGCTGAACGAGGAGCAGACCATGCTCGTCGGCTCACGATCCGGTCAGACCCTGAGGCTCGGGGATCCCGTGACCGTGAGAGTGGGCCGGATCGAGGCTGCGCGGGGTAGGGTTGACCTCTATCCGGCGTCCGACGAATGACCACCCATGGCTAGATCACGCAAGCGCAAAGCCGCGCCCGGCGACGTGGCGACCAACCGGCAGGCGTACTACCGCTTCAACATGCTCGAGCGGTTCGAGTGCGGGATCATGCTCACGGGGACCGAGGTCAAATCGTTGCGCGAAGGCGGTGTCCAGCTCAAAGATGCCTACGCGGTCGTCCGCGACGGCGAGGTCTGGCTGCTGGGGATGTACATCGCGCCCTACGGTCCGGCCGCCCGCGAGAACCACGACCCTGAGCGCCCCCGCAAGCTCCTGCTCCACCGCGCGGAGATCGAGCGGCTGATCGGCGCCACCGCGGAGCGCGGGCTGACGCTCGTGCCG
>CAWJUS010000018.1:0-44393 GCA_963846075.1 uncultured Actinomycetes bacterium | reverse complement strand
CGCCTCTGGGTTGGCCAGCGACTCGCGGCTCGCTGCCCTATCGGCGGGGGTGCCGGTGAGGATGCGCTTCACCGGCACCTCCAACACCTTGCCCGACAGCGTGCGAGGCACCTCGGCGATCTGGCGGATCTCGTCGGGTACGTGGCGCGGCGAGCAGTCCTCCCGGATCCGCCGCTTGATCTGTGAAACGAGCTCGTCGTTCAGCTCCTCGCCTTCTCGCAGCACCACGAACAGCGGCATGAAGCCACCGTTTCCGCCTCCGGCTGCGTCGCCGGCCCACTCGGGGGCCTTGGGGAGGTCGATGACCAGCGCGTCGAGGATCTCGTCGAGCGATAGCACGGCGCTGTAGATCTCGCTCGTCCCCATCCGTACTCCGCCGCGGTTGATCGTCGAGTCCGAGCGGCCGTAGATGATCGCCGTGCCGCGCGAGGTGATCTCGATCCAGTCGCCGTGGCGCCAGACGCCGTCGAACATCGAGAAGTAGCTCTCGCGATAGCGCTCGCCGTCCGGGTCACCCCAGAAGTAGATCGGCATCGAGGGCATCGGCTCCGTTATCACCAGCTCCCCCACCTCGTCGACCAGCGGCTTGCCCTCGGGCGAGAAGGCCTCCACCGCGCAGCCCAGCGAGCGCGCCTGGAGCTCGCCTCTGTAGACCGGCAGCGTCGGCACACCGCCCACGAATGCCGTGCAGACGTCGGTGCCGCCCGAGGTCGAGAACAGCCACGTGTCCGAGCCGAGCTCGTCGTAGATCCATTGAAAGCCCTCCTCGCCGAGCGGCGAACCGGTCGACCCCACGGCTCCAAGCGCGCTCAGGTCACGACCCTGGGCGGGATGTACCTCGGCCTTGATGCAGGAGTTGATGAACGCCGCGCTGGTGCCGAAGCACGTCATGCCGCTGTCGGCCGCAAGGTCCCACAGCGTCCCCATGTCGGGGTAGCCGGGATTGCCGTCAAACAAAACGATTGAGGCCTCGGTCAGCAGCACGCCGACGATGAAGTTCCACATCATCCAGCCGGTGGTCGAGAACCAGAACAGTCGGTCCCCCGGCTGGGCGTCGAGGTGCAGATGGCCTTTCTTGAGCTGCTCGAGCAGGATCCCGCCCTGCCCGTGCACGATCGGCTTGGGCAGACCGGTGGTGCCCGAGCTGTAGAGCACCCACAGCGGGTGGTCGAAGGGCACCGGCGCGAACTCGAGGTCGGTCCCCGGCTCGAGGAAGCCGTCCTCCCAGCCCGAGTCCTCGAGGTAGCCGAGCGTCACGACCCGCTCGAGCGACGGGATCTCTCCGGCGATCTGGCGCACCGTTTGAGAACGGTCGAAGTCCTTGCCGCCGTAGCGGTAGCCGTCGATGGCCAGCAGGACCTTGGGCTCGATCTGGCTGAAGCGGTCGATAACGCTGCGGGCTCCGAACTCGGGCGCCGCCGAGGACCAGATCGCCCCGATCGACGCGCAGGCCAGGAACGCCGCCACCGTCTCCGGGATGTTCGGCAGATATGCGGCGACGCGGTCGCCCTCCCCCACGCCCGAGTCGCGCAGTCCGGCGGCGATCGCCGCCACGTGCGCGCGCAGCTCCTCCCAGGTCCATTCGCCTAGCGCCGCGTGCCTCCGAGCGGTGGCGAATGGCCACCGCCGAGGGATCCCTTTGGCGGAAGATGTGCTCCGCGTAGTTGAGCCGCGAGCCCGGGAACCAGTTCGCCCCGGGCATCTGCCGACGACCCAGGACGCGCTCCGGCTCGGTCTCGAAGCGCACGTCGAAGTACTCGACGATCGCCCCCCAGAATGCCTCGAGGTCATCGATCGACCAACGCCAGAGCCGGTCGTAGTCCTCGAAGCGAAGGCCGCGCGTCTCACCCAGCCAGGCCTGAAAGCGCGTGATCGTCGCCCGCTCGATTCGCTCTTCCGATGGTGTCCACAGCAGCTGGGGCGAAGCCATAACCACAGTATGCTTCAGGCAACGTGCTGGGGACCGCTTCCCAACGTCGGCAGCCCGAGCCCCCCGCGCGGGCTGAGGCGCTGGCGGACATCGTGCTGCCGGACCATGAAGGCAACGACGTGCGGCTCGGTGAGCTGTGGCGGGCGCGCCCGGCGGCGCTGGTCTGGCTCCGCCATTACGGCTGACTGTATTGCCGCGCGCACGCGGTGCAGTTGCATCGCGCCCGGCAGGAATTCGCGGACGCGGACGCCTCGCTGACTCTGGTCGGCCAGGCCACGCCGCGTCAGGCCGCCCATTTCCGCCGCCGGCAGGGCATCGAGCTGCCGGTGCTGGCCGACGAAGATCGCGCCAGCTACAAGGCGGCCGGCGCCAAAGTGGCGACGCTCGGCGAGCTCCTGGGTCCGAAAGTGGTCGCCAAGGGAGTGGCCACGACGGCGCGCACGGGGGTCGTCCAGGGCCGCACGGTCGGGCATCCGGCGCAGCTGGGCGGAGCGATGGTGATCGAGCCGGGCGGCGCCGTCGTGTGGTCACACATGTCAAACGACGCCAGTGACAACGCCGAACCCGACGACATCCTGGCGGCGGTGAAGCGCGCGGCTCCGGGTCGCTAGAGCCCCCCGCCGGCGCGGCCGCCGGTACGACAACATCTGTGCCGTGGAGAAGTCGAGACTGCTCGCGCCGTTCTCGGGGACGGTGATCGCCATTGCGCGCGCTCCGCGGGACCCTGTGACGAAGGGCTCCCCGGTGATCGTCCTCGAGGCGATGAAGATGGAGCACGACGTCGTCGCCGAGAGCGACGGCGTCATCAGCAGTGTCGAGGTCAGCGTCGGCGACACCGTGCGGGAGGGCCAGCCGCTGGCGGTCGTGCTCGCCGACGGCGCCGCGGCACAGCCAGCGGCGCCCGCGAATGACCCGGAGAGCCAAGGGCCGCGGACACGATCTGGCCGACGTCCAGCACCGTCACCGGCTGACCCTCGATGAGGCGCGCCCGGCCGCGGTCGACAAGCGCCGCGAGCGGGGACACCGAACCGCGCGGGAGAACCTCGCGGACCTCGTCGACGCCGGAACGTTCGTCGAGTACGGACCGCTTATGTTCGCCGCCCAGGAGCGCCGCCGCTCGCGCCAGGAGCTGATCGAGCGGACGCCCGCCGATGGGCTGGTGGCCGGTGTAGGCGATGTCGACGGTCGTCCGGCCGTCGTCATGTCCTACGACTACACGGTGCTGGCGGGCACGCAGGGAATGCGAAACCACCTGAAGAAGGACCGCCTGTTCGAGGTGGCCGAGCGCCGGCGGCTGCCGGTGGTGCTGTTCGCCGAAGGCGGTGGGGGCAGACCCGGCGATGTCGACTGGCCGATGGTTGCCGGGTTGGATTGCCGGGCGTTTCATCTGTTCGCGCGCCTCAGCGGTCTGGTACCGCTCGTGGGGATCGCGTCCGGCTACTGCTTCGCCGGAAACGCCGCCCTGCTGGGCTGCTGCGACGTCGTCATCGCAACCGAGGACTCGAGCATCGGGATGGGCGGCCCGGCGATGATCGAGGGCGGCGGACTCGGCGTCCACGCGCCGCAGGACGTGGGGCCGATCGACGTCCAGCACACGAACGGGGTGGTCGACGTGCGGGTCAGCGACGACGCCGAAGCGGTGGCGGCCGCCAAGCGCTACCTGTCCTACTTCTACACGGGGGCATCCCCTCCCGCCCCCACCGAGGCGCAACCGGCCGTCCCTACCACCGAGCGCGACCCCGCGCGGCTCCGAGACCTGATCCCCGTCAACCGCCGGCGCGTCTACGACGTCCGCGCGGTGATCGACGCCCTGCTCGAGGACGTGTCCGAGCTGCGGCGCGGGTTCGGGCACGGCATGGTCACGGCCCTGGCGCGGCACGGCGGTCGGCCGCTCGGCGTGATCGCCAACGATCCCTCTCATCTGGGGGGCGCGATCGACGCCCACGCAGCCGACAAGGCGGCGCGCTTCATGCAGCTCTGCGACGCCTTCGGGCTGCCGCTGCTGTTTCTGTGCGACACGCCAGGGTTCATGGTCGGGCCTGCGGCCGAGCGGACCGCCACCGTCCGCCACTTCGCGCGGCTGTTCGTGTGCGGCGCGAACCTCGAGGTCCCGACCGGCACCGTCGTATTGCGCAAGGGTTACGGGCTCGGCGCGCAGGCCATGGCCGGCGGCGGCTTCAAGGCGCCGCTGTTCACGGTCGGCTGGCCGACCTCCGAATTCGGCGGGATGGGCCTCGAGGGCGCCGTGCGGCTCGGGATGCGGCGCGAGCTTGAGGCGATCGAGAACCCGCAGGAGCGCGAGCAGGCGTTCGAGGCCGCGGTCAAGTCGGCATACGAGCATGGGCAGGGCATCAACATGGCCGCCTATTTCGAGATTGACGACGTGATCGACCCCGCCGACACCCCTCGCTGGATCGCGATGCTCGTCCGGGAGGCCGCCGTCGACTGGCGCCACCGGCAGGGCAAGCGCAGGCCGTTCGTCGACGCTTGGTGAGACGCCGCCGGTCGGTGCTCGAGCTACGGGCGCACGAAGTTGCGCCCTGGACGAGGGTGGTCGGAAAACCGGACATATTTTCCGCTTTCGCGACCAGCCTCAACCAGACCCGCCCGCATTCCAGCGGCCCGCCCACACCCCGGCTGCCCGCAGCCCTAGGACACCCGCGAGAAGGCCTCCGCCGGTGGGCGCTCCAGCTACCGGCGAGAGCCGAGGACCGGCGGACGGCGCAGGCACCACGAGCGGTGCTCGCGGCTGGGAGTCGCGGCCCGCGCCGTCGCCGGGTCCTCGGTGATGCGGGGCAGCATGCTCCCGCATGGCGGCGAGGCGCACTTCGCCGCAAGCCGATAGGACGCAGCGGGCGGCGCACAGCGGGATCGGGTGCGGGGATACCTCCAGCCCACCATCGGCCGCCGACCATCTCTACGCCGCGCCCTCGACATACCACGAGGCTATGCACTCGCGCGTCAACTCGGCGTAAAAAGCTGGGGAAGGCGCCCGCGCTACGAGGCTCGCAGCGCCTCCCCGCGCTACGAAGCCCGGAGCGCCTCGGTCGGGCTGAGGCGGGCGGCCTTGGTCGCGGGATAGAGACCGGCGAGGACGCCGATTGCCAGTCCCAGAGCGGGCGCCGCGATCAGGACGTAGGCGGGCACCACCCAGGGCTGATTTCGCGCCAGGGAGTACGCCAGCGTGGCGATCGCGCCAAGGACGAGGCCGACCACCCCGCCCAGCACCGCCAGTAGCGCGGATTCCGCCACGAATTGGGACGTAATGTGGCGCTTCGTGGCACCCAGGGCGCGCCGCAGCCCGATCTCGCCCCGACGCTCAAGCACCGAGATGACCATGATGTTGGCGATACCGATCGCCCCCACCAGCAGGGCCACCGCACCCAGGCCCAGCAGCAGCGTCGTGAACTGCCCCTTCGCCGCGGCGCGCGCCTCGAGTGCGTCGGACGGCCGGCTGACCTGGACGCCGTCGGGATTCTGTGGGTCGGCGGTCGGCGCCAGCAGGTTGGAAACCTGGGTCACGTGGTCGACGTTTGCCCGGACGTAGATCTCGGATGGGTTGGGCTGCGCCTGAAACAGGCGCTCGGCGACCGGCAGCCCGATGAACGCGGTGGAGTCGAGCGTGGGGTCGAGCACCGCCGGCTTCATGATCCCGATCACGGTGAACCACGTCCCACCGAGAAACACCTGCACGTGGCCGCTGGCGCGGAGAATCTGGAGCGTGTTCGCCGCCTGGGCACCGAGGACCACGGTCGGGAAGTTCTCGTTAGTCGAGTTCAGGAACTGGCCCGAGGCCAGCTGCACGCCGAGCCCCTTCAGAAGTCCGGGGTCCGCCGCGTCGACCCCGATCCCGCCCGTCTGTTCGGACGGAACGTAGGGCGTCCTCAGCACCGTGGTGCTGGACAGCTGGTACACGGCCGACGAGCTCTGGACGGTTCCCATGTGGTTGATCATCGCCACCGCCGTGTCGGGCAGGACCTCGTTGGCTCCGAGGAAGGTGGTGCCCGGCGTGACCGTCAGGAGGTTCGTCCCCAGGCTGTCGATCTCCGCGAGCAGGTTCGCCTGGCTGGAAGCGGACACGCCGACGACCGCGACCATCGCGCCGATGCCGATGGCGATTCCCAGCGCCGAGAGCGCCGCCCGAAGCGTCCGCTGGCGCAGCCCCTGCAGCGCGACCCACAGCAGCTCGTGCGGAGGGAGCCGCGCCGCGTCATCGGATCGCCGCGGCCGCGGCACGGGCAGCGGGCCCCGGTCGACGGCGACGCTCATCGCCGCGTCGTCCCCGACGATCTCGCCGTCGCGCATCTGGATCCGGCGCGGGAAGGTCTCCGCGATGTGCTCGTCGTGGGTGATCAGCGCGAGGGTGGCGCCCTCTGCCGCCAGCTCGTGCAGGAGCGCGATCACCTGCGCGCCGGACTTGGAGTCGAGGTTGCCGGTCGGCTCGTCGGCCAGGATGATCGCCGGACGCTTGGCCAGCGCCCGCGCGATCGCCACGCGCTGACGCTCGCCGCCCGAGAGCTGCGGCGGACGGTGCTCGACGCGCTCCTCGAGGCCGACGCGCTCCAGCGCCGCGCGCGCGGCGTCGCGGCGCTCCTTGAGCGCCATCCCCGTGTACAGCATGCCGTTGGCGACGTTGTCCAACGCCGTCATCCCGTCCTGCAGGTGAAAGCCCTGGAACACGAACCCGATCTCGTGCGCCCGCAGGCCCGCCAGCTGGGGATCGGAGGCGCTCGCCGCGTCCCGCCCTGCGACCTGGACCTCGCCGCTCGAGGGACGCTCGAGCGTCCCCATGATCGTCAGCATCGTCGTCTTGCCCGAGCCCGAGGGCCCGATGACCGCCACGCGCTCGCCCCCGCCGATCTCCACCGATACTGAGCGCAGCGCGCTCACACCACCTGGGTACTCCTTGGTCACCCGACGCAGGCTGACAGCGGCGCCACCGGCAGTCGCAGCCTGGCTCGGAGCGGCGCTCAACGCACTACCCCTGGGAGTCGGTGACCTGAAGCCCCGGGTAGATCTCCGCGCTCGAGATCTGTACGTAGCCGGCGGCGAACAGCCCTGGGGTGACGGGGAGCAAACGGTGCGGGGGCGCCGCCTCCTGCACCGCATAGCCGCCGCCCGCGGTCGCCAGCAGCGCGGTGACCGGGACCGAGAGCACGCCCCGCTCGACCTGCTGCTCGAAGTTGACGCTCACCGCGGCCTGATCCAGGCCCGAGGCGGGGACGTGGCCGTGCAGTGCGATCGTCACCGGGATCGTGGCGGACGGGGTGCCCGAGGAGCCGCCGCTGCCCGAGCTGCTCGATGACGAGCCCGCGCCGCCGGCGCCGGCGCCGCCGGAGCTGCCGCTCGAGCCGCTGCCGGAGCTGGAGCTCTGGGCTACCGGGCTCACCTGCGTGATCGTGCCGTTGACGATGCTTCCGTCCGGCATCTCGACCGTGACCGGCTCCCCGACCACGGCTTCGCTCTGCTTCGTCGCATCGAGGTTGACGACGACGTTCAGCTGGTTGGAGGTGGTGGCGAGGATCGCTTGCGCGTTACCGGCGCCGCTGGAGGAGCCGGCGCCGGATAGCACCGCCGGCGCCCGATCGCGCCGCCGGACCGCGCCCGACGCGCCGCCGGACCCGCCCGCGCTGGCCCCACCGGACGACGCGCCGCCGCCGGACGCACCGCCCCGTGAGCCGCTGGCGCCGGCGAGCGCGCTGCTCGTGCCGCTCAGCGATCCGCCCGATGCCCCGCCCGTCCCTCGTCCCGAGGATGCCGCGGTGCGCTGCAAGAGCAGCGTCTCGGCGCGGAGCAGCGCCTTGAGCGCCGGGAGGATCTGGTTGTTGGCGCCAGCGCCGCTCGACGAGCTGCGCTTGGGGGTCGTGGAACCGGGCGTGCTCGAGCCGATGGGGCGCCGCCTGTCCTCTACGGCGGCGGCCGAGCCATCCCAGCTGGAGGTGATCGCCGAGACCCGCGCGGCAGGCCGAGCGCTCGGCGAAGGGCGCTTCGGCCGCGCGGGCTCTGCCGCGCACGCCGAGATCTGCCGCGAGCCGAGCAACGCCGGATGAGCTTGCAGGAGCGTCGCCAGGCGCGGTAGGTCGTGCTGCGCGCAGGCGCTCGCCCAGGCCGCTCTGACCGCGGCCGCCGAGACGCGTGCCGCCGAGGCCTGGCTGTCATTTCCGGAGCCCGTGGCAGCGCCGGCGCTCGTCGGCTGGCTCACGGTCAGGCTGACGAACTCCGGCCGGGCGTCGAACTCTCCCGATGCTCCGGAGGTTCCAGCTCCCGCCGAGCCGGCGCCCGAGGACCCGGCGCCGCTCGCCCCCGCCGCCGCGAGCCTCCCGTCGAGCCCAGCACCGCGTCGACGGAGTTGATCCGCTGCGTGCCTGGCAGGAAGACGACCTGACCGAGCGAGATGGTCCCCGTTTCCGTCTGCCCCAGCGATCCCTGCCAGCGCTCGACGGCGTCCGTCGTGCCCGTCTGCCAGCTGTTATTGACCGTGATCTCGTGGTTGGGGTCGAAGCCCATGCTCACCAGGTCGCGGTTGAGCTCGAGCACATCGGCGCCGTCGCTGACGCCCGAAGTTAGATCCCGGTAGGCAGGGGTCGTGCCGTTGAACAGCACCACCGGCTGACCGTCGACCTGATACAGAGCCTGTCCAGGGTTGATCAGCTGCCCCACCGACGGCAGCCAGGTGATCGTGCCGGACAGGCGATTGAAGACCGTCTGTGGATTGGCGTAGTTGAGCGTCCCGGACTCGGTGTCGGTGGCGACCAGATCGCGACGCTGGACGGTCGCCGCGCCCGACACCTTCGCCGCCGGGCTGGCCCCGCGACTCGACGCCGGCAGGCCCCCGCCGACGATCAGGCCGACGGCCAGGGCCACTACTCCGATCGCCGCCAGCGCGATGCCTGCCCGGCCGGTGCTCCGCGGCGGCCGAAGCGTGCCGAGCAGCGAAGCGACCCTACGCACCGGTGCCGCCACCGGGGGGCGGCCCGCCCGGGCCGGCGCCGCCGCGCCTGAACGGGATATTGCTGGAGCAGGCCTGCAGAGCGCTCTGGAACGCCGGGCTGTTGCGCTCGCTTGACGGAATCTGGCGGAAGATCCTGAAACCGCCGCCGCCGCTCGTGCTGGGGTCAGGAATGTCGATGTTGTGAGCGCGCATGCACTCGGCGAACTTGACCAGGTCCTGCTGGAATTGCGCGCGCTGCGCCGGGGTCAGGTTCGCAAACCCGAATGCCTGCGAGCGGTATTTGGCGCACGCCTGACTCGCCGACTGGAAGTTGGGGTCCGAGCGCAGGGTCCGCAACCCGAGGCCGCCGCCCCCTCCGGCGGGCCCGCCGTTCGGCGACGGGTCGGGCACGTTCACGCCGTGGGAACGCATGCACTTGGCGAAGTTGAGCCGGGCCTGGTAGCGGGCGGAGCTCGAGGTCGCGCTCGTCCCGCCGGAGCCCGCCGAGCCCGTCGTCGTCGAGGACGAAGAGGATGAGCCGCACGCCGCCACCCCCAAGGCGAGCACGCTCCCCATGGCAATTGCCGCAACCGTGCGGCGACGCAGAAAACCCAGTCCAAACGGCATCGCGATCGTCTCCTTGAGGAAGGTCTGCACGCCTGTGTAGCGGCGCTTGTGTCAGCTCTCTGTAAGCGCGCGCGGACTTCGCGAAACGACAACATTGTGCGGCTGCCGGCCGGCCGGAGACCTCGCTGCACGCATCGTCACCCGGACGTCGAGCCCCCCACTCTCCGGGGCCTCGCAGCTCGAGCTCGCCGCCGTGGACCTCCACCACGGACCGAACGATCGAGAGCCCCAGCCCGAACCCGGAGTGGGCGCGGCCCAGCCGCCGAAACGGCTCGGTCAGCGCCTGCGCGTCGATCGGGTCGATGCGCGCACCACCGTTTGCCACCCGAAGCTCGACGTGACCGTTGCGCGTCGTGGTGGAGACATTCAGAAAACCGCCGCGCTCGTTGTGCTGGATGCCGTTGTCGATCAGGTTGGCGATCAACCGTTCCAGCAGCGCCGGCTCACCCGGCGTCCAAGCCGGCCCCAGACCGGGAACGATCCGCACGTCGGCGTCGGCGGCCCTGGCGCGCAGGTCGGTGATGCAGTCCGCGGCCAGCGACGCCAGGTCGACCGGCTCCTGGGCCCCCGCGGCGGCCTCGCTGCGCGCGAGCACCAGCAGGCTCTCGATCAGCCGCTCGCAGCGGTCGATCGTCTCGCGCAGGGCCTCCCCCATCCCGCGCAGCTCTTCCGGCGATGCGTGGGGATCCGCCAGCGTGACGTCCAGCTCGGTGCGCATGATCGCCAGCGGCGTGCGCAATTCGTGCGACGCGTTGGCCACGAAGTGTCGCTGGCTGGCGAATGCCCCGTCGAGCCGCACGAGCATGCCATCGAACGTGTCGGCGAGCTCCTTGAGCTCATCGGCAGGACCGCTCAGCCCGATGCGCTCGCCCAGGTTCTCGCCGGACACCCGCCGGGCGGTGGCGGTGATCTCGCGCAGGGGCCTGAGCGCCCGGCCGGCCAGCAGCCAGCCCGTTCCCACGGCGACCATCGTCATCACGCCCAGAGCCAGCAGGTACTCCACCAGCAGCCGGTGCAGCGCCGCTGCCTGAAGCTGCGCCCGATACTCGCGCAGGGCGCTCTCGATGCCCGCACCGCTTCTGCCCGGTGGGCGGATGAAGCCGCGGAAGATGTGCGGCGCATGGATGTTGCTCCGCACGAGCAGATAGCCGATCGTCAGCAGTACGCCGCCCGTGATCAGGAATACGAGCCCGTAAGTGACCGTCAGCCGCAGGCGGATCGTGGGCCGTGGCGCGGGAAGTCGTGCCAACCACGAGCGCATCGCGGTTGTCTGGGCCGAGAGCCGTGCGCGCATCACGGCATCCTGTACCCAACCCCGATCACAGTCTCCACCACCGGCGGTTCGCCGAGCTTGCGCCGCAGCGTCATGATCGTCATCCGCACCACGTTCGTGAACGGGTCGATGTGCTCGTCCCACACGCGCTCCAGCAGGTCCTCGGCCGACACGGTGGCGCCGTCGGCGCTCATCAGCGTCTCGAGCACCGCGAACTCCTTGCGCGCCAGCTCGATCGGCCTGCCGCCGCGGGTCAGCGTCCGACGCGCGGGATCCAGCTCGAGGTCGCCGTGGCGGAGCACGGGGGGCCGGCTGGGGGTCGCCCGCCGGGCGAGGGCGTGGATGCGCGCCACGAGCTCCGCGAACCGGAACGGCTTGGCGAGGTAGTCATCGGCGCCGAGCGAGAGCCCTTGGATCACGTCCTCGAGCGTGCCCGGCCGCGGTCAGCATCAGGATCCCTGTCTCGGGTCGCTCGTCGCGCACCGCGCGGCAGACGTCGTCGCCGTGGACGCTGGGCAGATCGCGGTCCAGCACGATCACGTCGTAGCGGATCACGCGCGCCTTGATCAACGCGTCCGACCCGTCCGGCGCCAAGTCCACGGCCATCCCCTCGCGCCGCAGCCCGCGCGCGATCGCGTCAGCAAGCCGACGCTCATCTTCGGCGATCAGAACGCGCATGACGTGAGCATGACGCCGCTTACGTAAGGAAAACGTAAGAGAGTCCGGTGGTGTCGATGACGTCATTTAACGTCACACCATTTCGCGTTATGATCCCCTCCATGCCTCCGTCACCAAACCTCTCCGAGCGCGGGATGGCCGTTGGCCTGCGTGCGCTGAATCGGTTCGCGGCCTCGCCGGTCGTCGACCGCCTGGGGCTGCGGGAGCCGGCGGAACGGTTCCTGCAGACCGCCTCGAAGACCACTACGCGTACCGCCGCCACTGCGGGGCGGACCTTTGCCACCGTGCAGAAGCTCGCCGGTCCCGCCCGCCAGCCGTCCGCCCGGCCCCGTCAGCTCTTCGACCTCCAACCGACCGACGAGCAGGAGATGCTGCGCGACTCGGTCGGCGAGTTCGCGATGGACAAGCTGCGCCCGGCCGCCGAGCAGGCGGACGCCGAGTGCGCGGCGCCGCCCGAGCTTCTGGCCCAGGCCAACGAGCTGGGGCTGACGATGGTCGGGGTCCCCGACGAGCTGGGCGGCGCGATGGAGGAGCGCTCGGCGGTGACGACGGTGCTGATGGGAGAGGCGCTGGCCCGCGGCGACATGGGCATCGCCGTGGCCTGCCTGGCGCCGGCCGCCGTGTCCACCGCCATCAGCCTTTGGGGCGACGCGGATCAGCAGGCGACCTACCTGCACGAGTTCGTCTCCGAGAACGTCCCCGCCGCGTCGCTGGCGGTGCTCGAGCCGCGGCCCCTCTTCAACCCTCTGGCGCTCGAGGCCGATGCCCGTCGCGACGGCAAAGACTTCGTCCTGAACGCCACCAAGTCGCTGGTGCCCCGGGCCGCCGACGCCGAGCTGTTCCTGCTCGCCGCACAGCTCGAGGACCGGGGTCCTTCCCTGTTCCTGATCGAGTCGAAGACGCCGGGGATCACCGTGCAGCCCGAGCCGGCGATGGGCATCCGGGCCTCGGCGACCGCGACGGTCACGTTCGAGGAGACGCGAGTTCCCGCCGGCGCGCTGCTGGGCGACGCCGACCCACAGGTCTTCGCCCAATGCGTTGCGCTGGCGCGCCTCGGCTGGTGCGCGCTGGCGGTGGGTACGGGGCAGGCGGTGCTCGACTACGTGATCCCCTACGTCAACGAGCGCCGCGCGTTTGGCGAGCCGATCGGCAATCGCCAGGCGGTGGCCTTCACCGTCTCCAACATCGCCATCGAGCTCGACGGCATGCGGCTCGCCACCTACCGGGCCGCCAGCCGCGCCGATCAGGGCAAGGACTTCGCCCGCGAGGTGGCCTTGGCCCGCCGGCTTTGCGCCGAGCGCGGAATGGCCATCGGCTCCGACGGCGTTCAGCTGCTCGGGGGCCACGGATACGTCAAGGAGCACCCGGTTGAGCGCTGGTACCGCGACCTGCGCGCCGCGGGCGTGATGGAAGGAGCTCTGTTGGTCTGATGATCAATCTCGAGACACCGAGGAAGTTCGAGCAGCTCGTGGGCCAGGCCCACCAGGTGGCCGTCGAGCTGTTCCGCGCCAACTCGCGCAAGTACGACATCGCCGAGCACGAGTACCCGAAAGAGCTCGACATGCTGGCGGCGATCATGGAGGGCATGAACGAGTCCGGTGGCCTGGACGGCGCCGGCGCCGGCACCGTGGGCGGGGGCAACGGTGCCTCGGCCGCCTCCGCCGCGGACGGCAACCGCAACGGCTCGAACATGGCCAGCCTGCTGGGTCTGATCGAGCTCTCCTGGGGCGACGTCGGACTGCTCTTGACGATGCCCCGCCAGGGACTCGGACAGGCGGCCATCTCCGCGGTGGCCAATGAGGAGCAGCTGAAGCGCTTCGGTGGCAAATGGGCGGCGATGGCCATCACCGAACCCGAGGCCGGGTCTGACTCCGCGGCGATCCGCACGACGGCGACGCTCGATGAGGAGACGGACGAATATGTCCTCAACGGCGAGAAGATCTTCGTCACGTCCGGCGACCGCGCCGCGCTGATCGTGGTCTGGGCGTCATTGGACCGCAGCCAGGGGCGCGCGGCGATCAAGTCATTCGTGGTCGAGCGCGACAACCCGGGACTGAAGCTCGACCGCCTCGAGCACAAGCTCGGGATCCGCGCCTCGGACACCGCCAACTTTGTGCTCGACAATTGCCGCGTACCGAAGGAAAATCTCCTCGGCAGCCCGGAGATCGAGCTGGGGCGCGGCTTCTCGGGCGTCATGCAGACGTTCGACAACACCCGGCCACTGGTGGCCGGCATGGCGATCGGGGTGGCCCGGGCGTCGCTCGAGCGCACGCGCGAGCTGTTGACCGACGCCGGTATCGAGATCGACTACACGCTGCCGCCCCACTCGCAGCCCGCGGCGGCATCCGAGTTCATCGCCATGGAGTCCGACTGGGAGGCCGCGCGCCTGCTGACGCTCCAGGCCGCCTGGATGGCTGACAACAAGAAGCCGAATTCATTGCAGGCCTCGATGGCCAAGGCCAAGGCCGGGCGCTCGGCGACCGACATCGCGCTGCGCTGTCTGGCGCTGGCGGGGTCGATCGGCTACGGCGAGGGAGAGCTGCTCGAGAAGTGGGCGCGCGACGTCAAGATCCTCGACATCTTCGAGGGCACTCAGCAGATCCAGCTGCTGATCGTCGCCCGGCAGCTGCTCGGCAAGCCGTCGACGGAGTTGAAGTAAAAAGGCGCGCCGGCCGCGGGAGCGGCCGAGCGCGCCCGTTTTCCGGGCGACCCTCAGCAGTAGGCCTTCGCTACCGCCTGCCAGCCGGAGAAGTACTGCCCGGCCGGGTAGTACGGGCCCATCTGCTGCTGCTCGGATCCGTAGGACACGTTCTGGATGGCCTCGGCGAAGCTTGGATCGGGCAGCATCTGCCGGTACAGCACGACGCCGTCCGGTTGCGGCCCCCAGGGAATCCACGTCGCGCTCGAGCATCGGCGGGCGGCGGCTCGGGGCCAGTCGGCCGGCGCCGAGAGGACGATCGTGTAATTGCCCGAGGCGTCGACCTTCACCTGGTCGTCGCGAGCGCAGGCCACGTAGCGCTCGAGGACCGGGTCGTTCTGGCAGAACGACCAGTAGCGCACCTGCTCGCCGCCGGGCATCACCGGGGCGTTCGGGTAGGTGGCGGCAAACGTCGGCGCCTTGCCGTGGAGGACGAGCAGCGGACCGAAGCCGGTGCTCGTGAAGGCGTAGACGTACGAGATGTCGAGGTTCGACAGAAAGCCGCCCGAGCCGAAGTTGGCACACGGGTTCGGGATGGCGGTCGGCGGCGAGCCGCCAAAGTCGTTGTCGAGCAGCAGGTCGGCGCCCGATTGACAGATGTTCACGAACTTGTGCCACACGGGCGGGTCGCGACCGGGGTACGGCGGTCCGGTGGGGCCACTCAACCCCGTGTAGAACTCGGTCAGCGCGGTGCTCGACGGCTTTTCGAATTTCTGGCACGGCGAGGCGACCGGGGGCAGGCCCGTGGAGGAGGTCGGCTCCCAGGTCGACCTGCGGGAGGCCGACGCCGCCGGTGGCGTCGCGCCCGGAGTCCGGCTCGTATACCCGAAGCGTGAACACCCCTGCCGGGTGCTGTGAGGGATTGACATAGATCGTGTTGGGCCCCGGGTTGTCGGTCGGCGAGAACGTGATGAACATCGTGTAGTGGCGTTCAGACACCGGCGTCGTCCGGCTCGCGCCCGTGACGAAGGGGTTGGCGCTGCCTGGATCGGGCACGAGCTGGTAATCGGACAGCTTCGCGAACGGGCGCAGTACGGGGTCGTACACGTTCCAGGACGTGTAGCGGGAGTAGGGGAAGACCCCGTCGATCCGGATGCGGGTGCCGGGGACAGCGACATAGTCCGCGGACCAGTACTGCGCGGACTGGTCCGGGAACAGGACGTTGACGGTGTCCGGGTCAAACCGGGTTGCGCTCAGCTGGCAGGTCTCGTCCACTCCCGCCGCGCGGGCACCAACGGGGGCGGCAAGCGCCGCCGCCAGAGCCGCCACGATCGCCATCAGGCCTACCCGAGCCCGCATCCCGACAAGGATTATCCCAATACCTCCGCCGCCTCGCGTCGCAGCACCTCCCATGCCCGCTGCACGTCCTCCTGGCGCGTGCGCTGCTGGCCGACCGCCAGGCGCAGCGCGTAGCGACCGCCGAGAACCGCATGGGAGATAAAAATCTCGCCGCTGGCGTTCACGCGCTCGAGCAGCCGGCGGTTGCGCTCGTCGCTTCCCTCGAGCCGGAAGCACACCACCGAGAAGCGGCGCGGTGCGCACAGCTCCCAGCCCGGTTCGGCCCCCACCCAGCGCTCGAACGTCTCCGCCAGTCTGACGCCGGATCGGATGTGCTCCTGGAGTCCCGAGCGCCCGTAGCAGCGCAGCACGGCCCAGAGCTTCAGGGCCCGGAAACGGCGTCCGAGCGCAGGGCCGTACTCGGACAGCGACAGCGCGTCCTCGGCGTCCGGGGTCCGCAGGTACTCGGGGATCAGGCTGAAGGCAGCGCGGAAGTCGCGCGGCCGCCGCGTCCACAGCAGCGAGCAGTCATTCGGGGTCAGCATCCACTTGTGGGCGTTGACGACCACCGAGTCGGCCCGCTCTACACCGGCGAACGCCCAGCGGTGCTCGGGACAGACCATCGCCGCGCCGGCGTACGCGGCGTCGACGTGGAGCCACGTCCCCGCGCCGGCGCAGGCCTCGACGATCTCCGGCACCGGATCCACCGCCGTCGACGCGGTCGTACCGACGGTAGCCACCGTAGCGGCCACGTCGGATAGATCCCCGAGCGCCTCGGGCCGCATCCTGAACTCCTCGTCGCACGGCACCTTGCGCAGCTCCATGCCGAGCATCCGCGCCGCCTTCTCCACCGACGAGTGCGCCTGCTCCGAGCACACGACCACGTCCCGCCCCGTGGCCTCGCGGGCCACGATCAGCGCCGCCAGGGTCGAGGTCGAGGCGCTGTCCTCGATGTGACCGTGCCAGCCCGCGGGCAGGCCCAGCAGCTCGGCCACCCAGTCGAGCACCGTTGCCTCGAGCTCGGTGGCGGCGGGCGAAGTGCGCCAGAGGATGGGTACCGAGTTGAGCGCCGCCGCCAGCAGCTCGGCGAGGATCGCCGGCTCCGACGAACTGGTGGCGAAATAGGCGAAGTAGCGCGGGTGCTGCCAGTGGGTGACGCCCGGCAGCAGGACCTCGTCGAGGTCGCGAAGGACATCCGCAAACGGCTCGGCCTCCTCGGGCGCGGTGTCCGGCAGCCGCGCGCGGATCTCACCGGGCTCGGTCTGCGCCAGCACCGGCAGCTCCGAGACCCGCTCCAGGTAGCGCGCCGCCCACTCGAGCGCCGCGGCCCCGTCGCCGCGCAGGTCACTCACGCCACGGGCGCCCGCAGGTCACTCACGCCACGGGCGCCGGGAACTCGTAGTGAACGCCGGTCAGCTCCTCGGATGTCTCCCACAGCTGCCGCCACGCCTGCTGGTCGTATGCCTTGCCCGCGGCGGTGACGATGTGCGGGTACCCGCGCTGCTCCATGAACCCGTCGGGGCCCACGAACGTGCCGCTCGGAAGGTCCGGCACGGTGGCGGCGTACAGCGTTGGAAGCGCGCCCATCTCGGCGCTCTGGGCGATCACTCGGTTGCCGATCGCGCCGCCCAGCTTCTCGTACCAGGTCGCCGGCCCGGCGAACTGCAGGTTGGTGGCAGCGTAGCCCGGGTGGGCGGCCATGCTTCTGAGCTCCGAGCCCGCCTCGGCGGCGCGGCGTGCCAGTTCGAAGCAGAACATCAGGTTGGCGAGCTTGGACTGGCCGTACGCCAGCCAGTTGTTGTAGCGGCGTTCGCCTTGGAGGTCGTCGAAGTTCATCCTGCCGATGCGGTGGCCGCCGCTCGAGAGCGTGACCACACGCGGCCGCTCGGCCTTGAGCAGAGACGGCAGCAGGCGCCCGGTGAGCGCGAAATGGCCGAGGTGGTTGGTGCCGAACTGGCTCTCGAAGCCGTCGACGGTGGTCCTCCTGGGTGGCGCCATCACGCCTGCATTGTTGATCAGCAGCTCGAGCCGTCCGTGCTCCGAGGCCAAGCGCTCTGCAAACGCGGCCACCGACTGAAGGTCGGCGAGGTCGAGCTGCCAGACGTCCGCCCGCTCCCCCACCTCTGCCGCCGCCCGCTGACCCTTCTCCACGTTTCGGACCGCGAGCACGACGGTCGCGCCCGCCCGCGCCAGCTCGCGGGCGGTGGCCAGGCCCAAGCCGCTGTTGGCGCCGGTGACCACCGCCAGCCGGCCGCTCTGGTCGGGAATGTCCGCGGCTGTCCAGCGGCCGGCCATCAGCTCGCCGTTCGTCGCGTCACCGACTCGCGGTAGGCGTCGCTTCTGAAGCGCAGCACGGGATCGTCAGAGCACTCGATCCCGTCGGTCACGCGCGTGGGATCGAACACCAGCACGTCGCCGCCGGTCTCGCGCTCGGTCTCGAGCCCCGTGACCTCGAGCGTGCCGGCCGTCACCCGCTGACGTTCCTTGGGCCACGCGGCGCTGGGGTCGTCGAGCGGATCGCCGGGCTCCGCGATCTGGAGCTCCAGAACAGAAGCGGATCGGCGCCAGCTCGAGCCGGCGGCGCAGATCCTCCTGGAGATAGTCGCGTCCCGCCCGGCGGGCCTCGAGCGGTGAGATCTTCGCCCCGTTCTGAAGCGGCTGCCAGGTGTAGCGAACGAAGCGCTCCTGACCACGCTCGTCGATCCATCTGAAGGCATGGAGGCCGTAGTAGCGGATCGCCGCATAGCTCGCCGGCGGGCGCAGCGTCGGCGCCAGCGCCGGCAGTACCCCTAGCGCCTCCCGGTGCCGGGTGAGGAAGAGGGGCAGCTTCCAGAGCGCGGCCGCGCCTTCCTGGGCCTGTACGAGCTCGATGAAGCCCTCGGGCGTCCGCGTCGGAAAGCGCGGCGAGGACACCGCCACGATGTCCGTGCGCGATCCGTCTGGGAGGTAGAACTTGACCGCCGCCCCGCGGGGGTCGGGGGCGTAGTCCGGCTGGCGCGGGTTGCCCGAGCCGTTCGAGAAGCGGATCGTGGCCTCGACCCTCTCTCCCTGCATGTGCACAGCGCGCGTCAGGGCAGCGGCCTCCGGCGTGGCCCCGAACGTGCCCTTGCAAAGGGTGCCCTTGGCGTGCAGAGCGCGAAAGCCGTCGTGGCGACCGAACACCCCGTTCACGGCGTCGACCGCCTGCTGCGGGGTGAGGGCCATCAGTCCGGCTCCCTCACGCGGAATTCGATGCCCGCTCCCTGTAGACGCGCGATCAGCGCCTGGCCCATCGCCACCGCCGGGGTCAGCTGTCCGGCGCGCTGTGGCAGGTCGTCGTGCGCCAGGCAGAGCGCGGACTCGGCGAGCATCTTCGAGGTCTCGCCGTAGCCGGGATCGCCGCCCGACACCTGCGTCCTCAGGCTGATCTGCTCCGTTTCCGCCTCGAACCGCACGCGGAACCACGACTTGGCGCGCTGCTCCTCCGATGGACCCTCCCCCGGATCCTTGAGCTTGAGCAGCAGGTTCCTCGTCGGCGGCAGCTGCGCGAGCGCGACAACCGTCCCCGCGCCGGCGGCCATCGCGGCCAGCGTCGTCGCTCGCTTGCTGACCAGGTAGTGCGAGTAGGAGAAGTCGGGTCCGTAGCGATCGAGCGCCCAAGCGGATCTGAGCACCGTCTGGGGATCAATCGTCGGAAACGGGACGACCCAGCCGCCGGCGTCGGCGTCATGATGCGGCCGCCCCGGAACTCCGCGCACGCGCCGATCCGTCGGGCGCTGCTCGCGAGCCTTCCGTTCCCGCGCGACCTTCATCCCCTGGCGAAGCCTGCCGGCGATGTGAACCGCGGAGTGATACGTGCCGCCCGAGAACGTCCCCCCGATGCGGACGAAGCCACTCATCCTGATCGGCAGCCCCTCGGGCAGGTGCTCGACCGTGAACAGCGCCCCCAGGTCGTAGGGAATCGAGTCAAAGCCGCACGAGTGCACGAGCCGGGCGCCGGTGCTCTCCGCCTGCTGGTGGTAGCGCAGCCACATGAGATCCACGAACTCGGGCTCGCCGGTGAGGTCGACGTAGTCGGTCCCCGCGGCGGCGCAGGCCGCGACGGTCGGCTCGCCATAGTTGATGTACGGGCCGACAGTCGAGATCACCACCTTGCTCGACTCGGCGACGGCGCGCAGCGAGTCCGGATCGCCTATGTCCGCCTGGAGCAGCGGAACATCCTTGCCCAGTCGATCGCGCACCCCCTCGAGCTTGCTGCGGTTGCGCCCCGCGATCGCCCAGCGCGTCGTCTCCGGGGCGTTCGCAGCGAGGTATTCGGCGGTCAGCGCCCCCGTGAAGCCGGTCGCGCCGAACACGACGACGTCGTGTTCGCGCTCAGCCATCGCCGGATATCGCTCGTGCCACCTCGAGCGCCTCCTGGGGGGTCCGCCCGGCCTTGGCCGCGACCCAGCAGGCCACCGGCGCCGCCACCCGCTCGGAGGAGTGCGCCGCCTCGCCGGCCACGTCGAGCAGCGTGCTGAACTCAGCCGTGTGGGCGGCTCGGTTCCGAGCTTTGCGGCGAACTCCGTGATCCACTCCTTGGCGTTCATGACGTGGCGGCAGCCTATCCGGAGCGCGGCCCCGCGCGGTGCCCCAGCCATTCGGCCTCGACCCGCCCCAGCTCGGTGACCGGCGGCTCGCCGAAGATCACCTCGCGCCCGATCCGGTACCAGTTGTTGGTCGCCTGCAGTTGGCCCAGGATCCCGAAAACGAGCCCGAAGGCCCTGAGCGTCACGATCTGGTTGGCGGGCAGCTTCATGTCCCCGAAGCCCGCCTTCCGCATGTCGCCGTGCTCCAGGATGATCTTCGTCGCGTCCTTGGGGGTTAGCGTCACGTCGCGGTCCTCGAGGAACCACCACGAGGCCGCGCGGTATTTCTCCATCAGCGGTTCCACCAGATCGCGGCGGTGCTTGGCGATGATGCCCTGCTCCACCGTCAGCTCGAACAACCGCTCCGCGTCCTGGGCATAGCAGGCCTTGAGGATCTCGAGCTGGTCGGAGACGTCCTCTCTCGTCTGGCGCTTGAAGAAGCCGAAGTCGATGAACGCCACTTGGCCGTCGTCCATGAACAGCGAGTTACCGGGGTGCGGGTCGCCGTTGAGGAGCAGGTGGCGATAGGGGCCGTTGACGTAGAAGCGGAACAGGATCTCGCCCCACCGTGAGCGATTGATGTCCGGGTCCGCGCGGATCTCGCCGAACTTCCGGCCCTCGATGAACTCGGTGACGATCACCCGCTCGCGGCAGAGCTCCGTAACGACGCCGGGAACGACGATGAACGGATGCCCCCGGTACTCACGCGCCAGCGCACGGTGGTTGGAGGCCTCGAGCTCGTAGTCGAGCTCCTCTGTGATCCGATCGGTGATCTCTTGCGCCACCTCCTTCGTGTCCACGCCGGGGGTGACCCGGGCCGCGAGCCTCAGCACCATCCCCAGGTTCTTGAGGTCCGCGCGGACGACGTCCTTGATCCCCGGGTACTGGACCTTGACCGCCACGTCGCGGCCGTCGTGAAGCGTCGCGCGGAACACCTGCCCGATCGACGCGGCCGCGATCGCCTGCTCGTCGAACGAGGCGAACGCCGCCTGGAGGGATTCCCCCAGGTCCTGCTCGATCACCTTGCGCATGTCCTTGAACGAGACACTCGGGGCCATCGTCTGCAGCTGCGCCAGCTTGGCCTGGAACTCGTCCCGGTAGGGACCGGGAACCATGCCCGGGTCGAGCACCGAGAGCGTCTGCCCCACCTTCATCGCCGCTCCCTTCATGCCGCCCAGCACCTTGACGACGCGATCCGCCATCTCGAGCGCCTGACGCCCGAGCGCCTCCTCGGCCTCCTCCTCGCTGCGCCTGGTGTTGGCAACGCGAGTCCCCAGCTGGCGAGCGGCGGCTCCCGCGGCCATGCCGCCCAGCCGCGTTGCACGGCCGAGGCGCGATCGGTTGAGCGGGCTGTCGGGCATAGCCGTGGCGGGCCAAGGTATCGGAACGTCGCGCTGGCATCATCCCCCGCTTTCCGGAGCCAACGAAAGGCAGGCAACATGAACGTGCTGGACGGCAAGGTCGCGATCGTCACCGGCTCGGCGCGCGGAATCGGGCGGGCCACCGCGGAGCTGCTCGCCGAGCATGGGGCACGGGTGCTGATCAACGACCTGGACGGCGACGTGGCCCAGCAGACTTCCGACGCCATCGACGCCGACACGCTCGTGTTCGCCGGCGATTTGACCCGCCCCGGCGTGCCCGAGCAGCTGGTCGACAAGGTGGTCGGCGAGTGGGGCCAGATCGACATCCTCGTCAACAACGCGGGCTACACGCTCGACGCGCCCGTGCACAAGATGTCCGACGAGTGGTTTCAGCGCATGCTCGACATCCACACGGTGGTTCCGTTCCGCATGTGCCGCGCCGTGGCGCCGCACATGCGCGAGCCCGCCAAGCGGGAGTCCGCAGAGGGCCGCGAGGTGTTTCGCAAGGTCGTCAACGTTTCCTCCATCTCGGGCACGATGGGCAACGCCGGCCAGGCCAACTACGCCTCCGGCAAGTCGGCGGTCGTCGGGCTGACCAAGACGCTGGCCAAGGAGTGGGGGCGCTTCAAGATCAACGTCAACGCCGTGGCCTTCGGCTACATCGAGACCCGCCTGACAGCGGTCAAAGACGAGCGCAACCTGGTCGACATCGCCGGCGAGCAGGTGCAGCTCGGCATCCCCGAGCAGATACGTCAGGCCTCGTGGATGCTGATCCCTCTGGGCCGGCCGGGCACACCGCAGGAGGCCGCCGGGGGCGTCTTCTTTCTCTGCTCCCCGTGGTCAAACTACGTCTCGGGTCAGGTGCTGCACATCACCGGCGGCCAGTTCGGGGGGATGACGGGGTAGGCGGCGGGCGCGAGAGCGGGCGGGCGCGCGAGCAGTCCTATTGGCACTCTGCCAATTCGCTAGCCTCGGACCGACTGATGGCGACCGCGTCCACCCCGCGCTGGCAGCGACTGGAGCACGACGAGCGCCGGGCGCAGATCTTGGCCTGTGCCAGCCGGCTCTTCTCGACGCGCAACTACGACGCCGTCTCCACCACCGACATCGCGCGCGAGGCTGGCGTCGCCCGCGGTCTGTTGCACCACTACTTCGGCACCAAACGCGACCTGTACCTGGAGGTCGTGCGGAGCCTCATGCGGATGCCCTCGAACCCGGTCCCACTGCAGACGCCCGGTGGAGGTCTGGAGGCCGTGATCTCGGACAGCGTCGAACGCTGGCTGAGAATGCTCGAGCGCAATCGGGGCACCTGGCTCGCGGCGATCGGCGCCCGTGGCCTGGGACGCGACCGCCAGGTGGAGGCGATCCTCGACGAGGCACGCGAGCAGGCCGCGGAGCGGCTCATCGGGGCGCTCCAAAGCTGTGAGGCCGCCACCGCGCCCGCCCCCGATGAGCTCCGCGCGGCGATGCGGGCCTATTCGGGCTTTGCCGAGGCGGCGAGCGTGGAGTGGCTCGAGCGACGGCGCCTGACGCGAGAGCAGACCCGGGCCCTCCTCGTGCGCGGGTTCATGAGCATCGTCAGCGAGGTCGTTCCCGCGGTGGAGCACGCGGGCGTTAAGGTAGCCGTGCGGCAAGAAACCAGCTCGACGGCAAAGCCGTCGCAAGCATCCAGAGAAAGGCAGCAGTGATGGCGACGACGGTTGAACGGCAGGCACGTGCAGCGAAGAACGGCGGCGGAGACTCGATCTCGGTCACCAACCCGGCGACGGGCAAGGTCGTCACCACGCTGCCGGCCCATACGCCCGAGCAGCTGGCGGAGATGGTCGCGCGAGCGCGCAAGGCTCAGCCCGCCTGGCACGCGCTCGGCTTCGACGAGCGCGGCAAGGTGCTGCGCCGGGTCCAGAAGTGGCTGCTCGACAACGTCGATCGAGTGACCGAGACGCTCATCTCGGAGAGCGGCAAGACGCGCGAGGACGTGCTGCTGGAGATGAGCATCCCTGTCGCCGCGTTCGGGTTCTGGGCCAAGCAGGCGCCCAAGTACCTGGCAGACGAGAAGGTGCGGACCTCCTCTCCGTTCCTGCTCGGACGCAAGGTGATCGTGCGGTACGAGCCGATCGGCGTGGCAGGGATCATCGGCCCCTGGAACTATCCGCTGGCCAACAACATCGGCGACGTGATTCCGGCGCTGGCCGCCGGCAACAGCGTGCTGCTGAAGCCCTCGAGCGTCACCCCGCTGACGTCGCTGTTGATGGAGGAGGCGCTGCGTGAATGCGGCTGCCCGGAAGACGTCTTTCAGGTCGTCGTCGGCCGCGGCCCGATCGGCGGGGATCTGATCGACCTGGTCGATGCGGTCATGTTCACCGGCTCGACCGAGGTCGGCAAGACGGTGATGGAGCGCGCGGCGAAGACCCTGACTCCGGTGGCGCTCGAGCTGGGCGGCAAGGACCCGATGATCGTCCTCGCCGACGCGGACGTCGAGCGCGCCGCCAACGCCGCCGTCTTCTGGTCGATGCAGAACGCCGGCCAGACGTGCATCTCGGTCGAGCGCGTGTACGTCGAGGAGCCGATCCACGATGAGTTCGTGGATCTGGTCGCCGAGCGAGTCCACGAGCTGCGCCAGGGCGTCCCCGGCGACTACGGCTCGATCGACGTCGGCTCGTTCATCAACCCCCCGCAGGCTGACATCGTCCAGGCGCACGTGGAGGACGCGGTCAAGAAGGGCGCCCGGCTCGTGGCCGGCGGCAAGCGCGTCGAGGGCGAAGGCTCCTTCTTCGAGCCGACGGTCCTGGCGAACGCCGATCACTCGATGGACGCCATGACGGAGGAGACCTTCGGCCCGACGCTGCCGATCATGAAAGTGAAGGACGAGGACGAGGCCGTGCGCATGGCGAACGACTCGCCGTACGGGCTGCAGGCCTCCGTGTTCACCAAGGACATGAACAAGGCCGACCGGGTCGCTCGGCGGCTGGAGGCCGGGGCGGTCGTGGTCAACGACTGCGTCGCCAACTACTCAGCCTTCGAGGCGCCCATGGGTGGCTGGAAGAGCTCGGGTATCGGCGTCCGGCACGGGCCGCAGGGAATCCGCAAGTACACCCACCCGCAGACGATCGTCTTCACGCGCTTCGCGATGAAGAAGGACATCTACATGTTCCCCTACAGCAAGCTGCGCAGCACGACATTGCTGCGTCTGTTGAAGCTGCTCTACGGGCGGGGCAAGCGGGACTAGCAACGCGACTACCGCGAGTTCGGCTTCGTCCGCGGGCGTCGTCGAAGTTGGTGGACATGACGAACCGCGAGTGTCGGTCGGATGGAACGCGCGGTTGATTACGTCCGCTATGCGGACACCATGAACCGCGGCCGGCGCAGTGGCGCGATGCGGGGTTCATGGTGTCCGCCCCACGGGCCGCGATCCGTCATTGCCACCGACCCCTTGCGAGTAGTCGCTTTTGAACAGCACGCAACGCTCCTCGCGACTTTTGTCGACCAACTCCGTAATAGCCCCCGTGACAGAGCGTTCCATAGCCGTGATCGGCCTGGGAAGGGTCGGGCTCCCGCTCGCGCTCTGCTTTGCCGACCGCGGCCTGCAGGTGCTCGGCATCGACCACAACCGCGCCGTGCTCGACGCGGTGGAGGCGGGGAAGATGCCGTTCGAGGAGCCCGGCGCGCAGGAGATCCTAGAGCGGGTGAGGGCCAGCGGGCGACTCGAGCTCGCCGACCGTGCGGCGGAAGCCGTCCGGGCGCAAGACATCGTGATCACGCTCGGCACCCCGTCCTTCTCCCACGTCGAGTCCGATCTACGCCAGGTTCGCGCCGCGCTAGACGACCTGCTTCCGCTGCTCCGCGAAGGCCACGCCGTGATCCTGCGCTCCACGATCGCCCCCGGCACGACCGAGTTCGTTGCCGGCTACCTCGAGAAGCGACGCGGGCTGAGGCCCGGAATCGACGTGTTCGTGGCCCACGCTCCCGAGCGCATCGCCGCCGGCCGGTTCGTGGAGGAGATCTCGACCTTGCCCTGCATCATCGGCGGAGTCGACGAAGCCTCGACCGAGCGGGCAGCCAGCCTGTTTTCGGTCTTCGGCGCCCCGATCGAGCGGACCACGCCGGTTCAGGCCGAGCTGGCGAAGATCTGGACCAACATCCTCCGTTACGCGAACTTCGCGCTGCCCAACCTGTTGATGATGGACTGCGAGAGCTACGGCGCCAACGTGTTCGAGGTGATCGAGCTCATCAACCGCGACTACCCGCGCGGCGGGATCGCCAGCCCGGGCCTGACGGCCGGCACCTGCTTGCGCAAGGACTTCGCGTTCTCCGAGGAGCGCTCGAATGCACCCGGCATGCTGCTCGCGGTCTCACGCGTGAACGAGGCGGTGCCGTTGTTCCTCGTGGAAGGCGTCCGGCGGCGATTGGGCGGCCTGCGCTCCAAGAAGGTCGCGGTACTCGGCCTGACCTTCAAGCGCGACACCGACGACGAGCGGGACTCGCTGTCCCCCAAGCTGATCCGCCTCCTGGAGCGGGAGCTGGCGGACGTGGCGGTTTCTGACCCGAACGCCCCCAGTCCCACGCAGCCGTTGGCCGAGGCGGTGCGGGACGCCGATGTCGTGATCGTGGCGACCAACCACTCGGCGTTCGAGCACCCGGATGCGCTGCGGACGATCGCCGCCATGGCAAAGCCGGACTGCCTGGTGGTCGATCCCTGGAACGCGCTCGGCTCGGGCGAGGTATTCGGCCATCTCAGTGACGCCCGGTCGGTAGCGGAGCCGGCCGCGGCGCTCGGAGACAGCGAGTCGAGTTGACCGGCAAGGTGCTGGTCACCGGCGGGGTCGGAACGATCGGCTCCGCCGTCGTCCGTCGCGTCCTGCGCGAATCGTCCTGGGAGGTCAGGGTCTCGGACCACCGGGCCGCCCCCGACTGGATGCGCGAACGCTGCGAGCTACACCGCGGCGATCTGCGAGAGCACGACGTCGCGCGCGCCGCGGTCGAAGGCTGCTCGCACGTGATCCACCTCGCGGCGATCGTCGGCGGGATAGCGAACTTCCACAAGCTCCCGTACACGCTGACCGAGGTGAACAACGCGCTGACCGGTGCCGCGGTACGCGCATCGATCGAGGCAGAGGTCGAGCGATTCGTGTACGTGTCCTCGTCGATGGTGTTCGAGCGAGCGACGGAGTTCCCGACCACCGAATCGCACCTGCTGGATTGCCGGACGCCGCGTTCGGCCTACGGTTTCTCGAAGCTCTCAGGCGAGGTCTACACGCGAGCGGCGCACGACCAGCACGGGCTCTCCTACACGATCTGCCGCCCGTTCAACGCATATGGCCCCGGTGAGCTACCCGAGCCGGATGAACCGGGGATCGCCCACGCGGTGCCGGATCTGATCGCCAAGGCGCTCAGCGGTCAGCACCCGCTTCAGATCTTCGGCTCGGGCCGGCAGACGCGGACCCTGACGCACGTCGATGACATCGCCGACGGGATCTTCACCGCGATGACGGCGACCGCCGGCCGGAACGAGGACTTCAACGTCTCCTCCTCCCGGGAGCTGACCGTGGCCGAGATCGCCCGCATCATCTGGGAGGCGTGCGGCCGGGACGCCGACACCTTCGAGCTCGAGCATCTGCCGAGCTTCGAGGTCGACGTGCAGCGGCGGTGGCCCTCGGTGGAGAAGGCTCGGCGCCTGCTCGGCTGGCAGGCGCGCGTGGAGCTCGAGGACGGAATCGCGCAGACGGTCTCCTGGCTGCGCGGGCGCGAGGAGACGGACGCCCAACCGACCGCGGGCCGTTAGCGCAGCCGGTTGGTCGCGTCGTAGTCGTAGCCCGCCGGGTCGCGACGCGCGCGCCGCGGTGCCCACAGAAACAGCTCGAGCAGCGAGACGATGAATCCCAGGATCCCGATGATGATCAAGATCAGCCCGACCGTGGGGAGCGAGATGCCGCTCACCTGGGCTGTGACGGCCCAGCGAAGAATCGCGCCGACGGCAATGAGTGCCAGCGATACAGATGTGCCACCTGTTCCCATCTAGTCGTTGCTTCCCGGCCGCATGCCCCGCCTAAACGGTCACGGAAGAGGCGGCCCTACCCCGGCACCGCCGGACCCTGGACCTCGGTCGGGGCCTCGCGGCGGCGGCGCGCCTGGCGCGAGGCAGCCGCGGTGGCCACGTCGCGGGGATAGGTGTGCCGGGCGGTGGCCAGGAACAGGCCGGCCGCGGCGAGCGTGCTCAACAGGATCAGGAAGGTGATCTCCAGCCCGGTGCTGGTGCTCGAGGAGATCGCCCCGTGCACGTGCGTGCCGACGGGCGTCTGGGCGGGCACGATCCCCGCGATCAAGCTGGACAGCCCCCCGAACAGAAGCGGGGCAGCCGCCTGCGCCAGCGAGCTCAACAGCGAACGCGTGCTCTGCGCACGTCCCCACAGCCCGGCGGGCATGACGTCGAGCCGTGCCGCGTCGAGCGGCGGGTTGGCGGCGGCGATTAGCGACGCGCCCGCGACGTCGAACCAGATCGCCGGCGTCACGCTCGAGCCGATGAAGCCCGGGATGAGCAAGATCGCGGCGAGGACGTAGCACACCGCCGGCACCCAGATCCGGGCCTCGAGCATCCCGCGGCGGAGCATGGCGTCGGTCAGGCGGCCGCCCGCCAGCGTGCCGAGGACGCCACCGACCACCAACAGCAGGAGCATGAGCTCCGCCGTTATCTGGCTCACGTGGTAATGACCGCGCGCGAACAGCAGGGCGAAGACGCTGAGCCCCGCCAGATAGAAATAGCCGAGCGCCTGACTGAGGATCAGGACGAGGTTCGTGGGGACGGAGAAGATGTACTTGGTGGAGCGGATCAGCCCCATCTGCTGGGGGTCTTCGTCGAGCACCAGGTGCGGGTCCGGCTGGATGCCGCGGGCGCTGGCGGCCTCCTGGGCCAGCTCCCCCTGCTCGCCGTCGGAAGTCTCGGTCAGCGGCTCGTCGCCTTGGTGATCGGCGCGCATGTGCGAAACCGCCACGGCCTGGTCCAGGCTCTCAACGCCGGGTGCCAGCCGGCTCTGGCCGCCGCGCAGTGGCTCCGGGATCGTGCGCCACATCGTGCGGGCCAGGAAGAACCCAGGGATCGCCAGCACGACGAAAGCCGCTCGCCAGGAGATCGCGCTGGCCAGGGTGCCCGAGATGATGAACCCGACCGCCGTCCCCGCCGACTCGCCGGCGAGGATGTAGGCGTAGACGCGCCCTCGCTCGCTGGCCGGGAAGTAGTCGCCGGTCAGAGAAGCGATCGCCGGTCCGGCCACGGCGGTGACGCCCCCGAGTGCGAGCCGCGTGACGAGCAGCGTCGAGTAGTCGGGCGCGAACGCGCTGGCCAGAGTGGCGGCGCTCCAGATGACGACGGTGAGGGACAGCAACGGGATGCGCCTGATCCGGTCGACCAGGAGACCCATCGGCAGCACGAACACCGCGCCGGTGAGCAGCGCCACCGAGCTCAGCAGGCCGATCTCGGCGTTGCTGATGTGCAGAGACTCCTCGAGTTGGGGCGCCACCGCGCCGACCGTGCTCGCGTCGGCGCTCGAGAGCGCGAGCACGGCGGCGAACACGCTGATCACCTGGTAGCGCGCCGGTCCGCCGACCCTCTTGACGACCTGACCGCGCAGCGCCCGCCCCAGCGTCGCCAGCAGGCCGCCGAGGAACCGCAACAGCGTCCCTGTCGCCGACCGTCCCCGTTCGGGGCGCTCGCTCACGATTCGGTCTCCATCAGCCCGCGCCGGGGGCGTCGGGGGGTCAGCGGTTGATCCCGTGTGCGCCGCAGCAGCAGGAACGCGACCGTACCCCACATCCCCGGGATCCACAGCGAGATCGCGTGATAGACGACGGTGGCGGCGGTCGCCGTGGTGGCGTGCGCTCCATAGAGAACGAGCATGCCCACCAGGCTGCCGTCGAGCACGCCGATTCCGCCCGGGATCGGGATCGCGTTGGAGATGTACGCGATTTGGTAGGCGAGCACGATCGAGGCGAGCGGCAGGCTGCCGCCGGCGGCGGCGAAGCAAGCGACCAGGACTCCGATGTCGAACCACAGATAGCCGATCGCGCCCAGGATGCGCCAGTCGGGGTGGAACAGCAGCCTCCGGGTGTCGAGGATGCTCTCCTCCATCGTGTTCAGCACGACCTGCAGTTTGTGCGGCAACCGCCGGGTCATTCCCCGCTCGATGAAGCGCGGCAGGGCCAGGAAGGCCAGGAACACGATTACCCCCACCAGTCCGGGCACCAGGCTCAGCAGGGGGTTTTGCTTGCCGGGAAGGATCCCCACCCACATCGCCAGTCCGACAACGGCGAACGTGATGACGTTGATCGCGCTCGTCAGTAGAAACAGCACGGCCGAGCGCTCGGCCACACGGCTCGGCTTCGCGCCGCGTTCGACCAGCAGCCAGGCGCCGACGGCCACGCTTCCCGCTCCGCCCAGCGACACGGCCGACTGGAACGCCAGCTCCGACAGGGCCACCCGGGCCCCGAAGCGCAGCGGCGCCCGCTCGAACACCTGCAGGAAGGCCAGCACGTAGCCGAGGCAGGAGAGGATCTCGAGCACGATGGCCGCCACAACCCAGCCCACCTTCATGTGCGTCACCGTCGTCGCGACCCCGTGCAAGCCCGGGACCCCCAGCAGCAACCCGACGACGATCAGTATCAGGATCACCAGCGAGATCAGCCCGCGCCACAGCCGCCTCGAGGCGTGCTTGGGATCTAGCTCGGAATCGGTCCGCGGGACGTCCTCCCGCCCGGACTGCTCGGGAAGCTCGCGCTCGTTCTCTGACGCGTTCACACGGCGGATGCAGGACTGGGCGACGCCGGGACCGGCGTACTGATTCCAGCCAGCTCAGCTACCCGATCACGGTGCCAGCGGGCGTCGCCGAAGGCGTGCGCGTTGGCCTTGGCCCGCTTGAGGAAGAAGTGAAGGTCGTGCTCCCAGGTGAACCCGATCCCGCCGTGGACCTGGAGCGCCGAGGCGGTGACGCGGAAACCGGCGTCGCCGGCGTAGGCCTTGGCCATCGACGCTGCCCGGATGCCGGTCTGCGGCTCGTTGTCGAGCGCCCAGCCGGCCCAGTAGGTCAATGACCGTGAGCCCTCCACCTCCAGGAGCATCTGCGCGCAACGGTGCGAGACCGCCTGGTAGGAGCCGATCGGGCGGTCGAACTGCTTGCGGTCCTTGGCGTAGGCGATCGCCATCTCCATCGCCCGCTGGGCCACGCCCGACGTTCTCGGCCGCCAGCGCGGTCACGATCGTCGCATAGGCGCGGGCCACCTCCTCGCCGCGCCCGGCCAGCAGCGGCTCAGACGGCGCACCGTCGAGCCGGAGCTCGAACAGCTTGCGGGTGGGGTCGAGTGGCTTCATCGCGGTTATCTGCACCCCCGGCGCCGCGGTCTCCACCAGGTGATGGCTCCCATCGGCGCCGGCGACGATCACGAAGTCGGCGCCGGCGGCGTCCGGAACCGCCGTCTTCGAGGCCGACAGGGTCCCGTTCGCCGACTCCACCTCGGAGCGGTCCGGTGCCCAGCCGGCGCCCTCGTCCCAGACGGCGAGCGTTCCCCGGGCCTCACCGCTGGCCAGCGCCTGGAGCCACCGTGCACGCTGCTCGTCGGTGCCCGCCGCTGTCGAGCAGCAGGCCGGCGGCCACCGTCGAGAACAGCGGCGTGGGCGCGAGCGCGTAGCCGAGCTCCTCTTCGATGACCAGCAACTCCACGGCCCCCAGCCCGAGGCCGCCGTCGGATTCGGGGATCATCACGCCGGCCCAGCCGAGCTCCGCCAGCTCCCGCCACTGCTCCTCCGTGACGCCCTGCTCGCCGGCGGCCAGCTCGCGCACGGTCTCCGGGCGGTAGCGAGCGGCGAGGAACTCGCTGGCGGTGCGCTTGATCGCGTGCTGGTCGTCAGTCAGATCGAAATTCATCGAGGCTCATCGCATCCGCGGCAGGCCGAGCACCCGCTCGGCGACGATGTTCTTGAGGATCTCGGTCGTCCCGCCCTCGATCGAGTTCGCGCGGGCGCGGAGGAAGCGGTAGGCCCAGTCGCCTCCGGCGTCCATCGCGCGGGGGCCGGCGATGTCCATGGCCAGCTCGGTCAGCGCCTGGTTGACCTCCGACCAGTGCCACTTGCCGAGCGAACCCTCCGGCCCGGGGACGCCTGTGCGCATCGTCGCCGACAGGCTGCGGTAGGCGTTCAGGCGCAGCACCTCGGACTCGATCATGAGCTGTGCCAGTCGCTGGCGGATGACGGGATCGGCGCTGGCGGGCTGGCCATCCATCCCCCGCGCTCGGTTCGCCTCCTCGAGCAGCTCGCGCAGTGCGATCTGCACCGATACCTGCAGGCCGAAAGCGAGCGTCGCCCGCTCGTGCATCAGCGTCGTGATGGCCACCGCCCAGCCGTTGCCCTCTCCGCCGACGATGTTCTCGTGCGGGATCCGCGCCTCCTCGATGAACAGCTCGTTGAACTCGGCCTCGCCCGTTATCTGAACCAGCGGCCGGACCTGGACAGCCTCCTGCTCCATGTCCATCAGGAAATACGTGAGGCCCTTGTGCTTCGGCGCCTCGGGGTCGGTACGCGCCACGAGCATGCACCACTTGGCGTGGTGGGCGAACGTGGTCCAGACCTTCTGGCCCGTGACGATCCACTCATCGCCGCGGCGCACCGCCCGCGTCTTCAGCGAGGCCAGGTCCGAGCCGGACTCGGGCTCGGAGAAGCCCTGGCACCAGATCTCGTCCGCCGAGAGGATCGGCGGCAGGTAGCGCCGGCGTTGCTCCTCGGTGCCGTGGGCGATCACCGTCGGGCCTCCCATCGCCAGCCCGAGCACGTTGGCCACCGCCGGCGTGCGGGCGCGGACCACCTCCTCGTTGAAAATGGCCTGCTCGATCAGCGTCGCGCCGCGGCCGCCGTATTCCGTGGGCCACGAGACGCCCGCCCAGCCCGCCTCGTGGAGCTGGCGTTGCCACGCGCGCCGGAACTCGAACGAGGCCTCGTCGCCGCTCGGCTCCTGGCCAGGGTGGTTGGCCTCGAGCCATGAGCGAAGCTCGTCCCGGAACCCCTCCTCGGCTTTGGAGAGCGTCAGGTCCACTCCTGGTGATCCTACCCGGGCGGTAGCCTCGACCGAGTCCATGCTCGACTCCCGCGCGCAAACCGAGGGCATACCCGGCAGTGAGCTGCCGGGCCCGTTCCCGGTCGGCTCCTACGCCGAGCAGCTAAGGCGTCGCCTCAGGCAGTTCGCTCCCGTACAGCTGGTGGGCGAGCTGTGGGGCTTCAGGGCCAGCCGCGCCAGGGTCTACTTCGAGCTGCGCGACCCGCGCGGCGCGCTCCCCTGCTCCATGTGGCGCGCGGACTTCGAGGCGCTGGGCATGACGCTCTCCGATGGCGTACGGGTGGTCGTGGGCGGCGGTTGCGACTACTACCCCGGCAGCGCCTCGGCCTCGCCGTCGTTCACGTTCGCGGTGTCGGAGCTGCGGATAGCGGGCGAGGGAGACCTGCTCGTGGCGCTCGAGCGGTTGCGGCGCAGGCTCGCGGCCGACGGCCTGTTCGAGCCGCAGAAGCGCCTGGCGCGCCCGGCGTTGCCCCGGACGATCGGGGTGGTGACGGGCGAACGCGGCAAGGCGCGCGACGACGTCCTGGCCGGCCTGCGCCGCCGCGGCTGGGCCGGACGGCTGGTGTGGGCCTTCGCCCCGGTGCAGGACCGCCACGCTGCCCCCCACATCGCCGCGGCGCTCAGGGAGCTGGCCGCGATCGAGGAGGTCGAGGTCGTGATCGTGGCGCGCGGCGGCGGCTCGCTCGCCGACCTGTTCGCGTTCTGCGACGAGGCGCTGTGCCGGACCGTGGCCCTGCTGCGAGTGCCGGTGATCTCCTCTGTCGGTCACCACACCGACCGCACGCTGATCGACGACGTCGCGGCCGTCTGCTGCTCGACGCCGACGCACGCGGCCGAAGCGGCCGTGCCGATCGACGTGAACGACGCCCGCGCGCACGTGCTACGGGACGCGCGCCGGCTCGCCAGCCATGGCCGGCGGGCCGTCCTTCACCGCGCGCGCATGCTTGCCCAGCTGTCCCGCGCACCCGCGGAGCAGATCGCAAAGCACCGCGCCCGGCTTCACCAGCTGCTGCGCGAGCTGCGGGCCAGCGCCCGGCGTACCGCTGCCGACGGCCGTTCGCTGGCCGCCGTTCACCTCCTCGTCCTGCGCCGCAGCGCCGAGCGGGCCCGGAGCTCCGATGTCGGCCGCCGCCGCCGCGAGCTCGAGCGCCTGAGCCTGGCGCTCGCCGCGCACGACCCGCAGCGCACGCTGGCGCGCGGATACGCGATGGTGGAGAGCCGCGAGGGGCAACCGCTGAGCACCGCGGCCGCCGCGCGCGAGGCGGGCGATCTCAATCTCCGCTTTCGCGACGACGTCGTCCCCGCGCGTGTGGAGTCTGAGGGATGAACGACGAGCGGACGTACGAGACCGCGGTCGCCCGGCTGGAGCAGATCATCCGCCGCCTGGACTCCGGCGAGGCCGAGCTGCGCGAGACGCTCGAGTTGATCCGCGAGGGTCGGGAGCTCGTGACCTACTGTGCCGGCGAGCTCGAGGCGGTGACCCGGGGCCTCGAGGAGCTGCGGCTCGAAGAGCTGGTAGCACGCCTCGAGCAGGGCGCGCGCGAGACGAGCTGAACCGCCGCGCACGGCCGCCCGCCAGCACGACCCACCCGACGTGGCCTGCAGGAGCGTCAAGCTTCATGGCCCTCCACGGGCCGGCCTCGCCGTCGGGCCACAGCATCGGCGACCCGAGCCGTCGCGGGTCGTAGTCGAGCGCGTCGCCGAGCGCCTTGGCCAGCGCCTCCTTGGAGCACGACACGCTGCTGAGCTCGGCCCCAGCGCCCGTCACCCGCTCGAGGTCGACGCCGACAGGCTCGGTATGCCACGCGACCACGGCGTGTGGATAGCAGTAGGACTTGCTCACGTAGGGCTCCTCGAGGTCGGCGCTCCACGCCGTGACCAATTCACGAAGTCCGCGCTCGTCCAGCCCCGCCTTGCGGGCATCGAAGACGCGCACTGCCGGCGCTTCGATCACAACCGCTCTCCTCACCGTTCGACTACTGGCTACCCGTGCCATTTCGTTCTCAACGGCCTTTCAGTTGCTAGTTGCCCCCGCGTGACCCCTCTAGCCGCGCCGGTCTTGGTCCGTCACGCGTATAACACCCTGGCCAAGGCCAAGTTCCGGCCCGCATGTGTTCGCGCCTCGTTAGGCCAGTGAGAGCTCTGATCGTCAACGCCGACGACTTCGGCCTGGCCTCCGGCGTCAACGACGGCATCGTCGAGGCCCATCGCGCGGGGATCGTGACCAGCGGCAGCCTGATGGTGGAGCGACCGTCGGCGGCGGAGGCGGCCGCGCTGGCCCGCCGCCATCCCGCGCTGTCGGTCGGGCTCCACTTCGACGATCACCGCGCCGCCGCCGGCGAGCTCGACGACCCGTCGTGGACGGCACGCGAGTTCGCCCGCCAGCTGGAGCGCTTTCGAGCGCTGGTGGGCGCCGAGCCCACCCACGTCGACTCACACCACCACGTCCACCTCGACGCTCGCCGCATCGCGACGTTCAAGCGGCTGGTTGCCCCGCTCGGCGTGCCGCTGCGCGGCGCAGGCCGGGTGGCCTACATCGGCGCGCTTCTACGCCCGGCGCCACGACGGGGTCACCGAGCTCGAGCGCGTAGGCCGACGGTCGCTGCTCGATCTCATCGAAAGCCAGACCGGTGCCGCCTTCAGCGAGCTCGGCTGCCACCCGGGGCGGGTCAGCGACGACCTCGCTTCGAGCTACCTGCGCGAGCGCGAGGCCGAGCTCCAGACGCTGACCTCGCCGGGCCTCCGCCGGGCGATCGAGGACCTGGGCGTCCGCCTCGTCAGCTACCGCGTCTGCCACCAATAGGATCCGCGCCCGCATGGCGACCTTCGACCGGCTCAAGGACCTGCAGCTCGATGTCGAGGGATACTCGCTGGACGGCCTCAGCGCCCAGGTCTCGAGCGGATTCGAACGGCTGACCACGGTGGTACGCCTGGCGGGCGCCGGGCACGAGGGCGTCGGCGAGGACGTCGTCTACGACGGCGTCGACCACCAGGCGCTGCAGCGGGCCGGCCCGGTCCACGACCTCGGCGGCCGCTACACCCTGGCGGAGTTCTGCGAGCTCGTCGACTCGCTCGACCTGTTCCCCGAGCCGCCCCAGCGCGACGTCTCGCGCCTCTACCGACGCTGGACGTTTCACAGCGCGGCGCTCGACCTGGCGCTGCGCCAGGCCGGCCGCTCGCTGGCCGACGCGCTCGGGCGCGAGGCGCGGGCGCTGACGTTCGTGGTCTCGCTGCGCCTCGGCGAGCCGCCGACGCTCGCGCCGATCGAGCGGCGTCGCGAGCACTATCCGGACCTGCGCTTCAAGCTCGATCCCACGAGCTCCTGGACCCCGGAGCTGATCGCCGAGCTGGCTCGCCACCCGGGCGGTCGACTCCGTGGACTTCAAGAGCTTCTACCGCGGCACGGTGGTCGACCAGGCGCCCGACCCCGTGCTCTATCGCCGCGTGGTCGAGGCCTTCCCCCGAGCGTGGATCGAGGACCCCGACGTAGTCACCGCCGAGACCGCCGCGGCGCTGGCCGGCGAGCACGACCGGATCACCTGGGACGCGCCGATCCACTCGATCGCCGACATCGAGGCGCTGCCGTTCCCGCCCAGGATGGTCAACATCAAGCCCTCCCGGATCGGCGGGCTGAAGAAGCTCTGCGACACCTACGACTACTGCGCTCAGCACGGGATCGGCGCCTACGGCGGCGGCCAGTTCGAGCTCGGTCCCGGGCGAGGGCAGGCCCAGTACCTGGCCTCGGTGTTTCACCCCGACGCGCCCAACGACCTCGCGCCGGCCGGCTTCAACGTCGACGACCCGCCGCCGGGGCTGCCGACGAGTCCCCTGCCGCCGGCGCCTTCTAGGATCGGCTTCAGATGGGAAGCGGCGTGAACGGCAGACGGCTCGAGGGTACGGTGGCCCTGGTCACCGGCGCCTCGAGCGGCATCGGCGAGGCGACGGCCCGGGCGCTGGCGGCCGAGGGGGCGTCGGTGGCAGTCGCGGCGCGTCGCGCTGAGCGCCTCGAGGCCCTGGCGGGCGAGATCCGCGACGACGGCGGCCGGGCGCTCGTGATCGAGGCTGACGTCGCCTCGCCAGAAGCACGCCCAGGCGGCGGTGGACCGCACGGCGTCCGAGCTCGGCCGTCTCGACATCCTGATCAACAACGCCGGCGTGATGCTGCTGGGCCCGGTGCTTGACGCCCCGCTCGAGGAGTGGCAGCGGATGCTGGACGTCAACGTGGCCGGGCTTCTGTACTTCGCGCATGCGGCCCTGCCGCACCTCCTCAGGGCCGCCGAGGACGGCGGCCGCGGCATCGCCGACATGATCAACGTCAGCTCCGTGGCCGGGCGCGTGGCGCGGGTGGGCTCAGGCGTCTACAACTTGACTAAGCACGGCGTCGGCGCCTTCTCGGAGTCGCTGCGCCAGGAGGCGGCAGGTCGCCGGGTTCGCGTCTCGCTAATCGAACCGGGGGCCGTGGCCACCGAGCTTCAGGGCCACAACCGGCCGGAGATCGCGGAGCAGATCAAGCGCCGTTTTGCCGACATCGAGATCATGCGCGCCGAGGACATCGCCGACGCGATCCTGTACATGGTCACCCGCCCCCCTCACGTGGCGATCAACGAGCTCCTGCTTCGCCCCAGCGCGCAAGCGGATTAGTGAACGGTCGCGTACAGTTGTCGCCCGATGGAACGACTCGGTATCGCAGGCTCCGGGGCGATCGCGTGCGGCTTGGCGGCCACGGCGTCCCAGCACGGGGAGGTTCTCATGTGGGCTCGCTCGGACCGCTCGGCGGTGCGAGCGGTCCAGAGCGTGGAGAAGCTCCATAGCAGGCTGAGCGACGACGACTCGGTGCCGCCTCAGGTCCAGATCGTCCGCGATCTGGATGGCCTCGGCGAGGCGACGTTCCTGGTCGAGGCCGTCGTCGAGGACCAGGACCACAAGGTCCAGATCCTCTCCGAGCTCTCAAAGCACGCCGAGGAGGACGCGGTCTTGTCGACCACCACCTCCTCGCTGTCGATCACCGAGCTGGCGCGGGCCACCGGACGTCCCGACCGCTTCGTCGGGCTTCACCCCTTCAACCCCGTACCGAGGATGAAGCTGATCGAGCTCGTGTTCCCGCCCCAGTCGGTGGAGGAGACCCGCGTACGGGCGCGGGCCCTGTGCGAGTCGCTTGGCAAGACGGCGGTCGAGGTGCCGGACGTCCCGGGGTTCGTCGTCAACCGGCTCCTGTTTCCCTACCTGTTCAACGCCGTCAAGCTGATGTCCGAGACGCACCTCTCAGCCGAGGACGTCGACACGTGCATGACGCTGGGGGCGGGCCTGCCGATGGGACCGATCGCACTGCTCGACTTCGTCGGCCTCGACGTGGCGCAGGCGATCGGCGACGCGATCGGCGTGCCGGCGCCGGACGCGCTGCGCGAGCTCGTCCGCGACGGCGCGCTGGGGCGCAAGTCGGGCCGTGGCTTCTACAGCTACGACTAGCCCGCGCCTTACGCACTCCCTCGCCTTTTTTAAGGCTCGTTCATCTGTTGCCAACAAACTTTCGTTCGCGACGTACCTCATAGCAGCACCTCCTCCCCAGAAGCACGAGGCCGGCCCGTCCCCAGCGGGCCGGCTTCTTTTTGCGCTGTTCCAGCCGGATGACGCGCGGCGCGGCCCATTCAGGCGAGGCTGGATGCCGAGCGGGCCGCAGGCCCGAGATGTTCGCCGGCCTTCCCCCTAGAGATAATCGAAGCCGGCCCTGGCCTGGGCCGGCTTCATCTCTCCTCTCAACCACCGGGATAAGGCTTTACGAGCCCTAGCGGCTTATGCACCCGGTGCCGTTGTGACGCGAAATGTAACGAATGTGGCGAAGCCGTGCGCCGCCGCCTGAATCTATCTACGCGGCGGCGCGGCGCGGCCTGATCCGCACGGCCTCGATCCGGTTCTGGCGCACGGACTCGACGCGGATCGAGTAGCCGTTGGCCGCCACCGTGTCGCCACGTTTGGGCAGCCTGCCCAGCTCGGCGAAGACCAGCCCGCCGACGGAGTTGTAGGCGTCCGTGTCGATCGGCAGGTCCAGACCGTAGTCCTCCAGATCGGTGACCGCCACGTGACCACGCACGAACCAATCGCCGTTGGCCAGCCGGCGCACCGCGCCCCCGGCGGGGTCGGTTTCGTCGGAGATCTCCCCCACCACCTCCTCGATGATGTCCTCGATCGTGACGATCCCCGCCGTGCGGCCATACTCGTCGATCACCACCGCCAGCTCGGTTCGCTCGCGCTGGAGGTCGGCCAGCAGGTCGTCGAGCGGCTTGGTCTCAGGCACGAGCGGCGCCTCGCGCACGCGGCTGGAGAAGCTGGCCTCCGGGCCGTCGGACATCAGGATCTTGACCAGCTGGTTGACGTGCACGATCCCCCTGACCCGGTCCTGGTTTCCGTCCTCGGTGACCACCAGCCGGGAGTGCCCGGTCGAGACGCAGCGCCTGAGCGCGGCCTCCACGGTCTCTGACTCGTCCACGGTGACGACCGCCGGGATCGGCGTCATCACCTGACGGGCCTCCTGCTCGTGGAGGTGAAAGACGCCGGTCAGCATGCTGGCCTCGCCCACGTCGAGCTGACCGCCGGTGGTGGACTGGGCGATGAGCCGCTTGAGCTCCTCGGGCGTGCCCCCCTTCGTCCTCCTCGTGCGGGTCGGTGCCCAGCATGCGCAGGATCGAGTTCGACGCGGCGTTGAGCACGACGATGAACGGCGCGAACAGCACACGGCAGAAGCGCAAGGGCCGAGAGATCACGCGCGCCAGGCCCTCCGCGTGCTGGATCGTGTAGAGCTTGGGGACGATCTCGCCGACGATGCTCTGGGCGGATGTGATCAGCAGGTAGGCGATCACCACCGAGATCGCCACCGAGACCCCGTGGCTCACCGGGCTGCCGAAAACATGCTCCAGCGCGTGCGCGATCGCCGGTTCGCCGAGCGCGCCGATGCCGATCGAGGCCATCGTGATTCCCACCTGGCAGGCGGCGATGTAGTCGCCGATGTTGTCGATCTGCGACAGGGCCAACCGCGCGCCGCGTACCCCTTCGTCGGCCATCGCCTCCAGTCGCGCTCGGCGCGAGCGCACCAGGGCGTACTCCGCGACCACGAAGAACGCGTTCACGAGGACCAGGAGTCCCGTGAGGATGATGAATAGCGCCGTCAACGGCGAAGGCGTGCGACTGGCGCGGCGCGGCCTTCCTTCCGCGCGTCGCTACTTCGAGGTGGGTCGTCTTCGTTCATCTACCCGCGACGCGGCCAACCCTAGCACCAGCTCCTCACGGTAAAAGGGCGCTTCGACGGACGGCTCACAAGCGGTCGAAGCGCTCCGCGACCTCGAAATCGGTCTCCGTCAGACCGCCCGCCGAGTGGTTGGTGAGCGACAGGCGGACCTTGTTCCAGCCGTGGATGAGGATGTCCGGGTGGTGGTTCGCCTCCTCGGCGGTCCCCGCCACCCTGTTGACGAACGCCATCGCCTCGGCGAAGTCCTTGAACTTCCAGTCGCGCACGATGTGCTGGCCCTCGAGCGTCCAATCAGAGTCGCGCAGCCGGTCTGAGATCTCCGTGTCGCTCAGCAGCTCTGCCATATCGTTCCTCCCTGTGCGAATCGTGAGCCTGGTCCCGTCGGCAACCGAGATGCTGTTTGCGCTCGGCCTGGGAGGCGACCTTATCGCTGTGACCCACGAATGCGACTACCCGCCGGCCGCCCAGGAGCTCCCCAAGGTCACGCGCGACGTGCTGCCCGCCGAGCTGAGCGCCGCCGAGATCGACGCCGCCGTCAAGGAGCGCACGCTGCACGGCCTCTCGATCTACGAGCTCGACACCGAGGAGCTGCACGACCTTCGTCCGGACCTGATCGTGACCCAGGCGCTGTGCTCGGTGTGCGCGGTCTCCTACGACGACGTGCGGGCGATCGCCGAGGAGATCGAGACCCAGCCGCGGGTCCTCTCGCTCGACCCCCACACGGTGGGCGAGGTGCTGGACGACGCCCGCACGCTGGCAGAGGCCACCGACCGCAGGGACGCGGCAGCGCGCCTGGTGCACGACGCGGCCGCGCGGATCGACCGCGTGCGCGTCGCAACCCGGCGGGCCAAGCGTCCGCGCGTGGCCGCGCTCGAATGGCTGGACCCGCCCTTCGCGGCCGGCCACTGGACGCCGCAACTGATCGAGTACGCCGGCGGCGAGGACGTGCTGGGGTTCCCGGGCGAGAACTCCGAGCAGCGCACCTGGGAGGAGGTCGCCGCCGCCCAGCCGGACATCGTGGTCGTCATGCCGTGCGGCTATGACGCGCAGATCGCGCACCGCGAAGCGGAGATGCATCGCGACCAGCTGGGGGCCCTCGGCGCGGGCGAGGTCGTCGCCGTCGATGCCGCCTCCTACTTCTCGCGCCCCGGGCCGCGCATCGTCGACGGCCTCGAGCTGCTGGCACGCATCATCCACCCGGAGCTTGTGCCGGAGGCGCCCGGCGAAGCGCTGACGGTCGAGCTTAATCGGTCCTCTGATTCCGCGGGCGACGATCAGCCCGCGGCGCGTCCTGCTGGTCCACTCCTCGAGCGGCCGCTACGGCGCCGACCGCCAGCTCGAGCTGATCGCCACCGGACTCGATCGCTCGCGCTACGAGCCGCTGGCGGTGCTGCCGCACGAGGGCCCGCTGGCCTCGGAGCTCCGCCGGGCCGGGGTCGAGGTGCTGGTGCGGCCGCTCGGCGTGCTGCGGCGCGGCGAGACCGGAGCCCTGGGCCTGGCGCGGCTGGCGGCGAGCACCGGGCAGAGCGGCTTGGCGCTCGCGGCGCAGATCCGGCGGCGGAGCATCGCGCTCGTTCACTCCAACACGTCGGTCGTGCTGAGCGGGGCGCTCGCGGCCGGGCTGGCGCGGGTGCCCCATCTTTGGCACGTGCGCGAGATCTACTCCCGCTTCGGCCGGCTGTGGCCTCCATACCGCCGCCTCCTGCAGACAGCGCACGCTGCTGCCGTGCGTCTCGGGCGCCGCGGCGCGGCAGTTCGCCGACTCGCGCCGTGCGCGGGTGATCCACGACGGGCTGGCGCTCGACGTCCACCGCTCGCCGCGGGCCGAGGCCCGCGCGTCGCTGGGACTCGACGACGAAGCGCCGGTGGTGGCGGTCGTCGGCCGGGTGTCCGACTGGAAGGGCCAGTCGGTGCTGGTGCAGGCCCTGGCAGAGCCACCGCTGAGGCGGCTGGGAGCGGTTGGGATGATCGCCGGCGAGGCCTGGCCGGGAGCCGAGCAGCGCGCTCCAGGCGGTGCTCGAGCTGGCCGAGCGGCTGGGCGTGCGAGAGCGTCTGGCGCTGGTCGGATTTCGCGCCGACGTCGATGCCGTCTACGGCGCGGCCGACGTGGTCGCCGTGCCCTCGACCGCCCCGGATCCCCTGCCGGGAGCGGCGATCGAGGCGGCGGCGGCCGGCTGCGCGGTGGTCGCATCCGACACCGGCGGCCTGCCGGAGATCATCGACGACGAGCGCACCGGGCGTCTCTTTGCGCCCGGCGACGCGCGTGCCCTGGCAGACCTCGCCGCGGGCCTGATCGAGCGCCCAGACGAGCGTCAGCGGCTTGGCCGCGCGGCCGCGGCGGACGTCCGCGAGCGGTTCGGGCCGGGGCGTATGCTCGCGCAGCTTCAGCATTGCTACGACCTCGTAGTTTCTGGTAACAATTAGCGCCGTGGGACGGCTCGTGCTTGCGGCGCTCAGCGTGTGCGCGGTCAGCGCGGCGCTTGCTATATCCGCGCCCGCCGCGTTGGCCTGGACGCCCGAGCCGGCGAGCTACGGAGTGCTCGAGCAGCAGAACGTGGCGGTGACGATGAGCGACGGCACCGTGCTGCGCGCCAACGTCTACTACCCGAGCACCAACGGGGCCGTGGCCAGCGGACGGTTCCCCGTGCTGCTCACGCAGACGCCCTATGGCAAGGACACGGCCGGGGCGGTCGGCGGCGCCACGGGCGAAGACCCGTATCTGGTCGAGCGCGGCTACATCGACGTCGTGGCCGACGTGCGCGGCACGGGCGACTCCGGCGGCCAGTTCGGCTTCTTTGATCCGTCGCAGCAGACCGACGGCGCGACGCTCGTCAACTGGTCCGCGCGCCTGCCCCACAGCGACCGCAAGGTCGGCCTCTACGGCGCCTCCTATCTGGGCATCAACCAGCTCTTGACCGTCGGGCAGCTTGGCCCGGGCTCGCCGGTCAAGGCCATCTTCCCGATCATCTCCGGCCAACGATCTGTACCGGGACACGGCGTTCGACGGGGGCCTGCTCGACGCTCGAGTTCGGCGCCCTGTACGTGGGGCTGACGGGCACGCTCAACGTCGTCAACCCCGTGGCCGAGAACCCGGCCGACCCGCTCGACACCTTCTCAGGTCGAGCTCCAGCACCTGGCGAACCTGGCCAACTTCGACCTGCCGCTGCTGCTCGACACGAGCTTCGCCGGAGACCAGGCCTACGACGGGTCCTATTGGCAGGCCCGCAGCCCGGTGAGGGCGCTGGCCACCGTCGTGCGTGACCACGTTCCCGCCTACCTCGTCGGCGGCTGGTACGACCTCTTCCAGCGCGGCGAGCCGCTCAACTTCTCGGGCCTCCAGAATGCGCTCGCCGGGCGCTCGGTCTACGCGCCGATGTCGCCTTCGCAGACGCCGAGCGGGCGCTATCAGCTGCTGATGGGCCCCTGGTACCACCTGACGGCGGCCACCCAGGACTTCGACCCGACGATGCTGGCCTGGTTCGACCGCTGGCTCAAGGGCGAGCAGACCGGGATCGATCAGACCCGAGACCCCGGCGCACCTGTACCTGCTGGGCGCAAACCGCTACGTCGACGCAGGCCAATGGCCACCCGCGTCGCTTCACCCCACCACCTGGTACTTCGGCGCCGGACCATCGGGCAGCGCTCCGCTGTCCCAGAACGACGGCACGTTGTCGCAGACCGCGCCCTCCGCGACCACCGGCGCGGACCAGGTGCAGGTCGTCCCGCGCCGACGCCGCAGTGCTCGCGCGAGCTGGACCAGTGGAGCATGGGTGCGTTCGAGGACCGTGGCCGGTCCGACCAACCCCAACAGCGATCCCTGCGCCAACAACGACGCGCTGACCGAGGCGGGTCCCGGCTCGCTGACCTACACGAGCACGCCGTTCGCCGAGAGACCAGGTGATCGGTGGGCCGGTCGACGCCACGATCTATGCCACCTCCACCCGGCCCGACACCGAGCTCGTGGCCACGCTCGAGGACGTGGCGCCCGACGGCACGGCGACCCCGATCACCACGGGGCCCTGCTGGGGTCGCTGCGGGCCGTCGACGGCTCGCGAAGCTGGACCGCGCCGGACGGGCAAGTACCTGCTCCGTACCACCCCTACACCCTGGCCTCCAAGCAGGCTGTCCCCACCGGCCCGCGGGTCTGGGTCCGGGTCGATCACCCGCTACGACATCGAGATCCGCCCCACGTTCGCCCAGATCGACGCCGGCCACCGCCTGCGTCTCACCCTGACCACCTCGGATCTGCCGACCTTGCTCCCGACGGCGCCCGACGAGCTGAATCTCATCGGTGGCGTCTACCAGGTGCAGCGGAACTCGGGTGCTTCGTCCTATTTCGAGGCGCTCAGCGCCCCGGCATCAGAGCTGAGCCCCGGGGCGCAGCCCTAGCGGCGATCCGGCGGCCCCAGCGGCGATACAGCCGCCCTAGCGGCGTCGGCGCCGACCTTGCGTGCCACGGCTCCACTCCCGCATCTGCCACGGCGAGTCGAGCGGGCTCTCCCCCTTCATCCGCCCCGAGCCCGGGGCGTCCTGCTTGCCGTAGGGACGCTTGTGGATGCCGCTGCCGGCGATCGTCCACCAGCCAATGATCACCCCGATCAGCACCACGGCGGCTCCGATCACCATGAGCATGGTTCAGAACTCTACGGGACCGTAGCCTCGTCCGGTGCCAGGCGCATG
>CAWJUS010000017.1:0-15398 GCA_963846075.1 uncultured Actinomycetes bacterium | reverse complement strand
GGTGATAGCCGCCGCCGGAGCTCTTGGGGTGTGAAGCGGTCGTGGTTGAGCAGCAGCTCGCCGCGGACGGTCTGGATCGCGACCCGGTGTCAATCGATGTCTTGTGCGTTAGGGAGTTCAAGGATTGACGCGACGAGCATGCCCTCAGCCGCGACATTGATCCCGCTGCCAGCGAGCGCGAAGCCAAATGCTGCTCCTCCCGCTCTCCTCGATCGCCGAGCTCACCTTCAGGTTCCCTCATGGCTTCAACCCATTCGGTGCGGGTCCCGCGATCGATCACCCGCGTCTGGCTGTGGGGCGCTGGCCTCCGCGCACCCGGCCTTGTCTGCTTCGCTGTCGGCGCTCATCCAAGGCTGCGGATCGGGTCGCGCCCATCCCAGCCGCGGGCACCACTCGCCACCGTGCCGAAGAAGGCGTCGAGCCCCGGCCCTGCGGAGATGACCTCGATGCAGTAGCCAAATGCCTCGGTCGCGTCGTGCCAGAAGAACTCAACCTCGCCCAAGCGAGCGCGCATGCAAAGCCCGAAGCCGAGGGATTCGAGCCGGGCGCTCTCGGCCGCGGGATCGTCGGTGGTGACCCCGACGTGGTTGACCGCGTTGCGGCCGCCCGCCGTGAACGGGCGAACCAGCTCCGGTGGTCGCAGGTCGTGGGTCTGCTGCAGCTCCACCGGCATCGTTCCCAACTGGCCGAACCCGGCGCTGTGGTCCCACGCCACGGGCGCCCCGGTGGAGGTGCACTCGTCGTAGGGCGGCGGCGGATCGAGCTCTTGGTTGCGGTTATGACTGTGCTGGCGAGCGGCGCTCTATTCGGCGCCGATGACGCGGCGCACGGGCAGGCGATCATGCGGACGTACCTCGCGGTCGAAAATATCCAACACGCAGTGAAGGAGGCCGAGTAACTCCGGCGCGACAATTGCCAATCCCCCAACCCGACAGGGCAACGAGAGCACCTTTGCAATCGTGATCCAGGGCGACGTGGAACGCGGACTTTGGCAACGCTAGGCCGCCGCTCGGATGCTCCCGAGGCTGTCTGCTTCTCGCTCGACGCCCGCGATGATGTCTCGAACCGTCCGGCATCGGCCACGCGCACCGCCAGTTCGACTAGTTGGCCAGCGGCGCATGCATCCTCGGTTCCAGGCTCACCGAGCACTCCCCGTTTGGCCTTTCGACCAGAACTCTCTCGGCTATCGGGGTAGCCCCGGACCGTCCGGGCTCGTTTGCTGTGCGGCCGGCCTTGTGCGGATCGCTTCTGGCTCCTCGATGAGATTGCGGAGTCGCGCGGCGAACAGATACGCGTCGCCGGGCCAGCGGGCTGAGAGGTAGCCGCCGTCCTGCACCACGAACGCGTTTGAATGGTCGGTGGCCGTTCCTCGGCGCGTGGTCCGCGGGCCGCGGACGAACTGCACCGAAGATGCCAGCGCGGTCTTGACCTCGTCCTCGACGTAGGCGGGGTAGGTTCGGTAATACCGGCCCAGACGCCAGGCGGTCAGGTAGTACGCGCCGCGTTCCATGTACTTCGGCAGGCAGGTCGTTCGCCGCTGCGCGATCACGCTCAGGCCCGTGACCGGATCCTTGGTGCGTGCCAGAACAAGGACACCGTGGCAGATCGCGCCGACGGGACGGTCGAGCCTCCAGAACTCCGCGACTTTGCTCTGCAGCACGGCCGAAGAGAGGTACTGCTGCATGCCGGGCGCGTGCCCTCCGGGCAGCAGCAGAGCGTCGAAGTCCCTCGGTCGCAGGTCCGTCCAGGAAATCGGCGCGCGGAAGCCTTCCGTCTCGGTGAGTTGCGCGTAAAATCTCTTCGGCTCCTCGTAGGCCCCGAGCTTGCCGAAGATCACGCCATCGAGCAGCCGCGGATCAGCGATCGGCGCTTCGCCTCCCCGCTCGGTCGCGAATACCGCGTCATGACCAGCATTTGTCAGCACCCGCCAGGGCACCGCCACCTCGGTGACGTCGAAGTCCCGGTCAGGAAGGGGGATCAGCACGCGCACGCATCGGCGACCGTACTCCAAACGAACCCATCGCAGGTACAACGGCCCTCCAACTGACCAGCAGCGTCACCCGGACCAAGTTTGAATTGGCCTCAGCACGCACGGAACCTGTCCGCCGAGGAACGCGACAACCAGGCGGAGCGGCCCCCGGAATCGGCGTCGGATTAACGCCGTGATTAATGCCGCGAAGCGTTTTTCAGGGTCGCGCGCCGATTACCAGGAAGATCGGCGAGCTAACAGGTCTGATTAGCAGGAATATCGTGATGGGCGCGCCTGGTTTCGAACCAGGGACCTCTCGCGTGTGAAGCGAGCGCTCTCCCACTGAGCTACGCGCCCGGGAGGGGCGATTGTACGCGGCGAACCCGGAGCCGCTGGGCGAACCCGAGCCGCTATGTCCTCAACGCCACCGCCGCCTCCGGCGTCGCAACTTGAAAGCTGAAGCTCTCCTCCAGATAAAGCCGAACTACCTCGCCGTCCTGTGAGGAGTAGCCAATCGACAGGTCCTGGCCCGACTCGAACAGAAAGTCGCCCCCCCGGAGGCTGAGCGCAACCGCTCCCCTCACGCCGGGGGCCCACACGATCGGTCCGGCGAGGATTTTGCGCAGGTGATCCAGCAGGGGGTAGCCCCCGTGCTCGGCGGTCTCGACCACGCGCCGATACTCATCGCGCCCAAGCGCCAGGCCGTATGGCCCCGTTACCCCCTCACACAGCATGCGCTCGACGGCGCCGGCGATCGGTCGCGGATATTCGTCGGGAACATCGCCGAGTGGAATGGGCTCGTGCGGCGAGGCCTCGGCGATCCCGCCAATCGCGCTCTGCCAGCCATGAAACACGGCCACGTTCTCCGCCAGCGCGATCTGGTGGGCCGCACGATCGAGCGCGGCGAGATCGACGTCCTCGGCGCCCCGATCGGCGTCGCGCAGCTCTTCGCGCGCGAGCTCGAAGTCGGCGCGTAGCTCGACCAGCGGCAGCACGCGGCGCTTGCGCCCCGATACCCCCTCGGACGGGCCCGACGCGAGCGGCTCGGTCCGGCCAAGGTTGGTCGCCGAGTGCTCCCACCCGCGCGGGCCGGAGAAATCGACCAGCTTACGCGCAGCGAGCGCCGGCCTGAGGCGCTCGCTTGCCTCCTCGTCGAGCAGCTTCCAGCCCAGGTCGCTGATCGGCGCCAGCGAGCGATGCAGGTGGTTCATCGTGCTCCTCCTCTCATGCTGCCGATCCCCAGTGAGCCGTCCTCGTAGGCACCTTCGGCTCCGGGGCCTCCGCCCTCGAACGTCTCTTCCTCGGCCTCCTCACCGTGCTCGACGATGTCGCCGGGTTGGAACAGGATTCCCTGCGCGATCTCCCGCCAAGCGGGGGTGCGCCGCAGAAGGAACTCGAGGTCCATGGCGAAGTGCTTGAACTCCTCGCCCTGAGCGTCGCGCATCACCGCCAGCGCCTCGGGATCGGTCTCGATCGCGATCCGCTGCTCATACCAGCCGATCGCCTCGGCCTCCTCTGTCAGCGACGCGCACAGGCGGGCGAACGTCCGCGTCTGGGATGGCAGCTCGCCAGGGGGTTCGTGGTACTGGTCGAATCCCATCGGATCTCCTTGAGCGGTGGTCGAGGTCTCGTGAGCACTCTATGCGGCTCCGCGCATGCGGCGCGCGCCGCCTCACACGCGCCGGGCGGCGCTCCCGCTCAGAGTCTGACCAGGTGCTCGACCCGCATGCCTCGCGTCGCGCCGCGCAGGTCGATGAACAGCGCGGATTCGCGCGCGATCGCCGCGTGGTCGATGCCGGGGTGGGCCGTGACCAGCACCACGGCGTCGGCGCCGGCCGTGGCGTCCTGGAGCGAAGAGCTCTGCAGGCCGAGCTCCGGCAGCGCCGGCACGTAGGGGTCGTGGTAGGCGAGCACGCCGCCCCGCTCGGCGAGGACCTCCATGATGCGTAGCGCCGGCGACTCGCGGGTGTCACCGACGCCCCCCTTGTAGCTCACCCCGAGGATCGCGATCCGCGAGCCCTTGACCGGCTTTGTGGCGTCGTTGAGCGCCCGCTCGATCCGCTCCACGCAGTGGTAGGGCATCTGCTGGTTGATCTTGCCCGCCAGCTCGATGAACTCGGTCGACATGTGGAAGTTCCGCGCCCGCCAGGTCAGATAGAAGGGGTCGACGGGCAGGCAGTGGCCGCCCATCCCCGGTCCGGGCTCGAAGCGCATGAAGCCGTAGGGCTTGGTGTCGGCGGCGTCGACCACCTCCCAGATGTCGATGCCCATGCGGTCGGAGAGCATCGCCAGCTCGTTGACCAGCGCGATGTTGACCGAGCGGAAGATGTTCTCGAGCAGCTTGGTCATCTCCGCCGCCTCGGGCGTGGAGACCCGGATGACCTCGTCGCAGATGCGGCCGTAGAGCTCGGCGGCGCGCTCCGCGCACTCATCCGTCATGCCGCCGATGACCTTGGGCGTGTTGCGCAGGTTGTAGTCCGTGCGCCCGGGGTCGACCCGCTCCGGTGAGAAGGCCACGTTCAGCCCATCGCCGACCCGCAGGTCGTCGTGCTCCAGCAGCGGCACCAGCTGCTCGCGCGTGGTACCCGGGTATGTGGTGGACTCGAGCACCACCAGCTGGCCGCGCTGCACGACGCCGCCCAGGGCCTGGCCGGCGGCGACCAGCGGCCCGAGGTCGGGCTCGCGGTTGGCGGTGAGCGGCGTGGGGACGCAGATCAAGACGGCGTCCGTGCGGGCCAGCGGCGCGTAGTGCGTCGAGGCCTCGATCAGCGGCAGCACGGCCTGAAGGCGCTCGGACGGTATGTCCTCCACGTAGGAGTGGCCCTTGCGGACCGCCGCCACCTTGCCCTCATCGACATCGACCGCCACCACGGGCTCGCCGGCCTCGGCGAAGGCCACGGCGAGGGGCAGCCCCACGTAGCCAAGGCCTATGACTCCAACGGACATGAGGCGCCGGACAATACCGTTGTCGGCCGTCGCCTCGTCAGCGCTCACGAGGTGGACGAGGCCGCGAACTCCACGATCGTCTTGACGTCGTCCGGCCCGCGCGTGAACGCGTCGGCGATGGCGTCCGGGGCAACGCGGCGAGTGATCAGCGCCTCCAGCCATTGCCGGTCGGCGGCGGCCAGGATGTCTGCGGCCTGCCGGTAGTGGCGCCGGTTGGCGTTGACCGAGCCGAACACGACGAGGTTGTTGAGCACGGTGTGCGTCGCCAGCGAGATGTCCCAGGCGCCGGACCGAGCCATGGGCGGCCCGACCCCGGTGAGGCAGACGACCGCTCCCGGCGCCGCCGCCAGCAGTGCCCGGAGGATCAGCTCCGGTACGCCCGCGCATTCGAGCACCACGTCTGGCTGGATCCCGGAGTCCTGGATGCCCTCGGCGTGGTAGTGGGCGCCCAACTCCCGTACGAGCTCTGGCTTTCGGCCCTCTGTCACACGGTCGAACACGTGCACCTCGAAGCCCCGTTGCACGCCGATCAGCGCCCCCAACAGGCCGATCGGCCCCGCGCCCAGCACCATCACCTGCCGCGGCTGCCAAAACGCACGGCGCCCGATGGCCAGGATCTGCTCCCATGCCTTGGCCACCACGGTCGTCGGCTCGAGGAGCACGCCGAACACACCCAGGCGCTCGTCGACCGGCACCACGTTCTCGGGCTCGATGCGCCAGCGCTCGGCCATGAAGCCGTCGAGCTCCTTGATGCCGTGCTCGGTGTACTGCCCGTTGCTGCACATGTCCCACTCGCCCGCGGCACAACTGGGACAGGGGACCGGGTCGGGGCGCCGGACGATCCCCACCACGTGCTCGCCCTTGGCCAGGCTGCTCGAGCCCGGGTCGACCACGCGACCGATCGACTCGTGGCCCAGGATCAGCCGCTCCCGTCCCGGAGGCGCCCAGCCGTACTGACCGCCGACGATCTCCGCGTCCGTGCCGCAGATCCCGACCGCGAGCGTCTCGACCAGCACCGAGCCCGACGAGCCAGTCGGCTCGGGCACGTTCTCGAGCGCTACCGACCCCTCCTGATGCGGCACCACTGTGACGGCGTCCACGGCCGACGATCATTTCAGTCCGAGCAGCGCTCTGCCACCCACTACGATTCCGGGTGGACCGTGCTAGGCGGGGTGCTAGCGGTGCCCTGTACCCGCAAACCGCTCTAGCGGGGCTGAATCCCCTCCCGAGGGGCGCAGGCCCCGAGGTCGACGCCTCGCCCGTGGCGTTGATGGTCGGTCCCGCGGCGATGGAGACCCGTGAACCAGGTCAGGTCCGGAAGGAAGCAGCCTTAAGCGGCCACCTCCAGGCGCCGGCGGGGTCACCGAACCGGAGTTGCGAGCGACGGAAGCGCCTTGGGTACCGGCTTCGACGGGGGGTGCACGGTCCGCTTTCTCTGGCGGGGTCGGCACATGTGCCGACCCCTCGGCCCGGCTCATGAGCCGGGCCGCCGGGCCGATCATGATCGGCCCGGGGCCGCCGCACATGTGCGGCGGCCTCCCCATCTAGACTCGACTTCCCGTGTCCGCCGGTCCGTCTCTATACCGCCGCCACCGCCCGCGCTCGTTCTCGGACGTCGTGGGCCAGGAGCACGTGGTACGCACGCTGCGCCACGCCGTGGAGCAGGACAAGGTGCATCACGCCTACCTGTTCGTGGGCTCGCGCGGTACCGGCAAGACCAGCATGGCCAAGATCCTGGCCGCCTGCCTGAACTGCGAGCGGGGCCCGACCAGCGAGCCCTGCGGCCAGTGCGAGTCGTGCGTGGCGATCGCCAGCGCGACCTCGCTCGACGTGATCGAGATGGACGCGGCCTCCAACAACTCGGTCGACGACATCCGCGAGCTGCGCGAGCGCGTGGCCTACGCCCCGGTCTCGGGCCGCCACAAGGTCTACATCCTCGACGAGGCGCACATGCTCTCGCCGCAGGCCTGGAACGCGTTTTTGAAGACGCTCGAGGAGCCGCCGCCGCGGACGATCTTCGTGCTGGCCACGACCGATGCCCAGAAGGTGCTGCCTACGGTCGTCGACCGCTGCCACCGCTTCGACTTCGGCCGCCCCACCGCCGACCAGGTCTCGACCGTCGTGCGCCGCGTCGCGCGGGCCGAGGAAATCGACATCGACGATCACGCCGTGGCGCTGGTCGCCCGCCACGCCACCGGCAGCTTCCGCGACGCGCTGGGCACGCTCGAGCAGCTCCTGACCTACAAGGGCCAGGAGCGGATCGAGCCCGACGACGTGCTGGCCGTGCTGGGCGTCGCCGACGACGAGCTGCTGTTCGAGGCGGTCAGGGCGATCGTCGCCCGCCAGCCGGCGGAGGCGCTGCGCGTCGCCGCGCGGTTGGCCGAATCCGGGCGCGAGCCCGGCCAGCTGCTCCGCGACCTCGAGCGTTACGGGCGCGAGCTGCTCTCGGTCCAGATCCTCGGCGAGGTGCCGCTCGAGCTGCGCGTCACGCCCGAGCGCGACCGCCGCCTGGCGGAGCAGGCAGGCGCCGTATCCCGCGCGGACGGGGTCCGGCTACTCGACCTGATCGCCGCCGCACTCGACGCCTCGGCCAACGGGGCCCAGGCGCGGATCCAGCTGGAGCTGGTGCTGATCAAGGCCGCGGCGCCCGAGCTCGATCCATCCACGAGCGCGCTGCTGGCGCGGATCGAGCACCTCGAGGCCGGGGGGACGACGGCGGCCGCGACGACCGTTTCGGCGGCTGAGTCGCCCGTCACCCCGGCTGTCGCCCCGGATCCCGAGCCCCAGCCCCACGCGACGACCGACCTCGACGCCGCGGTCACCTTCTGGCCGGCCGTCGTGGAGCAGGTCAGAGCCCGTAACGCGATGCTCGCCGCGCTCCTGACCGACGCCAAGCCGATCGCCATCTCGGAGAGCGAGCTGACGCTCGCGTTTCCCGCAGGCGCCGATTTCCTCAAGCGCAAGGCCGAGCAGGACGAGCACCGGCGCGCCGCCGCCGAGGCCTTGAAGGCCGTCTGCGGGCGCGCGCTCGTGCTGCGCTACGAGCTGGGCGCCGCCGACGGCGAGAGCCCCGGCGGGCCACCGGCGCTGTCGGGCGAAGAGCTCGTGCGACGCTTCATCGAGGAGTTCGACGCCGAGGAGCTGCTCGACGAGGACGAAGTAGACCATGAACAACGTGAGGTTTCGAGCTGATGCCACAACAGCCAAACATGCAGCAGTTGCTCAAGCAGGCCCAGAAGATGCAGCAGGACATGATCGCCGCGCAGGAGTCGCTCAAGGACGAGGTGGTGGAGGCCTCGGCCGGCGGCGGCATGGTCACCGTCGAGGTGACCGGCGACATGGAGGTGAAGTCGATCAAGATCAAGCCCGACGCCGTCGACCCCGAGGACGTCGAGCTGCTCCAGGACATGGTGCTGGCCGCCGTCAACGAGGCGCTGCGCTCGGCCCAAGAGCTGGCGGCCTCAAAGCTGGGAGGACTGACCGGCGGGCTCGGCGGGCTGGGCCTTCCCGGGCTCTAGACGAGCGCGCTTGTACGCGCCACCCGTTCAGCGGCTGATCACGGAGCTCTCGAAGCTCCCCGGGGTCGGCGGGCGCACCGCGCAGCGGCTGGCGTTTCACCTGCTGCGCGCGAGCGACGAGGACGCCGCGGCCCTGGCCGAGGCCATCCGCGAGGTCAAAGCCCGGATCGGCCTGTGCGAGGTGTGCTTCAACCTCTCCGACGGGCCGGTGTGCCGCGTCTGCTCCGACGAGCGCCGAGACCCGGAGCTCATCTGCGTGGTCGAGGAGCCATCGGATGTGATCTCCATTGAGCGCACGCACGAGTTCCGGGGCCGCTACCACGTGCTGGGCGGCGCGCTGTCGCCGATCGACGGCGTCGACCCCGAGGACCTGAAGCTGACCGAGCTCTATGAACGCGTGGGAGACGGCGCCGTGCGCGAGGTGGTGATCGCCACCAACCCCACCACCACCGGCGAGGCCACCGCGCTGCACATCGCCGACGAGCTGCGCGAGCGGGCGGCGGCGGTCACGGTCACGCGGCTGGCCAGCGGCCTGCCGGTGGGCGCGGATCTGGAGTACGCGGACGAGCTGACGCTGGGTCGTGCGCTCGCCGGGCGCCGGGCGGTGTAGTGAGCGCCGGCAGCCAGATGCCGGCCGCGCGGCTCGCGCCCACCGGTCCCGGCGCGGTCCCCGAAACGGTGGTGATGAAGTTCGGCGGCACGTCGGTGGCCGACGCCGGGCGGATCAAGCACGCCGCGCGGCGGATCGTCGCCCAACGGGAGGCGGGCAGGCGCGTCGTGGCTGTGCTGTCGGCGCGCGGCAAGACGACCGACGAGCTGATCGCCATGGCCGAGGAGGTCTCGCCGATCCCCGACCGCAGAGAGATGGACATGCTGCTCTCGACCGGGGAGCGCATCTCGTGCGCGCTGTGCGCGATGGCCATCAACGACCTCGGCCACCGGGCGATCTCGCTGACCGGCTCGCAGGCGGGCATCGTGACCGACACCTCGCACACCAAGGCCAAGATCCTCGATGTCCGCGCCGACCGCATCCGGGAGGCGCTGGGAGAGGATCGCATCGTGCTCGTGGCGGGATTCCAGGGCGTCTCAACCAGCCGTGACGTGACGACGCTGGGGCGCGGGGGCTCCGACACCACGGCCGTGGCCCTGGCGGCGGCGATCGGCGCCGAGGTGTGCGAGATCTACACCGATGTGGCCGGCGTGTTCAGCGCCGACCCGCGGATCGTGTCCGACGCGCGCAAGTTGCCGATCGTGAGCTTTGAGGAGATGCTCGAGATGGCCGCCTCGGGGGCCAAGGTGCTGCAGCTGCGCTCGGTGGAGTACGCGCGCAACCACGGCGTGCGCCTCCACTGCCGCTCAAGCTTCGACGACAGCCCGGGTACCTTTGTTCTGGGAGAGGAAGAGACCATGGAACGCCCGCTAGTCACCGCCGTCACGCACTCCACCGAGGAGGCCCGGATCACGCTGCTCGGCGTGCCCGACCGCCCCGGAGCCGCGGCCCGGATCTTCGGCGTCCTGGCCGACGCGAACTGCGTCGTCGACACGATCATCCAGAACGAGCCGCTCGGCGACGGGCGCGAGGCCGAGGTGTCGTTCACGATCCCCCAGGAGGATCTGCCCGAGGCCCAGCGCGCGCTTCAGACGGTGGCGGGCGAGTTGGGGATCGCCCATATCGACACCGACCACAAGATCGGCAAGGTCTCGATCGTCGGCGCCGGGATGCGCTCGCACCCCGGTGTGGCGGCCAAGGTGTTCGAGACGCTGGCCGTCGCCGGGATCAACATCGAGATGATCTCCACCTCGCCGATCAAAATCTCCTGTGTGATCCGCTCAGAGTTCGTGCCCCAGGCGGTGCGTGCCCTGCACGGCGCCTTCGAGCTGGGCGCCGGCGGGATCGAGGAAGACGGCGGGCCCCGGTAGCGGCGCGCGTCAGGCGGCCTCGCGCACGCGGGCCACGGCGGCGACCTGGGCTTCTCGGGGCGCTCCCGCGGCCGTGGTCGGCTTCTTCGGGCTCGTGCTGTGGCCGCTGGTCCTCGGCATTCTGATCTTCATCCGCAGCGGGCGTCCTGTGACCCCGGCGCGGGCCGCGGAGCCGGCGCCGGCCTGGGCCGTACGGCGGCGCGGTCCCTTAGTACCCGCGTGAGGTGAACTGGCTGCCGATGCTCTCCAGCGACAGGCCGTCGTTGCGCACGGAGGTGGCGGCGCTGCTGTAGGCGGATGTGTTCTTGGACTGGGCGGCGTCGCGGAGCTTCGCCAGGTCACTCGCCAGCGAGGTCAGGGCGGTGACCGCCTTCTTGTTCAGGTCGGCGATCGCCGTCGGCGGATTGACTCCCGCCATCGCGTCGCGAGCCTCGGTCACCAGCCCCACCGCGGTAGTGAGGCTCTTCGGATTGGTCACGTTCTGCGAGCTGAGCGCGGACTTCAGCGCGGGATCGATCTTGTTGTTGAACAGCGGTCCGAGCGTGGCCTCATAGCTGGCCTTCGACATCGGCTGCGATGACGAGGTGGAGGTGGGGGCCGAGGACGCGGCGCTCGAGCTCGCCGGCGCGGCGGACGACGAGGTGGTCGAGGAGCTCGAGGACTTCGAGGAGCCACCGCACCCGGCGACGATCAGCGCGATGACTGACGCCGCGACGGCCACCCGCGAGAGCCGGCCTGCGCCCCGTGCACCTGGTCGTGCATTGCGGGCGCGGCGTGGCCCAAAGGCAGTCGATGAATTGGTGAGCATGGTGGCGGGACCCCTGTCTGTAGTCGTGTACGGCCTGCCGACTGACGATTTCGACAGGCCCAAATCTAGCGAGCGGGTCGGCGCGCGGTCTCCCGCTTTACTCCTCCCGCGGCGGAATCGCCTGCTTCAACCTCTGCCTGGCGGCTTCGAGGCGCGCCGCCGGCTCCTTCGCCTCCCGGCGCGCCGGCGGGTCCAGCTGAGGCGGCGGTGACTGGGAGGGAGAAGCCCCTTCCAGCCGAGCACCCGCATCAGACGGGCGATCACGCTGCCGCGGCGACCACCGAGGTCGACCAATCGATCACCGACGTCGGCCTGATGATGTGCTTGTTCATCCCCAGCTCCTTGGGCTCGAGGCCGAGCGCCAGTCCGACCAGCTGCGGCAGGTGAAGCACCGGCAGACCGAGCTCGCGGCTCACGACCTTCTGGGCCGATGGCTGCTGCATGTCGAGGTTGAGGTGGCAGAGCGGACAGGGAACGACGAGGCAGTCGGCGTGGGCGTCGATCGCGTCGCCGAGGTGACGTCCTGCCTGGGCCAGCGATGCTTCCTTGTTCATCGTGATGATCGGAAAGCCGCAGCACTTGTAGACGCCGGCGTAGTCCACGACCGTGCCGCCGAGCGCCTCGATCAGCATGTGGAGGTAGAGGTCGCGAGGATGCCGCTCGTCGATGCCCAGCCGGTCGACCGGGCGGACGATGTAGCAGCCGTAGAAGGGGCCGACGCGCAGATCGGTGAGCGGTCTGGAGACGCGCTCCTTGAGGTTGTCCAGCCCGATCTCCTCCACCAGCAGCCACAGGAAGTTCTTGTTGGTGAGGCCCCTCTGGTAGTGCAGACCCTCCTCGTCGAGGTTGGAGTTGATCTGCTCGCGGTACTCGGTGTTGGCGTCGAGGCGCTCCTGGCACTCCGACTGCGCTCCCTGGCAGGTGGAGCAGATGTTCATCATCATCTCGCCGTCGGTCTGCTGGGCCAGGGCGAACGTCCTGGCGTTGAGGGTGTCGGCCAGCTCCTGGTTGTGCTCGGCGATCACGCCCGCGCCGCAACACGCGGCGCGGTCGAGCTCGATCAACTCGATGTCGAGCAGCGGCGCAACCTTGGCCATCGATCCGTGCAGCTCGGGAGTGAACCCGCGGCTAACGCACCCGGGCCAGTAGGCGACCTTCATCGCTAAGCGTCCTCCTCGGTTGTGGGCGGCTGGTCGGGCGCCGCCTCTCCTTCAGGTCTGGGCGCCGAGGTCTCGGGTGGCGGCTGGCGCTCGCCCATGCCGACGGTCTCGACGGAGCGCTCCTCCTTGGCGCTCTGCTCCTCGGGGGGCCTGGAATCGGCGGTGACGTTGGGAACGGCGGCCCCGGGGGGCTCGGGCGGGACGAGCGGCGTCGGATCGTCCGAGTGCGCGGCGTGCTTGGGGTCGTCCTCGTAGCCGGTGACGTAGATGTTGAGCTCGTTGCGCTGCTCGCGTCCATCGATCTTGTCGAACAGGGCCCGGACTGCCTTCGGTGCCTTGTGGGTGTGAAGCAGCGCCGTCTTCGGCGTCAGCTTGCGCCGGGCGAGCGCCTTTGCAGCCGTGGGGAGGATCTGGATCAGCTCGGGGACCGCGCGGGGGTTGAACTTGCCCCCGTAGGAGTCGGGCAGCAGGTCGGCCTCGTTCAAGAGGCCGTTCTTGCGGATGTTCTTGACGAACGCGTGCTCGTGGCGGTAGCCGTTGTTGCGGTCGTCGATCTCGTGGTCCGAGCCGGCGATGCGCCGCAGGCGCATGATCTGGCTCATCGGATCGACGCCCTTGGGGCAGGCGTCGATGCAGTTGAAGCAGTGCGTGCAGTCGTAGATCCCGTGGGGGTCCTCCGCGAGGTCCTTGAGCCGCTCGAACTGCTCGGCGTCACGCGGGTCGCCGACGAACCGGTAGGCCTTGGCCAGCGCCGCCGGCCCCACGAACAGCGGGTCGATCTCCATCGACAGGCAGTCCGACACGCACGCGCCGCATTGGATGCAGGCCATCGGCTGGGTGACGTCGATCATGTTCTCGTGCGGGACTACGTACTCCCGCTCCGGGATCGGCTCCTTGTTGATCAGCCACGGCGTGACGCGCTGGATCTTCTTCCAGTGCACGGCGTCCATGTCGACGATCAGGTCACGGATCACGGGCATGTTGCCCATCGGCTCGACGGTCACGAGCGCGGGCCGGTCGCCGTCGCCCGCTTCGGGGTCCGCGCCCCCAGCGCCGTTCTCTTCGTCTCTGGGTTCCAGCCCACGCCGTGGCCGCGTCTGGCGGCCTCGTCCAGGTGCGTGTTGCACGCCAGCCCCGGCTTGCCGTTCATCCGCACGCCGCACGAGCCACAGATGCCCTGCTGGCACGAGCAGCGGATCCCCAGCGACCCGTCGATCTCGCCTCTGACCTTGAGGATCGCGTCGAGGACCGAGTTGTGAGCCCGCATCTCAACCGTGTGGTCGTCCCAGTAGGCAGCCTCCCCGGACTGGGGGTCGTAGCGGCGGATGCGGAGTGTGTAGGCGGGCACTAGTAGAGTCCTTTCCTGCGGCTGCCAGCGGGTAATCGTCACCGGCGAGTAAGTAACGGTGGGCGCCTCGGCGCCGTTCACAGACAGATCGATGTGCTTCAGCCAGTCGGTGTCGTTGCGCTCGGGGAAGTCCGTGCGGTACTGAGCCCCGCGTGACTCCTTGCGCTCCTGCGCGGCCACCACGATCGTCTCCGCTACGTCCAACATGTAGCCGAGCTCGATGGCCCCGATCACGTCCTGGTTGAAGACCGTGCCGCGGTCATCGATCGTGGCCTTGGCGGCCTCTTCCTTCAGCCGCCGCACGATCTCATAGGCGGTCTCGAGGCCCTCGGCGTCGCGGAAGACGGCGACGTAGCGATTCATCGTCTCGCCGAGCTCCTGTTTGATCGCCGCGATTCGCCGGCCGCCCGGTTCGCGGCCGATGATCGAGGCGATGTAGCGCTCGGTGTCGGACACGCGCCCGGCCGCACTGGTGGGCATCGTCATGTGGCGCGCGCGGTTCAGCGAAGCGTGCTCGCCGGCCCGGCGGCCGAAGATCAACGTGTCCAGCAGCGAGTTGGCGCCCAGCCGGTTGCCGCCGTGAACGGAGACGCACGCCACCTCGCCGGCGGCGTAGAGACCGGGGATCGAGGTCTGACCGTGGATATCGGTCTTGACCCCGCCCATGATGTAGTGGTTGCCGGGCTTGATGTGGATCGGCTGGCGGGTGATGTCGACGCCCGCGTAGTCGCGCCCGATGTTGACGATCTCCCGCAACGCCTCGAGCGTGCGCCGGCGCGGGACCTTGGTGATGTCGAGCGCGACCGTCCCATCCGGAAACCCTCGGCCCTCGTCGATCTCGGTCTGCTCGGCCCGCGAGACGACGTCGCGCGATGCGAGCTCGAGCTTGTTGGGCGCGTACTTCTCCATGAAGCGCTCGCCCTCGGCGTTCAACAGCCAGGCGCCCTCCCCGCGGGCTCCTTCGGTGATCAGCAGGCCGTTGCCCGCCAGCGTCGTCGGGTGGTACTGGACCATCTCCATGTCCTGAAGCCGGGCGCCGATGCGGTAGGCCTGGGCGATCCCATCGCCGGTCACGATCAGGCCGTTGGTCGTCGGGTTGTAGACCTGTCCCGCGCCGCCCGAGGCCAGGATCACCGCCTTGGCGTTGAAAACCTCGAGGTGACCATCACGCAGATTGCGGCAGATCGCGCCCACGCAGTTGCCGTCGTCGTCCTGCAGCAGGTCGGTCGTGAACCACTCCTCGAAGCGGTCGAGGATCTCGTGGTGCTTCATCAGCTGCTCGTAGAGCACGTGCAGGATCGCCTGGCCGGTGATGTCGGCCACGTAGTAGGTGCGGGCCGCCGAGGCGCCGCCGAAGGCGCGGGTGCCGAGGTGGCCCGCTTCGTCGCGGTGGAAGGTGACGCCGGCGTGCTCCAGCCACAGGATCTCGTCGGGCGCCCCCTTGCACATGATCTCGATCGCGTCCTGGTCGCCGAGGAAGTCCGAGCCCTTGATCGTGTCGAAGGCATGCGACTCCCAGGTGTCCTCGGGGTTCAGCGCGGCGTTGATCCCGCCGGCGGCGGCGACCGAGTGCGAACGCACGGGATGGACCTTGGAGATGATGCCCACCGTGGCCCCGGTCTCGGCGGCGGCCAGGGCCGCGCGCTGGCCCGCGAGGCCGGCGCCGATGATCAGCACGTCGTGGGAAGGCACGGCGGGCGATTGTATTGATCGCCGGATTTCTGGCCGT
>CAWJUS010000016.1:0-34525 GCA_963846075.1 uncultured Actinomycetes bacterium | reverse complement strand
GACTCTGAGCGTGCCGGAAAGCCGTGTTTCGCAAACCGAAGCCGCGGAGCGTGTCGGCGTCACGCCGGCCACGCTGCGTCGTTGGGTGCGCGAGGGGCTGTGTCCCCGCTACGACCGCGACGGTTGGAGCAGCGCGGCCATCGGTCAGGCCCGCATGGTCGCTCGCTGCGCGAGCGTGGCCAACGCTCGGGGAGATCCGCAGGCCCAACGAGGAGGGCCGACTGGCGTACGCCTACGCCGAGGGGCTGTTCCCGGAGGCGCCGGAGCCTACACGCTGCACCAGGCGGCGCGCGAACCGGGCTCGATCGGCGCTGATCGAGCGAATCCTGACGGCGATCGGGTCCACCCGGATCGATCACTCAGCGAGGAGGACCTGGAGTTGTTGCGCTACACGGCGACGGCGCTCGACGCCGGCTTCCCGCTGGTGGCGATGCTTCAGCTGATCCGCGTCTACGGTCAGGCGGTCGCCCAGATCGCCGATGCCGAGGTCAGCTGTTTCACCTCTAGTCCACGAGCCGCTGATGCGCTCGGATCGCGGGAGGGCTCGAGGTCGCCGAGCAGATGAGGTTCTCGCGGTGCTGCTGCCGCTGGCCTCGCCGGTGATGGACCAGGTCCATCAGCGCTACCTGCAGCACTTCATCGAGCAGGACTGGTCGGCCACATGGAGGCCGACCTGGACGGCGCGGGAGCCGACCTCGGCCGCATGCGAGTGGCGATCGCGTTCGCCGATCTCACCGGATACACGCGCCTGACCGAGGAGGCGGGCGAGCTCGAGGCGCTCGAGCGGTCGAGCGATTCGTCGAGGCGGTGGAGGCGACGCTTCCGACAGCGCGCGTGTGATCAAGATGATCGGCGACGAGGTGATGATCGTCGGCTCGGACCCGTCGGCGCTGATCGACTGGGCCGTCGGCTTTCAGCGGCTCCAGTCCGAGCGGCCGCTGCCGCGGATCGGGATCCACTACGGCGAGGCCCTGTACCGCGACGGCGACTACTACGGCCGCGACGTGAACATTGCCGCGCGCGATCGCGGCGCGCTCGGCCGGCGGCGAGGTCCTCGTCACGCGCCAGGTGCCGAGCATGCGGGACCGCATCTGGAGCTCGACCGGATCGGCGAGATCATGCTCAAGGGCTTCAACGAGCCGACCGAGATGTTCCTCGCGCGCGCGAGGGAGAAGCGATGGCAGACTGACGTCGGCGCGTCGAGGAGGTCCGCGCCAGGCGGCCTGCTCACGCCCGGCGCGAGCGTGTGGTGCTGCTCTCCGGCGGGCGCGACTCTACCTGCCTGCTCGATCTCGCGGCGCGGATCGCGGGGCCGGGGCCGTCAGAGCGCTTCACGTCAACTACGGCCTGCGGAGAGCGGCGCCGATGACGAGCGCCACTGCGCCGGGCTGTGCCGACGCCTCGGTGTCGCGCTCGAGGTGCACCGCCCGCCGGCCGCCGCGCGGGAACCTGCAGGCCTGGGCGCGCCGGGAGCGCTACGAGACGGCCGCCGCGCTCGCCGGCGGCGCCGACGTCGCCGCCGGGCACACGGCCACCGACCAGGTCGAGACGATCCTCTACCGGCTCGCGTCCTCGCCTTCGCGGCGGGCGCTGCTCGGGATGCAGACGGAGCATCTGCGCGGAGGTGAAGCTGGTCCGGCCGCTTCTTTCATTACACGCGCGAGCACGGGGGAGTACTGCCGGAGCGGGGGCTCGAGTGGCGAGACGACGAGACCAACGAGCTCGACGTGTTCGCGCGCGGCCGCGTGCGCGGCGAGCTGGTGCCGGCGCTGCGCTAGATTCATCCCGCCGCCGAGGACAATGTGCTGGCGCTGGCGACGATCCTCCGCGACGAGGCGGACGTGCTCGACGAGCTCGTGGACGAGGCGCTGAAGGCGGCTCGGAGGTCGAGCTCGCCGGCCTGCGCGAGTTGCCGCCGGCGCTCAGCCGCCTGGTCGTGCAGCGCCTGGCGGACGAGGCCGCCGGGCGGCCCGCGCCGGGCACGGCCCGGCGGGCCGAGGAGATCCTGGCGATCGACCACGGCGCGCTCGACCTCCCGCACGGCGTGCGCGTCATCGTCGAACGGGGCACGCTGCGGTTCGAGTCAAAAAAGGGGGCGCGCAGGAGCGCGCCCTTTATTTATAAATACGGGCGTGAGCGGCGAGGACGACGCGATCGGGGAGATCCTCGTGCCGGCCGAGGCCCTCTCCGAGCGGGTGCGCGAGCTGGCGGCCGAGGTCTCGCGCGACTATGCGGGCAAGGACCTGGTCCTGGTGGGCGTGCTCAAAGGCGCGGTGTTCTTCCTCTCCGACCTCATGCGCCACCTCGAGGTCCCCTGCGAGGTCGACTTCATGGCGGTCGCGTCCTACGGGTCGGCGACCAAATCGAGCGGCGTGGTCAGGATCCTCAAAGACCTCGACGCCGTGATCGAGGGTCGCGACGTGCTGATCGTCGAGGACATCGTCGACTCCGGGCTCACGCTCCAGTATCTGCTGCGCAACCTGGGGGCCCGCAACCCGCGCTCGCTCGAGGTCTGCGCGCTGCTGATCAAGCCCGAGCGCAGAAAAGTCGACCTGCGCACGAGGTACGTGGGGTTCGAGATTCCCAACCGCTTTGCGATCGGCTACGGGCTCGACCACGCGGAGCGCTACCGCAACTTGCCGTACGTGGCTGCGTTGAAGCAGTGAGTCGGTCTTTGCAAGGCGGGTCCCGAGGCGCAACGAGCCCGCCAATAGGGCAAATCCAAATGCTACGCTTGGCTATTCCCTATTCCAGTGGGGCGCGCCGGAGGCGCGATTTTCGGCTGTGAGCAAATTCTTTAAGAGCGCGGCGTTCCCGATTCTGATCGTCGTCGTGCTCGCGTTCTTCGCCCAGAAGCTGATTGGGACCGCGAGCCACCAGCCGCGCTACACGTTCGGCACGCTGCTGCAAGAGCTCCCGCAGGGCCAGGTCAAGAGCCTCTCGCTGCATGTCTCGGACAACACGGTCAACCTGACGACCCAGTCCGGTCAGCACTACACCGTCGGCTATCCCGACCAGTACTCCTCGACGCTGATCTCAGACGTCCAGAAGTACGTCCCGGCGAACGACTTCGACATCATCGGCAAGCAGTCCAACGGCTGGCTGTCGCTGTTGACCTACATCCTGCCGTTCGTGATCTTCATCGGCTTCTGGATCTTCCTCATGAACCAGGTCCAGGGCGGCGGCTCGAAGGTGATGTCGTTCGGCAAGTCGCGCGCCAAGCGCATGTCGGTCGACTCGCCCAAGATCACCTTCCGTGACGTGGCCGGCGTCGACGAGGCGGTCGAGGAGCTACACGAGATCAAGGAGTTCCTGGAGAACCCGAAGAAGTTCCAGGCGCTCGGTGCGCGGATCCCCAAGGGCGTGCTGCTCTACGGGCCGCCGGGCACCGGGAAGACGCTGCTGGCCCGCGCGGTCGCGGGCGAGGCCGGCGTGCCGTTCTTCTCGATCTCCGGCTCCGACTTCGTCGAGATGTTCGTGGGCGTCGGCGCCTCGCGCGTGCGCGACCTGTTCGAGCAGGCCAAGCAGAACTCTCCGTGCATCATCTTCATGGACGAGATCGACGCCGTCGGGCGGCACCGCGGCGCGGGCCTCGGCGGCGGTCACGACGAGCGCGAGCAGACGCTCAACCAGCTGCTGGTGGAGATGGACGGCTTCGAGATGAAGGACAACATCATCTTGATCGCCGCCACCAACCGGCCCGACATCCTCGACCCCGCGCTGCTGCGTCCCGGCCGCTTCGATCGCCAGATCGTGGTCGACCGGCCCGACCGCACGGGGCGCAAGAAGATCCTCGAGGTCCACACCCGTGGCAAGCCCCTGGCCCGGGAGATCGACGTCGACGCCCTCGCCGGCCAGACGCCCGGGTTCACCGGCGCCGATTTGTCGAACCTCGTCAACGAGGCAGCGCTGCTGGCGGCGCGCAACGGCAAGCGCGAGATCACCCAGGACGAGCTGGAGGAAGGGATCATGCGGGTGATCGCCGGCCCGGAGAAGAAGACCCGGGTCATGTCCGACAAGGAGCGACGCGTGACCGCCTACCACGAGATGGGCCACGCGATCGTCGGCCACTACCTCCCGAACGCCGACCCGATCCACAAGATCTCGGTCATTTCCCGCGGTCAGGCGCTGGGGATCACGATCTCCCTGCCGGGCGAGGACAAGTTCCTGACCACGCGCGCCGAGCTGCTCGACACGATGGCCATGACGCTCGGCGGCCGCGCCGCGGAGGAGATCGTGTTCGGCGAGATCACGACCGGCGCCGCCAACGACCTGGAGAAGGTCACCGCCACCGCCAAGCAGATGGTGATGCGCTTCGGGATGTCGGAGAAGCTGGGCCCGCGCGTGTTCGGCCATGAGCATTCACAGCCGTTCCTTGGTCGCGAGTTCTCGGCCGAGCCCGACTACTCGGACGAGATCGCGCGGGAGATCGACGACGAGATCCGGCGGGTCGTGGAGTCGGCGCACGTGCAGGCCAAGAGCATCCTGACCGAGCACCAGGCGGGGCTCGAGAAGCTGGCCGAGATCCTCGTCAAGCGCGAGACGATCGAGCGCGAGCAGTTCGAAGCGCTGCTCGACGGGCAGACCGAGGCCGAAGTGTTCGGCTCCGAGGCACCGCCTCCGCCCGAGGTGCCGATTCCGCCCACGCCGACGCCTGGCCGCGCCGGGCGCGAGACGCCCGCGGCCGCTGCCGCGGCCGGGCTCGCCGGCGGCACTGCGGAGATAGCTCTCAGGACGGCGGGGGCAGACGCCGCGACGGCGAAGTCGCGGCTGACTGCGGCGATCTCGTCGGGAACCTGGGCCAGGTTGACGTTGGTGGTGAAGCCCATCGGCGCCGAGAGGGGACGGAAGAAGTCGTCGTAGTGGGTGGGGACCACGGTCGCGGGCTCCAGCCGACGGAGGATTCGCGCCCAATAGTCCTTCGTGAAGCCGCGCCCGGCGACGCCCGCCAGGAAGAAGTCGACGCCACGCGTCCTCAGCGCGTCCTCGACGAGGTTGGCGCTTCCCTGGTGGTAGAAGCTGGCGCCCGCCACGTCGATGCGGATGCCCCAGACCTGTCCGCACTTGTAGGCCCCGGGGGAGAGCGAGTCGAGGTGATCGCAGGTCAGCTCGCCGTCGAAGGGCACGGCCAGGCCGAGGATCAGCTTGGAGTGCGCGCTGGGCGTGAAGCTGACCGCGAACGGACCGAGCTCGTACGTTCGGTAGGGCTCGACCACCACCGCCTGCCCGCCCAGCCCGTGGAGCGCCATCAGCTGCGCGAGGCTCGAGGAGCCGTAGGCCCGGCAGCCGAATCGCTTGCAGATCGCGGGCGCGTCGACGGCGTGGTCCCAGTGCGTGTGGCCGACCAGCACGCCGACCACCTCGCGGCCGGCGTCCGGGACGATGAACCGCTCGAGCATCGCCGCCTCGGGGGTCGCCTGCCGGCGGCGGAGGACCGCCGAGAGCGGGACTCGGGACACGTACGGGTCGATGAACAGCGTGCTGCCCTCGTAGGTCATGCGGTAGCCCGAGACGCCGAGCCACTGGAGCTCCAGCCCGGGCGGCAGCTCGAGCTGTCGCGACTGAAGCTCGGCGAGGGCCTGGGCGTCATGGCGCTCCTGGTCGCCCTTCTGGGCCACGAAGCGGGCGAAGTCAGCCAGGTGGCGGGCGGGCCCGAGCATCGGACTAGCGGTGGAAGTGGGCGGCCAGCAGCCGGCCGACTTCGGTCCCTTCGGCCGTCGAGGCCGTCTGCGAGGACCCGGGCAGCGGCGGCGTGAGGCCCTGGGCCGTGCAGCGGGCGAGTCCCGGAGACAGAGAGGGTGCCGCCGCGAGCCGCGGCGGTCTGGCGAAGGCGGGCCGGCGGAAGTCGAAGTAGTCGGTCATCGGCTGGGCGCTGGCGTCGCGGTAGGTCATCGCCGGCAGGTTCCACTTGCGCTCGATGAAGGCCGTTATCGATGTGTGGTCCTGGACGACGTTCGACACATAGCGCGGTCGGCCCCACGGCGAGACGACGAGCAGCGGCACCCGGAAGCCGTAGCGGCCATAGCCGCCGGGGGCATCGCCGGGTTTCACGAGGGGAGCGATCGAGTCCGGCCTGATCGCTCGCGGAGGTGGCACGTGGTCGTAGTAGCCGCCGTGCTCGTCGTAGGTGATGAACAGCGCCGTGTGCCGCCAGGTCGGCGCGCTGAATCAAGGCGTTCACCACCTGGGCCACGAATTGCTCCCCGACCTGGACGTCCTGGGGGTCCTCCTCGGACGTCGTCGAGTAGTTCGGGTCGATGAACGTGAACTGGGGCAGCCCGCCGGCGCCGCGTCGGCCGTGAAGCTGATCGAAGCTGTGCAGGCGGGCGGTGCGCCCGCTGAGCGCGCCGGGGACGATCGCCAGGCTCGGGCCGTTCTGGTAGTAGATCGCCCAGTCGATCTGGTGGGCGTCGAGCCGGTCGAAGATCGTGCCGTTGGCGGCGGGGATGGAGAAGGTGGTGGAGTCGGTGGAGATCGTGCCCGACGCGGTGCCGGTGAAGAAGAAGCGCCGGTTTGGATAGGTCTGGGCGAGCGCGGAGCAGAAGTAGCGCTGGCCGATCGGAAAGCGCTCGGCCAGCGAGTAGGTGAACGGCAGCGTGTGCTTGTCCCAGTACCACATCGCCACCTGTCCGCTGGCGCGCACGAAGCCGTCGTTGAGGCCGTCGTCGAACGATTCGTGACTGGCGTTCCACGACTGGCTGGGCTCGCCTTGCAGCTGGCACGGCGAGCCGGCCCGCTGGGCGAAATAGCGGGTGCCGAACTGGTCGCGGTTGAAGTCCGCGCGCGGCCGCGGCGGAACGTCAGCCCGTCCACGGCGCGGCGGCCGGGAACCTCGTACGGGACCCTGCCCAGCAGGTTGTCGAACGAGTGGTTCTCCATCATCAGCACGACCACGTGACGGATCTGGTGCATCGACGGCGTCCCGGCCGGGAGGTGGGGGAAGGGCAGGCTGTCGGGGCGCCGGAGGCGCGAGTGGTGGCGGACCGGCCGCGCCCAGGCGGGCAGCGCTCCGGCGTACAGCAGAGCCGCGCCGCCGGCGGCGCCGCGCAGCAAGGCGCGGCGCGAGACTCCCGGCTTCGCGCCGACTTGACGCTGCCCACGGGCGCAGACTACGGCCCCGGAGCGCGGCGAGGGGTCAGTAACGTGCTTCGGGCGATGCCAGCGTCCGACTCCGGCAACCGATTCGGCAAGGCGGTGCTCACGGCGACCCGCGTCTGGTTGCCCGTGGGAATCGCCGTGGCCGGGCTGGTGGGGATCATCATCGGGCAGGCCAAGACGTCCTCGCCGTGGGCCGCGGCCGGCGTCAGCCTCCTGCTGGTGGCCGTGATCGTGTGGATGATCAACTGGTTGTTCCGGATCGGCGTGCAGAGCAATCGCGAGCGCGAGCGCGAGGAGCGGGCCCGCGAGTACTTCACCGAGCACGGGCGCTGGCCGGAGGAATGAGCCCTTTCGCGGAGGACTTCACCCTGATGGGGGTGGTCAACGTGACTCCCGACTCGTTCTCGGACGGCGGGCGCTATCTGGATCCCCGGGCTGCCGTCGAGCACGGGTGGAGCTGGCGGCGGAGGGAGCGGCGATCCTCGACGTCGGCGGCGAGTCGACGCGCCCGGGGGCGCTGCCGGTAGGCGAAGGCGACGAGCTCGCGCGGGTCCTGCCGGTCATCGAGGGCCTCGCCTGTGCGGGTACCGCGGCCCGGATCTCGATCGACACTTCGAAGGCCGCCGTGGCCGCCGCGGCGCTCGAGGCGGGTGCCACCTTCGTCAACGACGTGACCGCGCTGCGGGGGGATCCGCGGATGGCCTCGGTGATCGCCGACTCCGGGGCCACGTGCTGCCTGATGCACATGCTGGGCGAGCCGCGCACGATGCAGGAGGACCCGCGCTACGAGGACGTGGTCGATGACGTCAAGGCCTTCCTCGAGCAGCGGCTCCAGCTCGCCGTGGCGCGGGGCATCGACGAGCGACGGATCGTGCTCGATCCGGGGATCGGGTTCGGCAAGACGACCGAGCACAACCTGGAGCTGCTCCGCCGCCTGGACGAGCTCGTGGCGATCGGGCGGCCGGTATTGGTCGGCGCCTCGCGAAAATCGTTCATCGGACGGCTCACCGGACGCTCCGAGCCCTCGGAGAGGGTGGCGGGAACGGTGGCCGTCAACGTGCTGGCCTACGAGCGCGGCGCGCGCCTGTTCCGCGTACACGACGTGGCGCCGACCCGCGAGGCGCTGGCAATCACGGCTGCTACGGTCAGCCGGCCATGGAGCGCGACGACGAGGCCGACGAGTTCGACGACGTAGAGGCCGGTGACGGGGGCGAGGACGAGGAGGCGAGCGACCCCGAGGTCACGGTCGAGATAAGCGGGCTGTCGCTGTTCACGCACGTGGGCGTGACCGCAGCCGAGCGCGAGGTGGGTCAGCGGCTGCTGCTCGACCTGCGCCTCGACGTCGGCGAATGCGACGCCACGGTCACCGACCGCCTGGAGGACACGGTCGACTACGCCGAGGTCTGCGACACCGCCAACCTCGTCGCCCAGCAGCGCTCATACAAGACGCTGGAGCGGCTCTGTGCGGCGATCGCAGAACGTCTCCTGGGCCGCTACGGCGCGCACGCGGTATGGGTCAAGGCGGCAAAGCCCGAGCCGCCGCTGGCGCTGCCCGTGGGAGAGGTCTCGGTGGAGGTCTGGCGCGAGGCCCGATGAGCCGGGCGCGCGACCGGTCGGGATGAGCGTCGGCTATCTCGGGCTGGGGTCGAACATCGGCGATCGCCGCGCCCACCTGACAACCGCCAGCCGGGCATTGCCCGAGCACGGGGTGCGGGTCGCGCGTTCCTCGTCGGTGTACGAGACCGAGCCCGTCGGGCTCGTGACGGAACAGGCCGACTTCTTCAATGCGTGCCTCCAGGTGGAGACGGAGCACGGCCCCGAGGACCTGCTCGACGCCTGCAAGGCGGTGGAGCGAGAGCTCGGCAGGGAGCGCGGCGGCGTCCGCCACGGGCCGCGTGTGATCGACGTCGACGTCCTGCTTCTCGACGGGCTCGAGTATCGATCCGAGCGCCTGGCCCTGCCGCACCCGGAGATCGCCGAGCGGCGGTTCGTGCTGGTCCCGCTGCTCGAGCTCGATCCCGAGCTGGCGCTCCCCGACGGCCGGCGGCTGGCCGATCTGCTCGCGTCGCTGGGAGCGGGGCAGGCCGTTCGTCGCGCCGGACCACCGCTTTAATTGGCTGCCATGCTGCTGGTCGTCGACGTCGGTAACACGCAGACGCACTTCGGTGTGTTTCCCGACGGCGAGCCGGAGGTGACCGAGCACTGGCGTTTCGCCACGGTGCGCGAGTCCACGCGCGATGAGCTCGGGGCGGCGCTGTCGAACCTGCTCGCGCTGCGGGGACTCACGTTCGCCGACATCGACTCCTCGATCGTCTCCTCCACCGTGCCGCAGCTCTCACAGGAATGGCGCTCGATGGCAGAGCGCTACCTCGATCAGCAGATGCTGGTCGTCGGCCCCTCGATCCGCACCGGGATGCCGATCCGCTACGACAACCCGCACGAGGTCGGCGCCGACCGCCTGGCCAATGCGGTAGCGGCGTACGATCGCTGCGGCGCGGGGTGCGTGGTGGTGGACTTCGGCACGGCGATCACCTACGACGTCATCTCGGCCGCCGGCGAGTACCTGGGCGGGATCATCACGCCCGGGGCGGAGATCTCCATCGACGCGCTGTATGACCGGGCGGCGAAGCTGCCGAAGGTGGAGCTGGCCGAGCCGCGGTCGCTGATCGGGAAATCGACGGTCGACGCGATCCGCAGCGGGATCGTGTTCGGCTTCGCGGCGCAGGTCGACGGGATCCTCCGCCGGCTGCGAGCGGAGATGGGCTCCGACACGACCGTGATCGCCACCGGCGGCCTGGCCGAGGTGCTGGTGCCGTTCGTCCGCGAGACGATCGACGAGGTGAACGATCTGCTGACGCTGATCGGCCTGCGCCTGATCTGGCAGAAGAATCAGGACTGACGTCTCGGCGGCCACCGGGGCGGCCCCGGGAACGGGAACGTCCGGAGTGCGGGCCACCGTGGCGGCGAGGATCAGAGGCCCGATCCGTCGGCGGTCTTCGGGATCGGCCTCCGTCAAGCGGTCGAAGGCGTCGATCAGGCGCTGTACGGCCGCGAACACCGGCGCGTCGTCGATCTCCTCCGGCACGTCGCAGGCGAGCCGGGCGAGGGCGATCATCTCCGCTCCGGTCTCGGCGACCCTGCGCATCGTGGCGATCGCGCCGAGCATCAGGAACTCCGACAGGCGGTCGAGCAGCATGTGCTGCGCCTGCTCGCGTTCGCCGACCGCGGGCCCGGCGGGCTGGAGGTCCTCGCCCCGGGCGATGCGAAGCGCCTGCTCGGAGGAGATCGAGCGGATCTGCTCGGCCGACAGCCCGCTCTGGAGCGCCCAACGCAGCTGGAACGTCGCCGACATCAGCGTGTTCCCGTACGGCGCGTCGGAGGCGAACAGGATCTGTCCGGGCGGCACGAGCGCTGAACAGCGACGCCAGGTCCGCGGGCATCCACCAAGCGGTGTCGAACAGCAGGTTCGGGTGGTCGGGCGCCACGCGCCAGATCCAGGACAGATCGCAGATCCCCGCGTGCGCCAGGATCAGCCGTGCGTCCGGGAACTCGCCCGGCCAGCTCCACGGCGTGGAGGCCCAGCGCCGGGATGCCGCGCCCGGCGTGGATCAGGATCGGCAGACGGCGCTCGTTCGCCAGCGCCGCGAGCGATCGCACCGCCGGATGGTCGAGCGTGAACAGCTCGGCGCGGGGGTGAAGCTTGATCCCTCGGGCGCCGGCGGCGAGGCTGCGCTCCGCCTCCTGTAGCGCGCCGTCGTGGGGGTTCACGCGGCAGAACGGAACCAGCATGCCGTCCGATTCGCTCGCCGCCTGCAGCACCGCGTCGTTGGCCGCCGAGTAGCCGTCCGGCTCGTGCATCGGGAACACGAACGCCCCCCGGGCGTGGGCCATCTCCAGCCCGGCCAGCAGCTCCGCGGGCCGCTGCCTCATGCCGTCGGGATCGTTCTGGCCGATGTGCGTGTGGGCGTCGAACAGCTCGATGCCCGGCACCTGGTCGAGCAGGATCTCTGCCCAGGGCCGCAGAAGGCGCTCGACCTCCTCGATCTGCAGCGGGGCGGGCGGTTCTTTGGTCGGGGGCGGCGGTTTCCAGCTCCATCCAGGGATTCGTACCATGAATCCGGTGCAGCACACGCTGACCGACTCATGGACCCTGGGGACCGTGCCGGTTGCCAACCGCGTCGTCCTGGCGCCGCTGGCCGGCATCGGCAACTGGTTCGTGCGCCTCCAGGCCAAGCGCTACGGCGCCGGTCTGGTGGTCTCCGAGATGGTGTCGAGCTTTGCGGTCCACTACCGCAATGAGCGCACGTGCCGCGAGCTGCTGCGCGTCCATCCCGACGAGCATCCGGTTTCGATCCAGCTGTTCGGCCACGACCCGGACGTGATGGCCTCAGCGGCGGAGCGCGTGGCCGCCGCCGGCGCCGACCTGATCGACCTGAACATGGGCTGTCCGGTGCCCAAGGTGTGCAAGACCGGCGCCGGGGCCGCTCTGCTCGACGATCCGCGAACGGGCGTGGCCCTGGCAAGGGCGGCGGCCCGGGGCAGCGGCCTGCCCGTGACGGTGAAGCTGCGCAGCGGCCAGCGTCCCGGCGAGAACAGCGGCGTCGAGCTGGCTCGTCGGCTGGTTCTGGACGGCGGCGTGGCGGGCATCGCCATGCACCCCCGCCACGCCTCGCAGCGACACACTGGGGCGCCCGACTACGAGCTCGTGCGCACGCTGGTCGACGAGCTGCCCGCCCCGGTGCTCGTCTCCGGCGGGCTGCGAACGGCGGCCCAGGCGCGGACCGCTTTCGACCAGACCGGCGCGGCGGCGGTCCTGCTGGCCCGCGGGTCGCTGGGCAACCCCTGGCTCTTCCGGGCGCTGCTCGACGGACACCGTCGCCGAGGAACCGAGCGCTGAGGAAATCCTCGAGGAGCTCGACTGGGTGATCGAAAGGGCGATCGAGCACCTGGGCGAGGAGCGCGCGGGCCGCTATCTGCGCAAGTTCTATCCCTGGTATGTGGAGCGACTGGGCGCCGCGCAGGGCCGCGACGGCCGGCGCGTGCTCCAGGCGCTACAGACCGCTCCGAGCATCGCCGCGGCGCGCGAGCTGCTGCGGCACTAGAACACGCGATTTCACCTTCTATACTTGCCCGCCCACGCGAGCCGGTAAGCGTGCCAGTTCCCGCCACGGTGCGGGAACTTTTTCGTCCGGAACCCCTAGACCAGAGTTCCAGTCAAATGCCCAAGGATGTAATTCTCACCCCCGAAGGTCTGTCCAACCTCAAGGCCGAGCTCGACCACCTGTCCACGACCCGCCGTCGCGAGGTGGCCGCGCGCATCAAGGAGGCACGGGAGTTCGGGGACATCTCCGAGAACGCCGAGTACGACGACGCCAAGAACGAGCAGGCGATGCTCGAGGCCAGGATCGCGGCGCTCGAGGAGAAGCTTCGCTCGGCGACGGTGATCGATTCCTCGGACCTCGGGACCGACGTGGTCCGCGTCGGCTCGATCGTCCATGTCAAGGAGCAGGGCGGCAAGTCGACCAAGTACACGATCGTCGGCTCGGCCGAAGCCAACCCCACCGAGATGAGGCTGTCCAACGAATCGCCCGTGGGCAAGGCGCTCCTGGGCCGTAAGCGCGGCGAGGAGGTCGTGTTCACGACGCCCAAGGGCGAACGCCGCCTGAAGATCACGAAGATCGACATCGGCAAGTGAGGGCGGCCGTCTTCCGACGAGCGGGCCTTCGCTTCTGCCGCGCGCCGGGCAAACTCGATGCGCTGCGGGCGGCCGGGGTCGACCCGTTCCCGCACGCCTTCGGCGGCGTGGAGCCGGTCGCCGCGGTCCGCGAGGCTCACGAGAGCCTCGACGCGGGGCAGGAGAGCGACGCCACGCACCGTGTCGCCGGAAGGCTCTCGGCGCGGCGGGGACAGGGAAGGATGGCCTTCCTCGACCTCGTCGATCGCTCGGGGCGAATCCAGCTCCAGGCGCGCGTCGATGAGCTCGGAGAGGCGGGGCTCGAGCAGCTGCTGAGCCTCGACCTGGGCGACCTGATCGGCGTCGACGGGATCGCGTTCCGCTCGCGGCGCGGCGAGCTGACGCTGCGGGTAACGGCGTTCACGCTGCTGGCCAAGTCGCTGCGCCCGCCGCCCGAGAAGCACCACGGCCTGCAGGATGTCGAGACGCGCTTTCGCCACCGCGAGCTCGACCTGATCGCCAACGAGGAAGCCCGCGAGCTGTTCGTCACCCGCGCCGGCGTGATCTCCGCCGTGCGGCGCTTCCTGGACGGGGAGGGGTTCATAGAGGTGGAGACGCCGGTGCTCCAGCCGGTCTACGGGGGCGCGCTGGCGCGGCCGTTCGTGACCCATCACAACGCCCTGAACCGCGATCTGTTCCTGCGCATCGCCACCGAGCTGTATCTGAAGCGGCTGATCGTCGGAGGGCTCGAGCGCGTGTACGAGCTCGGCAAGGACTTCCGCAACGAGGGGCTATCCCCGAAGCACAACCCCGAGTTCACGATGCTCGAGTGGTACGAGGCCTACTCGGACTACCTGGCCGTGGCCGATCGCTTCGAGCGGCTGATGGGCGTGCTCGGACTCGCCGGGCCGTGGCGGCGGGAGACCCTGCGCGAGGCGATCGAGTCCCGGACCGGGATCGACATCCTCGCGCTTCGCGACCCGGACGCGCTCGCCGCCGAGATGCGCTCTCGCGGACTCCAGCCGCCGGCCGATCAGAGCTGGCCCCAGCTCGTCGATGAGCTCGTCTCAAAGCACGTCGAGCCGACGCTGAGCGAGCCGACGCTGCTGCTCGACTATCCCGTCGAGCTGTCCCCGTTCGCCAAGGCGCACCGCTCGGAGCCCGGTTTGGTCGAGCGGTTCGAGGCATACGCCGGCGGAATGGAGATCGCCAACGCGTTCTCCGAGCTCAACGATCCCGACGAGCAGCGAGCGCGCTTCGAGGCCGCGGGCCAGCCGCCCGACGAGGCGTTCCTGCGGGCGCTCGAGCAGGGGATGCCCCCGACCGGCGGGATCGGGGTGGGGATCGACCGGCTGGTGATGGTGCTGACCGGCAGGCGCTCGATCCGCGAGGTGGTGCTCTTCCCGGCGATGCGGGATTAGCTGTTCCGGGGCGATCATGATCGCCCCGGCGGCCCGGCTCATGAGCCGGGCCGGGACCGGGCACATGTGCCGAGCCCTTCCATTTGAGTGACCGTTGGCACACAACCAAGGCCAACAGGGTCCGAGATACCTGTTGGTAGACTGGGCTATGGCCCGAACGAACCCGGCCCCCACTGATCCATATTCGCCATTCGGCGGAATTAGGTAGGTGGAACGGGTGAGTCGGCGTCCCCGCGTTCAACCGCCTTCTATCATCGCCAGCAATTAGCACCTCAGAGACGAGAAGTCATGTTTGAGCGATTCACAGAGCGAGCCCGTCAGGTGGTCGTCCTCGCCCAGGAGGAGGCCAGGACCCTGAAGCACAACTACATCGGCACCGAGCACATCCTGCTGGGACTGCTGCGCGAGGAGGAGGGCCTCGCCGCCCGTGTGCTTGAGTCGCTCGACATCACGGTGGAGCGCGTCCGCGCGCAGGTCGTGCGGATCGTCGGCTCGGGCGAGGAGGTGACCTCCGGTCAGATTCCCTTCACGCCGCGGGCGAAGAAGGTGCTCGAGCTCGCGCTGCGCGAGGCGCTCAGCCTGGGCCACAACTACATCGGCACGGAGCACATCCTGCTCGGCCTGGTACGCGAGAACGAGGGCGTCGCGGCCCGCATCCTGCTGGACTTCGACGCGGACTCGGAGAAGATCCGCAACGAGGTGATCCGCATGCTCTCCGGGCCCGGCAGCCGTCAGCGTTCCGGCGCCTCGGCCGGCAGCGGCCCCGGCGCGTCCGAGGGCAAGAAGTCCTCGAAGCTGCTCGACCAGTTCGGCCGCAACCTGACCAAGCTGGCGTCGGAGAGCAAGCTCGACCCGGTCGTCGGTCGCGAGACGGAGATCGAGCGGATCATGCAGATCCTCTCGCGCCGCACCAAGAACAACCCGGTGCTGGTCGGCGAGCCCGGCGTCGGCAAGACCGCCGTCGTCGAGGGCCTGGCGCAGCGCATCACGAACGCCGACGTGCCCGAGCTGCTGAAGGGCAAGCAGATCTACACGCTCGATTTGGCCGCGCTGGTGGCGGGATCGAAGTACCGCGGAGAATTCGAGGAGCGCCTGAAGAAGGTGATGAAGGAGATCACCCAGCGCGGCGACATCATCCTGTTCATCGACGAGCTGCACAACCTGGTCGGCGCCGGGGCGGCCGAGGGCGCGATCGACGCGGCCTCGATCCTCAAGCCGGCGCTGGCGCGCGGCGAGCTTCAGACCGTGGGCGCCACGACGCTCGAGGAGTACCGCAAGTACCTGGAGCGCGACTCGGCGCTCGAGCGGCGCTTCCAGAAGATCACCGTCGATCAGCCCTCCACCGAGGAGACCGTGCAGATCCTCAAGGGGCTGCGCGACCGCTACGAGTCACACCACAAGGTCAACATCACCGACGAGGCGCTCGACGCGGCCGCCGACCTGGCCGACCGCTACATCTCGGACCGCTTCCTGCCCGACAAGGCGATCGACCTGATCGACGAGGCCGCCTCCAGGATGCGGATCAAGTCGATGACCTCGCCCCCCGTGTACCGCGAGCTCGAGGAGCAGATCGAGCAGACGCGGCGCTCCAAGGAGGAGGCGATCGAGAACCAGGAGTTCGAGAAGGCCGCCAACCTGCGCGACGAGGAGCGCCGGCTGACCCAGCAGAAGCGCGAGCTGGCCGAGCAGTGGGAGGCCGGAGAATCGACCGAGCGCCCGGCGATCGGCGAGGAGGAGATCGCCGACATCGTCTCGATGTGGACGGGTATCCCGGTGTTCAAGCTCACCGAGGCCGAGACCGCCAAGCTGATGCGGATGGAGGACGAGCTGCACAAGCGCGTCATCGGCCAGCACCCGGCGATCGAGGTCGTCTCCAAGGCCATCCGGCGTTCGCGTGCCGGCCTCAAGGACCCGAAGCGCCCGACTGGCTCGTTCATCTTCCTCGGCCCCTCGGGCGTGGGCAAGACCGAGCTGGCGCGGACGCTGGCCGAGTTTCTGTTCGGCGACGAGGACACGATGGTGCGGATCGACATGTCCGAGTACATGGAGAAGCACGCCGTGTCGCGGCTCGTGGGCTCGCCCCCCGGCTATATCGGCTACGACGAGGGCGGCCAGCTGACCGAGGCCGTGCGGCGCAAGCCCTACAGCGTGCTGCTGCTCGACGAGATCGAGAAGGCCCACCCGGACGTCTTCAACATCCTGCTGCAGATCCTGGAGGACGGCAGGTTGACGGATGCCCAGGGCCGGACCGTCGACTTCCGCCACTGCATCGTGATCATGACCTCGAATATCGGCGCCGCGGAGATTTCGAGGAATACGCCGCTGGGCTTCGCGGTCTCCGACGACGAGACCGGTCTGACCTACGACGACATGAAGAACCGGATCATGGGCGAGCTCAAGAAGGTCTTCCGGCCCGAGTTCCTGAACCGGATCGATGAGGTGATCGTCTTCCACAAGCTGAGCAAGGACGAGATCAAGGAGATCGTGGAGCTCCTGCTCTCGCGGATCCGGGAGACGATGGCCGAGCGCGAGCTGCAGCTGGAGCTCTCCGAAGGAGCCAAGGATCTGCTCGTGGAGAAGGGCTGGGATCCGGCGATGGGCGCGCGGCCGCTGCGGCGGGCGATCCAGCGCTACATCGAGGATCCGCTGGCGGACTTCGTCCTGCGCGAGCATGTGGACCCCGGCTCGACCGTGGTGGTCGACGCTCCCGAGGCTCCCCCGGAGCAGGCGGACGGCGGCGAGCGGAGCGTCGAGGACGAGGTCAAGCTGACGGTCGTCGCGCCGAAGCCCAAGCCGGCCCCGGTCGGTGTCGGCGCCGAGGGCGGCGGCCAAGAGGACCCGGCTGCCGAAGATCCCGAAGCCACTGAGCAGCCCCAGGACGGCGAGTAATCTGGGCGCGCCGGCGGCGGCGCGTCCTGTGATGAGCAGCTCGGTGCGCCCGCTGCGGTCGCGTCCGGCGGTCGTGGCGTCGGACCTCGACGGCACGCTGTTGCGCACGGACGGCACGGTCGACGACCGCTCTCGGCGCGCGCTGGCGGCCGTCGAGGAGGCCGGCGGCTGCGCTCGTGCTATGCACCGCCCGGCCCGCGCGCTGGATGCGGCCGATTGCCGAGGCGATGGGACACCACGGCGTGGCGATCTGCGCCAACGGAGGCATCGTGTGGGACCTGCACTCAGAGGCGGTGCTCCAGACCGTCCCGCTCGAGCCCGCCGTGCTGCGCGACGTCGTCGGGCGCCTGGAGTCCGCGCTGCCGGGAGGCAGCTGGGCCGTCGAGCGCCCGGACAGCTTCGCGCACGAGCCCGGTTACGAGCCGCGCTGGCCGGTGCCGGCCGGCACGGTGGTGGACGACATCGGCACGCTGGTCAACGAGCCGGCGGTCAAGTTGCTGCTCCGCCACGACGAGCTGGGCGCCGATGCCCTGCTGGCGCGGGCCAGGGAGATCGTGGGCGATGCGTGCGAGCTCTCGCACTCGAACTCGGCCGACGCGCTGCTGGAGATCGCGGCGGCCGGCGTGAGCAAGGCCACTGCGCTGGCCGAGTTCTGCGCCGAGCGGGGTGTGGGGCCCGAGGAGGTGATGGCGTTCGGCGACATGCCCAACGACGTGCCGATGCTGGCATGGGCCGGATATGCGGTCGCCGTGGCCAACGCCCATCCCGACGTCATCCGGGCCGCCGACGAGGTCACGGCGTCGAACGACGAAGCGGGCGTCGCGATGGTGCTGGAGCGCGTGTTCGGGGTCTGAGTCTGTGCCCTACGACGGATTATCGACAGCTGCGCTTCGACCGCCGGGCGCACGGCGTGCTGCTGATCACGATCGACCGCCCCGAGCGTCTCAACGCCACGGATGAGGTCCTGCACGCCGAGCTGTCACGGGTCTGGCGCGACGTGGCGCGGGATGCGGAGGTCGCCGTGGCGGTGGTGACCGGCGCCGGGCGGGCGTTTTCGGCCGGCGGCGATTTGGAGATGATCGAGCGGATGGCCGGGTCCTACCGGCGCGTGGCGGCGATGGCGGGCGAGGCCGCGGAGCTCGTTGAGAGCATCGTCGACTGCGAGACCCCGATCGTTTCGGCGATCAACGGCACGGCCGTGGGGGCCGGACTGGCCGTGGCCCTGATGGCGGACATCAGCGTGATCGGCGAGGACGTGTCGCTGACCGACGGGCATCTGCGTCTGGGCGTCGGCGCCGGGGACCACGCGGTGCTGCTGTGGCCGCTCCTGTGCGGCATGGCCAAGGCCAAGTACTACCTGCTGACCGCGGACTTCATCGACGGCCGGGAGGCGGAGCGGATCGGCCTGGTCAGCCGCTGCGTGCCCGGAGAGCGGGTGCTTGACGAGGCCCTGGCGATCGCCGAGCGGATCGCGCTGGGCCCGCGCCAGGCGGCGCGGTGGACGAAGCGCACGCTCAACCACTGGCTGCGAACGGCGATGCCGGCCTTCGATGCCAGCGTCGCGTACGAGATGCTGACGTTCCTGGGGGAGGATGTCGGCGAGGGCTCGCGTGCGCTGCGCGAGCGGCGGGAGCCGCGGTTCGGGGGGTCCTGACTGAGGACCGCTTGGGGGTCCCGGGAGGCGTCCGGCCCCGCCCGGACCCGGCGTTGCCCCCGGCCGGCGTTGCCCGCCCGGACGGCGTTGCCCGCCCTCGGCCCGACTTGCCCGCCCTCGGGAGCGGCCATAAATCACCAGACCTCAGGTGCCCGGATGGTCGGTGGATCGTGTCCGCATATCGGACTTGGATGTCCGAGCCGCGTCGAGCGGCCCGGCCTTTGGTGGTTTTTGGCCGCTTTGTTGCCCAGACCGTGGCGGCTTCGCAACAACTTCGCGGCGACCCGGTCTTGGCGTCGGGGCCGCGCTCTAGCCTGCGGTCGATGGCTCGAGCCTCCGCCGTTCACGTTTGCTCGGCCTGCGGCCATCAGTCGGCCCGCTGGGCCGGCCAGTGCCCCGGCTGCGGAGAGTGGAACACGCTCGTAGAGGAGCGCGCTGTCGATCGCGGCGACCGGGGCCACGCGGCGAGCCGGCGCGGCGTCCGCCCGCTGGCTCCCGTGGAACTGGGGCGGGTGGAGGCGCGCGAGGAGCAGCGTCTACCCACCGGCATCGGCGAGCTGGACAGCGTCCTCGGGCGGCGGCCTCGTGCCGGGCTCGCTGGTTCTGATCGGCGGCGCCCCGGGGATCGGGAAGTCGACGTTGACGACGATGGCCCTTGCCAACCTGGGCGACGCCGGCCGGCGCACCCTCTACGTCTCGGCCGAGGAGTCCGCCGCCCAGATCCGGCTTCGGGCAGAGCGGCTTCCCGGCGGCGCCGCGCTGCGGATGCCGGTCATCGCCGAAACCGACCTGGATGTCGTGCTGGCGACGATCGAGCACGAGCGGCCGGAGGTCTGCGTGATCGACTCCGTGCAGACGCTGCACTCTGGAGAGCTTCAGAGCGCGGCCGGGTCCGTGGCTCAGGTGCGGGAGGTCGCCTCGGCCGTGATGCGCCTGGCCAAGCGACTGCGGATCGCGGTGATGATGGTGGGCCATGTGACCAAGGACGGAGCGCTCGCCGGCCCGCGCGTGCTGGAGCACATAGTCGACTGCGTGCTGCAGTTCGAGGGCGAGCGCGAGCGGACCTACCGCACGGTGCACGCCGTCAAGAACCGCTTCGGCTCTACCGATGAGGCCGGCGTGTTCGAGATGCACGACCACGGTCTGGTCGAGGTGCTGGACGCGTCGGCGCGGTTTGTGGGCGAGGCCACACACGCTCCGGGAAGCGTCGTGCTGTGCGCGATGGAGGGGTCGCGGCCGCTGCTGGTTGAGGTCCAGGCGCTGGTGTCCTCGTCAGAGCTCGTGCCGCCGCGGCGGGTGGTCGCGGGGCTTGACCGAAACCGACTGGCGCTGGTGCTGGCCGTGCTCGGCCGCCACGCCGGGATCGGGCTCGGCGCCGCCGACGTGTTCGTGAACGTGGTAGGGGGCGTGCGGGTGGACGAGCCGGGGGCCGATCTGGCCGTGGCGCTGGCGGTGGCCAGCGCGACCCGCCGAGTCACGCTCTCAAGCGGGACCTCCCCGGCGCCGCTGGCGTGCTTTGGCGAGCTCGGGTTGACGGGCGAGCTCAGAACCGTCGCCCACGCCGACCGCCGGCGGGCCGAGGCCCAGAAGTTCGGTCTCGCCCCGGTAGCCGAACCGGAGCTGTTCGCCACGCTCGAGGACGCGCTCCGGGGCGTGATGGGCCCCGAGCGGCGGGCCGCTCGCGCCGCGTAGAGCCGCGTTCATCCCGTAAAATCGGCCTTCATGGCGCCGCGTTCCGGGGAAGAGCTCGCAGAAGAGCTCGAGACTCGACAGACGTCCCGGCTGGTGCGGGCGCTTGAGATGGTGGCGCCGGGAACGTCGCTGCGGGAGGGGCTCGACCACATCCTCCACGCCCGCACGGGCGGGCTGATCGTGATCGGCGATCCCGACGAGCTGGCCTTCATGTTCTCGGGCGGCATCCGGCTCGAGCTCGATTATTCGCCGGCGTTTCTCTATGAGCTGGCGAAGATGGACGGGGCGATCGTGTTGAACGCCAACGCCACTAAGATCGTCCACATCAACGTCCAGCTCACGCCCGATCCCACGATTCACACGCTGGAGACCGGGACCCGCCACCGGACCGCCGCCCGCGTGGCGAAGCAGACCCGCTCACTGGTGGTCGCGATCTCCGAGCGCCGCCAGGTGGTTTCGCTGTTCGTCGACGGGCTGAAGTACATCCTGGAGGACATCCCGGTCGTCCTGGCGAAGGCAAACCAGGCGCTGGCCACGCTGGACAAGTACCGCAGTCGCCTCGACCAGGTCTCGACCCGTCTGACCGCGCTGGAGTTCGAGGGCGGGGTGACGCTGCACGACGTGCTGACTGTGTTGCAGCGGGCGGAGCTGATGACGAGGATGGCCGTGGAGATCGAGCGCTACATCGTCGAGCTCGGCTCGGAGGGCAGGCTGATCGAGATGCAGCTCGACGAGACGATGGTCGGCGTGTCGGCAGACAAGTCGGCGCTGGTTCACGACTACCTGGTCGACGACTCCGACGAGAACTTCGCGCTCGCCTTCGATCAGCTCGTCCGGCTTCCCCATCAAGACCTTCTGGACTTCGGCCGCCTGGCCGAGCTGCTCGCCTTCGACCGCAAGCTCAACACGCTGGACTATCCGGTGACGCCGCGCGGGATCCGCATCCTGGGACGTATACCGCGGCTGCCGAGGCTGGTGGTCCAGCGGATCGTGGGGGAGTTCGGGGGCCTGGAGGAGCTACTCGCCGCTACCGATGGCGAGTTGGAGACCGTCGACGGGGTCGGCGAGATACGGGCGAAGGACATTCGCGAAGGCCTTCGCCGGCAGCAGGAGATCAATCTGGTGGACCGGTACCTGCAAACTTAGAAATCAACGCGGGCCACGCGTCGCGCTGGCCGTAAAGAGGAGGACAACATCAGCGAGCTAATGGAAGAGCACGTGGAGGATCTTGAAAGCGTCGTCGCCGTGGCGCACGTGGAGTTCGAACTGGGCGACAGCGTCGTGTACCCCCATCACGGCGCCGGGAAGGTGGTACGCAAGGAGCAGAAAGAGGTTCTGGGGGAGCGCCGGGAGTACCTGACCATCAAGATCTTGCACAACGACATGACGGTCATGGTGCCGACGGAGAACGCCGCGCTGGCGGGGCTGCGGCGAGTGATCGACGAGGAGACCGTCAAGAAGGTGCTGGGCGTCCTGCAGGACGAGTGCTCGGAGATGCCCAAGAACTGGAATCGCCGCTTCAAATACAACCGCGACAAGATCAAGACCGGCGACATCTACGAGCTGGCGGAAGTCGTGCGCAACCTGGCGATCCGCGAGGCCCAGAAGGGCCTCTCCACCGGCGAGAAGCAGATGTTCACGCGGGCGCGGAAGATTCTGGCCTCCGAGCTGATGTACGCGCTCGAGATGACCGAGTCGCAGGTCGAGGAGTATCTCGACTCGTTGCTGGTCGATTCGCCGCAATCGAATGGCAAGGTCGCCAACGGCAAGGTGGCGAACGGCAAGCTGGCGAACGGCAAGGTCGCGGTCGCGACCAAGTAACGACGGAGATGGCGGTCGCGTTGATCGTGGCCGCGGGACGTGGCGAGCGCCTTGGGCTGGACCGACCCAAGGCGCTCCTCGCGCTGGCCGGGAGGCCGATGCTGGAGTGGAGCGTCAGCGCGGCGAGCGAAGTGGCGGAGACGATCGTCGTGGCGCTGCCCGCGGCCGAGCTCGATGCGGCCCCGCCCGGAACGATCGCCGTGGCCGGCGGAGAGGTGCGCTCGCAGTCCGTGCGCGCCGCCCTGGGCGCTGCGGGGAAAGGAGACCCCGTCGTGGTGCACGACGCGGCGCGTCCGTTGGCGACACCGCAGCTGTTCGCTCGGGCGTTGGCGGAACTCGAACGCACGGGCGTGGACGCCGTGATTGCGGCGGCGCCGGTCCCGGACACGATCAAGGAGGCCCGCGGTGGGATGGTCACGCGCACGCTCGAGCGCTCGTCGCTGTGGGCGGTTCAGACGCCGCAGGTGTTTCGCCGCGCGGCGCTGGAGGAGGCGCTCGCGGACGACGCGCTGCTGGGGCGAGCGACCGACGACGCCTGGCTGATCGAGCAGCGCGGCGGCGTTGTCCGCGTGGTCGATTCCGGGCAGCCGAACTTCAAGATCACCACCCCGACGGATCTGCAGCTCGCCGAGCTGCTTCTCTCCGCGCGATGAGCACGACGGGAATCGAGCGCCGATGAGCAGAGCGGGGATCGGTTACGACTGTCATCGCTTTGCCCTCGGCCGGCGGCTCATTCTCGGCGGCGTCGAGCTCGCCGCCGAGGGCGGTCTGGAGGGTCATTCGGACGCGGACGTTGTCACCCACGCGATCATCGATGCGCTGCTCGGGGCCGCGGCTCTCGGGGATATCGGTCAGCACTTTCCAGACGACGACGAGCGCTACCGCGACGCGCGCTCGATCGAGCTCCTGGAGGCGACCGTGGAGCTGCTGGGCAAACGAGGGTTCGGCGTGGAGAACGTCGACGTGACGGTGATCATCGAGCGGCCACAGATCGCCCCGGCGCGGGAGGAGATGCGCGGCACGCTGGCGGCTGCGCTCAAGCTGTCGCGCGACCGCGTGAGCGTCAAGGCCACCCGCGGAGAGGGAATGGGCTTCGTCGGCCGGGGCGAGGGAGCCGCGGCGTTGGCGGTGGCTTGCGTGACAGGTGCGTAGCAAAATGATACGCTGCTGTACCAGTGAACCTGGCCCACAACGCGCTCTGTGCTTCTGGCTGGTGGTCGCGTCGCGTGGAACGCGACCTCGTGCCCTGGGGGCTCGAGGACATCGAGCTTGGGGATGACGTTCTGGAGATCGGCCCCGGGTTCGGGGCGACCACGCGGCTCCTGACTCGCCGCGGCCTGCGCCTGAGCGTCCTCGAGCTCGACGAGCGCTACTGCCGGCGGCTTCGCTCAGAGCTCGGCGGTTCGGTGGCCGTAACGGAGGGAGACGCAACAGAGCTGCCCTTCGAGGAGGGCCGGTTCTCCGCGGTGGTCTGCTTCACGATGCTCCACCACGTCCCGTCATACGGAAAGCAGGACCGAGTGTTCGCGGAGGTGGCGCGAGTGCTGCGGTGCGGCGGGATCTTCGCGGGCACCGACAGCATCGGCAATGGCCTGCTGTTCAAGTTGATTCACGTGGGCGACACCCTCAACCTGATCGATCCGGACGGGCTTCCGGAGCGGCTCGAGGCCGCGGGGCTGAGCCGGGTCGAGGTGCAGCGGGCGGGGCGCGCGATGCGTTTCCGCGCCGTCAAACCCGCGTGACGGTGGCGGCAGGACGGATGTCGGGGCGCGCGAGCGACGAGCGGCCAGACCCACCTGAGGTCCCCACTCACATCGTCGAGGCCGCGCGTCACGTGATGGCCAGCGACGGGCTCGCGGCGGCGACGCTGGAGCGCATCTCGGCGGCAGCCGGCGTCTCGCGCATGACATTGCACCGCCGAGGGCTATCCAAGGCCGACATCGTCGGCGCGATCGGCCGCCGTCTGGAACGCGACTACCGCGAGGCGATGTGGCCGGCGCTCGTCTCGAAGGGAACCGGCCAGGAGCGGCTGCGCCGCGCCATCGAGGCGTTGTGCGCGGTGACCGAGGACAACCGGGCGACGCTGGGGACACTGTCGCCCGCGACCCGAGAGCAGATCTATCACGATCCGGGGCCGGCGCGGCTGACCCGCAAGGTGTTCGTCGAGCCGCTCGAGCGGCTGCTGCTGGACGGCGCCGCCGACGGTTCGCTGGCGCCCCGCGATCCGGACGGCTGGCGCCCCGCGATCCGGACGAGATCGCCACGCTGTTGTTCAACGCGGTTTGTCACACGTACGCGCACCTCCGGGTGGAGCACGGCTGGGCCGCGGCGCGGGCTCGACAGGGGGTCGTCGAACTTGTGATGAACGGGGTGGCGAGTGGGCCTAAGCCCAGATGCTCTTGACGCGCGAGCGACGGCCGGGCGTCAGCCGCTTACGCTGAATTGCCCCGAGGTTCCGATCACGTGCCGCGCTGCGTCGAGCGCCTGCAGCTTGAAAGTTGTGTAGCCGCTCGGCACGGGCATGGCGGTCTCGAATCCGCCCTTGTCATACCAGGCGACGAGCGCCATCGTCCCGCTGCTGGTGCGCGCATACACCTTCCAGGATGAGACGCTGGTGGCCCCGTTCCAGGAGGCGTATACGGTGGTTTCGGAGCCGTGCCGCCGGCGGCTCCGCTTGGGGGGTCGAGCGGGATTCCGCTCCACGGCGCGCGGTTGGTGCGGTAAGCCTCGTCGGGGTGCGGAAGCGTCGCGTCCAGCAGCAGCTGGCCCGAGGCGCTGTACTCCGAGAACTGGGGCTCCGATCCCCAGCCGACGAACACGTTGCCGTTGGGCAACGATTGGGTGTCGCCCATGTAGTCGGCATCGAGTTTCTTGCCCACTCCGTACTCCGCGGCGAGGGTCGCGGTGCCGGCGGCGTGGTCGAGCTTCAGGATCACGCCTCGCGACGGCCCGGTCGCCGAGAGGAACGTGCCCGCGCCGGAGATCTGGCAGCAGTGGTCGTCGAACAGCGTCACGGTGGAGTTCGGTCCCAGCGCAACGTCGTGCTGCCACTCGAATGCGGCTCGGGGACCGAACTTGAAGCTCGAGTGCTTCCCGCCGAGTGCCCATTCGATCTGCCCGGTGTCGAGGTTGACCATGTAGGCCGCCCAGGTGTTGCGCATCGAGATCAGGGCGGTGTCGGGGGAGGTCACGTCGATCGCGTTGACGTGGTAGGCGTCCCAGGGAAAGCCGTTGGTGGGCGGGATCGCATGCGAGTCGCTCAGCGGGACGTGTCGGAGGGCGTCCCAGGTGCGAAGCAGCTGTCCGGTCCTCAGGTCGTACTCCTGGACCGCCGAGTCGATCAGCGCTCCGTTGTAGGTCCCGCCGTACTTCGAGAGGTCCTTGGGAACGTTCTTGTTCGCCGTCACATACGCGTCGTGCCCTTTGATCAGCAGCGCGTGAAGTGTGAGTATCCAGCCGTTCGCGCCCTTCAGCCGGGCCACGGTCTGGTAGTGCTGGTTGACGATCACATCCTCGCCGCTGGTCGTGGCGCCGGTGTCGGTGACTACGCCCTGCCACCACGCGAGGACCGGTTTGCCCTCGTAGGTTTGGCGGCTGAGGTTGACGGCCACGACGTTCGTCGGGACGGGCTGGAACCACACCGGCTGCAGGTGGTTGTCGAGGATCAGCGGCCCGCTCTGCCCGGTCATCGGGGGCTGGGTGACGTCGTAGAAGTTCGTCGTCAGGATGTACCCGGGCGCCAGCCTGTCTGACGCCGGCGTCTGGTTGGCGGCGATCTGCGGCGGGTGGAGCGCCGGCGCCGTGACGAACCTGTAGGTCTGCTTGGTCGTGTAGGCGCCGATCGGCGCGGGCTTGAAGCTGGTGCCGATGAAGCTGGCCGCGACGAAGGCGGCCACAGCCACCGCCAGGCCCCCGAGCAGCCGAAGCTGGCGCGCTCTGGTGGAGTCCTTGGCGGAGGGCACGAGCGTGAACGTGACCACCGCCGCCGCGGCCACCAAGGCCGCGCCGATGAGGTAGCCGAGCCGGAATCCGTCGGTCAGCGCCTGCGGCACGCCGTGGCCGGAGCCGATCAGATGGCTCGTGAACTCGGTGGCCAGCGTGATCAGCAGCGCGATGCCCAGTCCGCCGCCGATCTGCCGCGAGGTGTTGACGAGCCCCGACGCCAGGCCGGCCTGCCCCTGCTTGGCTCCCTGGGTGGCGGCGATCGTGGAGGGCACGATCGAGAAGCCGATGCCGGCCGCGGTCAGCAGACCGGGGATGACCACGTAGGTGATGGCACTGCCGCTGGAGGCGATCCTGCTGAACAGCAGCATGCCGCCCGTCATCAGGATCAGCCCGCCTCCCAGCACCGCGCGCACGCCGAACCGGGACACGAGCGGACCGGCCTGTCTGGCGCAGACCATGATCATCAGGGCCATGGGAAGGAAGGTGAGCCCGGCGTCGAGGGGATTCAGGCCGAGGACCTGCTGCAGGTAGAGCGAGCTCAGGTACCACATGGGGAACAGCGCCGCGCTGAACAGCAGGACGATCAGGTTGGCGATCCGCAAGGGCCTGGTCAGCTCCTTGAACGGGATGAGCGGTGAGCTGACGAGTCGGGCCTCGATCAGGCCAAAGAGGGCCAGCAGCACCGCGCCGATGGCGATGGGGATCAGCGCCGAGGCGGCATCCCATCCCCTGGTGCCGGCCGTGACGATCCCGTACACCAGGACGATCTGCCCGATCGTCAGGGTGAGGGCACCCGGCAGGTCAAAGGTCGCGTCGCCCCGTTCCCGGCGACGGTTGGCGACCACCGCCCAGGCCACGAACGCCGCGGCGACCCCGATCGGGGGGTTGATCAGCAGCACCCACCGCCAGCTCAGCGTCTGGGTCAGCACCCCGCCGAACAGCGTGCCCGCGGCGCCGCCGGCACCGTTCATCGCTGCCCAGATCCCGATCGCCCGGTGCAGCTGGGGGCCAGGGGGGAACGAGGAGGTGATGATGGCCAGCGACGAAGCGGCCATCAACGCGCCGCTCAGACCCTGGCCGATACGCGCCGCGATCAGCATCTCGCGGCTCTGGGCCACGCCACCAGCGAGCGACGCGGCGGCGAACAGCAGCAGCGCCAGCACGAACGTATTGCGCTGGCCGAAATGGTCAGCCGCTCGGCCCCCGATCATCAAGAAGCCGGCGAAGGCGATCGCATAGCCGTCGACCACCCACTGCAAGTCGGTGGCGGAGAAGTTGAGGCTCGATTGGATCGACGGCAGCGCCACGTTGACGATGCTCAGATCCAGAATGACCATGAACTGCGCCACGCAGCAGACGGTCAGAAGCCATGCCGAGCGTGTCCCGCCGAGGCTTGGCTTCGCGCTTGACCGTTGAGCCTGCTCGCCCTGCCGAGGGCGCTGCTCCTCTGTAGAGGTCCTCACAACCCCCAACTGACCGTCCCGTCCTGTCGTCGCCGGACCTGCTTAGAGCGCGCGGATTGTAGCGGAGGGATCGTCGCTTCAGGGTGGCGCTTAGGTCCGCGGTCGTGGGCGGGAAGCCGTCACAATCTCGCTACCATCGCCCGATCCTTGCTTCGAGAACCGACGGGGGTAGGCACATGAGACGAGCGCTGATGGGGGCGATCGCCGCTGCAGTGCTGGCCGGCTGCGGCAGCTCGGCCACCTCGCATACGAACGCTTCAAAAACCACACCACGGCGACCACAACTACGCAAGCCTCACAAGGTCCAGCCCAAGCCGGCCAAGAAGCCCGCCGTGCAGCACCACAGCTCGAGCACGGCGGTCACCACCTCTGCGGCGCCGGTCACGACGCAGGCCGCGCCGGTCACCACTCACGCGACCCCCATGACCACCCCGGCGGCGCCGCAGAGCACGCCGGCGGCCCCATCGCCCGCGCCGACGACTCCTTCCAAGCCGTCGTCGCCAACTCCGACCCAAACCCCCACCACGTCGCATCACGGCGGCGGGTCCAAGAGCACGCCGCAGGGGTACTAGCCCGGGGCCCGGGTCCCGCCGGGGCTACCCCGGGCGGCTGGCGGCGCGCTCGCGAAGCTGCTCGTGTTCCGCCATCCGCCCGAGCTGGCGGAGCGTCTGGCGGAGGTGGCCGGTGACGGTCGGGGCGGCTATGCGCTCGGCGATCCAGCCCGTGATGCCCGAGCCCGCGACGCCGTAGGCGAGCCTGAGCTCGACGCGCGTGCGGCCCCGTCCATCGTCGCGCAGACGCCAGCGCCCGCGCTGGTCGATGCCGGTCACCGACGTCCACGCGATCTCGCGCGGGGGGTCCCACTCGACGATCTCGATCAGGCCGCCGATCTCGGCCGATCCCACCCGCAGCAACATCCGGTAGCGCGCGCCGAGCCCGGCCGGCGGTTCGCTCTGGACCTCCCAGCGCGTCACGCCGGCCATGAAACTAAGCGCGCGCTCGGGGTCTGAGACGATCGCCCACACCCGCTCGGGCGCCGCGGCGATCACCGTCGTGGCGTGGACCCTCATCCCAGGATCGGAAGCCGGCGATCCGCGGCCAGCGCGTCGAGTGCGTCCTGCATCACGCGCACGACGCGGTCGTAGGCTTCGTCGAGGTCGGGCTCCGGCCCGAACTCGGCGCGCAGGTCGATGGGGGGCAGGGTCTCGATCGTGATCTTGGCCGGCAGCGGGATGTGCCCCAGCAGGTCGCCGATGTTGAGCCCCCACGGAACGGCGACCGACAGCGGCAGCACCTTCAGCCTGAATACGCGGTCGAGCGCCAAGAGGCGCGCAAGCCGCTCGCCCCGGGAGAGAAACAACGCGGTCTCCTGGCCGCCGATGGAGACCACCGGCACCAGCGGGACATTCTGCTCCAACGCCAGTCGCAAGAACCCCTTGCGATGGTCGAAGTCGACTCGGTTGCGCTCCCAGAACGGGCGGTAGACCTCGTAGTCACCGCCCGGGTAGACCAGCAGCGCCGCTCCGGACTCCAGCGCCTTGCCGGCGTTGGCCGGCGACGCGGCCACGAGTGCCGAACTTGCGCAGCCACGAAAGGCCCGGGAGGGCCAGGAACAGGTTGTGCGCCAGCTGGAAGAACGGCCGCTCGGCGCCGAAGTAAGTGCTGAAGGCCAGCGTGAAGACCGTCGTGTCGGGCGTCAGATTGCCGCCCGAGTGGTTTCCCACCAGGAGCACGGGCCCCGAGTCGGGGATGTTGCCCAGCCCCCGCACCTCGCCCCGGAACCAGAGCGATGAGAGCAGCCACAGCGCCGGCAGGTGCTCACGGATGAAGTCGGGATCGCGTTCGTCGAGATCGGCCCGGGGGATGCGCTTGGTGACCTGTGCGCCGACTCCTCCCAGGACCCGCGAGACGAGCCCGGCGCGCGGACCCGTCCGCCCCTCGGCCCGGCGGCGGTCGGGTCGTGGCCGTTGCTTGATGACGAGGAGGCCAGGCGGGTCTGAGGCATCGGCTACGCGGCTTTACGCGGGCGCGAGGCGGGGAGGCGGCCGGCCCGCGGGGCGCTTCTGCGCCCGGGCGAAGAAGTCCATCAGCAGCTCGTTGGTCTCCTCCGAGCACTCGACCTGCGGCAGGTGGCCGCAGCGTTCGATCGTCACCTGCTCGGCGCTCGGCAGCCAGGTGCTCACGTGGCGGCCAAAAGCCGGCGGCACGAGCGGGTCGTGTGCCCCCCAGATGAACAGAGCCGGCGGCTCGAGCCGCGCCAGGCGGGGATAGAAACCGCGTCTGCCAAAGGGGCGGTCGAGGTAGACGTTGCGGGCGCTGGCCAAGAACGCATACCGGGCGCCCGCGGTCTGGTAGATGCGGCGAAACTCGTCGACCATCAGCTCGCCGACGGCCGGATCGAGCACATCTCGGTCGTAGAACAGGCTCCAGAACTGGGAGGCCACCAGCGAGCGGCGAAAGCCGTGCGGCAGCAGACCGACCTCGGGACGTAGCAGGCGCACGATGGGGTGAAGGCCGCGACGGATCCAGGCCACCGCCGGACACAGCAGTCCCAGGGCCTCGATCCGCTCCGGGGCGCTCAGCGCCATCTCGATCGCGATTCGGCCGCCCATCGAGTTGCCGATCACGCGGGCCTTGGAGATCTCGAGCTCGCCCATCAGCCCGAGCATCAGTCCGGCGAACCACGGGGCGTTGTAAGCGCCGAGCGGCGGCTTGCTGGAGGAGCCGAAGCCCGGCAGGTCAGGGAGATGCACGCGGAAGTTGGCGGACAGGGCGGCAGCGGTCTCGAACAGCGAGGCGCGCGTCCCACCCAAGCCGTGCAGCAGGAGAACGTCGGGACCGTGGCCCATCGACAACGTCGAGATGCGGTGGCGTCCTACCGGCACCTCCTGGATGCGCACGAGCGGCGGGCGCCCGTTCGGCAGTCGGAACATGCCCTCGAAGGCGATCGCTTGATCGAGGTTTCCCCGGACCGAGAGCAGCCGTCGCTCGAACGCCTCGATGCCGGACAGCTCCCCCTGGCGCAGCCGCAGCCAGGTGTCGGCGTTGGTGGCGATCGTCACGTCGGGCTGCCGGCGCGATGCGCCCTTGCGTACGCGCGCGGCGCGCGCGGTGCACCGCACCTCCCAGACGTGGCCCAGATCGCCCAACACGATGTGGTAGGTGGCGTCGAAGCCTTCGTCTACGCCCAGGTACCGCTCGGGCAGCGAGCGGAACGCGGCCTCGACGAGCGCCAGCTGCTTCGAGTGCTGAGCCCGTCCAGACACGGCATTGACCCTACCGACCGCGCCGGAGGGATGTCCCGGTCGGCACACGCGGAGTTCGCGAGCGCAGACTCTAAGGTTGCGCCACGTTGCGCCCGATCTTCCTGCACGACACGCGTACCGGCGAGGTGCGGGAGCTCGTACCCAGGGAGCCCGGCCGGGTCGGAATCTACGCCTGCGGGCCGACCGTCTACGGCGCGGATCCACGTCGGCAACGCGCGCCCGTTTGTGGTCTTCTCGCTGCTCAAGCGGTTCCTGGAGCACGAGGGCTACGTGGTGACGTTCGTGACCAACGTCACCGACGTCAACGACAAGATCTACGCCGCCGCGCGGGCTCGAAGGCTTCGGGAGCGAGGAGCTGGCGCGCCGAGATGACCGCCGCCTACATGCGCCGATACCGACGCCCTCGGGCTGGGGCGCCCCGACCACGAGCCGCTGGCGAGCGAGACGATCGGGCCGATCATCGAGTTGATCGAGCGGCTGATCGCGGGCGGGCCATGCCTACGCGGTCGACGGGGACGTGTACTTTTCGCCGTCGCCTCGTATCCCGCAGTACGGGGAGATATCCCACCAGCGCGTCGACGCAGATGGATCAGGGCGAGGAGGTGGAAGGCGCCGAGCGCAAGCGCGATCCGGTCGACTTCGCGCTGTGGAAGGCGCAGAAGCCCGACGAGGACACGGCGTGGGACTCGCCGTGGGGCCGGGGCGGCCCGGGTGGCACATCGAGTGCTCGGCGATGGCCGAGGCGCTGCTGGGGCCCGACTTCGAGATCCACGGCGGCGGCAGCGACCTCATCTTCCCCCACCACGAGAACGAGGCCGCCCAGACCCGGGCCGCGCACGGCGACGCCGCTCGCGCGCCTCTGGGTCCACAACGGCATGGTGCGGCTGGACAAGGAGAAGATGGCCAAGTCGGTCGGCAACATCTTCCTGCTGCACGAGGCGCTGGCCTCCTACGGCCGCGATGCGCTCGTCATGTACTTCTGCGGCGGCCACTACCGCCAGCCGATCGAGTTCGACGCCGAGCGGCTCGAGGAGGCCCGCGCGCGAGTGGACAGGATCCGGGAGGCGGCGCAGGCGGCTCCACGGCGGGCCCTCGCCGGACTGGTCGCCGGCCGCTGCGCGAGCGCTTCTTCGCGGCGCTGGCAGACGACTTCAACACGCCCGGCGGCGCTGGCCGCCGTGTTCGACTGGGTCCGCGAAGCGAACCGCTCCGCAGCCGCGGTGGGGGACGCGACCTGCGCGAGATGCTCGGCGTGCTGGCGCTCGAGAACCTGCTCGAGCGCTCCGTCGGCCGAGGCCCCGCCGGAGGTGCGCGAGCTGCTGCGGCAGCGCGCGAGCGCGCCCGCGCGGCGCGCGACTACGCCGAGGCCGACCGCCTGCGGGATCGAGATCGCGCGCTCGGCTGGGAGGTCCGCGACGGCCCGGAGGGGCCGGAGCTGCTGCCGGGAGCGTGATCGTCTACGGCCGCAACCCCGTGCGCGAGGCGCTGCGCGGCGCCGCGCGGTGGCGCGGGTCTGGGCCACCAAGAACGCCGCCCGCGAGCCGTGGCTGGCCGGCGCGGCGGTGGCGCTCGAGACCGAGCTCCGGGGAGGACATCGAGCGCCGCTGCGGTCGCCGGCCCACCAGGGAGTGTGCGCCGAGGCTGAGCCAGTTCCGCTACGCGAACGGCGATCGCTGCTGCAGACGAGTCGCCGCTGATCGTCGCGCTCGATCAGGTCCAGGACCCCCAGAACCTGGGCTCGATCTGCCGCACCGCCGAGTGCGCGGGCGCGACCGGCGTGGTGTGCCCGAGCGGCGCTCGGCGCTCGTGACGCCGGCCGTGTGCAAGGCGTCGGCGGGCGCCGTCGAGCACCTGCCGATCGCCCAGGTGCGCAACCTGGTCGATTTCCTGGCGCAGGCCAAGGCGCGCCGGGCTGTGGTGCTACGGGGCGCGACGCCGGTGCCCCGGCTCGGTATGACGAGCGTCGATTTCTCCGGCGGCGCGGTGCTCGTGCTCGGCTCCGAGGGCCGCGGGCTGCGCCCGCGCGTCGCGGCCGCCTGCGACCTGCTGGTCTCGCTTCCGCTGCGCGGGCGGATCGAGTCGCTGAGCGTCGCCGCCGCGGCCGCCGTGCTGCTGTACGCGGCCGCCGGGGGCACGTGCGCGAGCTGTTGAGCGGCACTTGACACGCGCTGCTTGACAGGGGTTCGTGCTATGTCAAGCTCGCGCCGGGAGATGAACATCAACTGGAGCTTTGAGCCTCCGGTTTGAGAGAGGGTGCGGCGCCGTCGGCTGCATCCGTAACGCATACGATAGCGGCGCAAGGGGAGGTATCGCGCCACGGTTTTCCGATGGCCCCCTGGGCCAGGAAAGGAAGCACTCGTGGCAAGGCTCTCCAGCTACTCTCAAGGCTCAGCTTCAGGTCGATGACAAGTTACCTGATCGCGCTGGCCAAGCAGGGCAACGCCGGCGCCTACGACCGCATCGTGCGGCGTTACTACGGCTTCGTGCGGCTGAAGGCATCCTCCTATTTCCTCGCCGGCGGCGACGCCGACGACTTGATCCAGGAAGGGCTCGTCGGCCTCTACAAGGCGGTCCGCGACTACCGCTCCGACCGGGAGTCGAGCTTCCGCAACTTCGCGGAGCTGTGCATCACGCGCCAGATCATCACCGCGGTCAAGACCTCGACCCGCAACAAGCACGTGCCGCTGAACCAGTACGTGTCGTTCTCGAGCACGCCGGCGGGCGCGAGCGGCGACGGCGAGCCGACGCTCGACGAGATGCTGCCCGGCTCGCCGGTCCACGACCCCGCCAACCAGGTGATCTCCTCCGAGGAGCTGCGCGCGCTCGTGGCCTGCATCTCGACGACGCTCTCGGAGCTCGAATCGCGCGTGCTGGCGCTGTATCTGGACGGCCACTCCTACGAGGAGGTCGGCCGGCGGCTCGGCTGCGACTGCAAGACGGTCGACAACGCGCTCCAGCGCGTCAAGCGCAAGGTCGGCCAGCATCTGAACGAGCGCAGCGTCGCCGCCTAGCCGCGCGCAGAAGCACACAACTTCGTGCGGCGCCGGTGTTAGGACAAGGCCGCGCCGCCTCGGTGAAAGGAACGCAGTGAGACCGATCAAGCGAATGCCGGCCACTGCTGGCAGCCGTCTCGCCTCGATCGCCTGGTGGGCGCGATCGGCGCGGCAGCGCGCCAGGGCACGGGCGATCGGGGCGTACACGACCAAGGGCGCCTGGAGCTACTACTCGGCGCCGAACCTGCATCCGCCGAAGCTGACGCGGACAAGACGGTTGTCAGCAAGCAGCTGGCACGGGCGGCTACTTCATGACCGCGAACTTCTACAACCTGAACTCGCCGACCCCGATGATCGGCCAGGGTGGTCCGCTGATCCTCAACAACAAGCTGCAACCGGTGTGGTTCAAGCCGGTCAAGACGAATCTGGTGGCAAGCAACCTCGAGGCCCAGGATTATCAAGGCAAGCCGGTGCTGAGCTGGTGGCAGGGAGTCGTGACGAACACCGGCGCGACGGTGAGCGGCGAGTATGTGGTCGTCGATCAGCACTACCGCCAGATCGCGACCGTGAAAGGACCGGATGGCTGGGTCCTCAGCCTGCATGACCTCC
>CAWJUS010000015.1:0-74512 GCA_963846075.1 uncultured Actinomycetes bacterium | reverse complement strand
ACCAGTTGGCGGGCCGCGAGCGGCCGGCCGAAGATGTTCCGAGAGCCGACGTAGTCGCGGCGGCCTGGAGGCAGAACTCCGCCGCGCCCATGGCACCCCAGGCGATGCCGTAGCGCGCCTTGTTCAGGCACGAGAACGGCCCGCGCAGGCCCGCGCGCCGGGCAGCAGGGCGTCCTCGGGCACGAGGCAATCGTGAGCACGATTTCGCCGGTGACGAGGCGCGCAGCGACAGCTTGTCGCTCGATCTCCGGCGTGCGAAGCCCGGCGCCTCGGTCGACGAGGAAGCCGCGGATCACGCCGTCGAGCTTCGCCCAGACGATCGCGATGTCGCAGATCGGCCTATGGGTGATCCACATCTTCGCCCGTTCAGGACCTAGCCGCCGCCGCCGCGCCGGGCGGGGGTCCGCATCGCGCCGGGGTCGGAGCCGCCGTCGCTCTCGGTGAGGCCGAAGCAGCCGATCATCTCGCCCCTGCGCCATTTCGGGCAGCCAGCGCCGGCGCTGCTCCTCCGAGCCGAAGGCGTAGATCGGATACATCACCAGCGACGACTGCACGCTCATCGCCGAGCGGTAGCCGGAGTCGACCGCCTCGATCTCCCGGGCGATCAGGCCGTAGGCGACATGGCTCGCGCCGGCCCAGCCGTACTCCTCCGGCAGAGTCGCGCCCAGGAAGCCGAGCGCGCCCATCTCGGTCATGATCTCGCGGTCGAACCGCTCCTCGGCGAAGGCCGACACCACGCGCGGCAGCAGCTTCTCGCGGGCGTAGTCGCGCGCGGCCTCGGAGGTCAGCCGCTCGTCCTCGGTGAGGCGCGCCGGCGAGGTCCAGCGGGTCCTCCCAGCGGAAGGTCTTGGCGCCGCTGTCCAGGGATCGGGGTCTCTCGTCGCGGCGGCCTTATGCGGCCCCTTATGGCGTGCGCAAGGGCGAAGGTTCCGCATGCCGGCCGGGCGCTTAGGGACAGCTAGAGAGCGGACAACGGAGGCGCCATGGAAGTCAACGGCGTCGCCCATGTCTTCATCACCGCCGGCGACTTCGGCGTTCCCGCGACTTCTATCGCCGGCTGCTACCCTTCCTCGGCCTCAAGCCGGTCATGGACGCGGCGGACCTACTATTGCGTCGGCGGCCGCACCGGATTTGGGGTCCGCGCCGCCAGCGCCGGACACTCCGGCGAGCGCTTCGAGCAGGGAGCGGTGGGACTGCACCACGTCTGCTTCCGGGTCCGCGAGCGCGAGGAGGTTGACGAGGCCACGCCTTCCTGGGCGAGATCGGGGCGGAGATCGTTCATCCGCCGCAGGACGACGAGTGGGCCCCCGGCTACTATTCGGTGCTGTTCGAGGATCCTGACGGGGTGCGGCTGGAGATCAACCACGTACCGGGCAAGGGCCTGCTGCGCGCCGGGCGGCTCCGGCCACATGGGCGGCGCATGGCCGGAGCTGAGGCCGTGGTCCAGAACTGCGAAGGAGTCGGCGCCGCACCGCTACCGGCGAAACCTTCGGGCGCTATTTCGAGGATTTCAACGTCGGCGACGTCTACGAGCACCGGCCGGGCAAGACGGTGCTGGAGAGCGACAACCACCTCTTCACCCTGCTGACCCTGAACACTCATCCGCTGCATTTCGACGCCGAATACGGGCGCGGCAGCGAGTTCGGCCGGAACCTGGTGGTCAGCACCTATACGCTGGCCCTGCTGATCGGCATGAGCGTCAGCGACTGTTCGCAAAAGGCGATCGCCAATCTCGGCATGGACGAGGTGCGCTTCACCAGCACCGGTGTTCGCCGGCGACACCCTCTATGGCGAGAGCGAGGTGCTGGCCAAGCGCGAGTCGAAGAGCCGTCCGGGCCAGGGCATCGTCACCATCCGCACCCTCGGCCGCAACCAGGCGGCGAGGTCGTCTGCCGCTTCAAACGCGACATGCTGATCCCAGGCCCGCGGCCAGGCGGTCGAGGACCGGCTCGGGACCTACTGATGGGTGTGACGCTTCGGCCGAGACCATCGCGCGCGTCCCCCGATCGGCCGCTGGTCGGCCTCTTCCCCCAGGGCGGAAGGCCGGCCCAACCGCCTCGGCGTGCGTCTGCCGGATCATGGCTGTCGCGGGCTGGCCGTCGAACTGGAGGGCCTGGACGCCATCGCCGGCACGCCGGTCCTCGACATCAAACCAGTTCTGAGGGGCTTCCTGCCGCGGGGCGAGCTCGGAGCCGGCCTGGGCCGGCGAAATCATGCCAAGGGTCTGTTGAGATGGACGCGCCGCCCGATCACCGAAGCGGACGAGCGGGCCCTGCTCGATTCCATCGACCGCTGGCTGGACGAAGGTCGCGCCGGTCGCCGCCGCTCGAGAACGAGGACGAATATCCGCCGAGCTGGTCGCCGACATGTGCGAGATGGGGCTCTTCGGGGCGCTGATCGATCCGAATGGGGCGGCCTGGGTCTCTCCGCCCTCACCTACAGCAAATCGTCGCGCGCATCTCCGAAGAGTGGATGAGCCTCACCGGCTTCTTCAACAGCCACCTGATGATGGCGCTCATCGTGCAGAAGTTCGGCACCGCGCGCAGAAGGCCCACTGGCTGCCGAGTTTCGCCACCGGCGAGCTGCGCGGCGGCCTGGCGCTCACCGAGCCGGACGCCGGCACCGACCTGCAGGGCATCCGCACCGTCGCGCGCCGAGAGGGCGACGACTATCTCGTCAACGGCTCCAAGCTGTGGATCACCAACGCGATCGAGGGCGACGTCCTGGCCCTGCTGGTCAAGACCGACCCCGAGGCCCAGCCGCGCCACCGCGGCATGTCGATGCTGATCGCCCCGACCCGCGATCCGGCCACCGGCGAGATGCCGCCGGGCGTCCGCGCGGCCGCAAGCTGCCCAAGCTCGGCTATCGCGGCATCGACACCGGCGAGATCGGCTTCGACGACTATCGCTGCGACGCGCGGCCTGTGCCTGGTCGGCGGCGAGGAGGGCAAGGGCTTCCTGATGGCCACTGGCGGCCTGGAGATCGGCCGGGTCAACGTCGCCGCCCGCGGCGTCGGCATCGCCCGCAGGGCGCTGCGAGGAATCGGTCGCCTACGCGCAGGCGCGCAGGACCATGGGCAAGCCGATCGCCGAGCACCAGGCGATCCAGCTCAAGCTGGGCGAAATGGCGGCCAAGACCCGCGCCGCCGAGCTGCTGGTGGAGGACGCGGCGCGCGCCTACGACGGCGGCGGCCGGGTCGACCTCGAGGCCGGCATGGCCAAGTGGTTCGCCACCGAGACGGCGCTCGAGGTCGCCACCGAGGCGATGCGCATCTTCGGCGCCAACGGCTATTCCAAGGACTATCCGATCGAGCGGCTCTATCGCGACGCCCCGCTGCTGATCATCGGCGAGGGCACCAACGAGATGCAGCGGATCATCATCGCCCGCCGGCTGATCGCCCGAAATCCCGATTGTAAAGCCGCATCGCGGCCTTCCGCGGGCCCTCAAATCAGGCTGAGATCGTCCCCGCCATGCCTGCTCCCGCGCTTCAGCAAGACGATCCCCCCGCCGCCGCCGGAGAGGTGGCCGCGCGCCTCGTCCAGCGCCTCTGCCACGACCTCATGAGCCCGGCGAGCGGCATCGTTTCCGGGCTCGACCTTCGGGACCCCACCGCCGCGGAGCTGCGGGGGGAGGCGATGGAGCTTATCGCCTCCAGCGCCCGGACCCTGGTGGACACCCTCACCTACGCGCGCGCGGCCTTCGGCGTCGTCGCCGAGACCTGGTCGGCTTCCGACCTAGGGGCCTGGTGCGGAGCCTCTTCGCCCGCGCCCGGCCCGAGCTCGACTGGCGCGTGGCCGGCGAGACGATCAATGGCTCGGCCGCGAGGTCCTTCTAACGTGGCCCAGCTCGCCTGCGCGGCGGCGGCCACCGGCGGGCGAGTCAAGATCACCGCCATGCGCGAGCCGCCGTGGACCGCGGTCACGGCCGAGGCCACCGGGCCCAAGGCGCGCCTGCACGCCGAGGTCGCCGCCGGCCTTCGAGGGGAGCCGCTCGCCAAGGACTTAAAGCGGCCGGTGGGTGCAAGCCTGGCGCCTGCACCACCTGGTGGCCGCGGCCGGCGGCCTTCTGGGCGCGGAGGCCAGCGAAGGAGAGGTCGCGTTCCGCGCGGTCTTGCCGGACTGACGGGCGGCGGCGGCTTCCTCCTAGTGCTTCGCGTCCTGCGCCGTGTCGGTCACTGCGTGACCTGCCGAGGAGACATCCTGGCCAGCGCCGGCGACGGTATTGCAGGCGGTGATCGCGAGGCTGACGGCCAGGGCGGCGAGGATGAGAATCTTGCGCATGGAAGCTCCCGGGGTTGGCGGCGAAGTCTTGGCCGTAACACTGCAGGGCTCAGCCCGGTTCCGCCTCCGAGCGGTCACGCTTCTCCGGCCGCGGGGATCGGGAACACCAGCCGCGCGGTCAGCCCGCCGGCAGGGTTGGCCTTGAAGGTCGCCTCGCCGCGCAGCTGGCGGGCGAAGGCGGTCATCAGGGTGCGGCCGACGCCGACGCCGAGCTGCGCGGTCGCGGCCGGCGCGCCGGTTCGCTGATCGCCAGCTCGGCCGTCGTCGCTCGCGCACGCTGGAAGCTGACGCCGAGCACGCCGCCCTGCGCCGGCAGGCCGTGCTTGCGGGCGTTGCTGATCGCCTCGACGGCGAAGAGCGCGAGCGGCGCCAGCCGGTCGGGGTCGATCACCAGCGGCGTCGACGGCCAGCTCGGTGCGCGCGGCGGCGCGCTGGCCGCGCTCGCCGGTCACCAGCTGGCGCGACCAGCTCCTCGAGGAACTCGCGCAGGTCGACGCGCTTGCAGGTCCGGGCCCTGGTAGAGCGCGCGGTAGATCAGCGCGAGCGCGCGTGATCCGCTGGCGGGTGTCGGACATCGCCGCCCGCGCCGCCGGGTCGGCCAGCGCCCGCTGCTGCATGTTGAGCAGCGAGGAGATGACCTGCAGGTTGTTCTTCACCCGGTGGTGGATCTCGCGCATCAGCGCGTCCTTCTGCGCCAGGTGATCGCGCCAGCGCCGCGTCGCGGGCGACGATGGTCGTCGGCCATCGCGTCCAGGGTCTCGGCGAGGTCGCGGATCTCCGGCGGCGCGCGGCTCGGCCTGCACCGGGCGCACGCTGAAGCGGCCGCGGGCGTAGATGCGCGGCGATGCGCTGCAGGTAGGCGATCCAGCGCACCACCCCGCGCTCGGCGACGATCCAGACCGCGACCAGCGCCAGCAGGAAGGCCAGCAGCGGCAGGGCGACGGCGCGAGACCGGGTTGAGCCAGGCCCAGGAGACCAGTCCCTGGCGCGGCGCCGAGAGCAGCCACGTAGACGTCGTCGGCCGACCAGCGGCGCGGCCGCGAAGAGCCGCGCGGCGCCCGCTGCGGTCGCGCCGCACCACAGCGCGAGCGCCGCGGTCCGAGCGTCAGGCGCGGCGGGCGCGGCGGGAAGGCGCGCGGCGTCGGTCGCCGACAGCCAGTGGCCGCGCGCGTCGGCGAGCGCCACCTCCGAGCCGCGCGGCAGCGATCGGATCGCAGTCGTCCGGGCGCAGGCTGGCGAGGCTGATCACCGCGGCCAGCGCGCCGTCGAAGCGGCCGTCGGCGTCCTCGGCGCGCACCGCCGGCCAGCAGCGACGGCTCGCCGGCGTAGGTCGCGCCCGGATCGCGCCGTCGATCACCAGCGGCGCGCCGGCGGCCAGCGCCTGGAACCAGGGCCGCTCGCGCCGCTCCGGATCGGCGGGCACGCCGGCGGCGGCGCAGGCGAGCGCGGCCGACGGCTCGAAGCGGATCAGGTTCTCGTAGCCCTTGAGCTGCGGCCGGCGACCTCGGCCAGGCCGCTGGGCGCACTGGAAGCCCGACCGAGCCGGGCGCCAGCGTCTGCAGCAGCACCTGCCGGCCGCCTCGATCCGCGCCCGGGCGGTGGCGGCGCTGCGCTCGGCGGCGGCCGTCAGCTCGGCGCGCTGCGTCGCGCGCCTCGCTGCTGGAAGGCGAGGCCCGACTGCGACGCGCCCAGCAGCAGCACCGGCAGCAGGGCCAGCGCCGAGCGCCAGCGCCCAGCCGCACGCGGATCGTGCTGGCCGCGCCCGCTCGGGGCCGCCGGCGAGGCCGGCCGGCCTCACCGCGGCTGGCTCAGGCGCTCCGCATCGGCGAGGATGGATCGCCATGGCCTCGCCGGCCGCCGCGCCGTCGCGCCGGTACGCGCCCGCTTCGAGGATGCCCTGCAGGGCGCGCCGCGCGCGGCTGACCCGGCTCTTCACCGTGCCGACGGCGCAGTCGCAGATCTCCGCCGCCTCCTCGTAGGCGAAGCCGCCGGCGCCGACCAGGATCAGCGCCTCGCGCTGCTCGGCCGGCAGCATGCCCAGGCCCAGGCGCAGCTCGTCGAGCGCCACCGGCGCCTCCGGATCGTCCACCGCCACCAGGGTGCGCTCGGCGGCCTCCTGGTCGAGCTGGCTCTGGCGCCACGAGCGGCGCTTCTCGGAATAGAACTGGTTGCGCAGGATCATGAAGGTCCAGGCCTTCATGTTGGTGCCCATCTCGAAGCTGGCGCGCGCGTCCCAGGCCTTCATCATGGCGTCCTGCGCCAGGTCGTCGGCCGCGGTCGGGTCGCCGCACAGCGTGCGGGCGAAGGCGCGCAGATGCGGGATCAGCGCCACCAAGCTCGCGCTGGAACGCTTCGTCGCGCGACTCGGGTCCGGCGTCCTGCGCCCGGCGGGCCGGCGCCATCAGCCTTTCTCCGGAGCGTCCTTCGTCCGCCCGGCGAAGGATCTCGAGGAACTCGTCCGGCACGGGCTCGTTGACCACCTCGTCGAACATCTGACGAAGCTTCACGCCGATGGCCTGCTGGCGCAGCCGCGCCTCGTCAGAGGCGCGCCCGGCTTCTTCGACTTCTGGCCGATCATCCCCCCTCGCGCGCGCAACTCGGCGCCTCATGCCGCTCGCAACAGGTGCGTCGACACGCTCTCCCGCCGCCGGGACGAGCTCCGGCGCACGATCCGGGAGCACGGCGACGACCCCGACGAGATCAAGAACTGGGTGTGGCCGACCGGCGAAGCCGTGGCCCTCTGATGGCTCCGGCGGTCGAGGACGCCCGCAGCCAGGCGCGTACGCTGCTCGACGGCGGCGAATACGAGCAGAGCCTGCGGGCGGCCCAGCGCGCGCTGAGCGACGCTCCCGACGACGTCGAGCTTCTGATCCTGGCCGGCCGGGCGGGGGTCGAACTCGACGACCAGCAGGCCGTGGAGCGTCTCCGCCGAGCCACCGAGCTCGCTCCCGACGACGTGAGCGCCTGGCATCACCTGGGCGACGCGCTGGCCACCGAGGGCAACACTCAGGAGGCCGAGGCCGCCTTCAGGCGCGCCGTCGAGCTCGACCCCGAGGACGAGATCGCGCTGACCCACCTGGGCCACACCGCAGTCGCCGCTGGGCGCCGGGACGAAGGCGTCGGCTACCTGACGCGCGCGTCGGACATCGCCCACGAGGCCTCTAGCGCGACGATCAGCCTGGTCGACATGTACCGCTCCTTCGGACAGTACGACCAGGCCCTGGCACAGGCGCGGAGGGTCAGCGCGGCCGCCCCACACGATGCGCTGGCCTCGCTGGACGTGGCCGAGCTCAGCCTGCAGGTGGGGCAGCTCGAGGAGGCGCGGTCGGCGTTTGAGCGGTTGCGCGAAGTAGATGACATTCCGGGACACGAGGCGTACCCGCTGCACGGCATGCTGCTCGTGGAGCTGCGCGGCGAGCGCTGGCAGCAGGCCGCGAACCTGATCGAACTGCTGGCGGCGATCGATCCCCACGGCCTGAGCACCGACGTTGCGCGGTACGTCGCGGGGCAGACCGGCGCGGGTGGCGACGAGCCCGCGCCCGAGCGGGCAGACGTCGAGGCTGCGCTCGCCTCCTCGCTGGCCGACTACCGGCGCATCCTCTACGACGACCGCGGCCTGGAAACGGGAGAGCTCGGTGGCTGATCTCGCCGCGGCGAGTGCGACCGGACGGGCCGTTTCGGCCGAGTGGTTCCGGTGCCCGGCCTGCGAAGCCTTCGTGTACCACAAACGGCTGAAGCGCAATTTGGGGGTCTGCCCCGAATGCAACCATCACTTTCGCCTGCGCCTCCGCGACCGGCTCGCGCAGCTGCTCGACGCCGACAGCTTCGAAGAGCTGAGTGGCGACCTGGAGCCGCTCGACGCGCTCTCGTTCGCAGATACGAAGCCCTACCCGGACCGGATCCGCGATGCCCAGCGAAAGACGGGGATGCGCTCCGGAGCGATATACGGCACGGGCACGCTGGACGGCCTGCCGCTGGTCATCGCAGCGATCGACTTCGGCTTCATCGGCGGGAGCATGAGCGGCGCGGTGGGTGAGGCGATAACGCTCGCGGCCGAACTGGCGCTCGAGCGACGGACGCCGCTGCTGGTGATCTCCGCCTCGGGCGGGGCGCGGATGCAGGAGGGCTGCGTGTCGCTGATGCAGATGGCCAAGACCAGCCAGGCCGTGGCGCGGCTGGGCGAAGCCGGCGTGCTCTTCATGTCGCTGCTGACAGACCCCACCTACGGCGGCGTCAGCGCCTCCTACGCGACGCTGGGCGACGTCTTGATCTCGGAGCCCGGGGCACATATCGGCTTCGCCGGCCCGTCGGTGATCGAACAGACCATTCACCAGCAGCTCCCGGACGGGTTTCAGACCTCGGAGTTCCTGCGCGAGCACGGGATGCTCGACGTCGTCGAGCCGCGCGAGAACCTGCGCCGGACGATCCGCAATCTACTCGAGCTACACGCCGGAGCCGAGGCCGCGCGCGACGAGGACGGCTCGGCGCGCGTGGCGCGCTTACCGGACGCGGACGGTCAGCCAGCGGTCAGCGATCCGGACAGTCTCGAACCGCGGGATCCGTGGGACGTGGTGCAGCTCGCTCGCCACGCGGACCGCCCACGGATGCTGGACCTCGCCGGGTTTGCGTTCGACGATTTCCACGAGCTGACCGGTGACCGGCTGTTCCGTGAGGATCGGGCGATCATCGGAGGGCTCGGGCGCCTGGGCGACCTCGTGGTGATGGTGATCGGACAGCACAAGGGACACACCACCAGCGAGATGATGGAGCACAACTTCGCCATGCCCGAGCCCGAGGGCTACCGCAAGGGCATGCGGCTGATGCGCTACGCGGCTCGCTTCGGCTTGCCGGTGGTGACGATTGTCGACACGCCGGGCGCCTACCCGGGCCTGGGCGCCGAAGAGCGGGGCCAGTCGGTGGCCATCGCCGAGTCGATCATGCTGATGTCCCGCCTGCCGGTGCCCACCGTCACGGTGGTGACGGGCGAGGGTGGAAGCGGCGGCGCTCTGGCCCTGGCCACCAGCGACAGAGTGCTGATGCTGGAGAACGCCTACTACTCGGTCATCAGCCCCGAGGGCTGCTCAACGATCCTCTTCAAGAACGCCGCCGCGGCCCCCCGAGCGGCCAAGGCGCTGCGGATCACGAGCCCCGATCTGCTGCGGCTGGGCGTCATGGACGCCGTCGTGCCCGAGCCCGATGAGGGCGCCCAGGCCGACCCGAGCGTCACGGGAGCGAACCTGCGGGCGGCGCTGGTCGCCTCGCTCGCCGAGCTGCTCCCGCTGGATACAGATGAGCTGCTGGTGCAGCGCTATGAGCGCTTTCGCAAGTTCGGGGCGCCCGGCCGGCAGCCGATACTTCCGCCGATCACAGGGGAGCCATGAGCGAGACCGAGAGACCGACCAACAACCCTGACCGCGACATGATCGAGTCGGTCTGGGCCGAGGCACGTGAGATGGTCAAGCGGCTGGAGGGAAGTACGGTCCAGCGCTTCGCCGTCGCCGCCGGCGAGTACAAGATCGAGATCGAGCGGGGCGCGCCGGCGCCCGTGTCCGCCGCGCCCGCCGCGGGCGACGCGTCCGCGCTGCCGGCCGGGCAGCCGGTCGCCACTTCCGCCGGGCCGGGGCTGGGCGTCGACCCCGGCGCCCGGATGGCGTCCGGCGTGTTCACGCTCGAGCAGGCGGTCGACAACCGCGTACCGGTCCTGGCGCCGCTGGTCGGAACGTTCTTCACCGCGCCGAAGCCCGGCGAGAAGCCGTTCGTGGAGGTCGGCGACTCGGTGGACGCGGGCCAGACGGTGTGCATCGTCGAGGCGATGAAGATGATGAACGAGGTGGTCGCGGCCGAAGGGGGAAAGGTCGCCGAGATCGCCGCCGAGAACGGTGAGTGGGTTGAGTTCGAGCAGGTGCTGATGTACCTCGAGCCTCCCGAGGCCTAGTGGCACGGGGACACTAGTGTTCGAGAAGGTCTTGATCGCCAATCGCGGCGAGATCGCGCTGCGGGTTGCGCGGGCTTGCCGCGAGCTAGGAATCGCGTCGGTTGCGGTCTATTCCACCGTGGATGCCGAGTCCGCCGTCGTGCAGTTCGCCGACGAGGCCGTGCACGTCGGCCCGCCGCACCCGGGTAAGAGCTACCTGCACATACCGAACCTGATCGGAGCGGCGCAGAAGACCGGCGCCGACGCGCTGCACCCGGGTTACGGCTTTCTGTCCGAGGACCCGTTCTTCGCGGAGATCTGCGCGAACAATGGACTGACGTTCATCGGCCCGCGTCCAGAGGTGATGGAGAGGGTCGGCGACAAGGCGATCGCCCGGGATCTGATGCAAAAGGCGGGTTTGCCGCTGCTGCCGGGAACGATCGAGCCCGTACAGACGGCCGACGAAGCGCGCGAGATCGCGACCTCGATCGGCTTTCCGGTGATCATCAAGGCCGTCGCCGGGGGCGGCGGGCGCGGCATGAACGTGGTGCGCCGGGAAGAGGACCTGGCGCGCCTGTACCAGACCACGCGGGCGACGGCCCAGGCAGTCTTCAAGGACAGTGCCGTCTACATCGAGCGCTACCTCGAGGCGCCCCGCCACACGGAGGTCCAGCTGGTCTGCGACGGCCACGGCAACGGCGTCTACTTCTTCGAGCGCGACTGCTCGGTCCAGCGCCGCCACCAGAAGCTGATCGAGGAAGCACCCTCGATCCATCTCTCGGACGCGCAGCGGCGCGACATCGGCGAGCGCGCCGTGGCGGGCGCGCTGTCGGTTGGCTACACGGGGGCCGGCACGATGGAGTTCCTGCTCGACTACGAGGGCAATCTGAGCTTCATGGAGATGAACGCGCGGATCCAGGTCGAGCACCCAGTCAGCGAGATGATCACCGGCGTTGATCTGATCCAGGAGCAGATCCGCGTCGCTGCGGGCGAGCCCCTGTCCGTCGCGCAGGAAGACCTCGCCGTCCAAGGCCACGCGATGGAGTGCCGCGTGAACGCCGAGGACCCGGACAGGGATTTCGCCCCTGCGGCCGGCAAACTAGACGTCTATGTGCCCCCCGGCGGTCCCTGGACGCGCGTGGACTCGCACTGCTACCCGGGGTGGTCGATCGCCCCGTTCTATGACTCGCTGATCGCGAAGCTGATCGTCTGGGCGCCCAGCCGTCCGGAGGCCCTGGAGCGGATGGATCGCGCGCTCAGCGAGTTCCGCATCGAGGGCCGGGGCGTCAAGACGACGATCCCGTTCCACCGCCGCGTCTTCGCCGACGAGCGCTTCCGCTCCGGCGACGTGTCCACCGATTTCGTCGAGGAGTTCCTGGCCGGCGAAACTGCGGCGGCGGCCTGAGCGATCAAAATGCGGCATTTTCCGGATGCTCGCCACGTCTCACGCCCGATGTGCGCCGCCCCGGGCTCGGCTAGCTTGAAACCCTTGGGCGGGTCCTAAGCGAGTCGCCGGCGCGGGCCATCAGACGAGGGAGTTTCGTGTCGTCACAGGAGAGGCCAAGTGGGCGCAGGTTGGCCGGTCGCCTGATCACGTTCTACGTCGTCCTCGCCGCGATCGCGGTCGTCGTCGTGGTCGTGGTGGTCGACCAGGGGAAAAACAAGAAGGCCCAGCCGGCGATCGCCGGCGGATATGCCGCCAGCGCCCCGAACTCATGCCTGGGCGCGGTCCCGCCGCCGGTGACGGGAGCACCGCTGCCACCCACGGCGCCGGTCCAGCCGGCGGCCTTCGGGCCGTCGTTCAGCGTGCAACAGTCCGGCCAGTTCGTCGATCTGACCAACAGCGCGCGCACGCTGGGAGGTGAGCTGCGACTCCAGTCCGCCAAGCTCCCCGGAAACGGGCGTCGCCTCAGCGGGACGGTCGACTGCGTCACGGGCAAGCAGCTCAAGCTCGACGCGGTCGCCGTGGCAGGGGCCAAGGGCACGATCACGGGCACGCTGGGCGGCGCGCCATTCGCCGCCACCCTGACGAAGGAGCCGCCCGATCCTGGGGCCGCACTCCCCCGGACGCCGGGCGATATCAACGGCACGTTCGCGCTGTCCCCACGCTCAACCTGCTTTGGCGGCACGTTCGTCATGACGGGGAGCGGATCGAGCTATGCGCTGAGCGCCGAGTCGCAGAAGCTTGGACGCGTGGCGTACTCGTCGAAGAGCGGGCTGGTTTCGGGCGACGTGGCGTGTACACGCGGCGGACTGGTGCGTCTGACGGCTACGGCGAACGACCTCCAGCTGCAGAACGTGAAGGTGATCCCGCTGGAGGTCGCAACGCCGGTGAAATCCGCCACCTCGGCCAAGCCGGTGCTGACCACGCCGACGGGGTTGGGGCCCGCCGGAGAGCAATTCACGGCGACCAAGCAGCGGCCCGACGTCACCCATCTGGCCGCTGCCGTATTCCTGGCGATGGCGATCGTGCTGATCGTCGCCCGTTTGTTCGGGATCGTGGCCGTCAAGGTGGGCCAGCCCCGGGTGATGGGCGAGGTAATCGCCGGCATCGTGCTCGGCCCGTCGGTCGTGGGCGCAATCTCCCCCAGCCTCGAGGCGACGATCTTCCCGACCGACATCCTCACTGCGTTCGCCGTGGCAGCGAACATCGGGCTGATCTTCTTCATGTTCCTGGTGGGACTCGAGGTGGATCGCGGCGAGCTCAGGGGCAAGGGCGTTCAGGCGGCGGCGATCTCCAACGCCAGCGTCGCACTGCCGATGCTCCTGGGCATCGCCACAGCGCTCCCGCTCTACACCATCCTTGGACCGGACAAGAAGTTCGTGGCGTTTGCGCTGTTCATGGGCGTTTCGATGTCGATCACCGCCTTCCCGGTGCTGGCTCGCATCCTCTCCGAGCGGAGGATGCTGGGCCGCCCCCTCGGATCGCTGTCGATCGCCTGTGCCGCGATCGATGACGTCACGGCCTGGTTTTTGATCGCCCTGGCCACCACCGTGGCGGCCTCGGGCTCGTTCGGCGCTGTGGCCCAGACGATCGGCGAGGCGGCCGGCTTCACGCTGGTGATGCTGCTGGTGGTCCGCCGACTCCTGACGCGAATGGCCACGGCCTTCGATGAGGTGGGACGCGTCCCCGGCGCCTGGCTTGCCGCAATCTTCGCCGGCGTCCTGTTGTCGGCGTGGTTCACCCAGGCGATCAACATCTCGGTGATTTTCGGCGGCTTCATCATGGGGCTGGCCATGCCTCGCCACGCCCGGCTGACGGAGGAGGTCACACGCCGGCTGGAGGACTTCCTCCTCATCGTGCTGCTGCCTCTGTTCTTCGCCTACACCGGCCTGAAGACGAACATCACGCTGCTCAACCGCCCCGAGCTGTGGCTCATCACGCTGGCGTTGATCGGGATCGCGATCGCCGGAAAGCTCGCCGGCGCGGCCGTCGCCGCCCGCGTCAGCGGCTACGACTGGCGAGCGTCCACGGTGATCGGCACGCTGATGAACACGCGCGGGCTGACCGAGCTGATCGTGCTGAACCTGGCGCTCGACTCAGGGGCGATCTCTGCGGACCTTTTCGCCGCGCTCGTCATCATGGCCATCGTCACCACGTTGATGACCGGCCCCGTGCTGCAGCTGCTCGACCGCCGAAACGAGTACGGCGGGCGCGTCGAAGACGACTTCGCTGCGGCGCGCGACGCCTCTCGAGTCCTGCCAACGCTCGAGACCCCCGAGCGCTCGATCCTGGTTGCCCCCCAGACCGACGCCGCGCTGGGACAGCTCGTTGCGATTGCCGAGCCCCTGGCGCAGGCCCAGCCGCGCCGGGAGCTCATCATCACCCGGTTGGTGCAGCCCCCGCGCTCGGTCGGCGCCGGCGTGCGTAGCGGACTGCAAACGGAGAACCTCCAGCTCGAGCGGGCCTCCAACGCGGTCGATCAGGTCCGGGACAGGCTCCTCGAGGAGGGTGTCGCCGCCCGAGCCGTGGCCCTCACCTCCAACAACCTGGGATCAGATCTGGTCCACATTGCCGAGCGGGAGCCGGTGGACCTCGTGCTGACCGAGGGCCGACGCCGCCTGGTTGGAGAAGGCCTGCCGCTGGGCGACGTGGGAAGGCTGCTCAGTGGAGCGTCGTGCGACGTGGCGGTGCTCGTCGCGAGGGAGGGCGAGCCGATCGAGCTCGGCCCCGATGCGCCGGTGCTCCTGCCCTTCGGCGGTGCGGAGCACGACTGGCTGGCGCTGGAGCTGGGCTCGTGGCTGGCGTCGAGCACGGGCGCCCCGCTGAAGCTGCTCGGCGCCGCGGGTCAAAGCGATGACAGCAAGTCTGTGACCCGCATGCTGGCCGACGCCGGCCTGCTCGTGCAGCAGGCCACGGGCATCGCCAGCGAGCCGTTGGTCGTGGCGGGTGGCCGCGAGGGGATCGTCTCCGCGGCCGGGGGGGCAGGCCTCCTGGTCATCGGGCTCTCCGACCGCTGGCGCCGCGAGGGCCTGGGTCCGACGCGGTCGGAGATCGCCAAGGCAGCGCCGGCGCCGGTGCTGTTCGTCCGCCGCGGGACGCGGCCCGGGCTGTTCGCGCCCCGGGAGAACGTAACCAGGTTTCAGTGGTCGATGGCCGGGGAGCCGGGGCTCGGCTCGGAGCCAAGCGCGCCGCCCACAATCCCGACCTAGGGCCTCAGGCCGCCAACGGCAACACTGCGTTCACGCGCAGCGTCACGTGCTCAGCCCCGGCGTGCTTTACGACATTGGTGAGCGCCTCCTAGACGATCCGATAAACGATCTCCGCATTCGTGTGGCCGAGTGCGAGTAGGCGCAGAACATCGAGCTGCCGGCCCGAGAGCGCAGCATCATCCGCGCTTGAGAGCGTCCACCCCCCGATCGACGGATCCAGGTACCTGCCTCCGCCGACTCGCTACGCGCGCACGGTCTCGCCGGTCCTCGCGGCAGCCAGAAGCTCCTCCAATGTGCAGAACTTGACCCTTGGACGTCCGGCCGGCTCGCCGGCAGCCCGCTCAGCCTCGTCGATCTGCTGCCAGCCCCGGTAGGAGACATGGGCGACGTCGCGCTCCATCAGCAGACGCTGCAGTGAATCCCGCGCCGAGTCCGGGGGCTCGGTCAGCCGCCCCGCCTCGAGGTCTTCGAGCAGGGCCACCACCGTCTCCTGCGCGTCGGGCTTGTTTGTGCCGATCACTCCGGTTGGCCCGCGTTTGATCCAGCCCACCGCATACTCCCCCGGTATCACGCTGCCGTCGGCTGGATCGATCAAGCGTCCGATCTCGTTGGGAATCGTGCCGCTCGGCTCGTGGAAGGGCACGTCTTCAAGGCAGACCCCCTTATAGCCGATCGAGCGAAACACGATTCCGGCCTCGAGGGTCTCCCGCCGATCCGTGGGCCGCGCTCGTTGCCGTCCGTTCTCGATGACCAGCTGGTTGCGAACGACCTCAACGCTCTCCACTCGCTCCTCTCCGTTGATCGCCAGCGGGGAGAGCAGGAACCGCAGCACTACCCTTCGCCGCTTGCCGGCAGTGGCCAGTTTCGAGTATCCAGTGAGAATCTCCACGTTCCGTCGGGCCGTCAACTCACCTTGAGCGGCGATCGCCTGGAGGCTTTCAGGATCGAGCTCCACGTCAGCCGGATCGACGAACACATCGGCGTCGGCAAGCTCGCCCAACTCGCGCAGCTCGGGGTTGGTGAAGGCTGCTTGAGCGGGTCCGCGCCGAGCGACCAGCACCACTTCCTCTATCGCCGATTCCTTCAGCACGTCCAGTGCGTGGTCGGCCACGTCCGTGACAGCTAGCTCATCGGCCGTGAGGGCAAGCATCCGCACCACGTCGAGGGCCACGTTTCCGGCGCCGATGATCACCGCGCGCTTGCAGGAGAGGTCGAACTCCAGGCGGCGGAAATCCGGGTGGCCGTTGTACCAGCCGACGAACTCAGTCGCCGGCCAGGACCCGGGCAAATCTTCACCGGGAATATTCATGCGCTTGTCGGTCTGGGCGCCCACGGCGTAGATCACGGCGTGGTACCGCCGACGCAGGTCGTCGCGGCGGACGTGATTTCCGAACTCGACGCTTCCAAAGAATGAGAACCCGGGCAGCGCAGCCGTCTTCTCAAATACGCGCGAGACGGCCTTGATGTTGGGATGGTCCGGTGCCACCCCACCCCTTACCAGCCCCCACGGTGTCGGCAGCCGGTCGAACATGTCAACTTCGACGGCCAGGTCCGGTTTCGCCTTGTTCTTGAGCAGGTGTCCAGCGGCATAGAACGCCGACGGCCCCGAGCCCACAATCGCAACGCGCAGCGGGTTGATCGCGGTCCCCACTTGCCCCCTCATCACAAATCCATCTTACCGCTCCCGACCGGGCCTAAAAGGCCGTGATTACGGGAAATCCGGGCTCTCTGCATGATGCGGGGACCTCGATCCGGACGCGAAGAGGTTCCCGCTTCCGACTGGCGATCTGTAGAGTCCGCGCATGAACGTATCTCCGCCGCGCGCCTGGAAGCTCCCGCGGTTCTTGGGTCGGGGGTACCTGTGCCCGCGCTCGAAAGGTACGTCCGCCGACCGCCGGGGTGTTCAGCGTTTTTGCCGGTGATGAGTCGCGTTTCGATCCTTCCTCGCAGTCCAAAGGAGACCGTATGAGCGCAGGCCAGACGACGCTCGATGTGCCCTCTGAGGTGCTCGACTACGTGCAACAACACAAGACTCTCACCCTGGCGACAGCGTCGCCGGCCGGAGTGCCGCGCGCCAGCACGTTCCTCTATGTAAACGACGGCGCCACGCTCTATTTCTGGACCCGTGCCACGACGATAACCGCGCGTCAGATCGGACAGAACCCAGTGGTCAGTTTCACGATCGACGACTACGCCGAGGACCTGAGCAAGACCAGGGGCGTGCAGGGCAGTGGCGAATGCTCCCCGCTGTTGAGCGGTGAGCAGATCGCCCGCGTCGCGGACCTGTTCGGGCAGAAGTTCCCCGCGCTCTCCCCGGGTTCGACGATGAGCATCTCGTTCTTCCGCATAACCCCGACGGAGTTCCAGTTCATCGACAACACCGCCTCCAGCAGTGGCGGCGGATCGGCGGAGGGAACCTTCGGCGCCGACTTTCATCGCGAGCGTTCCTACAGCGTGATCACCGACCTCCCGATTCAAGGAGGCGAGAGCATAATCGCCTCGTTGCAGCGCCTCGAGGTGCCGGCTGGCGAGACGATCGTGCGCCAGGGCGCGCCGGCAGACAAACTGTTCATCATCGTCGCGGGCGAGGCTGAGGTGGTCCGCGACGAAGCCGGTGGAGAGGTCGGTCGACACGCTCACCGAGGGTCAACTGTTCGGCGAGGTGGCCATCATGCGTGACCAGCCCCGCACGTCGAGCGTCCGTGCCAAGACGGACGTTAGGCTGCTCGGCCTGGAACGTGACACATTCCGTGACCTCATCGCACAGTCACTGCAGCTCGTGCCGGACTTCGACCGTGTCATCCGCGCCCGGCTCGACCCGGAAGGCAATCGCTAGCGATGTCGACCGCAACGGTCGCGGGGTTCACCGCTAAGGACTTTCGGTCAACCGTCGGCGCGTTCGCCACGGGTGTGACCGTGGTTACCACCAGCGGCGACGAGCATGCGTATGGCATGACAGCCAATGCGTTCTCGTCGGTGTCACTGGATCCGCCGCTCGTTTTGGTGTGCGTCATCGCCGGTTCTGAGGGCAGCGACCACATTTCACGTAACCGCTGCTTTGCGGTGAACATCCTGCATACCGAGCAGGAGCCCCTTTCGCGCTATTTCGCCTCGCGCGACCGTCCCAAGGGACGCGACGCGTTCCGCGATGTCCCTCATCGCACGGGAATGACCAACTCACCGATCCTGGAGGGGTCCATCGCGTACCTGGACTGTCGTCTGCACGCCGAATACGAGGCCGGTGATCACCTGGTCTACGTCGGTGAGGTGCTCGAGCTTGGCCTCGAGCCCGAGGGCCAGCCACTGGTCTTCCACGGTGGCCGATACCGCCTGGTTGGCTCCGATCAGTAGCACAAACTCATCAGACACCAATAGTTTCGACGCTGTGTAGGATAGGCATCGCTGGCGCGTGACCAGCGAGGGGGACAGATCGGGATAACGGGACCAATCTGATGAGCGCTGGGCCCTTCGAGCACAGGGTTCTTCTCGCGCGGACATGTCTGGCTGTTCGCGGAGAGCGCGTGGCGGCCCGATGCTGCTAGCTCATAGATCGTGGGGCGCACCCGCCGGCCCACTTGCCCTGCTGGTCCACGGCGGGACCGATGCGTCTTACACGTGGGCTGGCGTCGGCAGCTGGCTCGCCGAGCGGGGATGGCACGCGATCGCAGTCGATCTTCGCGGCCACGGCGAGAGTTCGGTGTCCATTGCGGCGAACGAACCGTCGCTGCCCAATATGGCTGCGACCTAATCGAGACGACCGCGTCCCTTCGGCCTGACCGTGCAGAGGTCGATCTCCTGGTCGCTGATTCATTGGGGACACGGATCGCGCTCGCCTGCGCGGCCCAGCATCCGACATTCGTGCAGCGCCTCGTGCTGGAAGAACCTCCAGGCGACAGCCTCGATATTGGCACGCAAGCTGGCAACAACCGGATGCTGATCGAGATGGCGCGGGCCGATCCCAAGGCGTTTGCGGAGCGAGCGGGTCAGCGGATGGTCGACCCTCGCTCCGCTACCCCTGATGTGATCGCCGCTCGGACCGAGGCGATCGCGGCGACCGACGCGGTCTCCTTTCCGAGGATGGCGGCCGGGATCGCCGAGGTCAAGCTCGTCGAGCTCGCGTCGCGGTGCACCGTGCCGACCTCTTGCTCGTCGGCCGCGACAAGGGGACGCCGATCGACATCTCCGTCGACATGGGTCGAGAGCTTTCGCAGTATTCCTCGCTCTCAGGCGAGGACCGGGCACGTCTAGCCGAGGCTCTGCGCGACGTGACGATCGTCGAGCTCGATGGTGTCCACAACCTGCAGGGTGGGTGGGGGTGGGGAGAGGCGAGGGTGGGGGGGAGGGGAAGGAGGGGGTGAGATGAGTGGGGGGGAGGGGGGGCGCGAGTGTCCAGGTCCTCGAGAGGCCGTGGCGAGGATTGTTCCCGGGGGAGGGGGGGGGGCGGGGGGGGAGGGGGGGGGGGGTGGGGGGGGGTTGTGGGGTCGGGGGGGAGGGGGGGGGGGAACGGCGAGGCGCAGCAGGTTCGAAGAGGTCCCCGACGGATTCCCGATCGTCGCCCTCGGGCCGGGCGGATCGGTGGGGATCGGAACCCTGAGTGGCGGCGACACGTTTTGGTTCAGCAAGACCGCGCGTCCCGAAGGTTCGGCGGACCCCCCAAAGGGCGCAAGCAGGATCTACTGGACACGTTCGGAGATTGGACGCCTCCGATCGCAGCGATGATGGACGGCACCGCTGCCCAGTCGATCGACCGGCAGGACGTCTTCGACCGCGACCCGTTGAAGGCGTGGAGCCGGGAGCGCGTGACGCTGCTCGGCGATGCCGCACACCCAACCACCCCGTCCCTCGGAGCTGGCGCGGGGATGACGATTGAGGACGCGGCGGCGCTCGCGCGCTGCCTTGCGGCGGTCGACGACCTCGGCAATGGCCGGAGCGTGGCTGCAGCACTGCGGCTCTACGAGCGCGAGCGGATCCCACCGACGACGAAGACGGTCCTCGCGTCACGGCGCTTCTCGCATATCGTCACGTTTCGGCACCCGCTGCTCGTCGCTGCGCGCGCGCAGGTGCTTCAGCACGCACCCGAAGGCTTGCTGCGCCAAGACGCCGAACGTGATGTCGTGATCGACCTCTCCAACGGACCGGGCACGGGCCAGCGCCTCGCGACGAGGGTGGACTGAGCAACGAGTGTGCGAGGGATGTCGCTAGTTGAGGTGGGCGCGATCCGTCCTCCTCGCGACAGCTACGACGTGGTGATCCTCGGCGGCGGCTTGGCCGGCCTCACGTTTTCGATCCAGATCAAGCAGCGGCGCCCGCGGACGAGCATCGCCGTGCTCGAGAAGCGGGAAGGGCCCGCACCGCTCGCCGCGTTCAAAGTCGGCGAGTCGACTGTGGGCGGCGGTGCGCACTACTTCGCCGAGGTCATCGAGATGGTCGACCACCTCCGTCGGGAGCAGAACATCAAGTGCGGGCTGCGTTTCTTTCCATCCTCGAGTGACAACACCGACATCACTCAGCGAGTGGAGCTCGGCCCCCCCACCTATCCGCGGGAACACACCACCTACCAGATCGACCGCGGCCTGTTCGAGAACCGGCTAGCCAGCCGCGCGCGCGCCCTAGGTGTCGAGGTCTCAGCGGGCTCCCGCGTCAAGGAGCTCGGGCTGGGTGACCCGCATCGGGTCGCTTATGAGCTGTTCGGCGAGCGGCGAACGGTGACCAGTCCCTGGGTACTGGACGCCACCGGCCGGGCGTCGTTGATCAAGCGACAGCTTGGCCTGGCGCGCGACTCCGGTCATCACGTCAACTCGGCGTGGTTCAGGCTCGCTGGTGGCCTCGACTTGGAGCAGTGGGGCGCCTACGACGCAGAGTGGATGTCGTTCATGACCACGCCCGGGATCAGGCGGTTCAGCACCAACCACCTGTTGGGTGAGGGCTACTGGGTTTGGTTGATTCAGCTCGCGACGGGTCCGATCAGCATCGGCGTCTGTGCCGACCCACGGTTGCATCCCTTCGAGGAGATGAGCTCGTTCGGGTCGATGCTTGACTGGCTGCGCAGGTACGAGCCACAGCTCGCGGACGCGGTGGAGGATCGGGAGGACGATGTCGAGGACTTCCTCCGCGTAGAGGACTTCTCCTACGCCGTCGCGGAGCAGTGCTCCGTCGATCGCTGGGCGCTCGTCGGTGAGGCCGGGGCGTTCGCGGATCCGTTCTTCTCGCCGGGTTCGGACTTCATCTCGCTGACCAACACGCTCACGACCGAGCTGGTCGTCACGGACCTAGACGGCGGTGACATCGGAAAGCACGTCGAGTACTTCAACTCGCTGTATAAGCGGACATTTGAGAGCATCGTGTCGCGCTACCGCGACACGTACCCGTTATTCGGCGACCCGTGGGTGCTCGTCGGAGCGCTCCAGTGGATCTTCCTCGAGAACCACAACGGGTTCGTCTTCTTGATGGATCGCGGCAAGATCGCCGACCTCGAGTTCATGCAGAGCGTCGACAACGTGCTCAACCGGATCTACGCGCTCAATATGCGCGCGCACCAGCTGTGCCGTGAGTGGCATAGCCTCAATGACTCGAGCGTGTCCCGCACTCCGCGGCGGCAGCTGTTGATCTTGAAGCCGGTAATGAAGCCGCTCATCGCACCCGGCGATGAGCAACCGAGCGACGAGCTGCTGCGCGCTGAACTGGAGCGCCAGGCGAGCGAACACGAGGCCTTTCTCGTCGCGCTGTTCGCGCAGGCGGCCAAGGATCTTCCCCAGGGCGCTCCAGCGCTCGACGGCCCGATCAACCCCTTGGCCGTCGGGTTGGATCCATCGCAGTGGGAGGCCGACGGTCTGTTCAACGGTGAGGGGCCGACCCGTGAGGAGGCGCGGGCGATCTGCGAAGGGATCGACGCGATTTGGGACTCGACAGCCCCTCTGCCACGACAGTGGGCACGCCTCAAGCTCGATGAGAAGGTATTAGGGTGATCGCCTTAGCCGTGGTGACCATGCGTGGAATCGGATGACCGTCACGTCGACGATCGCCACCAGCTGGTGCGTAGCTGACGGACCGCCGAAACTGACCCCACCGAGGGCTGTCGCATCGGTTATGGTGGACGAGCTTGCTAAAGCCAATCACGGGGGAACTAGGATGGGCAAGAAGTCATTCATAGGGGGCTTGACGGCTGCCCTCGTCTTCACAGCCGCCTCCATCGCGCAAGCGGCGCCCACGAAGACCAAGCACGCTTTCACGATCACCGCGATCAGCGCAACCGTCAGCAGCACCGGCCGCGTACCGTCTCCCGGCAGCAGCTCGATTCAAGCGGGGACGCTCAGATCGTCTCTGTTTGGTAATGGCGCGGGTGTCACCAAGACCAGCTTTGCCACCGGTAGCTCGTCGACGACGTTCACCTTCTCGGGAACAACGACATTCTTCACGCCGAACGGGAGCTTCAAGGCCACCGTCTCGGGTACGGGCAGTGTGGCGCCAGGCCCGACGACCACGATTACCTCCAAGGGAAGCGCGAAGATAACGGGCGGGACCGGTCGCTACGCAGGGGCTACGGGGAAATACACATTGACAGCAACAACTCAGCCCAACGCTCCCCTCAATGTCACGCTCAAGGGAACGATCACGTATTGAGCGCTAGCTGGCCCAACTCCGCCCGCGTCACTGGAGCCGTGCCGGGGTTTCCTGGGCTGAAGCTTCGTGGATCTGAGCTTTCAAGGGAAGCGAGCGCTGGTCACCGGCGGCTCCCGGGGGATCGGGCGCTCGATCGTCCTCGGGCTGGCAGAGGCCGGCGCTTCGGTGGCGGCTTGTTACAACCGGGAATCAGATGACGTCAAGCGCCTGCGCGGCGAGCTCGAGGGGATCGGAGGCCAGAGCTATCTGACGCAGGCCGACGTGTCCGACGCCGCGTCTGTGCAGACGTTTGTGCGCGACGCGAGCGAGCGATTCGAAGGTCTGGACGTCGTCATCAACAACGCCGGCGTCGTCAGCCACGCGATGCTGGCGGATCTCGAGCCCGTCGAATGGCACCGCGTACTCGATACGAACCTCACGGCCGTCTACCTGGTCTGCAAGGCGGCGCTGCCAGTGCTATCGGAGGGCAGCTCGATCGTCAACGTGACCTCGGCGGTGGCGATGCGCGGCATGCCGGCGAGGACGCACTACATCTCCTCGAAGGCCGGCCTGATCGGCCTGACTCGCGCCCTGTGCAAGGAGCTTGGCCGACGCGGTATAAGGGTCAACGCGGTTGCGCCAGGGATCATCGAGACGGACCAGACGGCGGAGCTCGACGAAGCGGGGCGCGCCCGCTATGCGGGGCTTGCCGCGCTCAATCGCCTGGGCCAATCGCGCGAGATAGCCGATGCGGTGCTCTACCTGGCGAGCGATCGAGCGAGCTTCATCTCGGGAATCACGCTCAATGTGGACGGAGGCATCTGATAGCGGTTGTTCTCCGGTGCCCTTGAGCGGTAGGGTTGGTGCTGCCAATACGGATTAGTTGGAGGGGGCTATGGCAACTGAGCGCAGCGCATCGACGGTTCAGGTGACCGCTGTGCGGGCGACGGACGACGCCTACGACGTGGTCATTTTGGGGGGCGGCTTAGCGGGCTTGACGCTGGCCATCCAGCTCAAAAAAGCCCGCCCGGAGTTGCGCGTTTTGGTGCTGGAGAAGCGCGAGGGCCCTGCACCCCTGGCGGCGTTCAAGGTCGGGGAGTCGACGGTACCGCTGGCGGCCCACTACTTCGACTCGGTGATCGGAATGAGCGAGCACCTCCACGAGGAGCAGCTCATCAAGTTCGGCCTCCGCTTCTTTCTCCCGGCGGACGGCAACCGGGATATCACGAAGCGGCCCGAGATTGGACCGCGGGAATATCCACAGAACGACAGCTACCAGGTCGACCGTGGGCTGTTCGAGAACAAGCTTGCGGCGCGGGCGCGCGCGCTGGGCGTTCATCTCGCCCAGGGCGCGCGGGTGGGCGAGGTCGAGCTCGCTGATCCTCGCACACTGTCTCCTTCGAGCACTTCGGGCGCGAGACGACGACGCAGGCGCGCTGGGTAGTTGATGCCTCAGGACGCGCCAGCATTCTGAAGCGCAAGCTGGGACTCGATGTCGACTGTGGCCATCACATCAACGCCGCGTGGCTGAGGCTTCGGGGGGGACTCGACCTCGAGCAGTGGGGGGCGAGCGACGAGGCTTGCATGGCGCGGATGATCGAGCCCGGAACCCGCAAGTTCAGTACGAACCACCTCCTCGACGAGGGCTATTGGGTGTGGCTTATTCCCCTGTCGACCGGCCCCATCAGCATCGGTGTATGCGCCGATCCTCGCTTTCACCCATTCGAGGAGATCTCGAGCTTCGAGCGCCTGCTCGACTGGCTACGGCGCCACGAGCCACAGCTAGCCGAAGCCATCGAAGGCCGCCTAGATGACGTCGAGGACTTCTTGAGGGTGGAGGACTTCGCCTACGGCATCAAGCAGACGTGTTCGCCCGATCGCTGGTCGCTGGTCGGGGAGGCTGCCGCTTTCGCTGACCCGTTCTACTCCCCGGGTTCGGATTTCATCGCCCTCGGGAACACGTTCACATCCGACCTAGTAGTGCGGGACCTCGCCGGCGAGGAGATCGACGAGCGACTCGCCTACTACAACCGGCTCTACCAGCGCACATTTGATTCGGTGATCGCTCGCTACCGCGACACCTATCAACTCTTTGGCAATCCAGGCGTGGCTGTCGAGGCGGTGTGGTGGGCGAATGTCACCAACCACAGCGGCATCACGCTGCTCTTCAGGGCCGACAAGCTCACCGACCTCGACTTCATGAAATCGATCGATGCCGATCTGGACAAGCACTACGAGCTTGGCGCAAGGGTGTACGACCTGTTCCGCGAGTGGAGCAAGCTCGATCGACCGGACGCGCCGATGTTTGGACCGCCGGGTCTTCAGCTGGGCGCCGGGGGACCTCCCGGCGGCGGACCACCCCCCTGGGCAGCGGGCGGCGCGCCCGGAGGACCACCCGGCGGTATGCCGGCCGGGCCTCCTCCATGGGTCACCGGTGGGGGGCCACCCTCCGGCGGGCCACCGGGCGGACCGCCCGGCGGCGGACCACCCCCCTGGGCAGCAGGCGGCGCGCCGGGAGGACCACCCGGCGGTATGCCGGCCGGGCCTCCTCCATGGGTCACCGGTGGGGGGCCACCCTCCGGCGGGCCACCGGGCGGACCGCCGGGCGGCGGATTCCCGCCGGGTCTCAAGCCCCCAATGTTTGGCGTGATGGTCGGGACCGTTCACTCCGGACTGGCGAAGACCTACGCCAACGACGACGAACTGCGCGCTGAACTCTGTTCACAGCTGCGCGGTTGTGAGGACCTCGCCGTCGAGATCTTCCACCGAGCGGCAAGCACTCTGCCGGAGGCGCCTGCGGCCGACGAGCCGATCAATCCCTACGCCGTCGGACTTGACCCGAAGAAGTGGGACGCCGAAGGACTCATAGCCCCGGACCGTAAGCCCGAGCAGGGCTTCCCAGCGGCCGGCTCCCGCCAGGCCTCCGGGCTTCCCGCCCGGCGGTCCTCCCCCGGGCTTCCCCCCCGGCGGTCCCCCAGGCGGCTTCCCCCCGGGCGGCCCCCCAGGCGGCTTCCCACCCGGCGGGCCCCCGAGGCGGCGGTCCGCCGAAGATTCCGGCAGCCGTCCGCCTGCTGATGAAGACGCCGCTGCGCAAGCCGATGATGCGAACGATGATGAAGCGGCAGCAAAGGCGGATGCAAGGGCAGCGGTGAGGAGAGCCTTGCATTACCCGCCGGTGCGCCTTAGGATCGGGGCCTCGACCCTCACCAACTCAGCGAGGGGGCAACATGTTCTGTCGGGTGACGCACGTCCAGGCCCCAGAGGGCAAGGTCCAGGATGGGCTAAAGCTCTGGTACGACAACATCCTCCCGATCACGAAGTCACGGGAGGGCTTCCAGGGGGCGATCTCGATGGTTGATTTTGAGAGCGGCAAGGCACTCTCGATCACCTTCTGGGAGGGCGAGGAGGACTTGCTCGCAAGCACCGAGGCCGAGTACCACAAGAAGGCCGTTGCTCGCTTCGGGGAGTTCTTTGAAAACGCCCACGAGCCCGAAAACTTCCAGATGCACATGTACACCGGGCCGATGTTCAGCGCTACCTACGCGAGTGACGAAGTCGGGGAGCGCGTCGCGGAAACGTAGCGGCCAGCGCCGGCTCTGAGGACCACCACCGCTCGACAGCCACGCTGCGCTTTGAGACCAATCGACTAGATCGGCCTTCATAGATGCGACTTGCGATCGTCGAGGGGCGCAACACGGGCCGCGAGTTCGTAGTCACCGGGTCAACGGTAATCGGGAGTGATCCCGGCGCCGACGTAGTCGTCGCTGATTCGCAGGTGGCGGGGCGCCATGCCGCCCTGGACTCAGACAACGGCCCGCTGGTTCTCAGAGACCTGGGCTCCACGGGCGGCACATTCGTAAACGGCACACGTGTCACCGAACGGCGTGCGCTGAGCCCCGGCGATCGCCTGACGCTGGGAGACACCGTGTTCGAGATCAAGACCGCCCAGGACGCTGATGCGAGTCCGCTCGCACAGGATCGAAAGCCCAGCCGAGTCCGCGAGATCCCGACGCTGCCCAGGCTTGTGTTCACAGCCGGTCAGTTGGTGGGGACCGACGTACCCCTAGGCAGTCAGGTTGTAATCGGTAGGGATCCAGGAGTGGCGGACATCGTTTTGGATCAAGACCCCGAGATCTCGCGCCGCCACGCATCGTTCTCCCCCTCCGCGGGGGGCTTGACGATCGAGGACCTCGCATCGCGGAACGGCACGTTCGTCAACGGCCAGAGGTTGATCGGAGCCGTCGCCCTGAATCAAGGCGACCGAGTCCAGATCGGACAGACCCTGGTCGAAGTCCGCTTGCCGGCTGAAACCGTGGTCGAACCAGCTGTCTCTCCTAGGCCCTCTTCGGTTCCGCAACTGCCTCCCAACGACATCGTGGTTGAGAACCTCGTCAAGCAATACGGGAAATACCGAGCGGTGGATGGCATCAACCTCCACGTCGAGCCCGGTGAGATCTATGGATTTCTCGGGCCAAACGGCGCCGGAAAGTCAACGACCGTGCACGTCCTGACAACGCTGCTACCTCCTACATCGGGCGTTGCCCGCGTCGCGGGATTCAACGTCGCCACGGAGGGAGCCCGGGTACGGCATTCGATAGGTGTGGCGCTCCAGGCGGCCGCGCTTGACCCGCACCTGAACGGCTGGGAGCACATGGCGCTCCAAACTGCCTTGCAAGGGATTCCGAGATCTCAGCGCAAGCTCCGCGCGGCGGAGTTGCTCGAACGCGTGAAGCTCACGGACGTCGCGGACAGACGCGTCGGCGGGTACTCGGGTGGAATGAAGCGCCGGCTAGATCTGGCAATGGCTCTGGTGCACACGCCGAGGGTGCTCTTCTTGGACGAACCGACCACCGGACTGGATCCACAGAGCCGTAACGACCTCTGGGAAGAGGTGGCTCGCCTGGCCAAGGACGAGGGCACCACGGTGTTTCTCACCACGCAATATCTCGAGGAGGCAGACGTACTCGCCGATCGCGTGGGAATTATCGACCACGGCGACATTGTCGCGGAGGACACGCCGGCAGCCCTCAAAGCCCAGATCGGACGGCCCACGTTGGAGGTAATGCCGGTGGATTCCAGCAGGTATGCGGATGTCAGCCGGGTGTTGGAACGCTTCGGCGAGCTGACCAACTCTGCGAGCAAAGCCGTCGCCGTCCGGCTGAGTCCGGGAAAGGAAGACCTCGCAGACGTGATTCGGGCGCTTGACGGAGAAGGCCTACGGGTCATGAATGTCGAGCTGCACACCCCGACGCTGGACGACGTCTTCCTTCTGAAGACCGGCCGACCGCTCGAGGGTGCGGCCGAGAAGCCGCCGGACGAGTCGCCGGACGCCCTTCGGCGGCTTAGCTCCGCCGGAGTCCCGGGCCTACCTACCCCGACGCCTGAGTGACGCCGTCACTTAGTACACAACTCGCCACGATCGCCCGGCGCTCCGTCGTCCGGATCATGCGTCAGCCCGTGCTGATCGTGCCCAACATTCTGTTCCCTCTCTTCATGCTGGCAGTGCTATCCGAGGGCGCTAAAGCGGCGACGAAGGTGAAGGGATTCCCTACTCACTCCTACATCACCTTCATCCTCGCCTCGACGCTCGTCCAGAGCGCCACCGGCGCGATGACCCAGGCGGGCAACTCCCTCGGCAACGACATCGAGACTGGATTCTTGAGCCGGATCGCGCTCACACCAGTCAGCAAGACGATGCTGGTCCTGGCCAGCCTTTCGGGAGTTGCGGTCATAGGCGTCCTCCAAGCGGCGCTCTATCTCTGCGTCGGTCTGGCGGCTGGCGCGAGTGTCAAGGCTGGCGTCGGAGGGGCCTTCGTGCTCCTCGCCGTGTCGCTCCTGAACGTCGTCACCTTCGGAGCTATCGGCCTGTACGCGGCCGTGCGCAGCGGCTCCGGCGAGCGCGTGCAGGGACTCACCGCAGTTGCACTAGGACTCCTGTTCATGTCGTCAATGGTTATGCCGCGCAACCTCATAACGGTTTCGTGGTTCAAGACGATCGCCACTTACAACCCCATGTCGTATCTCGTTGAGGCGCCGCGAAGCCTGTTGATCAAAGGCTGGGATCAAGAGGCACTCGCACTCGGCTGCGGAATCGCTGCCGGCGTCCTAATCCTCGCCCTGGTTACGACGGTCAGCTCCCTCCGTCGGACCGCCCTCATACGGTGAACAGCACATCGGTTGCTCTTGGCATTGCGTCTCGAGGGCTGCAAAAGATCCTCAAGAGTCCGCTGTATGCGTCTCCCCCGGTACTCGTCCCGCTGTTGTTCTTCGCCGCTTTCACCGGGGCGCTTTCAGTTGTCTCGCACACCAAAAGCTTTCACTACTACAGCTACACGGCATTTCAATTCATCTTTATCTTCTTTGAGTCGATGGCGCTCATCGGTGTGTTCAACGCCTTCGACATCGCCAAGGACTACGAGAGCGGATTCGGCTCCCGCCTCATGCTGGCGGCCCCGCGGCGGATCGCGATCATCGTCGGCTACATAGTTGTGTCCTTGTGCCGAGCCGTTGTTGGGGCCGCATTCATCTGGGCGGTTGCCCTCGCGACCGGAATGCCGGTGCGCGGCACGGCCATCGACATCGTCGCCATCATTGCTCTGGGACTGCTGCTGAATACGGCGATCGCTCTCTACGGGGCCGGCATCGCCCTCCGGCTGCAAACAGCGGCTGCAGGCGTCTTGATAATGATCCCCGTCTTCATGTTGCTGTTCGTTTCGCCGGTCATGGTGCAACGTCAGCAGCTGGGAGGTTGGTTGCACACCGCCGCCAGCATCAATCCCATCACCGCTCTGCTGGAATCGGGCCGTGGATTCATGGCCAGGGTCCCCGTGAGCGTGGGGGTGGCATTTGGCGCCGCCGTCGGCCTGGTGGTCTTTTTCGCGCTGTTTGCTGCCACGGGGATGCACTCAGCGGAGCAGGGAGGCGAGGGTGGCGGTCGGCGAAGGGGCCGGGGCAGCTGACCCGCTGTTTCGGTCGGGCCACCGTCCGTAAGGCGATTGAGCGCCTCGAACGGCGCCGGTGACAGATTGGCACCTGCGCTTCGCGCTGGGATATGATGACCGCGGCGAGTCTGCGCTTGCCTAGGTAGGGCAAGCGCGGGGTATTCCGAGAAAAAGGGGCCAGTTGTGAGCGCTGATCGAAGCAAGTCAGTCGTCGAGGTTGCGGCTGTGCGGAGTCCGCAGGACCACTACGACGTCGCCATCCTCGGAGGCGGCCTCGCCGGCCTTACGCTGGCCATCCAGCTCAAACAAACGCGCCCTGAGACGAGCGTCCTGGTACTCGAGAAGCGGGAGGGTCCCGCGCCCCTGGCGGCGTTCAAAGTCGGAGAGTCGACCGTGCCGGCCGGCGCGTATTACTACGCCGAGGTCATCGGCATGGTGGATCACCTCAAGAACGAGCAGAACATCAAAGCCGGGTTGCGGTTCTTTCCGCCAAACGATGGCAATCGCGACATCGCCAACCGCGTCGAGCTGGGACCACCCGACTACCCGCGGTTCGACACATACCAGGTCGACCGGGGCCTGCTCGAAAACAAGCTCGCGGCCCGTGCCCGCGCGTGCGGGGTGGACGTTGCCCAGGGATGCCGCATACAGGACGTGCAGTTGGGCGATCCGCACACGCTTTCGTTTGACCAGTTCGGACAGCGCGCAAGTACCTCCGCTCGCTGGGTGGTCGACGCCGCCGGCCGAGCATCGCTGCTGAAGAGGAAGCTCGGCATGGGTACGGACTCCGGCCACCACATCAACTCGGCCTGGTTCCGGCTAGGCGGCGGCCTGGACCTGGAGGAGTGGGCAGCCGACAACAGCGAGTGGATGGCCCGGATGAAGGAGCCGGGGATCAGGCAATACAGCACCAACCATCTGCTGGGAGAGGGCTACTGGGTGTGGCTGATCCCGCTCGCCACCGGGCCGATCAGCATCGGAGTTTGCGCTGACCCCCGCTTCCATCCATTCGAGGAGATCAGCGAGTTCGATCGCATGCTCGAATGGCTGCGCAAGCACGAGCCGCAACTCGCGGCGTCCGTCGAGAGCCGGATTGACGACATCGAGGACTTCCTTCGCGTCGAGAATTTCTCCTACGACGTGGAGCAGATGTGTTCACCCGAGCGGTGGTCACTAGTCGGAGAGGCCGCTGCCTTCGCGGATCCGTTCTTCTCTCCAGGCTCTGACTTCATCTGCTTCAGTAACACGTTTACCACCGACTTGGTCACGACCGACCTCGATGGCGGTGACATCTCAGAGCGGATCGATTACTACAACCGCTTGTACCGGCGGGCATTTGACAGCGTGATCTCGCGGTACCGCGACACGTACGAGACTTTCGGCAATCCATATGTGCTTTGCGGGAGCCTGAGCTGGGACTACATGAGCAATCATCAGGGCATGGTGCTGCTCTCGGTCAGGCAGAAGCTAACGGATCTGGAGTTCATGAAATCCGTCGATGCGGACCTCGAGCGCTTGTTCCAACTCAACACGCGCGCCCACGAGATGTTCCGCGAGTGGCACCGGGTGGAGACTCGGGAACGGCCGCCTGCCATGCCGCCGGCGCTCAAGCCGATGATCGAGGCTCTGATCGGGCTAATAAAGCCGCTGCCAACCGACGATGCGATCCGCGAGGAGATCCGCGCCGAGATCCGGAACAGCGAGGCTTTTCTCGTCGCGCTGTTCAACGAGGCTTGCAAAGCACTTTCGGAGCAGCCTCCTGTCGACCGGCCGATCAATCCTTTGGCCGTCGGGCTCGATCCGGCGCGTTGGGAGAGCGACGGTCTGTTCGATCCAAAAGGGATCACGATCGAGCAAGCCCGGGCGGCTTGCCCCGGGTTTGACGTGCTGTGGGATGACTCGGTGGAGGTTCCGGCCTTCGGACCACCGCCTGGCGTCGGCGCAGCCGCGGGCGGGCCGCCGCCCGGGATCGGCGGGCCTCCGGGCGGGCCGCCTCCCGGCGTGGGCGGGCCTCCAGGGGGGCCTCCGCCTGGCGTGGGTGGGCCTCCGGGCGGGCCGCCTCCCGGCGTGGGTGGGCCACCGGACGACCGGCCGTCTGCGCCCGCTGGACCGCCGCCCGGAATCGGGGCCACCCCGTCCGGCGGTTAGAGGCCTCAGAGACCGAACAGCCGCTGCGCGTTTCCACCGAGGATTGCGTCCTGCTCCTCCTCGGAGATCGGCAGCTTGCGCACCATCCCGATCGCCTCGTCGAGCGGGGTCGCGAGCGGAGGCGAGTCGGTTCCGAACAGCAGGTGCTCTGCCCCCATGACGTCAAGGTTGGCGACGTGGTTCGGAACGCTGGAGTTGGCCGTGTCCACATAGACGCGACCGAGGAAGGTGGTTGGCGGTGCGCTGATCTTGTTCTTGTACCTAGCCATGGGGGGTGGCCCTCCGGGCGGTCCGCCTCCCGGCGGGCCTCCGCCCAATCCGTCCCCGGGTGGTCCGCCCCCCGGTGGTCCGCCGCCGGGTGGTCCGCCCCCCGGCGCCCAGTGGCGCGGGTGGAACGCTTGGTCCATCCTCCCCGCGAGGAGGGAGATCGCTCCGCCAGCCGTGGCGGCGATGAAGTCGAGGTTCGGGTGTTGCTCCAGGCGCCCCGCGAAGATCAGCGTGGCTAGGCCGGCGGTCACGTCCATGAAACGCCCTACCTGCTCGATCAGGCGGAAGTCGTCAATGCTGTCGCTCCCGACCGGCTCCGCGGGCGGATGAAGGAAGATCGGCTTGCCAAGCTCGGCTGCCATGTCGAAGAACGGATCGGCCGACTCCGAATCCAGATACTGGCCCTTGACGCTCGTATTGATGATCAGCCCCACGAAGCCGCCGTCGCGAACGGTCTGCGCCGTCTGCTGGAGCAGCTCGTCGCCGCCGAAGGGGTTTGTGTAGGCGTACGCGGCGAGCCGGGGCGAGTGCTTCTGAACCGTCTCCGCCAGCCATTCGTGAAATGACTTGAGCCGATCGAGTGGCTGCGCGTAGTTATCGTGACCACGCTTGCTCATCGTCCCGAACCCAACCGGGCTGCCAACGACCGTCACATCGATCCCGGCGGCCGATTTGCGATCGAGCATTCCCTCGATGTCCGCGAGTGCGGGCGGCATCGGATAGAGCTTGAAGAGTTCCGGATGTGTGATGTGCCCGTGGGCATCTACGATCACGACGACCCTCCGGGCCACGGATAGTCATCCATTCCGGACATCCGCTCTTGGAACGCGAGAATCGCGGCGACGTCGAGATTTGTCAGGCCTTGCTGCTGAGCGGCAGTCAGCATTGCGTGAGCGGTTTCGGCAATCGGCAGCGGCACGCCGAGTTTCTGAGCCTCGCTGATTATCAGCGTCATGTCCTTGCGCATCAGACCCAGCTTGAAGGCTGCGAAGTCGAAGTTGCGCTGCCCCATGATCGCGGTGCGGAAAGTCATCATCGGTGAGCTGTAGCCGCTCTTGCCGATCGTCTCCAGGATCTGCTCTCGCTGAAGGCCCGCGCGCTCTCCGAAGACCACGGCTTCGGCTAACGCCGGCATCTGGCTGCCCATCAGCATGTTCAGGACCAGTTTCATCGTCGCGCCCATGCCGTTTGGCCCGAGATACGTGACCTCCTTGCCCATCGCGCCGAGCAAGCCTGCGACTTCCTTGAAGTCCTCCTCCCGGCCGCCCGCCATCACCCGCAGCTCTCCCTGTCGAGCGTGGAAAGGGTTACCGAGAACGCTCGCGTCAAGCGGCCTGAAGCCAGCGTCGCGAGCGCGGTCGGCAAGCTGCCGAGCGAAGTCCGGCGTGACTGTGCTCATGTCGACGAGGAACGCACCGGGCTTGAGCCGCTGGAATGCACCGTCTTCGGCGAACAGCATCGTCGAGACCACGTCCTGGTTGGCGAGACTCATACAGAGAACATCTACGTCAGCGGCAGCGTCGGCAGGTGACTCCGCCACACGCGCTCCGAGCTTTGCCACCTCGTCTGCCTTTGATCGAGTGCGGTTGTAGACGGTCAAGTCGTAGCCGGACTCGGCGAGCCGGCTCGCCATCCCGGCGCCCATCATGCCCAGCCCGATGTAGGCAACACGGCGCGTGTCGTCTTCGGACTCAGCCATCTCAGGAGCTAGCGGTCACGCCACCATCGACGAAGATGACCTGTCCGGTGATGAAGCTCGCCGCGGGTGAGGCCAGAAACAGAGTGGCGCCTGCAAGCTCGATCGGCTCTCCGAAGCGGCCAAACGGAATCCGGTTCAGCATCATCGAGACGAACCGTTGGTCTGCCGCCGCCTGGGCGACGAGCTCGGTGGGTACAAAGCCTGGCGCCACGCCATTGACGGCGACGCGGTACTTGCCCCATTCGGTCGCGAGCTGACGGATCAGCCCGTTGAGCCCTGCCTTGCTAGCGGCGTAACCCGCAAACCCCTTGCGTCCGCCGGCGACGCTGCGGGTCGTGGAGTAATGAACGATCCTTCCGCCGCGCCGGGCGTCGATCATCACTCGTCCCGCTGCTTGCGAGAGCCAAAACGCACCCGAAAGGTTGATGCCGATTAGGGCTTCCCAGTCATCTTCTGATAGCTCCTCCGCCGGCGCCTCGATATCGATTCCTGCGAGGTTGACAAGCACGTCCAGGCCGCCCAGCTCGTCAACGCATCGCTTGACGAGAGCGTCGACGCTTTGGCGGTCGGCGATGTCAACGCGAGCGCCGATTGCGCGGCTCCCGACGTCTTCGGCCAGCGTGTGCGCCTTCTCCTCCGAGCGTCCCGCGATCACGACTTCGGCGCCGTACTCGCACAACAGGCGCGTCGTCGGCTCGCCCATCCCTCCGTACCCACCCACGATGATCGCGCGCTTGCCGTCGAGCCGGAACAGGGAGCCGAAGTCTGTGACCCGCTGTTCGTCGATCTCGATTCGGGGTCCGGCAGGGCCGCCAGGCGGCCCCCCGGAGCCGCGTTGCTGCGCATCGGCCGGAGGCCCGCCAGGGGCCCCGCCGGCCGACGGGCCGGCCGGGGGCGCGGCTCCCGGTGCGCCGCTCATTCGTCGTGCCGCCGGGACACCAGCAGCTCCATGAAGCTCTTGATGAAGAAGTCCCGCGCTCCCTCGTCGGTCGACATGTCACGCGGTTCTGCTACCAGCTCGTCGAGCTGGTCCTCGAGCTCCCGGATCGCGGGCTGGCGGCCCATGTGCCGTCCCAGATCGGGCAAGGAAACCTCATCGGTGGTCTCGACGACCCGTACGACCGTGGCCCCCTTCATGAACACCTGCGTACTGAGCAGCGTCCCGACTTCGTTCCCCTCGACGTCCCTGATCGTGTGGTCCGGCCGCCCGTAGTTGTGAAACAGCTCACGAACGCGATCTTCCGTCCCGGGCTTGACGTCCCACATCAGCGCGAAATACTGCGCCACTCTGCCCCCTTTGCTAAAGGCTCAACCCTTGGTCGCCACGCTACCCCAAGGGAGACGGGGATGCAAGGTCAGCCTTGGACGAAGAACCTGACCTCGAAGTTGTCTGTCTTGGGAGGTGCCCGCAGAACGCCCTTCAGCTCGCCGACCATCGCCCGCGCGATGCCGGCGCTCGACTCCATGTTCTCCTCGGTGTCCCACAAGGTAATCGCCATCGCGTGTGCTCCCTCACCCGGCTCGGTGAGGAGGAGGTAGCCCTTGAAGCCCGGGTGCGCTTGGTAGCCCGGGATGATCTTTTCCTCGGTCAGGCGCATCCCGTCCTCCACCTTCTCGGGATTCCACTCGGTGGCATTGACTCTCGCGTACATCCGGCCCCCTAGCTCGACTTGATCGTGTGTGCGACGTCGTAGATGATCCGTTCGACCTTTCCGGACCAATAGGGCGTCATCGGGTTGCGCTTCTCCGTGTGGACAGGAGCGTTCTCCCATGCGAGGAACTTGTCCTTGCTCTCCCACTCGCTGAGAAGTATGTAGCTGCGCGCCTCGCCGTCGCTGTCGGGCGGCTCGTTGCGACGGAGAAGTTCGTCGCCGATATGGCCGGGGGTGCCCTTGACGTTCGCCGTGACCTGAGCGTATGCCGCTTCGAACGCCTCTGCGTCGCCGCGGTCGATCTTGGCGAACACCATCACACGTGCTGGCATCAGGTAGCCCCTCCCTCGATGTCGAAAATGAGTTCATGCACGGTCATGTGGGCCGATGCTCTCAGCTCACGTAGCGGCGCCGTCAGGTCATCCTGCTCGGGACTGCGCTCGAATTGGCCGAAGACCTCACGATCGCTCCAGTCACTCGTGACGATAAAGCTGTCGGGATCGTCAGGGTCGCGGGTCAGAGTCTGGCGCAGGTTTCCAGGGACGCGCCGGACCTGCTCGGCGATCGCACGCCACTCACGCTCGAAGTCGTCCCCCCGGCCATTCTTGACCTTCATATGTAGCGTCGCACGGACCATCTACCTGAGCGGCATCGTAACCGCAACACTCAGAGCCGGGCTCATTCTGAACTCACGCCGGAGTCACCGGAGCATGGAAAAGGCCGTCCTTCTCCCAGCGCTCGGGATCAAGGCTCACGACATATGGGTTGATCCGACGGTCCTCGGGCAGCTGGCGATCGGGCAGCGCCAATCGCACCGCCTGGCGGAAGACGTCAACCGCGATTTCTTCCGCATGTCCGACCTGCTCATGCAGTTCTGCGCGGAGTGCGTCGTCGTCCGGATAGTCCTTGACGAGGCTGCCGACAACGTCCTCGATGAGTCTCACGGCGCGCATCCGCGCAGCCATCTCGGGGGGCAACCCCGGCGGCCCGCCGCCAGGTGGGCCGAACCCAGGCGGCGGTCCTCCCGGCGGGAACCCAGGCGGCGGTCCCCCCGGCGGGAACCCAGCGGGCGGACCCCCAGGCGGAAAGCCCGCAGGCGGTCCCCCCGGCGGGAACCCAGGCGGCCCCCCGGCGGGAAGCCCCCAGGCGGCGTCCCCCCGGCGGGAAGCCCCCGGCGGTCCCCCCGGCGGGAACCCAGGCGGCGGACCACCGGGCGGAAAGCCCCCAGGCGGTCCCCCCGGCGGGAACCCCCAGGCGGTCCCCCCGGCGGGAACCCAGGCGGCGGTCCACCGGGCGGAAAGCCCGGCGGGCCGAATCCCGGTGGCGGTCCGGGTGCGGCCGCCAGCTGTTCGGGCGTGACCGACTCAGGCGGCTGCAGCTGGTTCCAGTGAATGAACATCGCGTGCATGTTGATGTTCAGCTTGATGAGGCGCTCCAAATCGGATTCGACCGTCTTCATGAAGTCGAGATCGTGGAGCTTGTTGGCTACGAACAGCAGTATTGGACCTGAGTGCGTTGAATAGAAATCCCAGTTGAGCATCCCGAAGGCGATCATCGGGTGCCCGTAGATCGCGTACGTGTCCCGATAACGAGACATGACGTGCTCGAAGAGACGCTGGTAAAGGCGATCGAAGTACTCCACACGTTCTGAAATGTCTTCACCGTCGAGGTCGCGGTGGACCAAGTCGGTGGTGAACACGTTTCCGAAACCGATGAAATCCGACCCTGGCGAGAAGAACGGATCGGCGAAGGCTGCTGCTTCTCCGACGAGCGACCAACGGTCGGTCGAGTACACCTGTTTGACGCCATACGAGAAGTCCTCGACACGTAGGAAGTCCTCGACGTCCTCAAGGCGGTTCTCGATCGCGCTGGCGAGTTGCGGCTCATGCCGCCGCAACCAGTCGATCATGCGCTCGAAAGTAGAGATCTCCTCAAATGGGTGAAATCGGGGATCCGCACACACTCCGATGCTTATCGGCCCCGAGGAAAGCGGAATCAGCCACACCCAATAGCCCTCGCCCATCAGATGGTTCGTGCTGAACTTTCTGATGCCCGGACGAGCCATCCTGCTCATCCATGCTTCGTTGCCCCTGCCCCAGTCCTCGATGTCCAATCCACCGCTCAGCCGCAACCACGCCGCATTGATGTGGTGACTGCTCTCGGCCTCTAAACCGAGCTGGCGCTTGAGGATCGCTGTACGGCCTGACGCGTCGATCACCCATCGCGCTTCGGTGGAGCTCTCGGTGCCGAAATAGTCGAACACAACCCGATGGACGGGATCGCCCAGCTGCACCTCCCTCACGCGCGCGGCCTGGGTCACATCGGCGCCCAGCGCACGCGCTCGCGCGGTAAGGGCGTTCTCGAATAGCCCACGATCGAGCTGATAGTTGTCGTGCGCGGGAAAGTCAGGAGGTCCCTTCTCCCGTCGTGCCGTTATGTCGGTGTTGCCATTCGCGGTGAGAAAGAAGCGAAGCCCGCACTTGACGAGCTCTTCGTTCTTCATGTGCTCGCGCATGCCCACGACCTCGGCGAAGTAGTGGGCGCCCGCAGAGACGGTTGACTCACCCACCTTGAAGGCGGCGAGGGGCGCCGGTCCTTCACGCTTCTCGAGAACCAGCACACTCGTCTCGGGACGTGCCTCCTTGAGTTGAATCGCCAACGTCAGGCCGGCAAGGCCACCTCCGAGGATCGCGACGTCGTATCGCGCATCAGGCGCCCTCACGGGTGCAATCTCGACTATCGAGCTTGCGCGTTGGCCGTTCATTCCCACTCCTCTCCCCAAGGTCCACTTCCGAGTTGCCCACCGGCCGACTATATAGCAACCGTCCCCTACCCAACGGAAACGAATTTCTGACGCCCATTGCGGGTGGGATCGGCGAACGTTAGGCTCGCGTCGGTGCGGGGCTTAAGTCGAGTGTTCTCTTTCGCGGCGAGCATTCCGACGGGCCGGTTCACGAAATTCCTGGTGATCGCGATCTGGATTGTGGTGCTCGCGACGCTGGGGCACAACAGCGTGAATCTCACCAAGGCTCAGAAGAGCGACCCCGCGGACACCCTCCCCGGGAACGCTGAGTCCAGGCTGGCGCTCCAGGAGTCCGCGAGGTTTCCGGCGGGACGATTGACGCCCGGCGCCGTGATTTACCGGCGCGCTGGCGGCTTGACCAGCGCAGATCTCGCCAAGGTCTACTCCGACAGCATCCAACTGAGCTCGGTGAAGGGCGTGGGCGGTGTCGATAAGCCTCAATACTCGCGTGACCACACGAGCGCGCTGGTGATCGTGCGAGTGAACCCCGCCCGAGGTGGAGTTATCAACTCGGTGAAGGCGATCCGAAAAGTAGTGGGCCATGGCGGGGGCGGACTCGCAGTTGAAGTGACAGGGTCAGCTGCCTTCATCGCCGACGCGGCCTCGGTCTTCTCCGGGGTGGACGCCACGCTGCTGTTCGCGACCCTGGGGTTGGTCTTCGTGCTGCTGATCGCCATCTACCGAAGTCCAATCTTTTGGATCCTTCCCTTGTTCTCGATCATCGTCGCGGTCGGTGCGTCACGCGGGCTGGCCTACGTCCTGGGTAAGAACGGCGTGACGATCACGGGCGAGGCCGGCGGCATTTTGACGGTGCTCGTGTTCGGAGTCGGTACCGATTACTCCCTGCTCCTGGTCGCGCGATATCGCGAGGAGCTCGAGCGGCGTGAGAGCTCGCAGTCGCGGCCATCGCCGAAGCGCTGCGCCGCGCGGCGCCTGCGATCGTGCCGTCGAGCCTCACCGTCATCGCCGGGCTCCTCTGCCTGTTGCTGGCTGACGTCAAAGGAACCCAAGGACTCGGCGCGATCGGCGCTGTCGGCGTCGCCATGGCCATGCTGTCGATGCTCACCCTTCTTCCCGCACTGCTTGCGCTCGTTGGGCGGCGCGCTTTCTGGCCCTTCATCCCCCGCCCGGGGGATGACAGCGATGAGCTCGGAGGTGGAGTCTGGAGGCGTATCGCGCTCCGCGTGGCCGCGGCCCCTCGACGCGTCTGGGCTACCTCCCTGCTCCGTGCTGGCCGTGCTGGCGATCGGCCTGGTCGATCTCAATTCCTCCCTGACCTCTGAAAACGGCTTCATCAACACCCCAGACGCGGTCAAGGGTCAAACCCTTGTGGCCAAGGCCTTCCCCCCCGGCCTGAGCGCCCCTGGCTACGTCGTGACGACCAACGTGTCACGCGTCGCAGCCGTCCAAGCGGCGCTGCAACAGGATCCCCTTCTCGCTTCGGTAGCGGCGGTTCAGCAGAGCCATGGAGCCGCCCGCTTCGAACTGTCACTCCAGCATGATCCGTACAACGAGGTTGGGTTCAACGACATCCAGAGCGTTCGTAGAGCTGGCTCGATCGGTGGGTGGCACGACGATGCTCGTTGGGGGCCCGACGGCGCAGGAGCAAGACTTGCGGACCGCGCAAGTCGCGGGACAACCTGGTGATCATTCCGATCGTCCTGGTGCTCGTGTTCATCATCCTTGCCGCGCTGCTGAGAGCTCTCGTTGCATCGCTGCTGCTGATCGCCACGGTGGTCGCTTCGTATGCCGCAGTGCTCGGACTGGCCTCCGTGGCGTTCGATGTGGTCTTCCAATTCGCCGGCATGGATCCGAGCCTGCCGTTGCTGGGCTTCATCTTTCTTGTCGCGCTTGGCATCGACTACAACATCTTCCTGATGACCCGTGTCCGTTCGGAGACGATCGAGTCAGGGACGCGGGAGGGGATGATCAGGGGCCTGACCGCGACGGGCGGAGTGATCACCTCGGCCGGCATCGTCCTGGCGGGGACGTTCTCCATGCTCGCGGTGCTGCCGCTGGCGGTGCTGGTCGAGATCGGGCTGCTGATCGCGGCGGGCGCGTTGCTCGACACCTTCCTCGTCCGATCGCTTCTGGTACCCGCCCTGGTGCTCGATATCGGCCCCCGGGTGTGGTGGCCCTCGTCGCTGGCGCGCGGAACGCGCGCTAAGCGCTCGCTGATCTCAGAGCTGGTAGGTGTGCTCGTGCTCGTAGGTTCGTAGCCACGCCTTCTGTGGCACCGCGGAAACCAGCGCTTCGCGGACGACCATCGACACTGGCCGCTTCCAGGTGCATACGTTTGCCATCGTGCTCGCGCGGTTGACGATCGTTGCCGTGCGGGGGATGCGCCGCTCCTCGTAGGCCCGCAGCGCAGCGGCAACCGCCGGCCCGGTCGGTGAGTCCGCCGGCCGCTCCCAGCTCTCGAGTGAGCACGGCCGCATCTTCCATGGCCATCCCGGCTCCCTGGCCGAACGCCGGCATCGTCGGGTGCGCCGCGTCGCCCAGCAGAGTTACACGACCCTTTGACCACTCCTTGATCGGCAGCCGGTGGTAGAGGTCTCCGCGGTAGATCTGCCCCTCGGGCGTTGCCTCAATCACCTCCGGGATCGACTCGGGCCAGCCTCGGTAGGTCTGCAGGACATCGCTCTTGCGTCCTGTCGGCGGGTCCACCCCGCCCTCGGGCCTCACCTCGCTCGCCCACCAAAAGAGCCGGTCGTCGCACGGGAACAGACCAAACACGGCGGCCGGTCCCCAGATCTGCTCGGAGGTGGTCCGAGGCAGGGTCGGGTGCGTGTAGGAGAACATGCCCCGCCAGGCAGTCCACCCGGAGTACGAGCGGGGGCCCGTCGCCGACAACCTGCTGGCGTATGACCGATCGCACGCCGTCGGCACCGACGAGCACGGCTCCCCGCTCCTCCCGTCCGTCAGCGAAGCGCGCGGTCACGCCCTGCGCCGGCCTGTTCGAAACCGACGCACTCCGAGTTGCACTCAATGGCCACCTTGTCAGCCAGCGCGCGCTTGAACACCTCGAGCAACTCGCCTCGGTTGACCACGAAGGCTTCGCCGCGACGAGGGATCGTTGCCATCGTCCGCCCGTTGCGGGCGACGAGTAGCTGAACCTCGAACGGGGTGCCTCCGATTTCGCGCACCGCCTCGCCGAGCCCGAGCATCTCCAGGCCCTGTTGCGCCACTCGCTGGATTCCGGTCCCCGTACCGATCTCCCTCACCTCGGGCATACGCTCGTACACGGTGACCGGGATCCCGCGTCTGTTCAGGCCAATCGCCGTGGAGAGGCCACCGATCCCGCCGCCGATTACGATAACCCTGTCGTCGCTCATCGACCCGTTAAACCCCCCGGTCGAGTTGCCTATCCGGCCGCCGCGCGCGCCGCGGCGCTGGGCACCCGCTCCCGAAGCACCACCCGCGCTCCGCGAGCAGGACTGAACCCCACCCCCCGGCGGCGAATGCCCTCGTCCCGCTCCTCGGCGGCGGTAAAACGACCCTGCCGCATCAGCGTATGCAACGCCGCTTTGATCTCGGCCATCGCAAAGCTCCGGCCGATGCAGTGGCGCGGACCGCCCCCGAACGGAATCCAGGTATAGGTGCCCGGCTCCTGATCGAGGAAGCGCTCGGGCCTGAAACGGTCCGGATCCGGATAGAGATCGCCGCGCCGCTGAAGTATGTAGGCGTTGGCCGAGACCATGACCCCGGGGTCCAGCTGCCATTCGCCCAGCCGGTATGGCTGGTTGACGTGACGCATGGGGTTCGGCAGCGGGGGCCGGACCCGCAGGGTCTCGTTGACGACGGCGTCGAGATACTCCTCGCTGTCGGTCTGCGCTTCGGCTTGCAGGCGCTCGAGGGCCTCAGGGTGGCGAACCAGTCGCTCGAACGCCCACCCGATCGCGTTGGCGGTCGAGGCATGACCCTGAACCATGCAGCGTGATCAGCTCGTCGCGCACCTCGGTATCGCTCAGCGCGCTTCCGTCGTCCCTTCTGAGCGCGAACGAGTAACGCGAGGACATCGTCGCGCTCGGCCAGCCGCGGATCCTGCCGGGCGCGCCGAAGCTCGTCGAAGATCAGCGCGTCGACGGGATCGCGCACGTTCAAGAACGCCTTCGGGGGCTGGCGACCAGACATGTACGCCGCCTGCATCCTGAACGACGCCAGTGGCTTGTCCCGGTAGGCGAGCAGGTTGTGCAAGCGCGCACGCAACTGCTTCGCGGCGGGCACCCTCGGTGACGCCGAAGATGACGCTCATGATCACCCCGAGCGTGATCGCATCCAGGCGAGGGAGCAGCGCCATGGGCTGATTGAGCGGCCAGGACGCCACCTCCTGCTCGCACAGGCTGACCACTACGTCGTGGTAGCGCTGGGCGTGTTCGCTGTCGAGGGGCGGTCGAAGTAGTGCGCGCATGGCTCTGTGCTCGCCCTCGTTCAGCACGAGCAGCGACGTCTTGCCGACCAGCGGCGTGATGATTCGTGCCTCGCCGTACAGGACCGACGGGTCGGCCGTGAACATCTGCTCGATCAGCGCCGGTTCGGAGACGAGCACGATCGCTGGTCCCGCCCATCAGCCTCAGCGTCCAGACGTGCCCGAAGCGCTTGCGCGCCGATTCAAGCAGTGCGGTTGTCCGATTGAGCCACCGGAATGTCGCCAGCGGCGCAGGATCGCGCGGTCCCGGTGGAAGCTTCGATTCCATGCTCACCCCCTTGGCCGACACTAGCCGATTTCGCTCGACTCTCTGCAAGGCCTCGCTACACCCCGCCTCTGACGCTGAAGGCGCTCCTGGAGGCTTCGGCGAAACAGGCTCGCATCGGCGCGAGCAGCCGGCCGTGCTCCTCGGAGCGATCCCAAGCATTCGACGCCTCGATGCTCTCCCATTCGCTGATCACCATCCAGCGCCCGGGATCTTCGATCGACTGGCAGAGCTGGTGTTCGATGAACCCTGCCTGGCTGCGCGCCGCCTGAATCAACTCGCCGTAAGAGCGCACGAGCTCGTCCTCGGTACCGGGCTTGATCCGGACGTCGACGCGCAACCGGACGCTCACGCCCGCGCCGCCGCGAACTCGTCGAGCTTCTGCACGCTGTCGGCGGCGGTGAGCTGCGCCTCGGGCTCGATCTGACGGATCAGCCCGATCAGCACCCGCCCGGGCCCGAGCTCCAAGAACGACTGACAGCCGGAGCGGACCAGCGTCTGCACCACCTCTACCCAGCGCACGGGGCTGATGATCTGCTCGAGCAGCGCCTCGCGGACCTCATCGGCCGAGCGGACGACTTCGGCCGAGTAAATAGCCACCAGAGGAACAGCGGCGTCGGCGAACGACACGCCCTCGATCGTCGCCCGCAGCCGCTCGTAGACGGGGACCATCAGCTCCGAGTGGAACGCGGCACCCACCTGGAGCCGCAGCGCGCGCCTGGCTCCGGCCTCCTTGGCCAGCTCGATCAGCCGCTCCACCGAAGCCTCCTCGCCCGAGGCCACGATCTGCGTCGGGGAGTTCAGATTGGCCACGCTCACGAGCCCGGCCTCGCTCGCCTGCTGACAGAGCTCCTCGACCTGCTCGATCGAGAGACCGATGATCGCCGCCATCGCGCCCGGGCGCTCCGACTGGATCCCCGCCATCAGCCGTCCGCGTTCGCAGACCACGCGCATGCCGTCCTCGGCGCCCAGCGCGCCGGCCACGACCGCGGCCGTGTATTCCCCCAGGCTGTGGCCGGCGACGTAGTCCGGGCGGATGCCGGCGGCGGCCGCCGCCTCCGCCACCGCGAGGCCGACGGCGAACAGCGCCGGCTGGGCGACGTCCGTCCTGGTGAGCTCCTCGATCGGACCCTCGAGGCACAGTTGCCTGACCGGGAGACCCGAGACCTCGTCGGCCAGCCGCAGATGACGGTCGAACAGCTCCGGCCGCTCGGCCAGCAGGTCGGCACCCATCCCCACCTTCTGCGAGCCCTGGCCCGGGAAGACGAACGCCAGACTCATGCCTCCGGCTCCCAGCTGTAGAACTGGCGGGCCTGGGCGTCCTTGGGCGAGCGCCAGGTCTCCGGGTCGTACGGGGTGATGTACGCGTCGAGCTTGCGCGAGATGTCCTTGAACAGCGGATGATCCCGGACGTTCTCCACCGCCCCGGCGAAGTCCGAGTCGGTCTCCACCAGGTGGATGTAGATGTCGTCCAGCACCCACAGGCTGCGATGGCGGACGCCGGTCAGCCCGGGCAGCTCGCTGGAGTCCGACTCGGCGAAGATCCGGGCCACCTCTTCCTCCGCGCCGGGCTTGATCTTCGCCACGATCACCCCGCGCTGAACGCTCATGAGCCGGAGCCCCCGGCGGCCTGTTGCTCCAGGCGCTCCTTGATCACCCGCATCTGCTCCTTGGTGTTCTTGTTCATGTACTCCTGCGCCTGTTCGTCGTTGGCGGGCGCTTCGGGCTTCATCGAGAAGTCCTGGACCCAGCGCATCCGCGTTCCGCCGTCGGCGTCCTCGAAGTACCACTCGATGTTCATGTACTGGAACGGCCCGGTCTCGATCCGCTTGGACTTGGACGAGCGGCTGGCGGGGTCCGCGACGCGCTCGGAGGTCCAGCTCCACACCTGACCGTCGTACTCGGGGTCGGGATGCGTGGTCAGCCTGAACACCACGCGGTCCCCTTCGCGCTCGATCACCTCGGCCTTGGCGTACTCGCTGAACAGCTGCGGCCACGTCTCGATGTCCATCATCCGCTCCCAGACGATAGTCCACGGGAGCGTTGATCTGAACTGCGTTGTCAGTATGCGCCGCCATCGCCTACACCTTCTCCGCCAGCTGTTCGTTTACGTAGGCGATCGATTCGCCCACCGTGTGGATGCGCTCCGCGTCCTCATCGGAGACGTTGATGTCGTACTCCTGCTCCATCGCCAGCTGGATCTCGACGAACGCCAGCGAGTCCAGGCCCATCTCATCGAACGTCGTGTTGGGGTCGTCCTTCACGTCGGCCTCCGCCAACCCCACGCGGTCGACCAGGATGCGCTTTAGGTCCTCAAAGCCGAACTGCGTCTGTTCGGGCAACGCTTCCTCCTTCTCTCTGGGTTTGGTTTGCACTGTTCGCCGGCAGGGCCAGCGAACGCAGCTCTGAAAGCCGCTCCTCGGCGGCCTTGCGCCCCGCGGCCAGGAACTGATCGGCGAGATAGAAGTCGCGCCATTCGTCCGGGCCCGAACCGCGGCGTGATCGGCACGTCGGCCAGCTCCGCGTGGCGCACGCTCTCGGACAGCTGGCTGAGGTCCATCACCTCGAGCAGGTCGTCGAGCACGCCGCGCCGCCGGCGCTCGGCGGGCGGCTCCGGCGGTGGTCCGCCCGGCCATCTGGGGAGCGTCTTCGCGCTCAGCAGGTTCACGGATACGGTGATGTCCGCACCCGCTTCGAGCACCGCACCGGTGGGGACGGGAACCAGCGCCAGGCCGTCGACGAGGCGATGGCCCGCTCGCTCGTGTGGCGGAAAGACGCCCGCGAGCGCGGTAGCGGCGAGCAGGGCGTCCCATAAAAATCCGTCCCTTAGCGGAGCTGGACCCCGCTCGGTCAGATCGACGGCCATGACCGTCAACGGGATCACCGTGTCGGCGAATGTCTTCTCGGCGGTCGTCTCCCGCAGCAGCTGGGTCATCAGCTCCAGCCCGCTGGAGCGCCCGGAGAGCGAGGTCTTGAAGAGCTCGGCGACGTTCGCCGGCGTCGAACATCTCGCGCAGCGTGTGCTCGATCTCCGCGGCCTGCGCGCCGAGCGCGAGCTGGGTGCCGACGACCGCCCCGATGCTCGAGCCGGCCACGCAATCGACGATATACCCGGCCTCCTCGAGTACCTGGAGCACGCCCACGTGCGCATAGCCCCTGGCCCCTCCGGCGCCCAGCGCGAGGCCGATCTTGGTGCGCGTCAGGTGACGGGCAAGCCAGGCCACATCGGCATCGGAGAGCTTCATCCCGCGCTCGGGCTCGCAGCGGTGAACGACCCGCAGCGGAGCGTCCGTCGACCAGGCGCCGCTTGCTCGGATCGCGTCCTGACCCACGAGCACCACCTCGATGTCCGTCCCCGCGCCGGCTCCCCGGTCGAGCACCCCGAGCTCGGCGGTCTCGCCGGCCGTTCCCGCCACCGCCACCACGCGGTCCGACTCGCGCCGCAAAGCGCCGACCGTCTCGGCGTCGAGCTCGACCGGCAGCAGCACCGTGCGGTGGCTCGAGATCAGATCGTCGGCGGCCGTCACGGCGCCGGCGAACGAAAACTGGCGGTCCAGCGACGTGACGGGGAAAGGGCTGGCGCTCTGCGCGGCGCTCAACAGCCCGGGCACGGCACGGCGCAGCGACGCCCCGACCACCAGCGCAACGCTCTCCCCCTGCTGTCCCTGCACGCTCCGCGCGTGTGCGTGCGCCAGGCGACCGTGCAGGGTGCGGACCACGCCCAGCAGGGCGCGGGGCGCCCGCTGGACGAGCTCCGAGAGCTGGGCCGCGCCCAGCTCGAGCGTGGCGGTGGGGATGCTGGCGACGACCGTCTCCGAATACGGCTCCCCGAGGACGACCGCCACGTCGCCGACGACCGCGCCCTTGCGCAGGCGGCCGATCACCTCGGCCGCTTCGGATTCGCCGCTCGGCCCGAGCACGTCGACCAGTCCCGCGGTTATGAGCCAGCACGATTCGCACGCCTCGCCTGACCGGCAGAGCGCCTCGCCGGGCTCGAAGGTCCGCGGCCGGCCCTGCTCGACGATCGCCTCGAGCTCTTGCTTCTCGAGACTCGCGAACAGCGGGCTTCCCGCGAAGATCGCGCTATCGACGCTCACCGCATCGCCTCCTGCCGGCGCCTGAGGTCGGCCAGGGCCCGGCGGTCGGCCTTGCCCGACGGCAGCAGCGGCAGCTCGTCGACAACCTCCACGGCGTAGGGAACCTTGTAGCCGGCGATGCCTCCCCGCGCGAACCGGACCACCTCACGGGGGTCAAGCTCCTCGCCCGGGGTCGGCACCACGAAGGCCTCGAGCGTCTCGCCCAGCATCCGGTGGGGGATGCCGATCACCGCCGCCTGGGCGATCCCGGGATGCCGCGCCAGAAAGCTCTCGACCTCGGCGGGAAAGACGTTGAAGCCCCCCACGTGCACGATCTCCTTCGAGCGCCCCAAGATCCTGAGGTTGCCCTCGGCGTCGAGTTCGCCCATGTCGCCGGTGCGGAACCACCCGTCCTCGGAGAGCTCCTCCGGCCCCCAGGCCCGGCCCCGGTAGCCGTCCGGCAGGTAGTCGCTGCGGACCTGGATCTCCCCGTCGACAGCACGAAGCTCGTAGCCGGAGAGCGCCCGCCCCACCGTCGTGTATCGCGTCTGCGCCGGATCCCGGAGCCGGCAAGCAGCTGGCGGCGCCGATCTCCGTCATGCCGTAGAGGTTCAGCACACGGGTGCCGCGTTCGTCCAACGCCTCCAGCACGTCCGGCGGGCAGTACGACCCGGCGGTGAAGCCGCAGCGCAGCGGGGGGGTCGCCGCGGAGCGCAACAGGCGCGAGAACAGCGCCGGCGATCCGTGAAGGACGGCCGCGCCGTGGCGCCGTAGCGCCCGCAGCAGCGGGTCCATCGATGCCGTGGCGTCGACGAGCACAGCGCAGGCGCCCGACACCAGGCCCGCCAGCAGGCAGCCGAGCCCGAAGGCGTGCGAGCCGGGAACGACCAGCCCGTACGGCGCGGTGGCGTCCGTCCCCAGGAGCGCGGCGAGGTTGCGGGCCATCGCCGTGGCCAGCTTGTGGGGGACGAGCGCGCCCTTCGGCTCGCCCGTGCTCCCGGACGTGTAGAGGACTGCGGCCACCTCGGGACCCGAGGGCAGCGACTGGCTCTCCGGCGCAACCGGCATGCGGTCCACGACCGCTCCCAGCTCGTCCACGACCGCCAGCACGCGGAGTCCCGGCGTTTGCTCCGCCACGGCGGCCAGCTCTCGCGCCAGCGCGAAGCCCCCGTGGGCCGCGAGCGACACCGCCGCGGCGGGCTCCGCGTCGGCGAATGCACGCTCGAGCTCGAACCGCCGCAGCCGCGCGTTCAGCGGCACGGCCACTGCGCCCGCCCGCCAGGCGGCAACCATCCCGACCACGAGCGCCGGGACGTTGCCCGCCACCACGGCCACCCGCTCCCCGGGCTCCACGGAGAGCTCGGCGGCCAGGGCATCGGCGGCCAGCGCGAGCTCGCCGAAAGTGAGCACGGCGTCTCCGTAGGCCAGCGCATGCCGATCGCGATGCTCGGACAGCGTCCCCGACAGAAGCGACGCGAGCACGACGACGCTCACTCCACCCGGCGTAGCACGAGCGCGGCGTTGAATCCGCCGTAGCCACGCGCGAGGACAAGCACAGTCGACAGCCGCGCGTCGCGGGCGGCGGTGACGAAATCGAGCTCGTTGCCGTCGGCTGGGTTCTCGAGGTTCACCGTCGGCGGGATGACCCCGTCTCTCATCGCGAGTACCGCCGCAGCCACGTCAAGCGAGGCGCCACCGGCGTATAGGCGGCCCACCATCGACTTCGGGGCGGTGACCGGCACGTCGGTCGCACGCGCACCGAGGGCGGAGGAGATCGCCGCGGCCTCGATCGCGTCGAATGCCGGCACGCCGAAGGCGTCGGCGAACACCACGTCCACATCTGCCGGCGAGATTTCGGCATCTTTCATCGCCACCGACATGGCTCTCGCCAGCTGCTTGCCGTCGGGGGCCGGCTCGCCCCAGTGGTGGCCGTCGTGCGTAGCGCCGTAGCCCGCGATCTCCGCGTAGACCTGGGGCGCTCCGCGCTGGCGGGCGCGGTCGGTGCCCTCCACGAGCAGGATCGCGCCCCCCTCCCCCGGGACGTAGCCGTTGGCGGCCTTGTCGAACGGCCGGTAGGCGTCCGCGGGATCGGTCGCGGTCGACAGGTAGCCGTTTCCGAGCTGGCAGGTGAGGGCGTAGGGACCGATCGGCGCCTCGAGGCCCCCGCTGACCACGGTGTCGACGCCGCGCCTGATCGTGCGGCGCGAGTGCTGAAGCGCCTCCAGGCCGCCGGCGCCCTCGGAGATCACGACGCCACATGGCCCCTTCAGCCCGTGGTTGATCGAGATCTGCCCGGTGGTGGCGGCGTAGAACCAGGCGATCGACTGGTAGGCGCCGACGAACTTCGGGCCCTTGCCCCAGAGCGCCTGGATCTCCTTCTGGCCGAACTCGTTGCCGCCCGAGGAGCTGGCGGTGATAGCGCCCGTCGACCACTCGTCGAACTCCTGTGGGTCGAACTTCGCGTCCTCGAACGCCATCTGCGTAGCGGCCAGCGCCATGTGCGTCCAGCGGTCGGTTTGCACCTGCATCCGTCGCTCGATGAAGTCGCCCGCGTCGAAGTCCTCGACCTGACCCGCCAGCTGTGTGGAGTACTTGGAGGGATCGAAGCGCGAGATCCTGGAAATCCCGCTCTTGCCGGCCCTGGTCGCTTCCCACCAGTTGGCGGTGCCGATGCCGTTGGGTGCCACGACGCCAACGCCGGTGATCACCGAACGCCGGTTTGAGTCGGGCGTCATCGTGAAGGTCACGCAGCTACCTCGCGCAGCTCCTCGGGCAGCGACAGGATCATCGCCGACTGAAAGCCGCCGAAGCCGCTTCCCGTCGACAGCACGGTGTTGATGGGCTTGCGGCGGGCGACCCTCGGTGTGTAGTCGAGGTCGCATTCCGGATCCGGGTTCTCCCAGTTCGCAGTCGGCGGCACGACACCGCGGTCGATCGCCAGCGCACACGCCGCCATCTCCACCGAGCCGATGGCGCCCAACGAATGGCCGACCATCGACTTGATCGAGCTGATCGGCACCTGGTAGGCGTGCTCGCCGAGCGTCTTCTTGTAGGCGTTGGTCTCGTGGCGGTCGTTCTGCTTCGTCCCCGAGCCGTGGGCGTTGATGTAGTCGATGTCCTCGGGCTTGACCTCCGCCTGGCGCATGGCGTCGAGAATGGCCTCGGTCATGGCGAACGCCTCCGGACGCAGCCCGGTCATGTGGTAGGCGTTGCCGCGCGTGCCGTAGCCGACGACCTCGGCGTAGATGTGGGCGCCCCGGGTCCGCGCCGCGTCGAACTCCTCGAGGATCAGGATCCCGCAGCCCTCACCCATCACGAACCCGTCGCGGTCGCGGTCAAACGGCCGCGAAGCGTGGGCTGGATCGTCGTTGCGCTGCGAGGTGGCCTTGATGGGGTCGAAGCAGGCCATCGAGATCGGGGAGATCGGCGACTCCGAGGCACCGGAGATGACGATGTCGGCCTCGCCGTCCTGGATCATCTGGTGGCCGTACCCGATGGCGTCGATGCCCGACGTGCACCCCGTCGAGATCACGACCGCCGGCCCGTGGAGGCCGAACTTGACCGCGATCTCGCTGGCCAGCGAACTGGGGATCAGCCCCTGATAGAGAAACGGCGGCGCGTAGTCGGGGTCGACGAGCCACTCTTTGCCGTGGTTGGAGACCGCCGCGTAGCCGTCTTCGAGGATGACCGTGCCGCCCACGGCCGAGCCCAGGCTTACCCCCACGCGCTCGGTATCCACCCCCTCCAGTTGCAGTCCGGAGTCGCTGGTGGCCTCGAGCGCCGCCGCGGTGGCGAACTGTATGTAGCGATCCTGGCGTCGCTTGTCGTGCTCCTCGAGTCCGGCGGCGAGCGGGTCGAAGTCGGCTTCGGCGGCGATCTGCGAGCGGAACCCGGTGGGGTCGAAGTGACTGATCTTCCGCGTGGCCGTGCGGCCCGAGGTGATCTGATCCCAGAAGCTCTCGCGCGTCACCCCGCCCGGGGCGACCACGCCGATGCCGGTGATCGCTGTCCTCCTCACGCCTCCGACCCCCTTGCCCCCTCGAGTGCCCCTCGCGCCGCCGTCGGCGGACTACTCGGTGTCAACGTGGCCCATATCCGGGCGCGGAGCGAGCGGGCAAAGGTGAAAGACGATGAACGCCTCATCCTGCCCGTTGTTCACCAGACGATGCCTGACGTTGATCGGGATCATCAGCCCTTGGCGGGCGCGGACCTCGTGCGACTGGCCGTCGAGCTGCGCGTCGAGCGACCCACTTACGACATAGATGAATTCCTCTGAGTACGGGTGGTAGTGCTCGCTGATGCGCTCGCCGGGGCCGATCGTCGCCGCCCCCATGAAGCCGGTGGTGGACCCCACGGACTTGGGGCTCAGCAGCGTGCGCACGTCGCCCCCGCGCCTGGTGTCGGCCGGTACGTCGTCCAGCGCCCGAACCTGTGGCTCGGCGGCCGACGCTTGCACTGAGTCTGGAGTCATTGTTGCCCCCCTGGTCGTCCCCCGGGCGTCGCGAGCATATATGACGCCCATGGTCGCGTCAAACCTGTCGAAACCTGCCGGATCGGGGACAATCAGCGCACCGTGGACGGGCTCTCCGTAACCCGGGAAGAGACCTCGGCGACGATCGCCGCGATCGTCGAGGAGGTCGATGTCGAGCCTCTAGCCAACCGCGAGGTGACCTCGCCGGATGGCATGGTGACGATCGTGTTCACCGACGTGGAGCGCTCCACGGAGACGCTCGAACGCCTGGGAGAGGATCGCTGGTTCGAGCTCATGATGAGCCACAACGACATCGTGCGCACGACCGTCTCCGGCCACGGCGGCACCGTGATCAAATCCCAAGGCGACGGGTTCATGATGACGTTCGTCAGCGCCGCCGCGGCGTTGGAGTGCTCGATCGCGCTGCAGCGGGCTTTCGCCCAGCACAACGAGACGAATCCCGATCAGCGCCTGCCGGTGCGGATCGGTTTGCACACCGGCAACATCTTTCAGCTCGAGGACGACGTGCTGGGCAAGGCGGTGGTCATGGCGGCTCGCATCACGGGGAAGGCCCGCGGCGGCGAGATCCTCGTCTCCTCCGCGTCCAGGGAGTACACGGTCCGCCTCGGCCGCTGGCGGTATGACGAACGGGGCGAGCTGCGGCTGAAGGGACTGGCCAACCCCGAGCAGGTCTACTCACTCGACTGGGCGTAGGCCGCCGCGGCCTTTGTCGCCGCCGTCATGTCCGCACGGAACTGACGACCGAGCAGCAGCCCCCACAACCGCGCGAGCGGTCCGCGGAGAAGCGCGCGTTCGGTGGTCAGCGATCGCCCGTCAGGCGCGGTCGCCAGTTCGTGCTCAATCCGCAGCTCCGCACCCGGCAGCCGACTGACCGTGGTGAACCCGATTCCTTGCCGCACGTCGCGCAGGGTCACCTCGCTCTGGCGCCCGCGGTGGGTCTTGAGCGTGACGGTCGTTCCCTCGGCAAACGGGCCGTCGATCGCCGCCTCGGCGATCGTCGGGTTCCATTGCGCCCAGCGGCCCGGGTCTGACAGCAGCTCCCACAGGGCGTCGAGGCTGGCGTCGCCGCGACACGTGTTTTCAACGCTCCACATCGGGCTCAAACTCATATCCCATGTCCTTGCGGTGCTGGCTGAACACCGGCCCCGGCAGCAGCCGCTTGACGAACACGTCGCGCGCCCGGCAAGCCAGCGGGTGCCGCCACCGGTATACGCTGCCGATCATCCGCGCCCTGAGCGTGTACGAGGCGACGCGGGCGACACGCCGGCGCTCGTAGCGGCGCAGGGCGGTTGTCGCGTGATCGCTCGATGAAAGTTGCCCGATGAGGATCACCGCATCCTCGATCGCCTGGCAGGCGCCCTGACCCAGGTTGATGGTCAGCGGGTGGGCGGCATCGCCGAGTAGGGTGACGCGGCCCGAGCCCCACCGCCACAGCGGGTTTCGGTCGACGATCGGGCGCCGGAAGAGGTCTCCCTCCTCGGAGCTTCCGATCAGCCGCTCGACGGGTTCGGGCCAGCCGCGCAAGCGCGCGAGCAACTTGTCCTTCTCGCCCCGCATGTCCGGCCCCGCGGCCTGGGCCACCTCTGACTCCTCGGCGTTGGCGATGCACGCCCAATAGATGCGACCGCCGTCGACGGGGAAGTAGACAAAGCGCGCGCCCGGTCCGTCAATCTCGCGCCACACAGAATCCTCGCTCACCTCGTTCGCGGTCGCGAACCACACCCCGTACCCGGCGTAGCGCGGCTTCGACAGCCCGTGCAGCTGCCCCCGAATCAGCGAGCTGAGACCGTCGGCTCCGATCAAGACGTCGCCGCGCTCGGCGCTGCCATCCGTGAGCTGCACCGTGACACCTGTGGGATCTTCGCGGAACCCGGTACAGCCCACGCCGAGACGCAAGTGTTCGTCACCGTAGGCGTCGGCCAGCACCCGCTGGAGCTTCAACCTCCTCACGCAGACGGTCGGGCGACCGACGTCGCGCGTGACTTCGGCCACCGGCCAAGTGGCGAGCAGCTGACCATCGCGCGCCGTGCGCCACTCTGCACGCTCGATCGCAGTTCCGATTGCACCGACCGCTTCGTCCAGCCCGAGCGGGGCGAGCGCCCGCATGGCGTTGTTCCACAGCGTCATCCCTCCCCCGAACGCAAGCTCCCGAGGATCGCGACGCTTCTCGCAGACGATCACATCGATGCCCGCGCGGCGCAGGCCGATGGCGGCGCACAGACCACCAATGCCGGAACCGACGATGATCACCCGTCCAGTACTCCCAGCGACATTCGCGGCGGGCCTCGCCCCGAACCCAGCAAGCATGCGCCCTTATATCATCTGCAACGCGCGATCGCGCGGTTGCGGTCGAGAATGGGGGATGGTTTGAGCGACGGTCTTGCGACCGCTTCGGGGCAACGTCCCGCTGATAACGGGGGCGAGACTTCGCTGCTCTCGACGCGGCGAGGCATTCTGATACTGGTACTCCTTTGTGCGGTCCAGTTCCTGGACCTGCTGGACGCCTCGATCGTCAACATCGCCCTGCCGTCCGTCCGACGCGATCTTCACTTCTCACAGCAGAGCCTGCAGTGGGTGCTCAGCGGCTACGTGCTCACCTACGGTGGGTTTCTCCTGCTCGGTGGACGTGCAGCAGATGTACTGGGCAGGCGTCGGATCCTGATCGCGGGCACCAGCCTGTTTGCCTTGTGCTCGCTTGCGGGAGGGCTTGCAACGAGCAGCGGCATGCTCGTTGGGGCGCGGATGGCCCAGGGCATCGGCGCGGCGCTCATGACTCCGGCCGCGCTGTCGACCCTCACAACCCTTTTCGCCGAGGGTTCAGACCGCCACCGGGCGATCGGAGCCTGGGGTGCGGTCGCTGGCATCGCTTCGGCAGCCGGCGTCTTTCTTGGCGGTCTGCTCTCCGGGGGACCTGGCTGGCGTTGGGTGCTTCTAGTCAACCCGCCGATTTGCGTTCTCGTCGTTTTGGCATCGCTGTATCTGATCGCGCCCGAGCGAGCCAGCCGCCGCATTGCCACCTTTGACTCGCTCGGCGCACTGCTTGTAACCGGAGGGATGCTGCTGCTCGTCTATGCGCTGGTGAAGGCGCCCGATCAAGGCTGGGCTAACAGCCGTACGATCATCGAGCTGGCACTCGCCGCCGCGTTGCTCTTGAGCTTTGTGGTCAACGAGCGTCGCCAGCGCAACCCGCTGTTCCCGTTCTCGATCTTTCGGATCGAGGGACTGGCGGCGGCGGATGCCACGCAATTGATCGCGTTTGCGGGCTTCTACTCGGTGTTCTTCTTCATCACGTTGTATATGCAGAACGTGCTCGGCTACTCGCCCCTAGCCGCCGGCGCGGCGTATCTCCCGGTTACCGCTGGGATTGGCATCGCCGCGGCCGCGTCTTCGCTAGTTTTGTCGCGCATTGGAACGAGGCCGGTGATCGTCGCCGGTGCGCTGGTGGGAGCGCTGGGTATCTACTACCTCTCGCGCATTCCCGTCCGCGGCTCGTATGTCTCCGACCTGCTCCCAGGGCTGGTCGTCATGTCGCTCGGTCTCGGCGCCGTGTTCGTGGCCGTTACAACTGCGGCCAATGCTGGTGTCGCCCCTGACCAGGCCGGATTTGCGGCAAGCCTCATCAACACCTCCCTTCAGCTCGGCGCTGCCCTTGGGTTGGCCATCCTCTCGGCGATCGCGACTGCCAAGAGCAACGATCTCTTGCGCGTGGCGTACCCGGACCGCCTCCGGGCGTTGACATCGGGATACCGCGCTGCGCTGCTGGCCGCCGCTATTTTCGTGCTGGGAGCTGCCGTGATCGCCTTGCGCGCCAGGAATTCCCGCGGAGAACCATCGGCATCCCCCGAATAGAGCAGACGTGGCGCAGAACCTCTACATCACCGGGATGGAGTCGGGCAGCGGCAAGTCGGTCGTGGCCCTGGGAGTCATGGAGACGCTGTCGGCCAGAGCCAGAGCCGCCGGGTTCTTCCGGCCGATCGTCCTCTCCGATGAGCATCCTGATCCCCAGCTCGAGCTGATCCGAAAGCGCTACGGACTTCAGAGCACCTATGAGCAGATGCATGCCTTATCCGCCGAGGAGGCGCATTCGCTGATCGCCGCCGGTCGTCATGCGGAGGTCAGAGAGCGTGTGTTTGAGGCCTACAAGCGGCTCGAGGCCGACTACGAGGTGATCGTCTGCGAGGGGACAGACTTTGCAGGCGCGCTTCCCGCGCTCGACTTCGAGCTCAACGCAGACCTAGCTAACGAGCTGGCCTGTCCCGTGCTGGTCGTGCTCAAGGGCTCGTCGGTTGGTGGGATCGCCTCCGCGGTGCGCGTGGCGCGTGCGTCGCTCACCCACCGAGGCTGCCGCCTGTTCGGCGTGGTCGTAAACCGCGTACCGCAAGGCCTGCTCGCCGACATCCGCGCCCACTCGGTGACCTACGACTCGGGCGAGCCGATGTATGTCCTCACGGAGACGCCGGCGCTGGGCTACCCCACGATGTCCCAGGTCGCCGCTGAGCTTCGGGCGGACGTGCTGACGGGCGCGGATCGACGGCTCCAGCGAGAGGTGCGCGACGTGAGGGTGGCGGCGATGACGGTGGAGCACTTCCTCGAGGACCTGGTCGACGGCACGCTCGTGCTCGTCCCGGGCGACAGAGGCGACATCGTCCTGGCCAGCCTGGCCGGCAGCATGTTCCCCTCGCTGCCGTCGGTCGCGGGGTTGGTGCTGACGGCGGGCTACGCCCCGGCGCCGGCGATTGCCTCGCTGCTGGCGGACGCGCCGTTTGCCGTGCTCCAGGTCCCGATGCGCACCTACGTCGCCGCGACCGCGGTGCACGGCATGAGGCCCACGATCACGATCGACGACGAGCCCAAGATCGCCACCGCGCTGGGAGTGTTCGAGGCCGGCGTGGACCCGCGCGAGCTGGCGGAGCGGATCGCGCTGCCGCAGCCGGCCACCAGGACGCCGATGATGTTCCAGTACGAGCTTTTGGAGCGGGCCAAGTCCAAGCGGCGGCGGATCGTCTTGCCCGAGGGCGAGGACGAGCGGGTGCTGCGCGCCGCGGACATCCTGCTCCGGCGCGAGGTCGTGGAGTTGACGATCCTCGGGCGGCCGGAAGAGGTCCGCGCCAGCGCCTCCGCGCTCGGGCTGGAACTGGACAGCGCACAGGTCACCGGCCCCCTGACCGCGCCGGAGCGCGCGACCTACGCCGCGGCCTACCACGAGCTGCGCAAGCACAAGGGGATGACCGCGGAGCTGGCGCTCGACGCGCTCGCCGAGGGCAGCTACTTCGGTACCGCGATGGTGGAGGCCGGCGCCGCCGACGGGATGGTCTCCGGTGCGGCACATACGACGGCGGACACGATCCGTCCGGCGTTCGAGATCATCCGCCCCAGCCCTGGGGTGTCCGTCGTCTCGAGCGTGTTCTTCATGTGCCTGGCCGATCGGGTGCTGGTCTACGGCGACTGTGCCGTCAACCCCAGGCCCAACCCGCAGCAGCTGGCGGACATCGCGATCAGCTCGGCTCAGACCGCCGACGCGTTCGGAATCGAGCCCCGGATCGCGATGCTGTCCTACTCGACCGGTGAGTCCGGCCGCGGCGAGCAGGTCGACGCCGTGCGCGAGGCGACCGCGCTGGTGCGCGAGCGCGAACCGAGCCTGATGGTCGAGGGCCCGATTCAGTACGACGCCGCGGTCGACGCGCACGTCGCCGAGCTCAAGCTGCCGGAGAGCGAGGTGGCAGGACGCGCGACGGTGTTCATCTTCCCCGACCTCGACACCGGGAACGTGGCCTACAAGGCGGTCCAGCGCTCGGCCGGGGCGCTGGCCATCGGCCCCGTTCTCCAGGGACTGAGAAAACCGATTAACGATCTCTCAGTCGTGGCTGCACCGTCGCCGACATCGTCAACACCGTCGCGATTACTGCAATACAGGCCGGGCGGTCGGCGCCCAAGGCGCCGGCGCCCGGCCCGTCAATTAGCTCAGGCCCCTAACGCCGTCGAGCTCCGGCTCGCGGGCCAGCCCGCTTAGCTCGAGCTGCTCCTCGGCGCGGATGATGTGCACCACGGCGTTGATCAGCGCCAGGTGCGTGAACGCCTGGGGGAAGTTGCCGAGGTGGCGTCCGGTGCGGGCGTCCAGCTCCTCGGCGTAAAGCGCGAGCGGACTGGCGAACGACAGCAGCCGCTCGCACAGCGCCCGGGCACGTCCAAGCTCGCCGATCTCCACCAGCGCCGAGACGAGCCAGAACGAACAGATCGTGAACGTGCCCTCGTCGCTGGCGAAGCCGTCGTCGGTGTCGCCCACCCGGTAACGCAGGACCAGGCCGTTCTCGGTCAGCTCGTCGGCGATCGCCAGGACGGTGGCCCGGATGCGCTCGTCGCCGGGCGGCAAGAAGCGAACCAGGGGCATCAGCAACACCGACGCGTCGATCGCCGTCGCGCCGTAGGCCTGCACGAACACCCCTCGGCTGTCGAGCGCGTTGGCGCAGATGTCGGCGTGGATCTCCTCGGCCGCCTCGCGCCAGCGCGCGGCGGTCGCCGAGTCGGCGCGGATGTGTGCCAGCCGCGCGCCGCGGTCGACCGCCACCCAGCACATGAGCTTCGAGGAGGTGAAGTGCTGCGGCTCGCCGCGCACCTCCCAGATGCCACGGTCCGGCTCGCGCCAGTTCTCCAGCGCGGCCTCCACCTGCCGCTTGATGATCGGCCACAGTCTGTCGGGCAGCTGGTCACGCGAGCGGGTGTGCAGGTAGATCGAATCGAGCACCGCGCCCCACACGTCGTGCTGATCCTGGTTGTAGGCGCCATTGCCGATCCGCACCGGGCGCGACTGCTCATAGCCCGAGAGGTGCTCGAGCTCCTGCTCCTGCAGCCGGCCCTCGCCGCCGATCCCATACATGATCTGGAGCTGACCCTCTTCGGCCTCCGCCATGTCCATGATGAAGTAGAAGAAGTCGTTGGCCTCCTCGTCGAAGCCAAGCGTGTAGAGCGCCCACAGCATGAACGTCGAGTCGCGGATCCAGGTGAAGCGGTAGTCCCAGTTGCGATCGCCGCCCGGCGTCTCGGGCAATGACGTCGTCGAGGCCGCCACCATCGCCCCCGACGGCGCATAGGTCAGCCCCTTCAGCGTCAGCGCGCTGCGCTGCAGATATGAGCGCCAGGGGTGATCGGGGAACGTGCCGTGCTTGAGCCATTCCTGCCAGAAGCGGCCGGTGCGCTGCAGCCAGTCAAAGGCCTCCTCGTGACTCGAGGGCATCGGGTTCTCAGACCAGCCCAGAGCCACGAACGCCACCTCCCCTTCGTGCAGCGTGGTCCGCGCCCGGGCCCTCGGCCCCTCGAAGCCCAGCCGCAGGTCGGTGACCAGCCGCAGCTTCAGATTCATGCCCTCCGAGCTGGCGACTGCCTGGTTGTAGCCCGGACCGCCGTACTCCCACTCGGCGGCCAGGCCGCCGTAGTCGAACGCCGGCTCACAGTCGAGCTTGATCTCCGCCGAACCCTGGATGCAAGTGATCAGCCGCAGCATGACGTGGTCCGCGTCGTGGTCGGTGGGCGAACGGCGATGGCTACGCGAGCGCTCGTTCTGGTGGCGCCAGGGACCGATGCTCAGCACGTCCTGCACGACCAGCCAGCCCATCCGCGTCTCCCAGGTGGTCTCCAGCAGCATCGTCCCCGGGCGATAACGGCGCGCCGCCGGGACGTTCACATCGGCAGGCCCGACGCGAAAGCTGCCCGCGTCACGGTCGAGCAATGAGCCGAACACGCTCGGCGAGTCCATCCGCGGGAGGCAGAGCCACTCCACGTTGCCGTTGGGCGCGATCAGCGCACTCGTCTCACAATCGGAGAGAAACGCGTACTCGCCGATCCTGGGAAACGGGCTTATGCGCAGCCCGTGATCCTCCCCGCTCCCCGACGCGAAATCGGGCGCACCACTCCCGAATCCGTGATCGGATGCCCCCTTCATCGCCGCGTTTGATTCTGCTCTGCCCACAGATCACTGTCAAGCTATGCTCGGCCGGACGCCTGGGGAGGCACACTGGAACCGGAAACGCAGCTGACCTCGATTGATGTGATCGCCTCGGCGCTGGAGCCGGTGCTGCCGGCCGTCGAGCGCGTCAGCTCGCCCGACGGCGCGGTGACGTTGATGCTCTCGGACATCGCCGACGCCGACAGCGCCGAGTCGCGGCTGGGACCGGAGCGCTGGGAGCAGCTGCTGCGTGACCACCGCCTGCTGGTGGAGCGGCTCGTCGCCGAGCACGGCGGTCAGATCCTGAAGTTCGAGCGCGACGGCTTCCTGGCCTCGCTTCAACAGCGCCCACGCCGGTTTGCACGCCGCCGTCGCGCTGCAGCGAACGTTCGGCGGCGGGGACTCCGAAGGTCTGTCGATCAGGGTTGGCGTGCACGCGGGGTTCGTGATCGCCAACCCGGAACAGCTCCTGGGCCGCAACGTCGTGCTGGCCGCTCGCATCGCCGGCCGGGCCAAGGGCGGAGAGATCCTCGTCTCCTCCACGCTGAAGCAGTACACCGAGAGCGACTCGAGCGTGACCTTCGAGCCGCGCGGCGAGCACCACTTCAAGGGGCTGCACGGCGAGCACGAGCTGTACTCCGTTCGCTGGAGCTGAGGCTCGCCGGCGCCTAGCCGCCGGCGGACATACCGGCGGCTTCCGCCAGCATGTGGGCGTAGGCCACGGTGCTCGCCGGTCGCGCGGAGGGATCCTTCATCAGCGCGCACTTGAGCGCCTCGTTCAGCTCCGGCGAGACGCCCTCACGGCCGGTGTCCCGCGGGTCCTGGTTGAGGTGCGCCCACAGGACCGCGACGGCCTGACGATCGGCGAACGGCGAGCGGCCGGCGAGACACTCGTAGGCGACACAGCCCAGCGAATAGGTGTCGCTGGCGGGCGTCACCTTGTCACCGCGGATCTGCTCGGGCGACATGTACTGCAGCGAGCCGAGCGTCTCTCCGGTGCCCGTGAGCAGCGTGCCGTCTTCGTCCTTCGCCAGCCCGAAATCGGTGATGTACGCGTCGCCCGCCTTGTCCAGGAGGATGTTGGCGGGCTTGACGTCGCGGTGGATCATGCCCCCCTCGTGCAGGCTGTGGAGTCCCTCCGCGACCTGAATGCACATCCGGATCGTGGCCCTCACCGCGAGCCACACCTCCCGGGCCAGCTTGTCCTGCAGCGAGCCGCCCTCGAGGAACCGCGCGGCGAGGTAAGGCATTCCGCTCGCCTCGCCGACGTCGAGCAGCTCGACGACCCGCGGATGGCGGATGGAGCGGGCGATCCAGGCCTCCCGCGCGAAGCGGCGCCTGAAGGTCTCGTTGCGCGCGTACTCCGGCTTTATCACCTTCATCGCCACGACCCGGCCGTGCGGTGACGTCGCTCGGTACACCGCCGCCATCGCGCCGACGCCGACGAGCGACTCGATCCTGTAGCCGTCGAGGTTGGCGCCGAGCAGGTCCTCTGACCTACGTGCAGTCGCCATATGATCCATCCGAGCCCCCAAACACGCCGTTCGCTCCTTGCTCCCTTGTGCCGCCTCCGGGCGAACGCTACCTGAGCTTTCGCCACAAACATAGGGTAATTGTGACAATTTGTCCAATCTGGGCGCGGATTACAACCTGGGCCCGGGTGCGTGGTGGTGCGCCGGCCGGGCCTATGCGCCTCCGCTTGCGAGCAAGGCCGTAAGGAACAGCGCCAGAAGGTGAAACGACTGGTCGACGGCCGCAGCGAGCCCTGGATTTACGGCAAGGTCAGCCTTCTTCACGGCGCGCGAATAGGAGGCCAGCAGACGCCCGTCATCCTGGATGAGGTGGGGGATGAAGATGAGCGCCGCGAGCCCGAACACGGCGGCGCCGTCGCTATGCCACAGCCAGATGAACGCCGGGATGAAGCACAGCGTGTAGATGCGTGACGTGTGAGAACAGCGCCAGGCGCATCTCCGGCGTGCCCGTCAGGCCGCCGTGCTTGTTGAGCGCCTGCCACTCGGTTTGCAGGAGATAGTCGCCGACCAGATGCGAGATGACGAATACGACGAAGATCTCGTCCCAGGGCATCAGCCCGGGAGTCCGGCGGCCGCCCGCAGCGAGCGCACGTACTCGCCGGCGCTCGTGGGACGCTTGGCGGCGTCCTTCTCGAGCGCCTGCATGAGCGCGCCCACGAACTCGGGCGAAAGCTCGGGGCGAAATTCATGCGGATCTGGCGGCTCATCCTGCAGGTGCGCCCAGAGCACACGCATGCCCTGCACGTGCGCGAAGGGAGGCCGTCCGCACATGCACTCGTACATCACACAGCCCAGGGCGTAGATGTCGCTGGCCGCGCTGACCTGCTCCCCGCGGATCTGTTCCTGTGACATGTAGTCCATCGAGCCCAGCGCCTGGCCCGGCAGCGTCAGCAGGCTGCCCTGGGTGTCCTTCGCCAGCCCGAAGTCTGTGATGTGGGCCGTCCCGTGGGCGTCGAGCAGGATGTTGGCCGGCTTGACGTCGCGATGAACGATGCCGGCCGCCCACAGGGCCTCGAGTCCGCCGGCCACGTCGGTGGCGATGCTGACGGCGCTAGGGATGTCGAGCACGCGGTCGCGCTTGAGCCTTGCTTCGAGCGACTCGCCCTCGACGAACCGCTGCGCCATGTACGGCAGGCCGTTCGTCTCGCCGGTGTCCAGAACCGGGACGACGTTGGGATGCTTGACCGTCTGGGCGATCTTCGCCTCGCGGAAGAACCTTCGCCTGAACCTGTCATCACGGGCGAAGTCCTCTTTGATGAGCTTCAGCGCGACCCGCGTCCCGTCGAGGTCCATCGCCTTGTAGACCTTGCCCATACCGCCCTCGCCGAGCACCGCTTCGACCCTGTATTGCCGAATGCGCGATCCGACGACGGCATCATCCGGGAGGCTCTCATTCATGTCGTGATGCGCCCCATCGCGCGAGCGCAGCGACAATACTGGCAGCTTTATTGGCGCGCAAGCTGACGCCCTAGGCTGCCTGCACGCAACTTTGCGAGGCCCGGCTGAGCCTCAGCTGGGGCTGTCGGGCGCGCCGGTCAGCCCCAAGCTCGTGTATGTCATCGGCGCGACCTCGAACGACTTCACCGTCAAGCTCGCGAAGAGCTTCGCCGGTTCGATGTCGTCCTGGTGATAGGCACGACCGTCCCTGCGATCAAGGAGCGACAGCGCACCGACCGGGCGCTCGCCTCGGACCAGCGGCACGACGAGCATCGTGTGGGGCACATAGCCCGTCCCCGCCGCGATCGTGGCCGCAAAGCGCGGGTCGCTCCGGCAGTCGGGGACCGCCTCGGCGGTTCCGGTGGCGACGACGCCGCCGGCGATGCCTCTGCGCGGCGGCAGCCTGACGCCGACGATCTCCCGAGCACCGGCGCCCCACGCCGCCTGGTAGACGAGCTCGCCCGTGACCTCGTCGACGAGGCAGATCGACGCCGCAGAGGCGCCGAACACGCCGGCAGCCGTGTGCACGATGGCCTCGAGCAGGGAGCGCGACGCGTCGGGATCGTCGATCGAGACGGCGAGCGATACGCCCGTCTCGGTCCGCAGTGGCGCGCCCAGCGCCCTGGCGAAGGCAGCCACCGACGCCACCCGCCGCTCGGGGATCAGCTCCAGCCCGGCGCCCAGCGTGCGCTCGAGCTCCGGCGTCACGTCGGGGATCAGCTCGGAGAGCTTGGTGGGGTCGGCGTAGACCGGCGCGCGGCCCGCGATCAGCGTCCACAGCGTCGCCGCCGCGCCGAAGACGTCCGTGCGCGGGGAGACCCTGCCCCCGGCGAACACCTCCGGCGCCATGAAACGCGGCGTGCCGATCCCCACCGTTCCCTCTTCCTCCCCCTCCGATCCGAGCACCCGGGCGATGCCGAAGTCGACCAGCATCACGCCCTGCTCGGAGAGGATCAGGTTCTGGGGTTTGACGTCCCGATGGACGATCTGCTGATCGTGCACGTACTGCAGCGCCTCGCAGGCCTGACGCACGAAGGCGATCGCTTGGTCTACGGGCAGACCCGGCGACCCTCGCTGCTTGATCAGCGCGCCGAGGTCGATGCCCCGGACGAGCTCCATGACCACGTACTGACCGGTCTGCTCGGCGAAGTGATCGACGACCTTCACCACGCGTGGATGCTCGAGGCTCGCCAGCAGGCGCGCCTCGGCCTCGAAGCGCTGATCGTGCAGGGGGTTTGTCGACTGCTTGAGGGCGACCTCTCCACCGGCCTCCGTGTCGCTGGCGCGGTAGACCGCGCCCATCGCGCCGGAGGAGATCGGCTCGAGCACCTTGTAGCGGCCGTTCAGCGAGCGACCCAGGATCTGCGAGGCGCTTCTGTACGTTGCCATCCCGTGCGAGCCTAGCGCGGTCCCGGGCCCAGGCTGCACGTTTCGGCGCGGGGCGCGTCGGTGCGGGGGAGCCGTCCGAGGCACCACTTACAGTGCCCGCGATGCCACCGCTGATCTCCCCCGCTGAGGCGCTGGCGCTCGGCGAGCTCGAGGACCCGGCGGCGATCGAGGGCCCTCGTCGAGCGGGCCTGGAAGGTGCGGCGAGATCGATTCGCGGACGCCACCGACATGTGCTCGCTGGTCAACGCCAAGTCGGGCGGCTGCGCCGAGGACTGTGGCTTTTGCGCCCAATCGCGCTATGCGGAGGCGGACACGCCGATGCACGCGATGATGGAGCCGGAGCAGATCCTGGAGCACGCGCGGGCCGCCGAGGCCGCAGGGGCCCACCGCTTCTGCATGGTCACCCAGGGACAGGGACTCTCGCGCCGCGACTTCGAGAAGGTGCTCGCCGGCGCCCGGCTGGTGGCCGAGCCAGACCAACCTCAAGCGCTGCGTGTCGATCGGCCACATGTCGCCGGAGCGGGCCAAGGCGCTGAAGGACGCCGGCATCCAGCGGGTCCACCACAACGTAGAGACCGCCAGGTCCTACTACCCCGAGGTGTCGAGCACCGTCCGCTACGAAGGTCGCCTGCGCACGATCGAGGCGGTCAGGGAGGCCGGTCTCGAGACCTGCGTGGGAGGCATCCTCAACCTGGGCGAGAGCCGCGAGCAGCGGGTGGAGATGGCCTTCCAGCTCGCCGAGATCGATCCCACCAGCGTCCCCATCAACCTGCTCAACCCTCGTCCGGGGACGAAGTTCGGCGAGCGAGAGCTGATCGACCCCTGGGAAGCGGTCAAGTGGATCGCGATCTTCAGGCTGATCCTTCCCGACGCGCTGTTCAGGCTGTGCGGAGGGCGGACCGAGAACCTCGGCGAGCTGCAGTCGCAGGCCATCAAGGCCGGCCTGAACGGCGTGATGATGGGCAACTTCCTGACCACGCTCGGCAACGCCCCCGAGGAGGACCGGGCGATGTTCGAAGAGCTGGGCCTGAACGTAGAGCGACAGCCCGACAACGGCTCCAACCCCCGGCCCGACAATCGCGACGGCTGGCTCGACGGCCAGACGCCGGATGTCGTGGCGGAGGCGCTCGACGGCACAGCGGTTCCCGATAACGAGCCGGTCCCTGACCTGGAGGTCCGTCTCTGGGACCCGTCGACCCAGCTGCGGTTCTCGCCAAAGCGGGTTGTGCCGCCGCGGCCCGATGGGGCGCCCAACACGCGACCGCAGTCACCGGAGCAGAAGGGCCGCAGAGCCGCATGATCGAGCTCGCCGCCCGACTCGAGGAGCTGAAGGCCCTCGGACTGCGGCGGCGGACGCGACTGATCTCGGGGCCCCAGGGGCCTCACGTGCTCCTCGACGGCAAGCCGGCGTTGCTCCTGTGCTCGAATAACTACCTGGGCCTCGCCGACCACCCGCGCGTGCGAGAGGCTGCGGCGGAGGCGGCGATGCGCTGGGGAGTGGGAGCGGGTGCCTCGCGCCTCGTCTCCGGCACGATGACCATCCACCGCCGGCTCGAGGAGCGACTGGCGGAGTTCAAGGGCCGCCAGATGGCGCTTCTGTTCGGCTCGGGCTATCTGGCGAACGCGGGCGTGATCGCCGCCCTGGCGCGCCCGGGGGACGTCGTCTTCTCCGACGAGCTCAACCACGCCTCGATCATTGACGGCTGCCGGCTGTCTCGCGCCGAGACCTTCGTCTATTACCACCGCGATATGGAGCACCTGGCGTGGGGCATCGCCCGGGCCGAGGGCCGCGGCGCGCTGATCGTCACCGACAGCGTGTTCTCCATGGACGGCGACGTCGCGCCGCTGCAGGCGCTGGTGGACCTGGCGGGGCGGCACCGCATCCGCCTCATGGTCGATGAGGCCCACGGCACGGGCACGCTCGGGCCGGGCGGACGGGGCGCGCTGGCGGACGCGGGCCTCGAGGATCAGGTTGACGTGATCGTCGGCACCCTGGGCAAGGCGCTCGGCTCGTACGGAGCGTTTGTGGCCTGCGACCGGCAGATGGCGCACTACCTCCTCAACGCAGTGCGGACGTTCATCTTCTCCACCGCCCCGCCGCCGCCCGCCGCGGCGGGTGCTCTGGCGGCGCTCGAGCTGCTCCAGGAGCGACCCGACCGTGTGCGCAAGCTGCAATCGAATGCCGCCGCGCTGCGCTCGGAGCTGACGCGCCAGGGCTTCGACCTGCGTGGATCCCAGACCCACATCATGCCCCTGGTAGTGGGCGATCCTCAGCTCGCGGTGTCGATCTGCGAGACGGCGCTGGCCCGAGGCATCTTCGCCCAGGCGATCCGCCCGCCGACCGTGCCCCCGATGACCTCTCGCCTCCGTCTGGCCGTCATGGCCTCGCACCGGGAGGAGGAGCTGCGACTCGCCGCGCGCACGCTGTCGGAGTCCGCGCGCGCGGTGGGCTTTGACCCCCGCCAGCCGCTGACCCGCGGCCGGCGAGGACGGCTACGAGGACCTCGACGGCTTGGAGGCGTTCGACGGCTCCGAGGAGGTCGGCGGCCACGGCGAATTCGACGGACAGGAAGAGTTCGACCGCCACGCCGAGCTCGACCGCCTCGCCGAGCTCGACCGCGAGCCGGACGGTCGAACGGGACGAGGTCCACAAGGCGCGGGACGTGTTCGACTTCGAGGACGAGCCGCCGATCGCCCGCGCCGCGTAGCGCGCGGGCTCGGCTGGGATCGCTGACCGCGCTTGCGCGGCCTATTTGTCACCGGCACCGACACGGGCGTCGGCAAGACGGTCCTCGCCGCGGCGATCGTGGCTGCGCTACGCGCGCGCGGCGTCTCCGTGGTCGCGCGCAAGCCCGTCGTCACGGGGCTTGACGAACCGGCGCCCGCTGACTGGCCCGCCGACCACGAGTTGCTCGCCCGCGCGTCCGGCGACGAAGCGGACGAAGTGGCGACGGTCACCTACGGCCCGCCGGTCTCGCCGCATCTGGCGGCCGAGCTGGCCGGGCGGCCGATCTCCGCGGCTGCGCTGGCCGACGCCGTGCGCGACGCCGCGAGCCGCGCCGAGGCGATCGTCGTCGAGGGGGTCGGCGGATTGCTCGTGCCACTCTCGCCGCCTGATGACGTGCGCTCGCTGGCTAGGACCTTGGGACTGCCGCTGTTGATCGCCGCTCGGCCCGGCCTGGGGACGATCAACCACACGTTGCTCACGCTCGAGGCCGCGCGGGCCGCGTCGTTGACCGTCGCCGCAGTCGTTCTGACCCCTTGGCCCCGGACCCCCGCGATGCTGGAGCGCTCAAACCGGGAGACGATCGCCCGCCTCGGGAAGGTGGAGGTGGAGACCCTGCCGCACGTCGCACGCGCCGAACCGGAGTTGCTGGCACAGGCGGCGGCGGCGCTGCCGGTTGACCGCTGGCTGGCGCTCGGCCGGTAACTTCAGCGGCGTGCACCGGCATCGTTTCCTGATCGCCCTCCTCGCCGTCCCGCTTGCGTCTCTGGCCTTGTGGACGCCTGCCGCGAGTGCCGAGTCGACGTACAACCGCCTGCTGAACGTCTACGAGCAGACCGGCTCGATCCCCGCCTGCAGCTTCTCGAGCGCCCAGCTCGAGGGTGTTCTCAAGAGCGCCGACACTTACGCCGCCCAGTACTTCGCCGACTTCACCAACGCGATCAGCGCCGCGCTTGCGGAACGCGCGGGCGGAGCGTGCTCGCCGAGGCGTAGCGGGGCCGTGGGCGTGAACGCGGGTAACGTGCGCCTCGCCCTGCCCCACGTCCCGACGGCGACCGGCGCAGGCGTCCCGCTGCCGCTCGTGCTGTTGGCGATCATTGGCGCCGCCGCGCTCGTATTGGCCTTGGTCACGCTCGCGGTGCGTCTGACCGGTTGGGAGCCGGGGTGGGCGCACGCCTGGCGACACTCCTGGGATGAGGCTGAGTACAAGATCGCGGGAGGATGGGTCGCGCTGGTCGATCGCCTGCGGCGGCGTCGGAGCCCGCGGCGAGGGGCGTAGGGGGCGCGCGGGCCGCGCGCGTCGGAGCCCGTAGGCGCGGCGCGCGCGCCGTCGAGCCCGCAGCCGCGCGCCGAACCGCCGGATAACGCGCCAAACCCTCCCCGCATGACGTCGGTTTGGCCACATGTGCGTCCCCAAGACGCTTATGTGGCCAACGCCCCGCGGTCGCGCTGGGTTTGCTGCGTTTTACGTGCGGCCGCGAGCGCAGCGCTCGATGCACCGTCGGGCAACGCCCACAGCGCAGGCGCAACGCCCATAGCGCAGGGGCAACGCCCACAGCGCCCGCCGGCAACGGCCCACAGCGCGCAACGCTGGCCCGCCCGCCGACCCTAACCCCCCTGCACGCTCGCCGCCCGGCTGTAGAGCACGTTGCCGGACGGGGAACGCCACGCGATGCGGACCGTGCCGCTGCCGGGCGGGTTGATCTGCACCGTGAAGACAGAGTTGTAGTTGTCGGTGGAAACGGTGGTCAGCGTGCGGTACGCGCCGGTGGCTCCCCGCCACTCGATCTGCGCGTGCTGTGCTCGAATTGTGTGGCGCGGGCCTGAGCATGCCCCACACGAGCACCGAACCGCCGGCGCTGGACCCGGGCGACGGAATCCAGATCGGCAGCTGGTAGGCGTAGAAGGACGGCTTGCGCGTTCCGTTTGCGAACTGCAGCCCGGTCTGGAACGTCGACCAGTAGCCGATCGTCCCCGGCGGGAAGCTCGGATTCGGCAGCGCGTCATAGAGCAGGAACTGGGACATGGAGCGCACGCGCGGATCCTGAGACGCCATGTATTGCGCCTCGTCGATGTACTGCGCCTGGCGCTGCAGGCTCACCCCGCGGAAGGGGTTCGGGGGGTTCGTCTCATATCCATACTCGGTCAGGTAGATCGGCATCTTGCGGCTCACGCCGTAGGCCGAGTAGATGCTGTCCAGAGCGTGCTCGAGCCGCGAGAGCTCGATCAGCGGCACGAACCCCGCGTCGGCCTGTGTGGAGGGATAGCCGACGCTGGGCGGCAGGAAGAACGAGTAGGGGTGATGGGCAAAACCGGTGGCGTCGAACAGGCCGGGATGCGCCGAGGCGAACGCCTTGCTGCCTCCCCCTCCCCCGCCGGGGCAGCCCAGCGCCGCCGCAGCCGAGCCGGTCAGCGGCCGGTAGCTCGCGTCGACGCAGTAGAGCGCTCGCAGGAAGCCCAGCGCATCGATCGGCTGCTCGCTCGGTGAAGCACCACCGCCGCCTTCGGGCGCCAGTTCGCCGACGAGGATCGTGTCGCTGTGAACCGTGTGCCCCGTGGCGTCGAGCGCGTTCCAGGCGGCGTCGACGTAGCGCCGGTAGAGCACCGGAGAGAACATCACGCGCGCGCCGCCGACCACCTGCCACTGCGGCGATAGCCAGCCCGGCTGGTTTGGCTCGTTCCACACCGACCAGTAGCTGACGCGCGGCAGCGGACCGGAGAGCGGCACTCCGAGAGCGCGCTCAGCGCGGCACGCTGCGCGGCGCTTGGCGCGTACGACCCGTCGTACCGCCGGCCGACGGCGGCGACGAACTGCCCGAACTCTGCCGCCGAGGGCTCATAGACATCGATGTAATGGGCCTGTGGTGAGCGTCCGCCCATCGCCCACAGCGGTCCGGCGGCGCTGACGTCGAAGTCGACGCCGATGCCGCGGGCCCGCGCCAGCTCCGCCAGCCGATCGTAAGGAGCGAACGCCGCGACCGGATAGCTCGCAGGATCAGAGGCGGCGAAACCCGGAGGGCGGGTCGGAGAGTCGGGCGCCGGCGCGATCGCATGCCAGAGAACGGTGACCCTGAGGCGGTCGACGCCGAGCGAGCGCAGCGTGTCGAGTGTTCGCTCGACGACAGGCGTGCCCGCGTAGAGGAGGTACTGATCGTCCTGGAAGATCGACTCCAGCTTCGTGGACCCGGCGGTGGCTTGCTACGCTGCCGCTGCTGCCGCCGCCGCCACGATTCGACGACGATCACGACCACGGCCGCGATCGCAATAAGCACCGCGACGGCGGGTCCGAGGAAGCGGCGACGTCCGGGCGCGTGGGCTGGCGGGGGCGGCACCGCGGGAAGGCTGCCAGACGGGGCCGGGCGGGAGCGGCACCAGAACGACCCAAGCGAACGGTTCCGACCGCCCAGCGAGCTAGCGTCCTGTCATGCGCAGCGTCTCGGAGCTGCAGGAGATCGATCGCCGTCACCTCTGGCATCCGTTCACGCAACAGCGCGGCTGGTGTGAGGACGAGCCGCCGCTGGTGATCGACCACGCGGCGGGCACGAACCTGTACGACGCCGAGGGGAACGCGTACATCGACGGCGTCTCGTCGTTGTGGTGCAACGTCCACGGCCACCGACATCCCGCGCTCGACGCCGCGGTCCGCGAACAGCTCGACCGCGTCGCCCACTCAACGATGCTCGGCCTCTCGCACCAGCCGGCGATCGAGCTGGCCGAGCGGTTGGCCGCGGTGGCCCCACGCGGGGCTGACGCGCGTCTTCTACTCAGAGAGCGGCTCGACCGCGGTTGAGATCGCGCTGAAGATGGCCTTCCAATTCTGGGCCCAGCGAGGGCAGAACAAGCGCAGCCGGTTTATCTGTCTGGAGAACGCCTACCACGGCGACACGCTGGGCGCTGTTTCGGTCGGCGGAATCGACCTCTTTCACTCCGTCTACGAACCGCTGCTGTTTGACACCCTGCGGGCCAAGTCGGGCGACGCCGACGATCTCGAACGGCTGCTGGAGGGGCACGCGCAGAGCGTCGCGGCGGTGATCGTCGAGCCGCTCGTCCAGGGAGCCGCTGGCATGCTGATGCAGCCCGCCGGTTATCTGCGCCGAGTACGCGAGCTGTGTGACGCCCACGACGTGCTGCTGATCTGCGACGAGGTGGCAACGGGTTTCGGCCGCACGGGCGAGATGTTCGCCTGCCAGCACGAGCAGGTCACGCCTGACTTGCTGTGCGTCGGCAAGGGACTGACCGGTGGCTACCTGCCGCTCGCCGCGACGCTCGGCAGCGAGCGGGTCTACGAGGGGTTCCTCGGCGAGTTCGAGGAGTTCAAGACGTTCTTCCACGGTCACACATACACCGGCAACCCCCTGGCGGCCGCAGCGGCGCTGGCCACGCTCGAGACGTTTGAGCGCGAGCGGACGCTCGAGGCGCTGCAGCCGAAGATCGAGCTCCTGGAGCGCCTGCTCTCACAGCGCGTGGCGGCGCTTCCGGGCGTGGCCGAGGTACGCCAGCGGGGATTCATGGTCGGGATCGAGCTGATCGAGCAGCCGGTCGCCGACCGCGTCGGTCACCGCGTGACGCTCGCTGCACGCCGGCGGGGCGCGGTGATCCGCCCGCTGGGCGACGTCATCGTGCTGATGCCGCCGCTGACGATTTCCGAGGCCGACCTGCGCCGGCTAGTGGCGATCACCGCGGCGGCGATCGCCGAGGCCACCGCCGGAAGGCTGCATCCGCCCTCAGCGCCGGCGGAGCCCTCAGCGCCGGCGGACCCCTCAGCGCCAGCGAACCCAGTCGCGCCGCGGCGCCCGCCAGCCATCGCCGCCTAGCCGCCCCGCGCGACCCGCGCGCCACCGCCGTCAGCGAGCGCCGCCTGCCTCACGGATCGCGCGCCACACCCGCTCGCCGTTGGCGGGCATGTCGATGTCGCGCACGCCGAGATGCGACAGCGCGTCGAGCACGGCGGCGTGGACTGCCGGCGTCACGCCGATCGTTCCCGACTCGCCGATTCCCTTGGCCCCCAGCTCGTTGACCGGCGTAGGCGTCTGCATCTCCACGACCTCGAAGTACGGCAGCTCGGTCGCGGCCGGCATGCAGTAGCTGACGAGGTTGGCGTTGGCGGGATTCCCATCCTCGTCGTAGGCGACCTCCTCGAACAGCGCCTGCGCGATTCCGGCCGCAAGCCCTCCGTGGACCTGGCCCTCGGCCAAGAGCGGGTTGATGAGCGTGCCCGCGTCGTCGACCGCCACGAGGCGCTCGAGCTCTACCGCCCCGGTCTCGGTGTCGACCTCGACCACCGCCACGTGTGCGCCGAATGGGAACGTCGGCTGCGCCGAGACGAAGTCCGTCTCCACGCTGAGCTCACCGAGGCGATCGCCATCGGACAGGCGCGCCGCCAGCTCACCCCAGCCGAGCGCCGGCTTCGGCGCTCCGGTGACGTGGAAGTGCGCTTTCTCGGAGTCGAAGACCATGTCCTCCGGGCTTGCCTCGAGCTCGTCGGCGACGAGCTCCTTGGCCCGCTCGAGCAGTTCGTCCGAAGCCTGCGCGGCGGCGGCGCCGCCGATCTGGGTCGACTTCGACCCGTACGTGCCAGTGCCGCGCGGCACCGCGTCGGTGTCGCCCTGCACCACGGTGATCCGCTCGAGCGGTAGCCCGAGCCGCGCCGAGACGATCTGGGCGAACGTGGTCTCGTGCCCCTGGCCCAGAGAACGCGAACCCGACCTGACGACCGCGTCGCCCGCAGCGGTGATCTCGACGCCGCCGTACTCGGTCTCCGTGACGCCGTTGGTGATCTCGACGTAAGCAGAGATCCCGATCCCGAGCTGGCGCGATGTCGAGTCGCTGCGTCGCCGGGCCTGTTCGGCGCGCAGGTGCTCGTAGCCGGAGCGCTCGAGCACCAACTCGAGCGCGCGGCCGTAGTCGCCCGAGTCGTATTGGACGCCGGTGGCGGTGGTGTAAGGGAACGCTTCGGCGGGGATGAAGTTGCGCCTCCTGACCTCGGCCGGATCCAGCGACAGCTCGGCGGCGAACGCGTCGATCGCCCGCTCAACCACCTGCGTGGCCTCCGGCCGTCCCGCGCCTCTGACCGGTCCCGTCGGGGTGGTGTTGGTCACGACCGCCCGCACGTCGCACTCGACCTTCGGGATCTGGTAGGGGCCCGAGGCCATCATCGCCGTCAGGCTCGGCAGGAACGCGCCGATCCCGGGATAAGCGCCGGCGTCCTGGAGGATCTCCAGCCTGAGCGCCCGCACGCGCCCGTCGCGTCCGCCCCCGATGCGGTACTCGACCCGCTGGGCGCGGCCGTGGTGCATCGCGACCAGGTTCTCCGAGCGCGCCTCCGTCCAGCGCACCGGCGAGCCGGTGCTCCGCGCCAGCCACGCGAGGATGACGTCTTCGGCCGACAGCCCCTTGCCGCCGAAGCCGCCGCCGACGTCGGGCGCGATTACTCGCACCTGCTCTGGCTCGAGCCCCAGCGCCTCGGTTAGCGCACTCTTGTCCTGGTGCGGGGTCTGGCTCGAGAGCCAGATCGTGAGGCGGCCGTCGTCGAAGCGGGCGGCGGTCGCCCGCGGCTCGATCGGGCAGGGGGCCAGTCGCTGGCTGATGAACGTCCCCGAGGCGACGACCTCGCAGTCGTCGAACAGGTTGGGGTCCGCCTCCTCGGGCGGATGGTGCAGGCAGATGTTGGTCCCGACCTCCTCGAACAGCAGCAGCTCGTCTGCCGCCGCCCGGCGCACGTCCGTCACGTGCTGGAGCGGCTCGTAGGAGACCTCGACCAGCTCGGCGGCGTCGAGGCTCTCGGCGCGCGTGGGAGCGAGCACCACGGCGACGATGTCGCCGGCGAAGCGCACTTTCTCCGAGGCAAGGAACGGCCTGTAGAAGCGCTCGTCCATCGGGACGAACGGCGGCGGTGGGTCGACGGTCAGCTCGGTGTCCTCGGCGGTGAACACCCGCACGCCCGGCACGCTCGCCGCCGCGGCGGCGTCGACGCTCTCGATCCGGGCGTGGGCCCACGGCGAGCGGACGAACGTCGCGTGCAGCGCGCCCTCGACCGGGATGTCGTCGACGTACTGTCCCTGCCCGCGCAGGAACCGTGCGTCCTCGCGCCGGCGAACTCGCTGTCCGACCAGGCCTGCCACCGGGAGGAAACCTTATAAAGGCGCGCCCGAGCGGCGCGCCGACTCTACTCGTCGTACGGCTCGAAGTCCTGCTTGCGCGCCCCGCACACCGGACAGAACCAGGTGTCAGGGATCTGCTCGAACTGAGTGCCCGGCGGGATCCCGCCATCGGGATCTCCCTCGTCGGGGTCGTAGATGAACCCGCACGATGAACACATGTACTTCACGCGCGGAAGGGTAGCCCGCCGGTGGGTCGAGCGGATGCGTCGGTTGAACGTTTCGGGGAGCCCCACTAGCTTCGTAGGGGTGGAGAGCGACCGACCGGCACCGGGCGAGGAGCTGAACCGCGGGCCCGAGACCGTGCCCCGTCTGGCGGCGACGGTCATCCTGCTGCGCGGCGGCGCCGAGAGGCTCGAGGTGCTGCTCGTCAAGCGCAACCCGGAGTCCCGCTTCATGGGCGGAGCATGGGTTTTCCCCGGGGGCGCGGTCGACAAGCGCGAGGGACGCGACGACGGCGCGTTGCGGGCGGCCGCCCTGCGCGAGGTCCGCGAGGAGGCGGGCGTCGAGCTCGCGGACGCCGCGGGGCTGATCCCGTTCTCGCGCTGGATAACGCCGGCCGAGGTCAAGATCCGATTTGACACCTGGTTCTACCTGGCGCCCCTGCCCGCCGGGTGCCACCGTCACGGTCGACGGCGGCGAGGTCGTGGACGCGCGCTGGTACGGGCCGGATGCAGCGCTCGAGGCGGCCCAGCGTGGCAGCTCTTCCTCGTCTTCCCCACCATCAAGCACCTCGAGCAGCTCTCGCCGTTCGCCTCCGCCGACGAGCTGATCGCGCATGCCCGGGGACGCGAGATCCGTCCCGTCCAGCCGCAGGTGCTTGTGTCAGGCGAGTCGGCCCGGATCGTGCTTCCGGGCGAGCCGGGCTACGAGGACTAGCCGCGCAGCGCCGCCAGACCGCGCCGCGTTGTGACGGTCGCCAGAGCGCTGGCAAGCACCATCCCCACGACCTGGGACGCGAGCACAACTGTCGTCGGCCAGCCGAATGGGCCGTTCGGGCTGGCCGCCAGACTCGGTGAGTCCAGGGCCAGAACCAACGCGTAGAGGGCCACGGCGATCGTCAGCGCGGCCATGATCCGCGCCAGCAGCCACGCGCCGGCGACGCCGAGCACCAA
>CAWJUS010000014.1:0-45596 GCA_963846075.1 uncultured Actinomycetes bacterium | reverse complement strand
GGCGGTGTGCCGACGCTGCCGGTCTACCGAGGCGAGCTCCAGGCGCGGTCGCTGGGCTGCGCGGTGGAGGCCTTCTCGCCCGAGGGCAAGCCGCTGGTCGACGAGGTGGGAGAGCTGGTGATAACGGAGCCGATGCCCTCGATGCCGATCTACTTCTGGGGCGACCCGGACGGCGAGCGCTATCGCGAGAGCTACTTCTCGATGTTCGATGGCGTCTGGCGCCACGGCGACTGGATCGAGATCACCTCGCGCGGTACGGCGATCATCTACGGCCGCTCGGACTCGACTATCAACCGCGGCGGGGTGCGGATGGGGACGAGCGAGATCTACAGCGCCGTGCTGTCGCTCGACGAGATCCTCGACGCGCTGGTCATCGACCTCCCCAAGGCGCCCGAGTGGGCGGGCGACGCGGGCGGACGCGGAAACGGTGGCTTCATGCCGCTGTTTGTGGTGCTGCGAGAGGGACAGGAGCTGGACGACGAGCTCGTTTCGCAGATCAAGCGGCGGATCCGAGAGGACTGCTCGCCGCGCCATGTCCCGGACGTGATCCGCCAGATCGCCGAGGTGCCGCGAACGCTGTCGGGCAAGGTGCTGGAGGTGCCGGTGAAGCGCATCCTCACCGGCACCCCCGCCGATAAGGCAGCGAGCCGCGAGTCGCTGGCCAACCCAGAGGCGCTCGATTACTTCGTCGAGATGGCCGGCTAGCGGGCGCCTGGAGTCGCGCTTCGGCCGGCAGGTCGCGCGCGGCGGGGTTACTTCCGGCCTGGGCGGGGTCCGCGGGCGCGGGGCGAGGCGTTTGTGCAGTTGAACAGCCCGAGGGCCTCGCGTGGCCAATCCGGCCTGGACAGTCCGTAACGGCTGTCACTTGGCAGGGTATAACCGGCGGTGTCGCCGTTACGCCGCAAGCGGTCCGCAAGGCGCCGTGTCGCCGATCTGGCGCGCAACGCTCCCAAGCACGGCAGCGAGCTGCGCGCTGCCGTCACGCAGCTCGACATCCCGTGGGCGCGCTCGAGGATCGCGGGTCTGATCAGGGAGAGCTTCATGCGGTTCGTCCTGAACCCGCTCATGGACTACTACGCCCGCCGCCGGGCGCTCGGGCGCGACAAGCTGGCGGCGCTCAAGGGCCCGGTGATCCTGGTGGCCAATCACGCCAGTCACATGGACACGCCGGTGATCCTCTCGGCGCTGCCGCGGCGGCTTCGCCGGCGCACGGTGGTCGCCGCCGCCGCCGACTACTTCTACCGCAACCGGCTGGTGGCCGGGCTCGTGTCGCTGATCTTCAACACCACTCCGATCGACCGGCGCGGCGGCGGGCTCTCCAAGGACGGCAGCCATCTGGACAAGCTTCTCGACCAGGGTTGGAACCTGCTGCTCTACCCCGAGGGCACGCGGTCGCGCAGCGGCTCCCAGGGCCGAATCCGCCGCGGCGCTGCGGTGCTCGCCTCCGCGCACAAGCTCACGATCGTGCCGATCCGCGTGACCGGAACGAGGGAGGCCATGCCGCCCGGTCGGATCTGGCCCAAGCGACTGCGTGCCAGGCCGGTTCCCAAGCGCCACAGGATCACCGTCTCGTTCGGCGAGCCGATCACCCCGTCGGAGGACGCCGGCGCGATGCTCGAGGCGGTGCAGAGCTTCTTCGCCAGCAGCACCTCGAGCGGCCCCTACCGCTCGCCGTACTGGCAGAGATCGGCCGGCAAGAGCGAGGGTTCGGGCGGCAAACGCAACCGCTAGAGCGCGGGCGAAAAGCTGTCCAAACGCCGTTTGACATTGTCGCACGAGCGCTGGTAATCTCGGCCAACTCGCGGGTTCAGTGGCGTCGCCGCTGTTCCCGCTGGGCGAGGATTAGAGAGGGTGTGATCTCCAGTTGAGCGCAGCCAGCACTTGGAGCCGACCGCTCGCGCGCGAGGCTCCGGGTCAGGGTATGGGCCGGCAAATTCCGGTCCTCCGCATCGCTCATGGAGGTGCCGCGCGCCCGCGATGATCCCGCCGGCGACCCCACCTCTCGCGGGAGACCATTTCCTGACCCTACGTCTTCCGAGGAGGGTCGTGTGGCAACCGTAGCTGACTCAGCAGCGGCGCGGCCGTTGCCGCTGCGCTGGCGCCGGGGGCTTGTGGGCGAGCTCTGGGCGGAGTTCTTTGGAACCTTCATCCTGATCTGTTTCGGTGACGGCGTGGTCGCGATGCTGTGGGCGTTGATCGGGTCTGGGCGAACGATCGGCACCAAGACGGCGCTGCTCGGCAGCGGCGACTGGCTGCTGATCACCTGGGGATGGTGCCTGGCCGTCGTGTTCGCGATCTACACGGTCGGCGGCATCACCGGGCGCGCATATCAACCCGGCGATCACGCTCGGCGTCGCGCTGCGCAAGGCCATGCCGTGGCGGAAGGTGCCGTCGTATTGGGCGGCTCAGGTCCTGGGGGCGTTTGTCGGTGCCGCGCTCGTGTTCCTGGTCTACAACAACGCGATCAATCACTACGACCAGGTCAACCACATCGTCAAGGGCCAGCCGAACTCGTTACCGACCTACAGCACGTTCGCCACCTTCCCAGCGCCCTATTTCCACAACGTCTTAGGGCCGTTAATCGACCAGATCGTGGGCACGTTCTTCCTGGCGCTGTTCGTGTTCGCGGTCACGGATGAGTTCAACGCGCCGCCGGCGGGGAACATGGCCCCCTGGATCGTCGGCTTCATCGTGATGGCGGTCGGAATCTCGTTCGGCGCGAACGCCGGCTATGCGATCAACCCCGCCCGCGACTTCGGCCCGCGCATCTTCGCGTTGATCGCCGGTTGGGGGAAGGTGGCATTCCCCGGCGACTACGCCAACATAAGCAACTACTTCTGGATACCGATCGTCGGGCCTCTAGTGGGCGCCGCGTTCGCGGCGCCGGTCTACAACTTCTTCATCCAGGACATCCTGAAGGCCCGCCAGGGCCCGGAGCCTGGGGTCGAAGGTTTCGGAGAGACCGTGGAGGACGTGCGGCCACCGGCGGCCGGAACCGAGGCCGAGGGCCGGACGGCACTGGAGCGACGGCCGCCGGCGCCGGACGCATAGAAGCACGTCACCCGGATGCGGCGGCGCCGGACGGGGCGCCGCCCGCATCCCCGGTGGGCGGCCGTCCCGCTATCTCTCCGCGGGACGGCCGTCCGCCGCGCGCGGGCGAAGCGCCGCGCATCGCGCACGGAGCGGCATCCGCGCGTCCAGCCTGTCAGTCGTCGTCCACCCAGTCGAGCGTGCGGGCGACGGCCTTTTTCCACTTGCGAAAGCCGCGTTCGCGCACCGCCGGATCCATCCGCGGAAGCCACTCGGCCGCCTTGTGCCAGTTCTTCTCCAGGCTCGGCGTATCGGCCCAGAAGCCGACCGCCAGGCCGGCCGCGTAGGCGGCGCCGAGTGAAACCGTCTCGGCGACGATCGGCCGGGTGACGGGGACGCCCAGGACATCCGCCAGCAGCTGCATCAGCAGGTTGTTGGCGGTCATGCCGCCGTCGACGCGCAGGTCCGTGAGCTCGCTGCCGTAGTCGGCGTTCATCGCCTCCACGACCTCCCGGGTCTGCCAGGCCGTTGCCTCGAGCACCGCCCGCGCCAGGTGACCCTTGTTGATGTAGCCCGTCAGCCCGGCGATCACGCCCCGCGCGTCGCTGCGCCAGTGCGGGGCGAACAGGCCGGAGAAGGCCGGCACGAAGAAGCAGCCGCCGCTGTCGCGGACCGTGAGCGCGAGCGTCTCGATCTCCGGCGCGCTTCCGATCAAGCCGAGGTTGTCGCGGAACCACTGAACGAGCGCACCGGTGATGGCGATCGACCCTTCGAGCGCATAGGCCGGCTCGGCGGAACCGAGCTTGTAGGCGAGCGTCGTCAGCAAGCCGCTGTTGGAGGCCACGCGTCGCTCACCGGTGTTGAGGACCAGGAAGCTGCCTGTGCCGAAGGTGCATTTCGCCTCGCCGGAGTCGAAGCAGGTTTGCCCCACGAGCGCGGCGTGTTGGTCGCCGAGGGCCGAGGCGACGGGAACGCCTTCGAGCGGTGAACCCGCCTCGCCGTAGGTCTCCGAGGAAGCGCTGATCTCCGGCAGCATCGCGGCGGGGATCCGCATCGCGTCCAGAAGCTCCGGGTCCCAGTCGAGCGTCTGGATGTTCATCAGCAGCGTCCGGCTGGCATTCGTGACGTCGGTCACGTGGCGCCCGCAGAGGTTCCAGATCAGCCACGAGTCGATCGTCCCGAACAGCACCTCGCCCGCCTCGGCGCGTTCCGGCAGTCCCGGGGATGTTCTCGAGCAGCCAGCGGATCTTCGGCCCCGAGAAGTACGTCGTCACCGGCAGCCCGGTCTTCTCCCTGAAGCGCTCCTGGCCGAACTCCTGCTCGAGCCGCCTGCAGAGCGCGTCGGTGCGGGTGTCCTGCCAGTTGATCGCGTTGTGGACCGGCGCTCCGCTGCTGCGGTCCCAGATCACGGTCGTCTCGCGCTGGTTGGCGATCCCCAGCGCGCACAGGTCCGCCGGCGAGAGGTCTGCCTTGGCCAGCGCGACCCGCACCACCGAGAGCACGTTTCGCCGGATCTCCTCGGGGTCGTGCTCGACCCAGCCGGGCCGCGGGAAGTGCTGGCGGTGCTCCTGCTGTGCCATCGACACGATCCGCGCCCGGTTGTCGAACACGAAGCACCTCGATGACGCCGTGCCCTGGTCGATCGACGCTACGAAGCGGCCAGTCATGCTCAATCCGGGAGTCCTAGCAGGAAGCTGCTGAAACCGCTACCAGGGGATGGCCCCCAGTTCCCGGGAGACGGCTTGCGCGGCCTCCCTCACGAACTCCACCAGGTCGGAACGCGGCCGACGTTCGTCGCACAGCCGCTCGATCGGGCCCGCGATCCCGATGGCACCGACCGTCACCCGGCGGCGATCCTCGATCGGCGCGGCGACGGAGGCCGAGCCGTGGAACAGCTCGCCGACTTCGCCGGCCCAGCCGCGCTTGGCGGTCTCGTTCAGCTCCTGGCGGAAGCGGTAGATGTCGGTCACGGTCGCCGGGGTGAAGCTGGTCAGCGAGTTGCTCGCCAGCTCGGCGGCGATATAGGTGTGGTGCGCGAGCAGCGCCTTACCGAGCGCCGTGGCGTGGGCGGGCATCAGGCTCCCGACCTCCAGCGCCTGGCGGCTGTCGTCGGGCCGGAAGACATGGTGCACGACCAGCACCTGGTTCTCGTGCAGGGTTCCGATGCGCACGCTCTCGCCGCTCCGGGTCGCCAGCCCGTCGGCCCAGTTCAGCGCCCGCGTGCGCAGCTCATTGCCGTCCAGGTAGCTCGAGCCCATGTGGAGCAGGGCAGGCCCCAGCTGGTACTTGCCCGACTCGGGGTCCTGCTCGACGAAGCCCACGATCTGGAGCGTGCGCAAGATTCCGTAGACGGTCCCCTTCGGCAGGCCGACCTCGCCTGCCAGCTCGGCTACGCCCAGCCGCCGCGAGCGGCCTGAAAGCAGCCGCAGGATCGTCGCCGCGCGCTCTATGGACTGGATCCGACCCGGCACCGACTTCCGCCTCAGCCCGGGGCTGAGCTACTTCCTCTCGTTCGGCCGAACGACGTTTGACATTGTCGCACCCTTTCGGTTATTGTCGCAAGCGAAGTTGAGGGTGGAGAACGTGGGTTCGCGAGAGAGGGTGCCCTGCCTCGCATTATGCGTGCTGAAGTGACCGCGTACGGACTCAGGACCGCGTACGGACTCGGGAGTCCGAACACACCGAGCGCCGTGGGCGGGCCGAAGCATCTCACCGCGCCGGCGCGCAACGACCCACGGTCGGCGCCCCATCCGGACACCGCGCATACGAGGAAAGGGGCATGAAGAAGCTCATCAACACACCTGAGAGCGTTGTTCAGGACGAGCTGCACGGCATCGAGGCGGCCCATGGCGACCGGGTGAGGGTCATCTACGACCCCGCGGTGGTCGTCCGGCGCGACGCGCCGGTACGGAGGCAAGGTGGGGCTCATCTCCGGCGGTGGCTCCGGCCACGAGCCGATGCACGGGGGATACGTGGGGCCGGGGATGCTCGACGCGGCCTGTCCCGGCGAGGTGTTCACCTCGCCCACGCCCGACCAGATGCTGGAGGCCACCAAGGCGGCCAACGGGGGCGCCGGCGTGGTCCACATCGTCAAGAACTACACGGGCGACGTGATGAACTTCGAGATGGCCGCGGAGCTCGGCAAGGGTGAGGGGATCGAGGTCGAGACCGTGCTCACCAACGACGACGTGGCGGTCGAGGACTCGCTGTACACGGCCGGCCGCCGCGGCGTGGGCGTGACGGTGCTGGTCGAGAAGATCTGCGGCGGCGCCGCCGAGGACGGCCGGCCGCTCCAGCAGGTCGCCGAGCTCGGGCGCCGGGTGAACGAAAACGGCCGCTCGATGGGCATGGCGCTCACGCCGTGCATCACGCCGGGCTCGGGCGAGCCGAGCTTTGAGCTAGCGGACGACGAGGTCGAGATCGGAATCGGCATCCACGGGGAGCCGGGTCGCTTCAAGGAGAAGATCGCTCCCGCGGCGCAGATCGCCGAGCGGTTGATGAGCCCGATCGTGGAGGACCTCCCGTTCGGCTCGGGAGACCGCGTGCTGGCGTTCGTCAACGGCATGGGCGGCACGCCGCTGATCGAGCTGTACGTCGTCTACAACGAGGTCGCGAAGCTGGCCCAGCAGCACGGGCTGCAGATCGAGCGCAACCTGATCGGAAACTACATCACGTCGCTCGAGATGCAGGGCTGCTCGATCACGCTGCTGAGGCTCGACGACGAGATGGTCCGCTACTGGGACGCCCCCGTCAACACGCCCGGCCTGCGCTGGGGCGTCTAGTGGCCGCTAGCGGCACCGGCAGTGGCGGTAACGCGCGACGCGGTGATCGACTGGATGCGCCGCTTCGCCGAGGAGATGAGCGAGCACCGCCAGGAGCTCGTGCGGCTCGACACGGCGATCGGGGACGGCGACCACGGCACGAACATGGACCGGGGGATGCGCAAGGCGATGGAGCGGCTCGACGGATCGGAGCCAGATGCCCCCGGAGACGTGCTGAAGACGGTGGCCATGGCGCTCGTCTCGAGCGTCGGCGGGGCGGCGGGCCCGCTGTACGGGACGCTGTTCCTGCAGCTGAGCAGCGGTCTGGGCAGCGAGCAGGAGGTCGATCTGGCGGGCTATCAGCCGCGTGGCGCAAGGCCCTGGAGGGGGTGCAGGCGCGCGGCAAGGCGGAGCCCGGCGACAAGACGATGGTCGATGCGCTGCTTCCGGCCGTGGAGGCGCTCGAGGCGGCGAGCGACCTCGACGGCGGGCTCGGCGCCGCGCGAGCGAGGCCGCACGAGGAGGGGATGGACGGCGACGACCCCGCTGGTGGCACGGAAGGGCCGCGCCAGCTACCTGGGCGAGCGCAGCAAGGACCACCAGGACCCCGGCGCGACTTCCGTCTATTACCTGTTCAAGAGCGCCGCCGAGGCGCTGGCTGGCTAAGTGGGCACTGAAAGGAGCGAGAGATGGCGCAGTACGCAGCAGCACTGGACCAGGGCACTACCTCGAGCCGTGCGATGGTGTTCGATCACGGGGGCCGGGTGGTGTCGGTTTCGCAGAAGGAGCACGAGCAGATCTATCCCAAGCCGGGGTGGGTGGAGCACGACGCCAACGAGATCTGGGACCGATGCCGCGAGGTGATGGATGAGGCGCTCCAGCAGGCCGGCGCCAGCGCGGATGACATAGCCGCCTTAGGCATAACCAATCAGCGGGAAACCGCTGTCGTGTGGGACAAGAACACCGGCGAGCCGGTCCACAACGCGATCGTCTGGCAGGACACCCGCACCGACAAGCTCGTCGACGAGCTCTCCGCCGACGGCGGCCAGGACCGCTTCCGCCTAAAGGTCGGGCTGCCGCTCGCCACCTATTTCTCCGGCCCCAAGGTCCGCTGGATCCTGGACAACGTGGACGGGACGCGCGAGAAGGCGGAGGCCGGCGATCTCTTGTTCGGCAACATGGACACGTGGGTGATCTGGAACCTCACCGGCGGGACCGACGGGGGGTTGCACATCACCGATGTCTCCAACGCCAGCCGCACGCTGATGATGGATCTCGAGTCGCTCTCCTGGGATGAGGACATCGCTTCCACGATCGGCGTGCCGACCTCGATGCTGCCGGAGATCCGCCCCTCGAGCGAGGTCTATGGCGAGGTCAAATCGGGCGGCGGCTTTCAGGGGGTGAAGATCGCGGGCGATCTCGGCGACCAGCAGGCGGCGACGTTCGGGCAGGCGTGCTACGCGAAGGGCGAGGCCAAGAACACGTATGGCACGGGCAACTTCCTGCTGCTGAACACCGGCACGGAGGCCGTGCAGTCGAAGTCCGGCCTGATCACCACCGTCGGCTACAAGGTGGGCGACAACGCGCCCGTCTACTGCCTGGAGGGGTCGATCGCGATCACCGGCGCGCTCGTGCAGTGGCTACGGGACAACCTGAAGATGATCAAGGCCGCGCCCGAGGTCGAGGAGCTGGCGAGCTCCGTGGAGGACAACGGCGGTCTGTACATCGTGCCGGCCTTCTCCGGCCTGTTCGCGCCCTACTGGAAGTCGAACGCTCGCGGCGTGTTCGCCGGGCTGACCCGCTACGTCACCGCCGGCCACATCGCGCGCGCCACGCTGGAGGCCACGGCCTACCAGAGCCGCGAGGTCGCCGAGGCCATGGACGCGGACTCGGGCGTCAAGCTCGAGTCGCTGAAGGTCGACGGCGGGATGGTCGCCAACGACCTGCTGATGCAGTTCCAGGCGGACCTCCTGGGCGTTCCCGTCATCAGGCCGGTGGTGGCCGAGACGACGGCTCTGGGCGCCGCCTACGCCGCCGGCCTAGCGACCGACTTCTGGGCCACCGAGGACGACCTGCGCGAGAACTGGGCCGAGGACAAGCGCTGGGAGCCCAAGATGGACGCCGGCGAAGCGCGACGAGTACTACACGTTCTGGAAGAAGGCGGTCACGCGGACGTTTGACTGGTTCGATTAGGACGCCCTTCGGCCATCCGAGTTGAAAACGCGGGGCTGGCCGCAAGCGGCCGCCCCGCGCATTTTCACGGCTACGCTTGACGAGCAATGGTCACGCTCAGCACCGACGTCCTCGTTATCGGCGGAGGCGCAACGGGCGCGGGCGTGGCCTGGGACGCGGCGCTGCGCGGCTTCGACGTCGTCCTCGTCGATCGCCACGACTTGGCGCAGGGGACGAGCGGCCGCTTCCATGGGCTGCTGCACTCGGGTGGGCGCTACGTGGTCAAGGACCCGCGCGCGGCCGAGGAGTGCATCGGCGAGAACCGCATCCTCCGCCACGTCGCCGCCGACTGCATCGAGGACACCGGCGGCCTGTTCGTCACGACCCCCTGGGACGACCCCGAGTACGCCGACCGCTTCGCCCAGGGATGCGTGAGCCACGGGCGTCGACTGCGAGGAGATCAGCCCGCGGCAGGCGCTCCAGGACGAGCCTCGCCTGAACCCCCAGATCTCCCGCGCGTTCCGCGTTCCCGACGCCAACATCGACGTCTGGAAGACGGTCTGGGCGATGGCCCACGGCGCCCAGGAGCGCGGGGCGCGGGTGCTCCCGTATCACGGCGCCGTGGCGATCCACCGCGACGGCGATGAGGTGACCGGGGCCCGCGTTCGCGACGAGCGCAGCGGACAGGAGGTGGACGTCGAGGCGCGGGTCACCGTCAACGCCACCGGCGCCTGGGCCGGCCAGATCGCGGATCTGGCGGGAATCGAGGGCGTCCGCGTGCTGCCGGGGCGGGGAATCATGATCGCCATGAACCACCGGCTGGTGAACACGGTCGTCAACCGCTGTCAGATGCCGACCGACGGCGACATCATCGTCCCCATCCGGACCGTCAGCGTGATCGGCACCACCGACCAGCACACCGACGATCCCGACGACCAGACCGTCCTTCAGGACGAGGTCGACGCGATGCTCGACGACGGCGAGAAGCTCGTGCCCGGCTTCCGCCAGGCGCGCGCGCTGCGCGTCTGGACCGGGGTGCGGCCGCTGTTCGAGGACGCCAAGGCCTCGGACACCGAGACCCGTGACGTGACCCGTGCGCACGCGCTGCTCGATCACTCCGAGCGCGACGACGTGCGGGGCTTTCTCACGATCACCGGGGGCAAGCTGACGACCTTCCGCCTGATGGCCGAGGAGACGGTCAATGCCGTCTGCCGGCAGCTCGGCGAGGAGCGTCGCTGCAGCACCCAGACCGAACCGCTTCCGGGATCCGAAGAGCCGCGAGACCTACCTGCTCGGCGAGCGCCTCCAGCGCAAGGAGGCGGGACTCCAGACCGAGCAGCTGATCTGCGAGTGCGAGATGGTCCCGCGCAAGAAGCTCGAAGCGGCGATCGCCCGCAGCGGCAGCACGAGCCTCGACGACATCCGCCGCCAGCTGCGGCTGGGGATGGGGCCCTGCCAGGGCGGGTTCTGCATCTACCGCGCCGCCGGGATCATGCACGGGCTCGACGGGATCAGCGCCGAGGAGGCCGACCGCGCGCTGCTCGACTTCCTCCAGGAGCGCTGGAAGGGGGTGTGGCCGGTCCTCTATGGCGACCAGCTGCGCCAGCTGCGCTTCGACGACTGGATCTTCCAGGGCGTGCTCGACGTGGAGCATCTGCCGCGGTGAGGGAGGAGCTGAACTTCGACGCGATCGTGATCGGCGGCGGCACCGCCGGGCTGGTGGCCGCCGCCCGCCTGGCGCAGGAAGGCGCCCGGGTCTGCCTGCTGGCGAAGGGCATCGGCTCCACGCACCTCGCTCCCGGGACGATCGACGTGCTGGGCTACAACCCCGAGCGCGTCGAGCAGCCTGGGCGCGCGCTCGAGGAGCTGATCGCCGCCCGCCCCGACCACCCATACGCGCTGCTCGGCGGCGAGCTCGTCGCCGAGGGCCTTGACTGGTTCCGGGCGGCGGTCGCGGCCGGCCCCCTGCCTGGCTACCGGTACGTCGGCGATCTGGAGCGAAACCACCTGCTGCCCACCGCGGTGGGCGCGCTTCGCCCCTCGGCGCTCGTGCCCGAGACGATGGCCGGCGGGGATGCGAGCGATCTGCGGCGGGTGTGCATCGTCGGCGTGGGGGCGATGCGTGACTTTCATCCCGGCCTGTGCGCGGCCAACCTGGGGCGAGCGGGGATCGAGGCCCGAGCGATCACCGTAGAGGCCCCAGTGGAGCGCGCCGACGCCAACTCGCTGGCCATCGCGCGCGGCTTCGACGATCCCGCCTGGCGGGCCAGGTTCTGCGCCCAGCTGTCGCTGGCGCTGCGCGCCGAGGAGCACGTGGGGCTTCCCGCCTCGCTCGGCCTTCGCGATCCGCACGGCGCGTGGTCGGACGTCGAGCAGCGACTCGGCCGCCGCGTGTTCGAGATCCCGACCCTGCCCCCGTCCGTGCCCGGGATGCGGCTGTACGAGATCCTGCGCTTCGCCCTGCGCGCGGCGGGCGGCCGGCTGGTGCTCGGCAGCGAGGTGCTGGGGGGCGAGCGCGAAGGCGAGCGGGTGCGCGCCGTCAGGGCCGGCGCCGCCGGCCGGGAGATCCGCTACGCAGCTCCCTGGATCGTGCTGGCGACCGGCGGCTTCTCCTCCGGGGCGATCGAGCTCGACTCGCGCTGGGTGACGCACGAGCGGGTGCTCGGCCTCCCCCTGCGCGGGGTCCCCGGCGAGGGCGAGCCGCGCTTCGCCTCGGCCTACTTCTCCGAGCAGCCGCTCGCGCGGGCCGGTGTTGCCGTCGACGCCGAGCTGCGGGCCGAGGGCGCCGAGAACGTGGTCGTGGCCGGCGCGGCGCTGCCCGGCGCGATCCCGTGGCGGGAGGGCTGTGGCGAAGGCGTGGCGATCGCGAGCGGCTTCCGGGCGGCGCAGCTCATCTCCTCCCAGTCGGCCACGGCGGCGGCCATATGACGGGCCACGGTCGTCTCAGGGCGGCGGGATGAGCGACGACGTCCTCCACGGGCTGCTGCGCGGCTCGCTCGATCACTGCGTCAAGTGCACGATCTGCGAGACGGCCTGTCCGGTGTCGAACGTCACGCCGCTGTTCCCAGGCCCGAAATACGAAGGGCCGCAATCCGAGCGCTATCGGGTCCCCGACGAGCCCACCGCCGACGCCTCCGTCGATTACTGCTCGGGCTGCGGGATCTGCTCGCAGGTCTGTCCGCAGGGGGTCAAGATCGCGGAGATCAACGCGCGGGCGCGCGACAAGCTCAAGCGGCAGAAGGGCATCCCGCTGCGCGACCGGATCATCACGCGTCCCACCTGGCTCGGCCGCCTGGGGACCCCGGTGGCGCCGATCGCCAACCTCACGCTGGGCATGCGGCCGGCGCGGCTGCTGGCGGAGAAAACGCTCGGCGTGCACCGCGACGCTCCGGCACCGAAGTTCGCCGGCCGGCGCTTCTCGCGCTGGGCCCGCGCTCACCCCAGTCCGCCGACGGGACGCAAGGTCGTCTACTTCCACGGCTGCGGGACCGAGTACTACGAGCCCTGGGAGGGGGAGAAGCTCGTCGCGGTGCTCGAGCACAACGGCTTTCAGGTCGAGGTTCCGAAACAGGACTGCTGCGGCCTGCCGCTGCAGTCGAGCGGCCTGTTCGACGACGCCCGCAAGGTCGTGCTGGCGCTGGCCAGATCACTGGCCGCGCGGATCGACGACGAGGACACGATCATCGTCGGCAACGCCACCAGCTGCACGCTGATGCTCAAGCGCGAGGCTCGTGAGATCCTGGGACTCGAGGACGATCCGACCCTGCGGCTGGTGTCCGAGCGGACCTACGACGTGTGCGAGCTGCTGCTGGAGCTCCACGACCGGGGCGAGCTCCGCACCGACTTCAAGCCGGTGCACGAGACGATCGCCTACCACGCCCCCTGCCAGCAGCAGGGCCACTGGATCGGCAAGCCGGCGCTCGACCTGCTGGCGCTGGTGCCGGGTCTCGAGGTCAAGGAGATGAGCGCCCGCTGCTGCGGGATCGCCGGAACCTACGGGCTCAAGGCCGAGAAATACGACATCGCGATGGCCGTGGGGCGCGATCTGTTCGAACAGGTGGGCGCCTCCGGGGCGCAGACGGTCGCCTGCGACAGCGAGACGTGCCGCTGGCAGATCACCCACGGGACCGGCCGCAGCTCCGTGCATCCGATCGACTTCCTCCATCGCGCCTACGGGCTCTGACCGCGCTTGGTCGGGATCGTCGTCGTGTCACACAGCGACGTCCTGGCCGAGGGCGTCGTCAAGCTGGCGCGGGAGATGGGCGGGGAGGAGCTGGCGCTGGAGCCCGCCGGAGGCACCGAGGAGCCGGGCGTGCTCGGCACCGACGCCGAGCGCATCCGGGCGGCGATCGAACGGGCGATGTCGGAGGACGGGGTGCTGGTGCTGATGGATCTCGGCAGCGCGCTGATGAGCAGCGAGATGGCGCTCGAGCTGCTCGCCGAGCGCCCTGAAAAGGTGCGGCTGAGCGAGGCGCCGCTGGTGGAGGGGGCGGTCGCGGCCGCGGCGGCCGCCAAGGGTGGGGCGAGCCTGGAGCAGGTGGCGGACGAGGCCCGCGGGGCGCTGCGGATGAAGGAGTCACAGCTCGGGGTCGAGGGATCGGGGCCGGCCGAAAGCCCCGAAACCTCTCCCGCCGGCCCCCCGGATGCGGAAGCTTCGCTGGCGATCCGCAACGCGATCGGGCTGCACGCCCGGCCCGCGGCCCGCCTGATCGAGGTAGCGGGTAGCTTCGACGCGAGCCGTGTCGATCGCCAAGGAGGGCGCAGGCGGCCCGGTGAGGGCGACCAGCCTGACCGATGTCATCTCGCTCGGCGCGCGCTTCGGCGACACCGTGCACGTGAGCGCATCGGGCCCGCAAGCCCGGGAGGCGGTCGCGGCGCTGCGGGAGCTGGCCGACGCGGGCTTCGGCGAAGGGGTCGTGGAGCAAGCGAGCCCGGAGGAGGCGCCCGCGGCCCCGTCGGCGCCGCCCCCGGCCGATCCGAGCCCGCCGGCGCCGCCGCCCGAGCCGGGGACGGTGCTCACCGGCGTCGCCGCCTCCTCCGGCGTTGCCTTGGGGTCCGCCCACGTGCTGCACGGGCGCTCCAAGCCACCCCCGGACCGCTCTCCCGACGAGCCGGCGGAGGAACGCGAGCGCCTCGAGCGGGGGATCGCCGCCGCCCGCGAGGCGATCTCCTCGGACCGCGAGGCGGTCTCCGCCCGCGCCGGTGACGCCGAGGGAGACATCTTCTCCGCGCACCTGGCGCTGCTCGACGACGAGGCGATGCTCGAGCCGGCGCGGTCCGCCATCGAGGCCGGCGCCACCGCGGAGCGTGCCTGGCACGACGCAGCGGCCTCGGTGGCCGAGCGCTACCGCGCGCTGGATCAGCCGCTGCTGCGCGAGCGCGCGATCGACGTGCTCGACGTCGGCCGTCGGGTGGTCGGCGCGATCACCGAGGACGGCGGCGCCCGGCAGGACGTGGAAGGTGTCGTGATCGCCGACGAGCTGACCCCGGCCGACGCGGCGGCGCTCGAGCGGGCCAACGTCCTGGGGATCGCGACGGCTCGCGGGTCGGCCACCGCCCACGCCGCGATCCTGTCCCGCGCGCTGGGGCTGCCGGCGGTTGTCGGCCTGGGCGGCGCGGTGCTGGCGATCGAGGAGGGGACGCGGCTGCTGCTCGACGGCGACGCCGGCACGGTCCAGATCGAGCCCAGCGATCAGGAGGCGGCCGACGCCGGGCGGCGGCGCGAGCGGGCCGAGCAGCGGCGCGCCGCCGCGCGCCGCCGCGCGCACGAGCCGGGCGCCACCCGCGACGGGCGGCGGATCGAGGTGTTCGCCAACCTGGGCTCGGCCGAGGACGCCCAGGCGGCGGTCGAGATGGGGGCGGAGGGAGTCGGCCTGCTGCGCACCGAGTTTCTGTTCCTGGACCGAGCCGAGCTCCCCGACGAGGAGGAGCAGGCCGCGACGCTGCGGGACATCGCCCGCGTGCTCGACGGCCGGCCGCTGATCGTCCGCACGCTCGACGCCGGCGCCGACAAGCCGTCTGCCCGCGCTGCCGATGCCGCCCGAGTCGAATCCGTTCCTGGGGGTGCGGGGCATCCGGTTGTCGCTCGAGCGTCCCGAGGTCCTCGCCACCCAGCTCCGCGCGATCCTGCGCGTGGCCTCCGATTACGAGCTCAAGGCCATGCTGCCGATGGTGGCGACGGTCGACGAGCTGCGCGCGGCCAGGGCGGCGCTGGAGCAGGCGCGTTCCGAGACCGGCGTCGAGGCCCCGCTCGAGCTGGGGATCATGGTCGAGGTGCCGGCGGCCGCCTTGACCGCCGCCCGGCTGGCCGAGGAGGCCGACTTCTTCTCGCTCGGCACGAACGATCTGACGCAGTACACGATGGCCGCCGAGCGGGGCAGCGAACGGCTGGCGCCGCTGCTGAGCGGCCCACAGCCGGCGCTCCTGCGGCTCGTTCGCGCCACCGTGGAGGCGGCCGCGGAGCGCGGGCGGCCCGTGGGCGTGTGCGGCGAGCTGGCGGGCGATCCCGCCGCCGCGGTGCTGCTGGCCGGGCTGGGGGTGGGCGAGCTGAGCATGACTCCGGCGCTGGTGCCGGAGGTCAAGGCCGCGCTGCGGGCGGTCGACTACGAGGCCGCGGCGGCCAGAGCCCGAGGCCGCGCTCGACGCCGAGGACGCGGTCGCCGCCCGGGCCTTGGCCGCCGAGCTGCTGTGATGTAATGAGCCGTCCTGTGGAGGGCGGTACCTTGAGCGCGGTGCGGTCGTCTCGAATGCTCGCCGCCGCCACTTGCGTTCGAGTCGTGCTGGCTCCCGTCGTGATGGCGCTGCTGCTCGACCACTCCGACCGGGCGGCGGCGATCGTGTTCGTGATCGCAGCGGCCACGGACTGGCTCGACGGTCGCCTGGCGCGCCGCTGGGGGGTGACCACGCGCCTGGGGGCGTTTCTGGATACGACGGCCGACAAGCTGCTGGTGAGCACCGCGCTGATCGCGCTCGTCTCCGTCCATCGAGCCTCGCCCTGGGTTGCGCTCGTCATCATCGGCCGGGAGTTCACGATCCTCGGGCTGCGCGTGGCAGTCGAGTCGCGCGGCCAGCAATTCGAGACCTCGCTGGCCGGCAAGTGGAAGGCGACCGTCCAGTTCGTCGCGCTGACGCTGGCCATGCTTCATCCGAACGCGGTGATCGCCGGCACGCGCCTCGATCAGTGGGCGCTGGCCGTGGCGGCGATCATCACCGCCTGGTCGGGGATCGAGTACATCGTCCGCTTCTCCGGGGCGCTTCGCTCCGCGGGCTGATGGCCCGCGTGTTCGTCACCGGGGGCTCTGGGCTGATCGGCAGCGCGCTCGTCGCGCGGCTGATCGAGCGGGGCGATGAGGTGAGAGCGCTCGCCCGCTCGGAGCCGGCGACGCGTGCCCTGGCCGATCGCGGGGCCCAGGTGGTCCGCGGCGACGCGCTCGACGAGCAGGCATTGCGGCGCGGGATGGACGGCTGCGAGCTGGCGTTCAACCTGGCGGGGATCAACACGCTGTGCGTGGAGGACGAGGTCCCGATGCAGCGCCTGAACGCCGAGCAGCCGGCGCTGCTCGTTCCGCGCCGCCCGCGAGGCCGGTGTGGCGCGGGTGGTGCATACCTCCTCGGCGGCCACGATCGGCGAGGCCCCGGGGAGCATCGGCAACGAGCAGACGCCGCACCGCGGCTGGTACCTCTCTACGTACGAGCGAACCAAGACCGAGGGCGAGCGCGCGGCGTTCGCCGCCGCGCGCGAGCAGGGCCCGGAGCTCGTCTGCGTCAACCCCTCCTCGGTCCAGGGTCCGGGCCGCGCGGGCGGAACCGCCCGATTCCTGTTGTGGTTCCTCGACGGCCGCCTGAGGGTGTTCGTCCCCACCAACGTCAGCCTGGTCGACATCGCCGACTGCGTCGAGGGGCACCTGCTGGCGGCCGCGCGCGGCCAAGCCGGCGAGCGCTACCTCCTGTCCGGCGTCACGCTGACGATTCGTCGAGGCGCTGGCGCTGGCCGGCGAGGTGGCGGGCGTGCAGCGCAAGCCCCGGCTGCTCCCCCGGCCGGTGGCGATGCCCGCGGCCACGGCCACCGAGCGTCGGCTTCCGCCTGGCCGGCCGGTCTCCGCCGGTCTGCCGGGAGATGGTGCGCACGCTGCTTCACGGCCATCGCTACGACGGCTCGCGCGCCGAGCGCGAGCTGGGGCTCAGGTACACCGACCCGCGCGAGACGCTCCGGCGCACGGTCGAGTGGGCGCGCGGCGAAGGCCTGCTGCGAGCAGCGTAGCGAACTCAGTTCCAGGCCAGCGAGCTGCGCTCCTCCCAGTAGCTCTCGGGATCTTCGCGCACCGTGGCGAGCCGCTCGAGCAGATCCTCGGAGAGCTCCACCCGTTCCGCGGCCAGGTTGCTGGCGAGCATCGCGCGCCGTCGAAGCGCCGCTCAGGACGACGTCCACCCACGGTTGTGAGAGCACAGCGGCGATCGCCACCGCATCGGGCGCCTCTCCGAGCTCCTGCGCGGCGCCGATCAGCTCCGGCACGTCGCCGCGCTCGGTCAGCCGCCCGTTGGCCACGGCCTCCTTGATGATCACCCCCAGGCCCGCCCGGTGAGCAGCCGCCAGCGCGGAGCCGGCGGAGGGCTCGAGCAGGTTCCAGGTCGCCTGGACGGTGTCGAACGCATCCAGCTCGAGCGCCCGCTCGATCGTCTCGGGCTGCCGGGGACCGGTGACCGTGAAGCCGACCGCCAGCCCGTCCGCGCGCAGTCGCGCCAGCTCGTCGAGGACGGCCCGGTCCTCGAGCACGCCGCTCTCCACGGTCGCCGAGTGAATCTGGTAGAGGCCCAGGTCGTCGCCCAGCAGCTCGCGGCTCTCCGCCAGCTGGCGGCGGAGCGTTGCCAGCGAGAGGTCCTTGACCTCGTGCACCTCGGCCTCGACGTGCCAGCCGGCCGTGTACGTGTAGCCCCACTTGGAGCCGACCGTCAGCCGGTCGGCTCCCAGGCCGCGCCGCGAGAGCCACGAGCCGAGGAACTCCTCGGCCTTCCCGTAGGAGCGGGCGGCGTCGAAGTAGCGGACGCCCGCCTCGTACGCCGCGTCGAGCACGGCGTGCGCGTTGGCGCGCATCTGCTGCTCGTCGGTGCGCCCGGAGAAGTCGGCGCCGTGGCCCAGGTTGATGTACCCGGGGCGGCCGAGCGCCGCCAGGCCGAGCCCGATCCGGCTCACCTCCAGCCCCGTCGTCCCCAGCGTCTCGGCCATATGTGGCGGACCCTACCGGCGTATCTCGTTACGCTGCGCGCCGCCTGCATATGATCACGCGACGCCTGGCCCCGGACATCCTGCGCCCCAAGATCGCGATGACCGAGGACCAGCGCGATCATCCGGTCATCGAGCTGCTCCGCCGTCGCCGGAGCGAGGGCTCGCGTCCGGGAGAGCGCAGCGACGGCCGCCGGGTCGCGCTGGCGATCGAGGGCGGCGGGATGCGGGGGATCGTCTCCGCCGCCATGACCGCGGCGATCGAGCAGCTCGGCTTCCTCGACGCCCTGGACGAGGTCCACGGCGCCTCGGCGGGAGCGTTCAACGCCGCCTTCCTGATCGCCGGTCAGGCCGCCTACCTGACCGGGCTGTACCAGTGCGGTTTCGGCGATCCACGCTTCGCCGACGCGCTCAACGTGCTCCGCGGCCGGCCGTTTCTTGGACATGGACTACGTGATCACCGACGTCTGGACTCATCAGCGCCCGCTCCGGTTCGACGAGATCCTCGCGAGCGCGATCGAACTGCACTGCACCGCCACGGACGCCGAGCGAGGCGGAGATCGTCGACCTCACCGGCCTCAGGGACGCCGAGGAGATCCGGTGCGCGCTCCGCGCCTCGGGGCGCCTGCCCTGGCTGGCCGGGCCGCCGGTTCGCTTCCGCGGACGGACGCTGCTCGATGCGACGCTCGCCGAGGCGATCCCCGTGCACGCCGCGCTCGCGAACGCGACCGACGTGCTCGTGCTGCAGACGCGGCCCCAAGGCGTCCGGCACGCGCCGTTCTCGCGCGCCGTAGCCGGACTCACCGATCGCTACCTGCAGGCCATCAACCCGAGGCTGGTGGAGCTCCGACAGACGCGCTCCGAGCGCTATGACCGGCTGAGCGACGAGCTGGCACAGCGGGCCGCGGACCCGACCCCGCCGGCGGTGTGCGTGATCCGCCCACCGGCCGGCGCGCTGGTCATCGGACAGCTGGAGCACCGCTCGGCGGCGCTTCAGACGGCGGCCGGCCACGGCCTGCGCGCGGCCTGGATGGCGCTGGAGGGTGAAGATCCCGAGCTGGTCGCCACGCTGCGCGCCTATCCGCGGCGAGACCCCGATGCGGCGGCGCGCGATTAGCGTTCTTACGCTTCTCTCAAACTGGAGCGGGATGATGCCGGGTCGAGTCGCGATGAAGAGGAGTCGCAAGCCAAAGCTGATCTTGGCCAGCGCGCTGCTGGCCGCCTGTGCGTTCGCCGGCGGCGCCTGGGCGGCGAGCGTCCAGAGCACCCCGGCCTCCTCGCGCCAGGCGTTCATTCAGGACGTCGCCAAGCGGCTGGGGACGACGCCGCAGAAGCTGACCGCGGCGATGCAGGGTGCCTACGCCGACGAGCTGAACGCCGCGGTCAAGGCCGGCCGTCTGACTCGGGCCCAGGCCAATGCGATCGAGCACGCTATGCGCCAGCACGGTCTGGGCCCGGTGGGCCCGCTGTTCCTCGGCTCCGCCTCCGGGTGCCCCGGGCAAGGCACCGTGGCGCGTGATCCCGCGCTCGCTTCTCTGGCACGGCCCACACCTCCCTGCTCCGCCCCCCGGAAACCGCCGCCTGCCCCCGCCGCCGCTCCCTCCGCTCCCCGGGTGCTCCGCCGCCGCCACGCGGCTAGTGCCCGGCTCGCTCTTACGCTGCTCTCATCGAGTTCTGACTGGGTTCTCATCTCCGTCTGCTTTGCTAGATAGCCGATGAAGTCGATTCAGCGTTTCCTTCCAGTCATCGCTGGCGCCGTGGCGGGGCTCATCGTGGCCCTGATCGTCTCGAGCGGCGGGGGCTCGAAAACCGTCACCACCACCACGACGGTCGTCCCCAGTGCGCATTCCGCACAGCCGGCGGCGTTTCAGAGCTCCAAAGGGCTGTCGATCAACCAGCTCTATCACCTGACCGATCCCGGGGTGGTCGACATCACCACCTCCACCAGCCAGCCCAGCGGGATCTTCGGCTTCGGCCAGCAGCCGGCGCAGGGCGAGGGCGCCGGCGTGGTCTACGACTCCAAGGGCGACATCCTCACCGACCAGCACGTCGTCTCCGGCGCGTCCTCGATCCGCGTGCGGTTCTCAAACGGCAACACCGCGAGCGGCACCGTCGTCGGCTCTGACCCGGGCGCCGACGTGGCGGTGGTGCACGTCAACGCGCCGTCGTCGTGGCTTCACCCGCTGCCTTTCGGCGACTCGGACAGCATGCAGGTGGGCGACAGCGTGATCGCCATCGGCAGTCCCTTCAGCCTCCCCAACACGGTCACGGCCGGCATCGTCTCGGCCGTGGGGCGCACGATCACCGCCCCCAACCAGTTCACGATTCCCAACGCGATCCAGACCGATGCGGCGATCAACCCCGGCAACTCCGGCGGTCCGCTGATCAACGCCGCCGGCCAGGTGATCGGCCTCAACGACCAGATCGAGACGGGCAACCAGAACGGGCAGGGCCAGGGCTCCAGCTCCGGCGTCGGGTTCGCCACGCCGGCCAACAGCGACGTGCGGATCGCCAATCAGATCATCAAGACCGGCAAGGCCCAGAACGCCTACGTGGGCGTGAGCCTCAACTCCCAGGTTCCGGGCGGCGCGGCGATCTCGACCACCTCGCAGTCGGGGGGCCAGTCCCCGATCGTCCCAGGCGGCCCGGCGTCGAAGGCCGGCCTGCAGCCGGGCGATCTGATCACCGCGGTCAACGGCAAGCGGATCACCTCCGTCGATCAGTTCATCGGCACGATCGCCGGCTACTCCCCGGGCGACACGGTCACCCTGACGGTCAAGCGCGGCGGTCAGACCAAGAGCGTCAAGCTGACGCTGGGCGCCCAGCCCTCGAGCCCTCCGGGCTCGACCCAGAACCCGCAGGGCGGCGGCGGCAACATCCCTAGCCCGTAACCCCTAGCCCTTCTGCGCCATCGCCACGATTCCCACGGCGATCCCCCCGGCGACGCACACCAGGCAGGCCACCATCAGCGCGCCCCACGCCAGCCCGGAGGCGGTGCGGTGCTCGCGCCGGGCCTCGGCCAACCCGGCGGCGCTCGACACGGCGACGGCGAAGAACACGGCGACGCCGACGCCGGCGATCAGCGAGTAGAGGACGGTCTTTCCCAGCGTGGTCGCGTTCAGGATCGCCGCCGTCACGCTTCGGCCGGCTCCTGGATCCGGACCCGTCGGGCCAGCGCCAGCGCCGTCAGAGCGCCGAGCGCGATCAGGGAGATCAAGAGCGGACCGAGGGCCCCGGCGCCGAAGGCGTCCGCCACCCACCAGGCCAGCGCCCCGAACAGCCCGGCCGCGGGCAGCGTCACCATCCAGGCGGTGATGATGTTGCCTGCCACGCCCCAGCGGACCGCCGACAGCCGCTTGGCGGCGCCGGCGCCGATGATCCCGCCCGAGATCACGTGCGTCGAGGAGAGGGGATAGCCGAAGTGCGAGGAGGCGAGGATCACCGCGGCGCCGGCACTCTGAGAGGCGAATCCCTGCGCGGTGTCCATCTTGATGATGCGGCTGCCGACGGTGCGGATGATCCGCCAGCCGCCGGCATAGGTGCCGAGCGCGATCGCCGAGGCGGCCGAGACCACCACCCAGGTGGGGATGTGGAAGTGCTGGGCTGAGAGGTCACCGTGCGCCACGAGCGCCAGGCCGATGACGCCCATCGTCTTCTGGGCGTCGTTGGTGCCGTGGGCAAGGGCCAGCATCGCGCTCGAGACCACCTGGCCGAGCGAGAAGCCGCGGTTGACGACGCCCGGGCGCCGGTGGCCGACCAGGCGGTAGATGACGAGAATCGAGAGCCCGGCGACGACGAAGGCCACGACCGGGGCGATCAGCGCCGGTAGCACGACCTTGCCGATCACGCCGGCGGCGTTGACACCCTGTCCGCCGGCGGCGGCCAGCATCGCGCCGATGATGCCGCCGATGAGGGCATGGGAGGAGCTCGACGGCAGGCCGTAGAGCCAGGTGATGAGGTTCCAGGTGATCGCGCCGATCAAGCCGGCGAAGGCGATCGTCTCCGACACGCGCGCGGGGTCGATGATGCCCGTGGCGATCGTCGCCGCGACCTGCAGCGAGATGAATGCTCCCGCGAAGTTGAGCAGCGAGGCCAGCGTCACCGCGGTCCGCGGCGACAGGGCTCGAGTCGAGATCGCGGCGGCGACGACGTTGGCCGTGTCGTGAAAGCCGTTCGTGAAGTCGAAGGCCAGCGCGGCGATGACCACGATCACCAAGAGGGCGGTGCTGTGCATGCTGTGCACTTCGGGCGGCTACGATCCCGCCGAAAGCGAACGGGAGGTAGGTAGATGGGCAGGATCTCGCGCCTCGTGGCGCTCGTGGCGGCGCTTCTGGGGTTGGCCGTGCCCGCGGCGGCAGCGCGGAGCGGGTGGAGATTTCACACCACCTCAGACGACCAGCCTGTACGTCGATCGCAACACCGGGCGTCATTGCGGCGCCGAGCTCGGCACCTACACGTTCGTCCGCCGCAGGACCTTCAAGTCGGGCGTCTTCGCCGGCAAGACCGAGGTGCTGACCACGACCATCGCGCTGCGCGCGGACGGTCGCGAGCACCGCTTTCGCTTCGTCTCGCTGGGAGGAGCCGTGTGGCGGGCGCTGAACGGCGCCCAGCGGCGGACGGTGGAGCGCAAGGTCAAGGGCCAGCTGCGGGGCCAGGGCGAGAAGGTGCTGGCCGTCCAGGGCGACCAACTGCTGGTCGACGCCTACGAGGACGGGACCGTGCTCACGCTCGTGGTCACGCTTCACCCGGTGCACTGCTAGTGCTCGTCGCGCCGAGCCCTCACTGGGCTGCGCTCGCCGACTCCTCGAGCGCGCGCTCCATCAGCTCGGTGTGCACGCTGCGCGTGCGGCCCTCGCGCCGGCGCCAGCTGCCGTCGGCCTCGAGCGTCCAGCCGAAGGTGTCGTCAGCCAGGCAGCGCTCGAGCGTGTCGGCGAGCTCGGCCTGCAGGGCCGGGTTGTCGATCGGCGCCAGGAGTTCGACGCGGGAGTCGAGGTTGCGGGGCATGAGGTCAGCCGAGCCGATGTAGTAGCGCGCTTCCTCGCCGCGATAGAAGGCGTAGATGCGAGAGTGCTCGAGGAACCGGCCCACGACGGAGACCACGTTGATCGTCTCCGAGACACCGGGGATGCCGGGCTTCAGGCAGCAGATGCCGCGGACGTTGAGCTCGATCGGCACGCCGGCCTGCGAAGCGCGGTACAGGGCCTCGATGCACCGCAGGTCGACGAGCGAGTTCATCTTCATCACGATCCGGGCGGGCGTGCCCTCCTGGTGGGCGGCGATCGTCTGCTCGATCTCCTCGATCAGCGGCCCGCGCATCGAGTCGGGCGCCACCAGCACCTTGCGCTGGCGCTTCGGATGGCCGTAGCCGGTCAGGGTGTTGAACAGGTTGGCCACTTCCTGGCCCAGCTCGGGATCGGTCGTGAACAGGCCGAAGTCTTCGTATAGGCGGGCATTCTTGGCGTGGAAGTTGCCGGTGCCGATCATCACGTAGTGGCGCACCCCATCACGCTCGCGCCGCACGACGAGGATCGCCTTGGCGTGGGTCTTGAGGCCCGGGATCCCGTAGACGACGTGGGCCCCGACCTCCTCGAGCTCCCGTGACCACTTGATGTTCAGCCGCTCGTCGAAGCGGGCCTTGAGCTCCACCATGCACACGGCCTGCTTGCCGCGCTCGGCGGCCTGGATCAGCGAGGGCACGAGCGCCGAATCGTCCGAGGTGCGGTAGACGGTCATCTTGATGGCCAGCACGTTGGGGTCGTCTACGGCCTGCCTGACGAAGCGCTCGACGCTGGTGGCGAACGAGTGGTAGGGGAAGTGCACGAGGACATCGTCGGAGCGCATCGCGCCGAACACGTCGGGCTGCCCGGATGCGTCCTGGGGCCCGGGCAGCAGCGCCGGATGGGTGAGCGGCGTCCACGGCATCTGACGCAGCGCCGAGTACCCCTCGAGGCCCGCGATCTGCCACAGGTCACTCAGGTCGAGCAGGCCGTCCACGTCGTAGACCTGGAGCTCGTCGACCCCCAGCCACTCGATCAGCCGGCTGCGGAGCTCGGGGTCCATGCTGGCGCCGACTTCGAGGCGCACGACCTCGCCGAAGCGCCGGCGGCGAAGCTCGTCCTCGACCGCCTGCAGCAGATCGTCGGCCTCGTCCGAGATATCGAAGTCGGCGTCGCGCGTGACGCGGAAGAGGTCCCAGCTGATGATCTCCATGCCCGGGAACAACGTGTCCAGGTGGTGGGCGATGATGTCCTCGAGCGGGATGAACGTCTCCTTGTCGATCTCCACGAACCGCGGCAGCACCTCCTTGGGCACCTTCACCCGCGCGAACACCTCCTGGTCCAGCTCAGGGTCACGGAGCCGCACGATCAGGCTCAGCGACAAGTTGGAGATATAGGGAAACGGCCGCCCGTGGCCCACCGCCAGCGGCGTCAGGGCGGGGAAGATCTGGGTGCGGAACTGGCGCTCGAGCTGGGCGGCCGACGCCCCCGATTGCTCGCAGTTCACGATCCGGATGCCCTGCTCGGCCAGCGCCGGGCAGACCTCGTGGGAGAAGTCTCGGGCGTGGCGGCGGTCAAGCTCCGCCACCTGCCGGGCGATTCCCTGAAGCGTGCGCTGGGCGACAGGCCGTCGGGCCCGCGGGCGTCGATGCGGGCGTCGATCTGGTCGTGCAGGCCGGCGACCCGGACCATGAAGAACTCATCGAGGTTCGTGACGAAGATCGCCAGGAACTTGACCCGCTCCATGAGTGGCAGGTGCTCGTCCTCGGCGAGCTGCAACACGCGGTCGTTGAAGTCGAGCCACGAGAGCTCGCGGTTGGTGTAGAGCTCGGGGTCTGCGAGGTCGTGAACGGCGCCTTCCGGCGCGGTGCTCGACGCTGATTGCGTCGCCGTGCCGGCGGCGGCCGCCTGGGCTCTGGTCGCGGTGTCGTCCATGCTCTAACTCTACGACCGAATGAGCTCCGCGTTGTTGCTAAAGGTCGTCCTCAGCCGACCAGGAGCCGGCGGCCGAACACGCGCTCGAATGCCTCGCCGTCGCCGTAGCGCTCGACGCTCCAGCGCGGGAGGATCAGATTCTTTCCGACGGCGTCCAGGTGCAGGTCGACGCCCTTGCCGTTCGCGCGCAGCCGCGCCTGCAAGACCGACTGATCACGGCCGCGCTCCAGGTGCTCCGCCAGCCGCAGGATCACCGAGCAGCGTTCGAGCAGCTCCTCGTCGCCGGGCTCGGCCAGCTCCTCGAGCTCGCCGAGCTTCGGCGTCCCTTTGCGGTGGTAGCGGCTGATCTGAGCGATCAGCGCCCGCTCGCGGGGGTCGAACCCCGGCAGCTCGGCCGAGACGATCAGGTAATGGGAATGCTTGTGGTGGTCGTCGTAGGCGATCGTCATCCCCACGTCGTGGAGCATCGCCGCGGCTCGCAGCAAGTCACGCTCGCCCGGCAGGGGCTCGAACAGGCCCTGTTCGACGAGCGAGTCGAACATCTGGAGCGAGAGCCGCGCCACGTGCTCGACGTGGGCGATGTCCGATTCGTACTGGATCGCCAGGTTGCGCACCGCCGCCCCGCGTACGTCCTCGAACAGCGGCTCGGGCCGGTCGGCGAGCAGCGTGCGGGCCAGGAACACGCCCTCGCGCAGCCCGGCCTCCGTGGCCTCGACCTCCTCGAACTCCCCCAGTTCGAGCACGGTCTGCAGCACCAGCGCGGCGGCCAGGACGATGTCGGCCCGCCCGGGCTTGATGCCGGGGACCGTGGCCCGCTCGGCGGCCGGCAACCGGGCCAGGGTGCGCACCAGCTCGTCCAGCGTCTCGTCGGTGATGCGATAGCCCTGCACGCCGAGGTCGAGGTAGTCCGTATGGTGCTGCGCCGCGGCCGCCAGGTTTCGCACGGCGCCGCCCAGCCCTACCAGCCGCCGACGTTCGCCCGCCGACGCCTCGGGGCCTCGGCGGGGGCAGCCAGTCGAGATCGCCGAGCGTCTCACGTACCCGTTCCCTGACCCGCTCGAGCTCCTTCTTCTTGGCCGGCCCCGGACCCGGGAGGAGCTCCTCGGTCAGAAGCACCGCGCCCAGCGGGAACGAGACCCGCTCGCGCGCCAGGCGGTCGGCGACCCGGATCAGCTGTAGGCTGCCGCCGCCGATCTCGAGCACGATCGCCGTCGGTCATGGTCGAGGTGTTGATCGCGGCCACGTAGCCGAAAAACGCTTCGTCGTCCTCGGATAGGACCTCGATCCGAAGTCCGGTCCGCCGCTCGGCGCGACGCACGAAGTCGGCGCGGTTGGAGGCGTCGCGAATCGCGCTGGTGGCGACCGCGTGGACGTCCTCGGGCCCGAGGCCGTTGGCGCGGCAGAAGCGCTCGAAGACGGTCAGCGTCTCAAGCCCCCGGGAGATCGCCTCGTTGCTGAGCCGGCCGGTGGCGCCCAGACCCGCGCCGATGCGGACGGTCTCATAGAGCTCGTCGGTCCGCTTCCACCACGGACCGTGGTCCGAGGGCGGGCCGGGCTGATAGGTGAAGACCACCAGGCGCCAGGAGTTTGAGCCCAGGTCGATCACAGCCACCTGGTGATTGCCCTCCGATGGGGTCCCCGCCGCGCGAGTCGATCGCCAGCTCACATCAGGGATGATGGGCGCTGGCGCGGATGGAGCGCTATGTGCTCAGTGCCGGAGGGGGCCGATCGTCAACGCGGAGGTAGCGGACGATCGAGCAGACCAGCAGAATCGTGATCAGTACGGCGCTCGTCGCGCATTCCTCGCAGACGGCGTGGATCGAGAACAGCTCTCTGTAGGTCAGGTAGGCGCTGAAGCCGAAGCCGATCAGGGTCATGGCCAACAGCGCCAGCCGCGTCTCCTCGCGATCGGGGGCCAGCAGGACGGCCAGGATGCCGACATATCCGAGCAACCCGATCAGCGCCACAGGGACGCCGTCGAGCTTCGACCACTGGGAGGTCTGCACCTTGACGCACGACTGGCCGGCGGTGCACACAGGCTTGAGACCCGAGTAGTGGACATAGGTCAGATACGCCGTGAGGGCGGTGCTGTGCATCTGTCGGGCGGCTACGATCCCGCCGAAAGCGAACGGGAGGTAGGTAGATGGGCAGGATCTCGCGCCTCGTGGCGCTCGTGGCGGCGCTTCTGGGGTTGGCCGTGCCCGCGGCCGCGGCGCGGAGCGGGTGGAGATTTCACACCACCGCGACCAACGGCCTGTATGTCGATCGCAACACCGGGCTTCACTGCGGCGCTGAGCTCGGCACCTATACGTTCGTCCGCCGCAGGACCTTCAAGTCGGGCGCGTTCGCCGGCAAGACCGAGGTGCTGACCACGACCATCGCGCTCCGCGCGGACGGCCGCGAGCACCGCTTTCGCTTCGTCTCGCTGGGAGGAGCCGTGTGGCGGGCCCTGAACGGTGCCCAGCGGCGGACGGTGGAGCGTAAGGTCAAGGGGCAGTTGCGGGGCCAGGGCGAGAAGGTGCTGGCCGTCCACGGCAACCAACTGCTGGTCGACGCCTACGAGGACGGGACGGTGCTTACCCTCGTGGTCACGCTTCACCCGGTCCACTGTTAGGACGCCGAGCCCTCACTGGGCTGCGCTCGCCGACTCCTCGAGCGCGCGTTCCATCAGCTCCGTGTGCACGCTGCGCGTGCGGCCCTCGCGCCGGCGCCAGCTGCCGTCGGCTTCGAGCGTCCAGCCGAAGGTGTCATCGGCCAGGCAGCGCTCGAGCGTGTCGGCGAGCTCGGCCTGCAGCGCCGGGTTGTCGATCGGCGCCAAGAGCTCGACGCGGGAGTCGAGGTTGCGGGGCATGAGGTCCGCCGAGCCGATGTAGTAGCGCGCTTCCTCGCCGCGATAGAAGGCGTAGATGCGCGAGTGCTCGAGGAACCGGCCCACGACGGAGACCACGTTGATCGTCTCTGAGACACCGGGGATGCCGGGCTTCAGGCAGCAGATGCCGCGGACGTTGAGGTCGATCGGGACGCCGGCCTGCGAGGCCCGGTAGAGGGCTTCGATGCAGCGCAGGTCGACGAGTGAGTTCATCTTCATCACGATCCGCGCGGGCGTGCCCTCCTGGTGGGCGGCGATCGTCTGCTCGATCTCCTCGATCAGCGGCCCGCGCATCGAGTCGGGCGCCACCAGCACCTTGCGCTGGCGCTTGGGATGGCCGTAGCCGGTCAGGGTGTTGAACAGGTTGGCCACTTCCTGGCCCAGCTCGGGATCGGTCGTGAACAGGCCGAAGTCTTCGTACAGGCGGGCATTCTTGGCGTGGAAGTTGCCGGTGCCGATCATCACGTAGTGGCGCACGCCATCACGCTCGCGCCGCACGACGAGGATCGCCTTGGCGTGGGTCTTGAGGCCCGGGATCCCGTAGACGACGTGGGCCCCGACCTCCTCGAGCTCCCGTGACCACTTGATGTTCAGCCGCTCGTCGAAGCGGGCCTTGAGCTCCACCATGCACACGGCCTGCTTGCCCCGCTCGGCGGCCTGGATCAGCGACGGCACGAGCGCCGAATCGTCCGAGGTGCGGTAGACGGTCATCTTGATGGCCAGCACGTTGGGGTCATCGACGGCCTGTCTGACAAACCGCTCGACGCTGGTGGCGAACGAGTGGTAGGGGAAGTGCACGAGGACGTCGTCGGAGCGCATCGCGCCGAACACATCGGGCTGCCCGGATGCGTCCTGGGGCCCGGGCAGCAGCGCCGGATGGGTGAGCGGCGTCCACGGCATCTGGCGCAGCGCCGAGTACCCCTCGAGGCCCGCGATCTGCCACAGGTCACTCAGGTCGAGCAGGCCGTCCACGTCGTAGACCTGGAGCTCGTCGACTCCCAGCCACTCGATCAGCCGGCTGCGGAGCTCGGGGTCCATACTGGCGCCGACCTCGAGGCGCACGACCTCGCCGAAGCGCCGGCGGCGGAGCTCGTCCTCGACCGCCTGCAGCAGATCGTCGGCCTCGTCCGAGATATCGAAGTCGGCGTCGCGGGTGACGCGGAACAGATCCCAGCTGATGATCTCCATGCCCGGGAACAGCGTGTCCAGGTGGTGGGCGATCATGTCCTCGAGCGGGATGAACGTCTCCTTGTCGATCTCCACGAACCGCGGCAGCACCTCCTTGGGCACCTTCACCCGCGCGAACACCTCGTGGTCCAGCTCGGGGTCACGGAGCCGGACGATCAGGCTCAGCGACAAGTTGGAGATATAGGGAAACGGCCGCCCGTGGCCCACCGCCAGCGGCGTGAGGGCGGGGAAGATCTGGGTGCGGAACTGGCGCTCGAGCTGGGCGGCCGACGCCCCCGATTGCTCGCAGTTCACGATCCGGATGCCCTGCTCGGCCAGCGCCGGGCAGACCTCGTGGGAGAAGTCTCGGGCGTGGCGGCGGTCAAGCTCCGCCACCTGCCGGGCGATTCCCTGCAGCGTGCGCGTGGGCGACAGGCCGTCGGGCCCGCGGGCGTCGATGCGGGCGTCGATCTGGTCGTGCAGGCCGGCCACCCGGACCATGAAGAACTCGTCGAGGTTCGTGACGAAGATCGCCAGGAACTTGACCCGCTCCATGAGTGGCAGGTGCTCGTCCTCGGCCAGCTGCAACACGCGGTCGTTGAAGTCGAGCCACGAGAGCTCGCGGTTGGTGTAGAGCTCCGGGTCCGCGAGGTCGTGGACGGCGCCTTCCGGCGCGGTGCTCGACGCTGATTGCGTCGCGGTGCCGGCGGCGCCGCCTGGGCTCTGGTCGCGGTGTCGTCCATGGCTCTAACTCTACGACCGAATGACTTCGCCGTTGTTGCTAAAGGTCGTCCTCAGCCGATCAGGAGCCGGCGGCCGAACACGCGCTCGAATGCCTCGCCGTCGCCGTAGCGCTCCACGCTCCAGCGCGGGAGGATCAGATTCTTGCCGACGGCGTCCAGGTGCAGGTCGACGCCCTTGCCGTTCGCGCGCAGCCGCGCCTGCAAGACCGACTGATCGCGGCCGCGCTCCAGGTGCTCCGCCAGCCGCAGGATCACCGAGCAGCGTTCGAGCAGCTCCTCGTCGCCGGGCTCGGCCAGCTCCTCGAGCTCCCCGAGCTTCGGCGTCCCTTTGCGGTGGTAGCGGCTGATCTGGGCGATCAGCGCCCGCTCGCGGGGGTCGAACCCCGGCAGCTCCGCCGAGACGATCAGGTAATGGGAATGCTTGTGGTGGTCGTCGTAGGCGATCGTCATCCCCACGTCGTGGAGCATCGCCGCGGCTCGCAGCAAGTCTCGCTCGCCGGGCAGGGGCTCGAGCAGGCCCTGGTCCACGAGCGAGTCGAACATCTGGAGCGAGAGCAGCGCCACGTGCTCGACGTGGGCGATGTCCGATTCGTACTGGATCGCCAGGTTGCGCACCGCCGCCTCGCGTACGTCCTCGAACAGCGGCTGGGGCCGGTCGGCGAGCAGCGTGCGGGCCAGGAACACGCCCTCGCGCAGCCCGGCCTCCGTCGCCTCGACCTCGTCGAACTCCCCCAGTTCGAGCACGGTCTGCAGCACCAGCGCGGCGGCCAGGATGATGTCGGCCCGGCCGGGCTTGATGCCGGGGACCGTGGCCCGCTCGGCGGCCGGCAGCCGGGCCAGGGTCCGCACCAGCTCGTCCAGCGTCTCGCCGTGATGCGGTAGCCCTGCACGCCGAGGTCGAGGTAGTCCATATGGTGCTGCGCCGCGGCCGCCAGGTTTCGCACGGCGCCGCCCAGCCCCACCAGCCGCCGGCCTTCGCCCGCCGGCGCCCGGGGGCCTCAGACGGCGCGGGCAGCCAGTCGAGATCGCCGAGCGTCTCACGCACCCGGTCCCTGACCCGCTCGAGCTCCTTCTTCTTGGCCGGCCCCGGACCGGGGAGGAGCTCTTCGGTCAGGATCACCGCGCCCAGCGGGAACGAGACCCGCTCGCGCGCCAGGCGGTCGGCCACCCGGATCAGCTGCAGGCTGCCGCCGCCGATCTCGAGCACGACGCCGTCGGTCATCGTGGAGGTGTTGATCGCGGCCACATAGCCGAAAAACGCCTCGTCGTCCTCGGATAGGACCTCGATCCGAAGTCCGGTCCGCCGCTCGGCGCGGCGCACGAAGTCGGCGCGGTTGGATGCGTCGCGAATCGCGCTGGTGGCGACCGCGTGGACGTCCTCGGGCGCGAGGCCGTTGGCGCGGCAGAAGCGCTCGAACACGGTCAGCGTCTCGAGCCCGCGGGAGATCGCCTCTTTGCTGAGCCGGCCGGTGGCGCCCAGACCGGCGCCGATGCGGACGGTCTCATAGAGCTCGTCGGTCCGCTTCCACCACGGACCGTGGTCCGAGGGCGGCCCGGGCTGATAGGTGAAGACCACCAGGCGCCAGGAGTTTGAGCCCAGGTCGATCACGGCCACCTGGCGGTTGCCCTCCGGCGGGGTCCCCGCGGCGCGAGTCGATCGCCAGCTCACCTCAGGGATGATGGGCGCTGGCGCGGATGGAGCGCTATGTGCTCAGCGCCGGAGGCGGGCCGATCCTCCACCCGGAGGTAGCGGATGACCGAGCAGACCAGCAGAATCGTGATCAGCACGGCGCTCGTCGCGCATTCCTCACAGACGGCGTGGATCGAGAACAGCTCTCTGTAGGTCAGGTAGGCGCTGAAGCCGAAGCCGATCAGCGTCATGGCCAACAGCGCCAGCCGCGTCTCCTCGCGATCGGGGGCCAGCAGGACGGCCAGGATGCCGACGTACCCCAGCAGCCCGATCAGCGCGACGGGGACGCCGTCGAGCTTGGACCACTGGGAGGTCTGCACCTTGACGCACGACTGGCCGGCGGTGCACACGGGCTTGAGACCCGAGTAGTGGACATAGGTCAGATACGCCGTGAGGGCGATGGCCAGGATGGCGATGACGACCATCGCCAGGCGGAGCTTGTCTGTTAGCAGCGCGCGGTAGCGCGACGGCCGGCTCGCAGGAGCGCTGCCGTTGGCGTCGGCCGCGGTCAGTCCGTCGGTCGCGAGCTCCGGCGTGCGCGCCCGGGTGCTCACGCCACCGAATTGATCGCCGACTGGTAGGTGCCGAAGTCCTCGAGGTTAGTGAAGTCCTGCTCGCCCCTGGGCCCCTTGACGACCACCGACGGCGTGCCGGTGAAGTTCTTCGCCTGGGCGGCCTGGGTGTCCGCGGTCAGTTGCGCGCTGACCGCTGGGGAGTTGCGATCGAGCTGCCACGTCTGGTAGTTGAGCCCGGGGATCTGCTGGGCCAAGCCGCTGAGGTAGCTCTCGGTCACGTAGCCGGTCCCCTCCTGGCCCTGCTCGTGGTAGAAGAGCTCGACGTAGTACCAGCCTCTGTTCTGCACACCGGCGGCGTAGGCGGCCTTCTGCTGGGTGGGGAACACGTTCGGGATCGGCGATCCGGAGGAAGCCGTCTCCAGCGAGCGGTAGACGAGCTTCACCTTGCCGCTGCGGACGTCGTTCTGGATGATCTGGTTCTCGGCGCTCAGCGCGAACTCCTGGCAGATCGGGCACTCGAGGTCGCCGAACTCGGTCACGGTCACCTTGGCCGACGGCGAGCCCAGCGTCATGCCCGACTGCGGGATCCCGGCCAGCAGGGAGTCGACCGCCGTCTGAGAGCTCGTGGCCTGCTGGCTATTCGGCTTTGTGGCCTTGCTGCCGCCGCCGCTCGAAGAGACAGCGATCGCCACCGCCACGATCGCGACGGCGATCAAAACGACGCCGCCCAGCATCCTCAGCCGGCGGTCACGCCGCGCCTTCTCGGCTTGCGCCTGCTCTTCGGCCAGGCGCCGGGCTCGTGCCTGCTCCTTCTGCTTTGTTCGAGAGGCCATCTTTGAAGCGAGGTAGGTCCGAGGTTCTCCACGCCGCGGACTGACTGAACGATACCGACGTCCGATCCCCCGGCGAGCCGACGGGCCCCGTCGCGATTGATCAGCGCGCCGTGCAGGCACTTGTTATTCGCTCTTTGCGTGTAAATATCCTGTTATTCGGCCGGGCTCGCGACAGGCAAAGCCACCCGGTTGTTCTACAGTCCCGCCCATGTCGCCCGATGGGAGTGGGGCGCACGCGGGCAGCGCTGGTCCGCAGCGCTCTCAGAGCCGGCTACGACTGGCGGTCATCGACCGCGACCCCGGCTTCTTGCAGGTCCTTTCCAATCGCATCGAGTCGCTGGGGTGGGACCACCGCGTACTCTCGAGCCCCGTCACGGCGGACGTTCTGGTCTCGATGCGCCTGAACGCGCTGGTGATCGATCTGACGGTGCTGGGGTCGGCGAGCTGGGAGTACCTGGAGCGCGTCTGCGGACGGCTCCCCGGGCTGGCCGTGATCGTCTGCACAGCGCCCTCCTCGGTCGCCCAGCGGGTGCGGGGGCTGCGGCTGGGTGCCGACGCCTGGATGACCAAGCCCTGCCATCCCGAGGAGCTGATCTGCGTGATCGAGGCCGCGATCCGCCGTCACCGGCTCGGCGAGATGCCGGCGCTGGATGGCGCGACGCAGGTGGGCGAGATCACGATTCGGCCCGACCTCTACCAGGCCTACGCCGGCGAGCTCAGCCTGGAGCTGACCGCGCGGGAGTTCGAGATCCTGAATCTGCTCTCGCAGGCCGATCGCGTGCTTCGCCGCGAGGAGATCTACGAGCGCGTGTGGGGCTACGCGATGGCCCATGGAGACCGCTCGGTCGACGTGTTCGTGCGCAAGCTGCGTCAGAAGCTGCGTCAGGCATCGCCGGCGTGGAGCTACATCCACACCCACTTCGGGGTCGGCTACCGGTTCGCGCCGGAGTCCGAAGAGGCGCATCGGGGACGTGCCTGGAGAGCCTGTGGGGCTACCGTCCAATGGCGCCCGGGAACCGGGGGTCGATAACGGTCCGGAGCCCGTGCTCGACGGCGAGGAGCGGCTGGACGCCACGCTGACGGGCTGAGCGGGACCGCCCCGGCCGACGGGGCGTGAGCGGCCGGGCGAACGGCGCGGTCGCCGGAGCCGGCGATTACAAATCGTTCACATGCCGATCACGCGTCGGTAACGCGCGGCGTCGGCGGCGAGAGCAGCATCGCCACCGGCATGTCAGCCACCGCACGCTCGCGTCCAGAGGTGCTCGAAGTGGGGCCCCTCGAGATCCTGCCGGAGGAGCACCTGGCGCGGGCCGACGGCCGCCCGTTGATGCTCTCGCTGCGCGAGCTACGGCTTTTGACCGAGCTCGCGCGCCGCAGCGACAGGATCACGGCGCGCGAGGATCTCTTCCGCTTGGTGTGGGGCAAGGAGATGCGCCACGGGGACCGCTCCGTCGACGTCTACATCCGCAAGCTCCGCGTGAAGCTGGGAAGCGCGCTTCCGGGGTGGCGCCTCATCCACACCCACTTCGGCTTCGGCTATCGCCTGTCGGCCGAGCCCAACCAAATCGTAAATGAGCAGTTCACAACCCGATAACACCTGACGGTCCGGCTGTCCCGAGACTCTGGACCACATCTATCGAAGGAGATGACTTTGAGTACAAGTCGCGTAGCCGCCATCGTCGTGGCGGTGGTCACATCGGTCGCGCTGGCGGCCTGTGGATCGAGCAGTAAGAGCTCGACCACGGCCAGCCGGCTCGTCATCGAGCAAGTCGAGCTCGGGCGGCGCCACGGGCACGATCAATGGCGCTGGCTCCACGCTCGCTGCCCCGATCTACCAGCAGTGGGGCTCCAACCTGAAGTCCGGAGGGCTGACCGTCAACTACAACCCGGTCGGCTCGGGTACGGGCGTCGCGGACCTCCAGACCGCGACGGCCGACTTCGCCGGCTCCGATCCGCGCGCTGAAGCCGGCCGACGTCCAGAAGATGAAGGGGCCGGTGCTCCAGTTCCCAGTCGCATTCGGCGCGATCACGGTCTCCTACAACCTGTCGGGGATCAAGAGCGGGCTGAAGCTCGACGGTCCCACGCTCGCCGACATCTTCCTGGGCAAGATCAAGACCTGGAACGATCCGGCGATCAAGTCGCTCAACCCCGGGATGAACCTTCCGAGCACGTCGATCATGGTCGCTCACCGCTCGGACTCCTCGGGGACGACCGACGGCTTCACCAAGTACCTCTCGGACGTGAGCCCGACGTGGAAGTCCAGCGTCGGCCACGGCAAGACCGTCAAGTGGCCGACCGGCACCGGCGGCAAGGGCAACTCGGGCGTGGCCGCGGTCGTCAAGCAGACCCCGGGCGCGATCGGCTACGTCGAGCAGGCGTACGCGATCGAGAACAACTTCACCTACGCAGCGGTGAAGAACTCCGCGGGCACGTACGTGCTGCCGACGATCGCCAACACCTCGGCCGCCGCGAGCGGGATCAAGATCCCGGCGGACCTGGGCATCTCGACGATCAACTCGCCGGCCCCCGGCGCGTACCCGATCGTCTCCCAGACGTTCATCGACTCCTACAAGGACCCGTGCAAGTCGGGCGGGGCCAGCTCGTCCGTGGCAAAGGCGCTGAAGGGGTTCCTGACCTACGCGTTCGGCACGGGCCAGACGACGCTGGGCCAGGGCTCAAACCAGCTCCCCTACGCGCCGCTCACTTCGGACCTGGCGGCCAAGGACAAGTCCCAGCTGGCGACGATGGTCTGCAACGGGTCGGCGATCTCGTGAGCAGGACGGGGGGCTAAGCCGGAAGTGGAGGCAAGCACCACAGTCAGCGGCGGCCGCTCGGCGCTCGAGCGGTCGCCGCTGAGCCGTCTTCCCGATCAGGTCCTGCAGTGGACGCTGACGGGGCTGGCCGCGGCGATCCTGATCCTGATCGCCTACTTCTTCGTCCGGCTGATCGGTCAGTCCCACGCCTCGATCAGCAAGTACGGGATCGACTTCATCTTCGGCAACAACTGGGACGCGTCGAAGCTCATCTTCCACGGGCTGCCGCTGGTGGTGGGGACGATCGTCACCTCGGTGATCGCCCTGTTGATCGGCGTGCCGGTGGCGATCGCCACGGCTCTGTTCGTGACCGAGATGTGCCCGCGCCGCATCCGGGGGCGCGATGGCGATCCTGCTCGATCTGCTCGCCGCCGTCCCCTCGGTCGTCTACGGCCTGTGGGGCGTGTTCGTCCTCGCACCGAAGCTGCTGCCGGCGGAGAAGTGGTTCGCCAGCACGTTCTCGTTCATCCCGTGGATCGGCGGGGGCACCGTCAACCTCTACAACTACTTCCTCGCCGGGCTGGTGCTGGCGATCATGATCCTGCCGATCGTCTCGGCGATCTCTCGGGAGGTCATCGCCACGGTCCCGGCCCAGGACAAGGAGGCCGCGCTGGCGCTCGGTGCGACGCGGTGGGAGATGATCAGGATGGCGGTGCTTCCGTACTCGCGCTCCGGGATCACCGGCGGCGCGATGCTCGGCCTCGGCCGGGCGATCGGCGAGACGATCGCGGTCGTGCTGCTGATCGGCTCGAACCCGATCCTCGGCAAGCACCTGTTCGCCCCCGGATACAGCCTGGCGGCGGTGATCGCCAACGAGTTCGGCGAGGCCGCGAACGTCCCGATCTACAAGTCGGCGCTGTTCGAGGCCGGCTTGGTGCTGTTCGTGCTGACCTTGATCGTCAACATCGCCGCCCGCTGGTTCGTGGCCCGGGGGACGGGCGGCAAGCGCGCTGCGGGCGGCGGAGTGGCCCCCGTGGGAGTGGAGGAAGGATGAGCGCCGGCGCTCTGCCCCAGGTGAGCGCGCGCCGGCGCCGCACCGACAAGGTGATGCGGGGGGCGCTCATCGCCGCCACCGTGATCGCGCTGATTCCGCTCGTCTTGATCATCTACTACCTGCTGAAGAAGGGCATCTCGGCGTGGACGTCGAGCGGGTTCTTCACGACCGACCCCAACGGCAACTTCTTCGGCAATCCCGGCGGGATCCGCAGCGCGATCTTCGGCTCGCTCGAGATCCTCGCACTGGCGAGCGTGATCTCGATCCCGATTGGAATCGCCGTGGCGCTGTATCTGACCGAGTACGGCAAGGAATCGTGGTTCGCGAACGTGATCCGCTACTTCGTCGACGTGATGACCGGCGTCCCGTCGATCGTGTTCGGGCTGTTCATCTACATCGCGCTCGTGGTCAACAAGGTCGGAGGGGCTGGCTTCACGGCCTGGAAGGGGGCGATCGCGCTCTCGCTGCTGATGCTGCCGATCGTGATCCGCTCAGCCGAGGTCGTGCTGCTGCTGGTGCCCTCGAGCCTGCGCGAGGCGGCGCTGGCGCTGGGCGCTCCGCGCTGGCGGGTGATCGCCCGGGTGGTGCTCCCGACCTCGCTCTCGGGCCTGATCACCGGCTCGCTGCTGGCCGTCGCCCGCGGGATGGGCGAGACGGCGCCGCTGCTGTTCACCGTGTCAACGGCACTGGTCTTGACCGGGAGCCTCGGCCAGCAGATGAACACCTTGCCGGTCCAGATCTATCAGGACATCCAGTCGCCGCGCAGCGCGATCGAGGCTCGGGCCTGGGGCGCCGGGCTGACGCTGGTCGCGCTCGTACTGATCTTCAACTTGATCGCCCGTCTAATCGCGCGAAGGAGCCGCATGGCATGATCCCACCAGAAGCGACGAGCAACGAATCGACGACCGTGGACCCTCAGAGTGGGCAGTCCGAGCAGCAGTCCGAGCAGCAGTCGCAGCCCGTGAAGGCCGCGCCCCGGCCCGTCGGCGGCCAAGGGCGACGGGGTGAAGGTTCGGAACCTGAACGCGTACTACGGCTCCCTCCAGGCGATCAAGGGAATCGATATCGACTTCCCCGCCGGCGAGGTGACGGCGATCATCGGGCCGTCGGGGTGCGGCAAGTCGACGATGGTGCGGTGCATCAACCGCATGCACGAGGAGATCCCCGGCGCGCGGGCCGAGGGCAGCGTCCTGCTGGAGGAGCTCGACGTCTACTCGAACGACGTCAACGTGACCTCCGTGCGCCGCCTGATCGGGATGGTGTTCCAGAAGCCCAACCCGTTCCCGACGATGTCGGTGTTCGACAACGTCGCGGCCGGGCTACGTCTAACCGGGACTCGCGGCCGGCACCTGAAAGACACGGTCCACAAGTCGCTGCAGTCCGTCGGCCTGTGGGACGAGGTCAAGGACCGGCTCGACAAGCCGGGCATCGGTCTGTCAGGCGGCCAGCAGCAGCGGCTGTGCATCGCGCGGACGATCGCCGTCGAGCCCGAGGTGATCCTCATGGACGAGCCCTGCTCGGCGCTCGACCCGGTGGCCACGCTCAAGGTCGAAGAGCTGATCGATGAGCTCAAGGAGCGCTACACGATCGTGATCGTGACCCACAACATGCAGCAGGCCGGCCGGGTCTCGGACTCCACGGTGTTCATGCTCGACGGCGAGGTGATCGAGCACTCGCCGACGACCCAGCTCTTCACCCGGCCCAGGGACGAGCGCACCGAGCGCTACGTGACCGGGAAGTTCGGGTAGACCCCTCCGGCAACGGCAGAGGAGCCAGTAACCATGCAAGAGGTCCGTCATCAGTACCGCGAGGCGCTCAAGGAGCTCGAGAAGCAGACGATGGGCGGCCTCGACCTCGTGATTCAACAGCTCGACCGCGCGCTGGAGTCCGTGTCCTACCAGGACGTGGAGCTGGCGGGGATGGTGGTCGCCGACGACGACCGGATCGACGGCCGCTACCTCGAGGTCCATCAGGGCGTGCTGTCGCTGCTGGCCCGCCAGGCGCCGGTGGCCGGCGATCTGCGGATCGTGGCCGCCCTGCTTCACATTCTCCGCTGCATGGAGCGGATGGGCGACCAGTGCGTCAACATCGCCAAGCTTGTCCCGCTCTCGGGCTACGAGTCGCCCAAGGACAAGGACATCCTCGACTCGATCGAGCGCATGGGCCGCCACGCGCGCTCGCAGGTCTCGCAGGCCAAGGACGCGTTCGCCGGCCGCAACGTGGAGCTGGCGCAGGACATAGTGCGCCAGGACGCCGAGATCAACCGCCTCAACCGGTCGATCTTCAAGCGTGCGGTGGAGATCGGCGACGATGTCGACACGCGCGAATGGGCGATGTTCATGATCCTGGTGGCACGGGCGCTGGAGCGCGTGGGCGACAACACGGTGGACATCGCCGAGCAGGTGACGTTCGTAGTCACCGGTCTGTTCCGGGAGGTCGCCGACGAGATTCCCCCCGCGCCCGACGCGGTGCGTCAGAGCTAGGGCACGAGAAAAAGGGGCCGGCCCCGCAGGCCGGCCCCTTGTCACAGAGAGAGAGGTGACGGCAGGCTAGGGGACGGCCGGGCGGCGCGTGTGACGATTTGATGACTCGTCGGCCGGCTCTCCGGTTGACTTGGGCTTCGGTCCGTCCTTGGGTGCGTAGACGGACACGGTCTCGCTCTTGCCCTTGAGCTCGACCCCGGTGCGCTCGACGAGCTCCACCTCGGCGTGCTCGAGCAGGGACACGGTGCGCTCGGCGACCAGCACGCTGTCGCCGGTCTGGCGCGTCGCCGCCTCCACGCGGGAGGCGACGTTGACCGCGTCGCCGATCACGGTGAACTCGAAGCGGCCGTCGCCGCCAACGTTTCCCGCCACGACCGTGCCGGAGCTCAGGCCGATGCCGATCTCGGGCAGCTCCTCGTCCTGCTCATCCTGGCGCGGCTCGGACAGCGAGCGCGCGATCTCGAGCGCGGCCGCAAGCGCCTCGTCCGCGTGATCGGGCTGGCGGCGAGGCGCGCCGAACACGGCCAGCAGCCCGTCTCCTACGTACTTGTCGACGCGGCCGCCGTGGGCGTGGATGCTCGGCACCACGCGCTCGAACAGGCGGTTGATCGTCCCCACCACGTCGCGCGCGGGGGTGCGCTCCGAGAAGCCGGTGAAGTCGCGGATGTCGAGGAACATGAGCGTCACCTCCACCTCCTCGCCGGCCATGTCGATCCCCTCCTCGAGGATGTGCTCGGCGACCTCGGGGTCGACGTAGGTGCCGAACGCCTCCTTGATCCGCTCGCGCTCGGCCAGCCCAGCGGCCATGGCGTTGAACCCCAGCTGTAGTTGCCCGATCTGCGAGGCGTCGTAGACCGGGACCCTGACGTCGAAGTCGGCCGCGCTGCACGCGGGCCAGCGCGCGGCGAACGGAGGCGATGGGGTCGGCGGTGGTGCGCGCCGCCAGGATCGTGGCCAGCAGCCCGACGGCGATCCCGGTGCCGCCCAGGACCACGGCCGCCAGCCGCAGGTTCGAGACGGTCACGTTGTAGCCGCCGGCGAAGGCCACGATGCCGAGCGACACCAGACCCAGGACCGGGATGCCGGTCCCGAGCGCCCAGGCCAGCAGCGCCCGGGTGGTGACGCCCGGCGCCCATAGCCGCTCGGGCGATGAGCCCGACAGGGCCCGCGCCGCCGCGGAGCGCAGCACCCGCTCGGTCGAGAGGTAGGCGAGCGATCCGGTCACCAGGCCCGTGAGCAGGACCGCCACCGCGGTGCCGATTGCGAGCCGCGTGGAGTAGGCGAGGTTGATGATTCCGAACAGCGCCGCGGCGGCGGTCCACATCCCGAACTGCAGAGCGAATAGCCGCAGCGGCGCGTACAGCACGAGCCGAATCTCCTTGACCGTCGCCTGACGCCCCTCGATCAGCCACCGGCGAAGGCCCCACAGCCGCCGCGTTCCGACGATCACTCCGAGCGGGGCGGCGATCGCCACGTAGCCGGCCGCGACCAGACCGTTGACCAGCCGGATGTGGCCCACGTCGTGAACGCCCTGGGGCGTCGGGAGCACGAGCAGCCCGATCACCAGCACCGCGCCGGCGCCGATCAGGTTCGTGACCACGATGATCACCGCTAGCGCAACCGAGCCGATGCGCCACATGGCCCTCCCGCTGAGCTCGCTCTCGCCCGGTCGGATGGTCTCGATCAGGGCTCCGCGAGCGGTTGATGCCGCCGCCGGCCTCATTTCAACCTGCGCGACATTATCCGTTGGCGGACGGCGGGCGCCGCTCCATTGGCCTCAGGGCCAATGACGGCGGTCGCCGCGGAACCGTACGGTGCCGCCATGCGAGCACGGCCTCCACAGATCGTGGCGTTCGGCGGTGGCGGCTTCTCGATGGAGTCGGGGAACACGCTGCTCGACGACTACCTGCTGGCGCTGACCGGGGTCGAGCGCCCGCGCGTGTGCTTCCTGCCGACGGCCAGCGGCGACGCCGATCACTACATCGTCCGCTTCTACAGGGCATTTGCCGCCTCGCGCTGTGAGCCCTCCCACATATCGCTGTTCAGGCGCGAGACCGGCGTCGGCGACCCGCGCGCCCACCTGCTGGCGCAGGACCTCGTCTACGTGGGCGGCGGCAGCCTGGTCTCCTTGCTCGGGACGTGGCGGGCACACGGCATCGACCTCGCACTGCGCGAGGCTTGGCAGGCCGGCGTGATCTTGTGCGGTGGCTCGGCGGGCTCGTTGTGCTGGTTTGCCCAGGCCATGAGCGGGTTTCACGAGGGGCCGGCGCGGCGAATCGAGGGGCTCGGCTTTCTGCCTTATTCGAACGCCGTCCATTACTGCGAGGAGCCAGAGCGCCGGGCGGCGTTCGAGCAGGCCGTCGCGGCCGGGATGCCGCCGGGGTACGGTGTCACCGATGCCGCGGCGTTGCACTTCGTCGGTACTGAGCTCTCGGACGTCGTCTGCTCGCGCATGGGAGCCCACGCCGTCCATGTCTCGAAGGGCAAGCGCGGCGTGATCGAGCACAAGCTCGCGGCTCGCTATCTGGGCGGTGGGCCCAGCGCCGTAGCGCCCCACGCCGCCGTCGCGGCGTGAGCCGCCAGTCGCGCCGGCAACAGATTCTGGCCATGGGCGGCGGTGGCTTCACGATGCAGGAGCGCAGCCCGGCGCTCGACCGGCTGGTGCTCGAGGCCACCGGGCGTCCGATCCCCAGGATCTGCTTTCTGCCCACAGCCAGCGGCGATCCCCGCGAGCAGGTGATGCACTTCCACGAGCGCTTCGGGTCGTGGCCATGCGAGCCCAGCGTCCTGTCGCTGTTCCACATCGACCCGGGCAGCGATCCGGTGCAGCACCTGCTCGCCCAGGACGCGATCTACGTAGGCGGAGGCTCCATGAGAAACCTGCTCGCCGTGTGGCACGCCCACGGTATTGACCGTGCGATGCGGGCAGCCTGGGAGCGGGGGACGCTGCTGGCGGGGCTGAGCGCCGGCGCGATGTGCTGGTTTGAGGGCGGGATCTCGATGAGCCGCGGTGCCCCCGAGCCGGTACGCGGGCTTGGGCTCCTCGAGGGCAGCATGTCGGTGCACCTCGACTCAGAGCGCGAGCGCCTGGCGGCGTACCGCGGTGCGGTGGCGTCCGGCGAGCTGCCGGCCGGCCACGCGGTGGCCGACGGGGCCGCTTTGCTCTACGAGGGCACGCGCCTGGTGGACTGCGTCGGCTCGCGTGCCGACGCCCGCGTACTGCGGATCCGAGCCGACGCCTGTGGGGGCGTGATCGAGCAGACCGTCAAGGTCACGCCGCTCGCCGGGTCCGAGCCCGGACGCCCCGGCGCTCAGCCGGGAACCGGGCTCCCGGACCAGGAGCCGGACGGGATCGCGGAGATGCGCGCGCTACGGGCTGGGCGCCGGCGCTGGGACTAGCGGCCGGCGCCGCTAGCGGCCGCCGACCGCTTGCGGCGCTGTTTGCGGTCGCCCTTGCGACGAGATCGACACCTCGCGTCGCTCGGTGGCGAGCTCGACCTCGCTCGACTTGCGTCCCAGCTGCTCCCAGCGCTCCGTGACCTCGCCGCACAGGCCGTCGAGGAAGTCGTCGGTGTGCAGCGGGTCGTGGTGGAACAGCAGCAGCCTTTGGGCCGCCACGCGCTGGGCGAACGCCAGCGCGTCCGAGACCGGCGAATGGCCCCAGCCCAGATGATTGGGGTATTCGGTGTCCGTGTACTGGCAGTCGTGAATCAGCAGTGAGGCCCCCCGCCCGAGCTCGAAGCCGGAGATCCAATCGTCGTCCAGCTCCGACAGCGGCGAGCCCAGACCGGGCTCGTGGTCGGGGATGTAGCACAGCGCGCTGTCCCCGTCCTCGATCCGGTACCCGAGCGTCGGCCCTCGGTGGGTGACGGCCTGCGCGCGGATCCGGGCCACGCCGATGTCCCACTCCAGCGGCTCGGCCTCGCGGAAAGAGACGTGCGAGGGCAGCTCGCGGACCTCGACGGGGGCCAGCGGCGCGGAGATGTAGCGGCCGATGCGGTCGCGCAACGATGCCTCCGGCGACGCCGGGCCCCACACGGTGATCTCCGACTCCGGCCGGAAGGCAGGGGCGAAGAACATCAGCCCCTGGATGTGATCCAGGTGCAGGTGCGTGAGCAGGATGTGGATCGGCCCCTCGACCCGTGGCAGCGCCAGTCCCAGGTTGCGGATGCCGGTCCCGGCGTCGAGGATCAGCGTGCTTCCGTCCGAGAGCGTGACCTCGGCGCACGAGGTGTTGCCCCCATAGCGCGTGGTCTCGGGCCCCGGCGCCGGTATCGACCCCCTCGCACCCCAGATCTTGAGTCTCATCGGATGTCGCTCCCCTCCGCCATGGCCGCCGAAGCTTGCGTACGCTCATCCTCGGGTAACGGCCAGAAGATTACGATCGCCCCGCTCGAGCCGTCACGCCCGACGATCGGGATCGCGCTCGCCGCGATGTCCTGGTGGACGTTGCCGGCGACGCAGATTCGGAAGTTCCCGTGCGCCGGGCGTCCCTCGCGCAGTGACCTCGTGAGGTTGTTTCCTCGTAGGGGATCGGCTGGTCGCTTTCGTCGAACGGGCCGAACGCGGCGGTCCACTCCTCCGCGGTCATCGTCCCGGTGTCCTCGAAGCGCCTCCCGACCATCGCCCCGGCAGCCTCGTTGTAGAACAAGAGCATGCCCTCGGCGCCGACCAGGAACGCGGGCGTCGAGATGCTCGAGAGAAGGTTGCGGGCCAAGATCAACTCGAGCGGCTTCTGGGCGCTCACGGAGTGAACTCTAATAGCGGGCGATGAAAAGTGCGCACCACCTGGGACTATCCTGGGGCGCGTCGTGGCCACACAAAAACAGGGAGGTGCGAAGCGCAAGCGGCGCGGACGCGTGAGCGCTCCGCGCTCGGCCCGCTCGCCGCGACGCGAGCAGCAGGCGCAGCGCCGCGTCGTCTCGGAGCGTGATCGGCGCGCCGGCCAGCGGATGCTGGGAACCGTCGGCGAGCGTCCGCCGAGCCCCTTCGGTGGCCTGCCGGTGTCCGAGGTTGCGATCTTCGCCGGCGCGGTGGCGTTCGTCATCGGGTTGATCCAGGGGGGCGCCAACGCGGCGCTGATCGTGGGCCTGATCGTGCTCGTGCTGGGGGTGGTGGAGGTCACCGCGCGCGAGCACTTCTCGGGCTTTCGCTCCCACACCACGCTGCTCGCCGGAATCCCGGCGGTCGGCGTCGGAATCGCGATCATCGAGGTCGTCGGGTCCCACACAACCCGCCAGCTGCTCCTGGTCGTCGTGGTGCTCGTGTTCGCGGGGCTGTTCTACGCCTTCAGGCGCTCGTTCATGGCCGCGCGCCAGCGACGTGTTGCTCGGCGCTAGGCGCTTCCTCCGCTGAGAGAACCGGCAGCTGGATCGTGAACACGGCGCCGCCGTCCGGAGCATTCTCGGCGCTGACAGACCCGCCGTGCTGCTCGGCCACCTGTCTGACGATCGACAGCCCGAGTCCCGAGCCCTGCTGCCCGCGGACATTCGCGCCGCGGTAGAAGCGGTCGAAGACGTGCGGCAGGTCTTCGGCGTCGATACCGGGACCGTGGTCACGCACCCGGACGCCCGCGTGGCCGACCTCGACCTCGATCGTCCCTCCGGGCGGCGAGTGGCGCGCGGCGTTATCGAGCAGGTTGTTGACCGCCCGCTCCAGGCGCTCGGCCACGCCCTCCAGCGTCACCGCTTGTAGCTGGGCGACGAACTCCAGGTCGGGCGAGTTGCGCCTGCGCTCGGGTCAGCGACTCCTCGACCACGCGGTCAAGCCGCACGTCCTCGGCGGTCCCGCTCGGTTCATCCCCGCGCGCCAGCTCGATCAGGTCGGACACCAGCAGGCTCAGCTCCTCGCTCTGCTCGACCACGTCGGTCAACAGCCGGCGGCGATCCTCTTCGCGCAGCTCGCCGCCCTGGAGCAGCACCTCGATGTTCGTGCGCAGGCTGGTCACCGGGGTGCGCAGCTCGTGCGAGGCGTCGGCCACGAGCTGGCGCTGGGCGCGTACCGACTCATCGAGCGCGTTGCGCGACTGCTCCAGGTGCTCGAGCATCTCGTTGAAGCGTCGGGCCAGCCGTCCGACTTCGTCGTCGGCGTGGATATGAAGGCGCCTGGAGAGATCGTCGGTGGCCGAGATATAGCTGGCCGTCTGGGCCACCTCGGCCAGCGGCGCCAGCACGCGGCGGGCGGCGAGCCGCCCAAGGGCCGCGGCGAGCGCGACGCCACCGAGGCACAGGAGGAGGAGTACGAGGCCGAGGTTCGAAAGCGTGTGATCGGTCCCGGCGAGCGAGTCGGCGAGCTGCAGCGCGCCTCCGTTCGGAAGGGGGATGGTCAGCATCCGCAGATGGGTGCCGTCGACGGTCGCGTCGCTGAAGAAGTT
>CAWJUS010000013.1:0-118402 GCA_963846075.1 uncultured Actinomycetes bacterium | reverse complement strand
GCGCGCTCGGTCCCGGCTCCAGGCCCTTCCGCCGCGTGGTGGAGCACCGCGCCGCAGGCCAGGATCATCGCCAGCGGGTTGGCCAGGTCCTTGCCCTGCAGAGCAGGAGCGGTGCCGTGTGGTGCCTCGGCCATGGCCACGGTCGTGTCGTATTGATCGTCGAAGGCCAGCAGCACCGACTCGGCCCCGGCGATCGACCCGAACATCGGCAGCACGAGATCGGACAGGCAGTCGCCGTCGCGGTTCAGGGCGGGGATTACCAGTGGCTCGTCGGTGGCGCCAGAGAGCAGCCCCGCGTAGGTGGCGTCGATCAGCACGGGCCGGTACTCCACGTCCTGGTGACGGTCGGCGGCGGCGTCGAGCTCCTCCTTGAGCATGCCTTCGTAGACGGGCGATACCGTCCATTTCGGGCCGCCGTAGACGCGCGCGTTCATCCTGGTAGCGGCTCGAAACGCGTACTCGGCCACGGCCCGGCACGTGGAGCGCGTGATGCGCTCTGTGCGGTAAGCCGTCTCCTCGGGCGATCCCTTCTCGCCCTCGCGGCGCTCCTCGGCGCCGTAGGCGTCGTCGACCGCCATCCGCACGACGGAGATCGGATGGTGGACGCCGGCGATGGGCGAGACCCCCGGGAGCCGGCGGCCGGTCCGCACGATCACCTTGCCGTCGACCGCTTCGCGCAGGATGCGGTTGGGCGAGCCGACGTCGTCGTCGTCCTCGGGCGTGATCGTCGCCGCCTTGAGCCCGAGGCCCGCCTCGCGCATCGCGGCCGCGGCGTCGGTCACTACCTGGTTGGACGTCGCCCGGCGATTGTCGAGCGAGAGGTCGAAGCGCTCGAGCGTCACGTCGAGCTCGAGCAGCTGCGGATCGAGCAGGCGCAGTGCCTGGTCGAGCAGCTCCTGGCCCGTCTGATCACCCTCCAATACGACGATCTTGATTGGTTCCGCCACCTCGGCCACGGCTACCCGTCACGCCGCCGCTTCGCCGTCGACCCCCATCAGCTCATCAGAACGCTCTGCCAGCGCCCCGATCACCGTCTCCAGGTGCTGGTCGAAATCGACGTCCAGCTCCTCGGCGCCGCGGCGCAGATCGTCGCGATTCACGGCGGCGGCGAACGAGGGCTGCTTGAGCTTCTTCTTGACCGACTTGGGCGTCATGCCCCGCAGCCCATCGGGCCGAACATAGGCGCAGGCCAGCACGAAGCCTGACAGCTCATCGACCGCGTACAGCGTCTTCTCCATGGCCGTCTCCCGCGGCACGCCCATGAAGTCGGCGTGGGAGGCGACCGCTCGCACGAGCTCCTCCGGATATCCGCGATCCGATAGCTCCCGCAGCGCGTAACGCGGGTGGCCGTCGCCGAGGTCGGGATAGCGCTCGTAGTCCAGGTCATGCAGGAGCCCGGTCGCGCCCCAGAGCTCGGGATCGCCGTCCAGCCGGCCCGCGTAGGTCCGCATTGCGGCCTCAACGGCCAGGGCATGGCGGCGCAGGGACTGCGATTGCGTCCATTCGCAAAGGAGGTCCCAGGCCTCCCCGCGCGAAACCTTTGCCTGCATGGCTGTTACCCTAGCTCAGCGCTCGCGGCCGCTTCCGACCCCGCGGAGCGCACCGTCGGCGCGACCGACGGGAGCACCTCCGATTCCCATGGAGAAGTTTGTAATCGAAGGCGGCGTGCCCCTCTCGGGCACGATTGTTGCGGCCGGAAACAAGAACGGCGCCCTGCCGATCCTGGCCGCATGCCTACTCACCGAAGACGAGATCGTGCTTCGCAACGTGCCGCGGATAGCGGACGTGGAGGCGATGACGCTGTTGCTGGAGACCCTCGGGGCCTCAGTCGACTGGCTCGGTCCCGGCGAAGTGGCGATCAATGCCTCGGGCGTCGATCGATTCGACGTCGATCGCTCCCTGGCGGAGCGCATCCGGGCCTCGTTCCTGCTGGCGGGCCCGCTGCTGGCGCGCTTCGGCCACGCCCAGATGCCACCCCCGGGCGGCGACGTGATCGGCCGCCGGCGACTCGACCCGCATCTCGACGCCTTCCGGGCGCTCGGCGCCACGGTCGAGGATCACGCTGACATCGTTCTTCAGGCCCCTCCGCTGGGCCTCAGTCCCTGCGACTTCCTGATGGACGAGCCATCGGTGATGGCCACGGAAAACGCGCTCATGGCGGCGGCGCTGACGCGCGGGCCGACGGTGATCCGTAACGCGGCGTCCGAGCCCCATGTTCAGGATCTGGCGCGGATGCTCGTGGCGATGGGAGCTTCGATCGACGGGATCGGCTCCAATGTCATGACGGTGCACGGGACCGGGCGCCTGCGTGGCTGCAGGCACACGATCGCCCCGGACCACATCGAGATCGGCTCGTTCATGGCCCTGGCCGGCGTCACAGGCGGCGAGCTGACGGTCAAGGACACGGTGCCCGAGGACCTGCGCATGATCCGCCTTGCGTTCAACAAGCTCGGGCTGCGGACGGAGCTCCGGGGTGCCGACGTGATCGTGCCCGGGGGACAGCAGCTGGCGATTCAGAACGACGCCGGCAACCGCATGCCGAAGATCGAGGACGGTCCATGGCCGGCATTCCCGGCAGATCTGACGAGCATCGCCTTGGCGCTGGCGACCCAGGCCGAAGGTTGCGTGCTGATCCACGAGAAGATGTTCGAGAACCGCCTGTTCTTCACCGACAAGCTGCACGTGATGGGAGCGGAGATCACGATCTGCGACCCGCACCGGGCGATCGTCATCGGACCCCGCCGCCTTCACGGGCAGCGCGTGGACTCGCCGGACATACGCGCGGGCATGGCGATGCTTATCGCCGCGCTGTGCGCCGATGGCCGGACCGAGATCGGCAACGTGCGGCACATCGACCGCGGCTATGAGCGGATCGACGAGCGGCTGCGCGACCTCGGCGCACGCATCCAGCGGCTGGATGACGTGCCCGCCACTGTGTGACGACCAGCGAACGCGCTCCCATGGCTGACCGTATCCCGAGCGGCACGCGCGACGTGCTGCCCGATGAGATGCGCGAGTTGCGTGCGCTGACCGACAGCATCCGGGGCGTCTTCGAAGGCTCCGGATACGGTGAGGTGTACACGCCGGCTCTGGAGTACGAAGGCACCGTGCCGCGCTGGGACCGAGCGCCCCGGCCGGCTTATCGCATGTTCGACGAGCAGGGCCAGGTTCTCGTCCTGCGCTCAGACATGACCGTCCCCATCGCCCGCTTGGCGGCGACGCGCTATCGGGCGGTCGAGCCGCCGCTGCGCTTCTGCTACTTCGCCCACGCTTACCGCGGCGTGCGCCCCCAGCGGGGACAGTCCCGCGAGCTGCTGCAGGCAGGCGTCGAGCTGATCGGCTCGCCCACGCCGGACGGCACCGCCGAGGCTCTTACCGTGCTGTGCGCGGCGCTCGACGCGGCGGGGCTTCGCACCTACAGGGTGGGGCTCGGCGACGCGTCGCTCTACCCCGCGCTGCTCGAGGCGTTCGGCGTCGAGCCGGCGATGCGGGAGCAGATCCTGTCCGAGCTCTCGACGGGCAACTTCGTCGGGGTCGAGAACGCACTGCGGGCGCTGGAGCTCGATCCCGAAGACCTCGAGCTCCTGCTCCGCGTCCCCCGGACCCGCGGTGGGCCGGAGCTGCTCGAAGAGCTGTCGGGGCCCGTGGAGGCCGCCGTCACCGGGATGCGCGCCGTCCATCGCCTGCTCGATCCTCAGGCCGCACAGCGGATCATCTTTGACCTTGGCCTGGTGCGAAGTCTGGGCTACTACACAGGCGCCGTGTTCCAGGTGTACGACCCAGCGCATGGGGTGCCGATCGGATCGGGTGGACGCTACGACGAGCTGCTGGGAACCTTCGGGCGACCCTTGCCGGCCGTTGGCTTCGCGCTCAACGTGGAGCGACTGCACATCGCGCTCACCGGCGAGGAGCGGGGCGTCGGGAGCATGCCGTGAGCGGACTGCGGATCGCCGTCCCCCGTGGGGCGCTGTTCGGCGACACGCTCGATCTGCTCGAGCGGTTGGGGATCGATACGAGCGACGTGCGATCCAACAACCGTAGGTTGCTCTTCGAGCAGGCCGGCATCGTGACCATGCGGCCGTCGGACGTCCCCACCTACGTAGAGGCCGGCGCGGCCGACATCGGCATCACCGGCAAGGACGTGCTCATGGAGCAGGCGGAGCGCGAGCTGTACGAGCTGGTCGATCTGGGCTTCGGCTACTGCAGGATGGTGCTGGCCACCGTAGCCGGCGAGGACCGCGCCGCAGAGGCGCTGCGCCGGCTGGGGGTGGTGAGAATCGCCACCAAGTACCCCCGCGTCGCCGCCCGGCATTTCCTGCAGACTTCTCGCCAGGCGGAGATCGTCGAGGTCAAGGGATCGGTCGAGCTGGCGCCGCTGACGGGACTCGTGGAGGGGATAGTCGATCTGACGGCCACGGGCACGACGCTGCGAGAGAACGGCCTCGTGGTGCGTGAGGAGATCGCCGAGTGCACCGCCCGGCTGATCGCCAATCCCGTCTCGCACAAGCTGAAGGCACGGGCGCTCGACGCGCTGCTGGAACGCCTATGGACGGGCCCTGATGCGTTGTGAGCGAAACGCGCTGAGCGGCGACGCCGCCGGACTGGCTCGTCGGTTGCGCTCGCTCGTTCCGGCCCCCGAATCGGTCAGCGCGCGGGTGGCAGAGATCATCGCCGCCGTGCGGGCGGGCGGCGACGAGAAACTGAACGAATTCACCCGCTCGCTCGACACCGGCGGCGCCGACCCTCCTCCGCTGAAGGTTCCCGGCAGCGAGCTGAAGCGTGCGACCGATGAGCTCGACCGGGACCTCAGGGACGCTCTGGAGCTCGCCGTAACCAACGTCCGCAAGGTGGCCGAGGCAGGTCTGGACGCAGAGCGGGCGGTGGAGATGGGTGGCCATCGAGGTAACGCTCCGCAGCGCGCCGGTGGACCGCGCGGCCGTGTACGTGCCCGGCGGCCGCGCGCCGTACCCCAGCACGGCGGTGATGGGCGTCACGACCGCGGTGGCGGCGGGTGTGCCGGAGGTCGTGGTCTGCTCGGCGCCGCCGGTCGAGGAGGCGATCCTCGCCGCGAGTCGGCTTGCCGGCGCGGCGACTGTGTACCGCATGGGCGGCGCGCAGGCGATCGCCGCGCTGGCCTACGAGACCGAATCGGTGGAGGCGGTCGACGTCATCGTCGGCCCCGGAAACCTGTACGTCCAGGAGGCCAAGCGTCAGGTCTCGGCGCAGGTCGGCATCGACGGCTTCGCCGGCCCCAGCGACCTTGTCGTGATTGTCGATCCCGAGGCACCGCTCGAGCTGGCTGCGCTCGATCTCGCCGCCCAAGCGGAGCACGGACCGGGCACGCTGGTGGTGGGAATCTCGACATCGGCCCGCGCGCTCGATGAGCTCACAGGCCGGTCTGGCGGAGCTGCCGGAGACCGGCGCGGTGGCGGCCTTCGTGGTGGTGGACGACCTTGAGGGGGCGCTCGCGCTCTCTCAAGCGCTCGCGCCCGAGCACCTACAGCTGATGGGGCCGGGAGCTGAGGCGCTCGCTCCTCGCGTCACGCGCGCCGGATGCGTGTTCGTCGGCCCCGCCTCCGCGACGGCGTTCGGGGACTATGTCGCCGGCTCCAATCACATCCTTCCCACCGGCGGCACTGCGCGGTTTGCCTCCGGGCTGTCACCAAGCCACTTCCGCCGGCGCTTTAGCGAGGTACGCATCCGGGATCCCGATCTGCTCGCCAGAGCCGGGGCTTCAGTTGCCCGCTCCGAGGGCTTCGAGCTCCACGCGCGGTCGATGGAAGCCCGCATACGCGAGAATCGATAGGCGATGACACGCACGGCCGAGATCGACCGCAAGACCGCCGAGACCGACGTCCGCGTGACGCTGGGCCTTGAAGGCAGCGGAACGGGTGAGCGTCAAACCGGCGTCGGCTTCCTCGACCACATGCTGGATCTGCTCGCCCGCCACGGCCGGCTCGACCTCGACGTGCGGGCCTCCGGCGACCTTCAGACCGGCGCCCATCACACGGTTGAGGACGTCGGCATCTGCATCGGCCAGGCGCTCGACCGGGCGCTGGGGGAACGGGCCGGGATCGCTCGCTACGGCCAGGCCACGGTGCCGATGGACGAGGCACGGGCGGCGTGCACGATCGACATCTCAGGCCGCGGGCTGTGCGTGTTCGAGGCCTCGCTGCCCCCCGGAGCGATCGGCAACTTCGATCATGAGCTGGCCGAGGAGTTCTTCCGCGCGCTGGCCACCAACGCCAAGCTGACGCTGCACGTGACGATCGAGCGCGGAACCAACGCTCACCACGCCATCGAGGCGGCGTTCAAGGCGCTCGCTCGCGCTCTGCGCAGCGCGACGGCGCTCGATCCCAGCGAGCGTGGCGTCCCCAGCACGAAGGGCACACTGGTATGAGCGCCGGTCCCTCAATCGCGGTTGTCGACTACGGAATGGGCAACCGGCGCTCGGTGGAGAAGGCGCTGTGCCATGTCGGCGCCGACGCCGTCATCACGCGCGATCACGAGCGCATCGAGCGTACTGACGGCTTGGTTGTCCCCGGCGTGGGGGCGTTTCCTCAGGCGATGCGGAACCTCTCAGATCTGGGGCTCGCGCCGCTGATCCGGGAGCGGGCGCGGGCCGGAACGCCGCTGCTCGGGATCTGTCTCGGCATGCAGCTGCTGTTCGAGCGCTCCGAGGAGGTATGCGATACCGCCGGGCTGGCCCTGATCGAGGGGAACGTGTCGTTCCTCAGGGGCGGGGGACGGCGGATCCCGCACATCGGCTGGAGCGAGGTGTCGTTCGGGCGCCCGAGCCCCCTGACCACTGGGCTTCCTGAACGGGGCAGCGCCTTCTATCACGTGCATTCGCTCGCGGTCCGACCGCGGCGGGCTGAAGACGTCGTGGGGACAACCGAGTACGGCGAGCGGTTTACGACGATCGTCGCAAGGGACAACGTGCTCGGCGTCCAGTTTCACCCCGAGAAGTCGTCTTCTCACGGCCTGCGCATGCTCCAAAACTTCGTGTCGCTGTGTGCGCCTGGGCGAGCGCCGTCGAGGGAAGCCACGACGGCGCACGCATGATCCTGCTGCCGGCGATCGACATCCTCTCGGGACAGACCGTCAGGCTGGCGAGGGGTTCGTTCGACGAAACCACGGTCTACGACACCGATCCGCTCGAGGCCGCAAAGCGGTGGGTCGAGGACGGGGCCCGGATGCTCCACGTCGTTGACCTCGACGGGGCTCGGGCGGGCGAACCCCGGAATCTTGACAGCGTGGCCAGAATCGCGGCCGCCGTCCCGGTGCCCGTGCAGGTTGGCGGCGGCCTACGCAGCGTTGAAGCGGTTGCCCGCGCCTTCGACGCGGGGGCGGCGCGCGTGGTCCTTGGGACTGCCGCCTACCGCGAAATCGACTTTCTCGACGACGTGCTGGCCCGCCACGGTGATTGCGTGACCGTGTCCATCGACGCTCGCGATGGCCGCCTCGCCGCCGCCGGCTGGACGGAGCAGACTGACATCCCGGTGACGTCGGTTATCGAGCGTCTTGGGGCTCGTGGCGTGAGGCGCTTTGTCTACTCGAGCATCGAGCGTGATGGCATGCTGAGCGGCCCCGACCTCGACGGCGCTCGGGCGGTCGCCGCTGCCGTGCGCGGGAGCTTCGTCTACTCGGGCGGCGTGTCCTCGCTCGAGGACCTGCGCGCCCTGGCTCGGCTACGACAGGTGAATCTCGCCGGCGTGGTCGTGGGGAAGGCGCTCTACGAGCGACGATTCGGGATCGACGAAGGGCAACGGGTCCTCGAGAACGCCTAGGAATGCACTACAAGCGCGTCATCCCCTGTCTGGACGTCGATGCGGGCCGGGTGGTCAAGGGAGTCGGCTTCGTCGACCTGCGCGATGCAGGGGACCCCGTGGAGCTCGCGAGCCGCTACGACGCCGCCGGGGCGGATGAGCTCGTGTTCTTGGACATCACCGCGACCTCCGACAAGCGGGAAACGGTGGTGAAGCTCGCGCGCCGGGCGGCGGACGAGGTGTTCATCCCGTTCACGATCGGCGGCGGCATCCGCTCCGCCGACGACGCCCAATGGGTCCTTGATGCCGGCGCCGACAAGGTGTCGGTCAACTCCGCGGCGCTGGCGCGGCCGGAGCTGATCGGCGAGCTGGCGTCGACGCTCGGCACTCAGTGCGTTGTCCTGGCCATAGACGCCAAGCGACGCGACGGAGGCTGGGAGGCATATGTCGCCGGAGGGCGGACCCCGACGGGCAGGGATGCTGTGGACTGGGCTCGGGAGGGCGTCGAGCGCGGCGCGGGAGAGATTTTGCTCACGAGCATGGACCGAGACGGAACCAACGCCGGCTACGACCTGCCGCTGACCGCCGCCGTGGCGGAGGCAGTGGGTGTGCCGGTGATCGCATCTGGCGGCGCCGGCGAGCCCGAGCACCTTGTGGACGCGCTGCGTGCCGGGGCCGACGCCGCCCTGTGTGCTTCGATCTTCCACTACGGCCGCCACACGGTGGAGGAGGTAAAGGAGCGGTTGGCGCAAGCCGGCGTCCGGGTCCGGATCTGAGCTGTGCATTCTCCGCGCCGCTATTTGCAGGGTCGCCCCGGTGCGGTTAGCTTGTCCGCGATGGTCTACGAACGCCCTCGGCACGAGCGCGACCGTCCTCGCCACGAGCGTGACCGTGCTCGCCACGAGGAACGTCGCTACAGGGAGCGGGATCGGCCGAGCCGCGGCGGCTTGTTGAGCGGCGGCGTGAGCAACAGCCCAGTACTGGCGTTCGTCCCGTGGATCATCTTCTGGGTGGTCTCGGGCCCGCGGACCTGGGAGCTCGCAAGTGGCTGCTCGCTGCTCGCCTCGGTGCTGTTGTTGCTGGTGGAGATGGCGCCGCCTGATCTGCCCGAGCGGGCGGCGGAGGTCGCGGCGGGCACGGGACGAGCGTCAAGACGTCCGTTGCGGCTGGCGTCTCCCAAGATCCTCGACCTGGGCACCGTGTTGTTCTTCCTCGTCCTGACGATCGTGGGGCTGTTCGCAGATCGCAGCGCTCTGCTCTTTCTGGAGAAGTACGCGCAGGCGATCTCTAGCGCGGCGCTGTGCCTGATCGTGGTGGCATCGATCGCGGTCGGGCATCCGTTCACTCAGCAGTACGCGGCCGACAAGGCACCGCCCGAAGTCGCCGCCTCACCGTTCTTTCACCGGATGATGGTGTTCATGTCATCCGTGTGGGCGGTGATCTTCGCGGTGATGGCCATTCTGGGAGTGATCGCCAAGACGGGCGTGACCGGCGCCGGCTCGAGCGCCGTGCTCAACTGGTACATCCCGATCGGCCTGGTGATCCTCGGTTTCAAGTTCAACCAGTGGTATCCGGAGTTCGTTCGCAGCGCCCGTGCGGCCCGGCCCTCGCGGTAGCCCAGCAACGACTGCGCCGCGCTCAGCGCGGCGTCCGCGACGCAGATCTTCGGTTCTCTATTTCGCCAGGGAGGCCCGGATTGACCGCTAGGCGGCCTCTTCCACGTAGCCCGCGGCGGCGCACGCATCGCAATATGCGGCGGGCGGCACTCGGGGCTCGTAGCAACCGGGGCGGCAGCACGTCGATGAGCGCTTGGGCCGACCCCGCCCGATGCGGGCGGCGGCGGCGTCCTTTAGCTCCTCACGCATCCGATCGAGCTCGGCAGCGTGCTCCGCGCAGAAGCGACGGCCTGGCAGGGCCGACTCCTGACAGTGGCTTCCACTACGACAACGCATACAAGTTAAACGATATCAAGAACACCGAACGCATGTTCCACGAAACGGCCCTCAGACCTGCTATTTGCACGGGTTTTGCAAGACGTTACGTTCGGATTTGGCTACCGCTTGGGCCGCGCCGAACCGCTCCTCACCGCGCCGTGGGCGGCGCGCGGCGCGGTGCCCTCTGCGGCGCGGGGGATCATCTCGTAGAGCATCGAGTAACCGACCAGATACATCACGTGGCCGTCGGAGATGGCCGGGTTGAAAACGCCATCGCCGAACGAGAACACCTTCTTGCCCGTGCGCGGATCGAGCCCCGTTGTGGTCCTCGAGCCTAGATCGGAGTAGTACACGATGTTGTCGATGATCATCGGCGAGCCAGAGATCTTGCCTCCCGCCGGGCGCGTCCAGCGGATCGCGCCGGAGCGCGCGTCGAAGGCATAGAAGTTGCCGTCGTAGGAGCCGACGTAGACGGTGGGCCCGAGCCCCGGGGTGTTCTTAACCGCGGGCGAGGCGTAGACGTATGCGCCGGTGCTCGTGGCCCACGCGAGCTGTCCGTTGCTGGCCGAGAACGAGTACACCCGGCCATCGGTGTTGCCCAGATAGACGCGGCCGAAGGCAACCGCCGGACTGGAGTAGAAGTTCCCCGAGCCGAATCCGAACTGGGCTCCGTTGGTGCCCACCGCCCACCTGACGTGCCCGGTGTGGGCGTCCAGTGCGTACGCCCGGCCGGCGTAGTCGCCAAAGTAGAGCACGCCGCCGACCAGCGCCGGGCCGCCCTTGACGGCGCCAGCGGCACGATAGGTCCAGTAGGCGCGGCCACTGGTGACATTCAGGGCATAGACGGTGCCGTTCTGGTCGCCGAAGTACACCGCCCCGCCCCAGACGACGGGCGAGGACTCTGTGCCCGGCTGAATCGTTCGCGACCAGACGATTCTCCCGGTACGCATCGACAGCGCGACGATGCGCCCATTGCCGGGTGCCTGCGTTTGCTGTGCGTTCCCGTTGACAGACAGGATCGGCAAAAACACGAGCTGGTGGGCCACATCGATCGCCGGCGACGCGGCCGCCAGGGTGCCCACCTTCGTCTCCCACAGCTTGTGCCCGGTTGTGGCGTCGATGGCTTTCGCCGAGCCGTCGTCGTCGAGTAGATAGAGCGTGGTCCGATACATCACCGGGGGAAACTCGAGCAGCGCAAAGTCCTCATAGCGCCACCCGACCCTGAACGGAGGGTGGACGCTAGCCGGGAAGTCTCGCGTGCGAGCCAGGTCGAACCCGTACACCGGCCAGCGAAAATTGTCGACCGCCTGCGGCGCGCGCGTCTGCGTGGACGCCGTGAAATGGACGTTGGGATGCGAGACGTTGCCGGGCGCGTGCACCAAGACGAACGCCACCGCGCCCCCGGCCACTAACACGAGGACCGCTGCGGCGGCGACGAGCCCGCGCCGCAGCGAACGCCGCGAACCAGGACTCGGCATTGCCGGCATGGTAGCCGTCTACCACGGCGCTCGGATGCATATGGGGCGCGGGCTTCTCGCTTGCGGCCGCCCCGCGCGCGAAGATGCGGCCGTGGAGCTGCCGTCGCCTGCGACCCTGTTGGAGCGTCTGCACGCGCTGCCGGCTGCGGGACCGCTACTGGCGGGGCTCGCCGACCGTCCACCCGTGTTCCTGGTCGGTGGGTCCGTGCGCGACCTGTTGTTGGGGATGACTCCGTCGGAGCTTGACCTCGTCGCGGAGGGCGATACCGCCGAGGTGGCCGAGCGAATCGGGGGGAAGATCGTCGTCCACGACCGATTCGGGACCTCGACGGTCTGGCGCGACGGCTTCAGATACGACCTGGCGCGGGCCCGACGGGAGAGCTACCCCCGGCCGGGGGCGCTTCCCGAGGTTGAGCCTGCCCCGCTGAGAGAGGACCTGCGCCGGCGCGACTTCACGGTGAACGCGATCGCGCTCGGGCTGGCCGGCCCGGACGCGGGCACCCTTCAAGCGGTGGCTCGGGCGCTCGAGGACCTGCAAGCCGGCCGGCTCCGGGTCCTGCACGAGGACAGCTTTGCCGAAGACCCCACCCGCCTGCTGCGCCTTGCCCGCTACCGGGGACGTCTGGGCTTTGCCGTCGAGCCGCACACCTAGGAGCTCGCCCGCGCGGCAGTCGGCGCCGGGGCGCTCGACACCGTCAGTGGCGCTCGAGTGGGTGCAGAGCTGCGGCTCCTGGCCGGCGAACGAGACCCGGTGGGGGCGCTGGAGAGTCTCAGCGAGCTGGGGCTGGACGCGGTGATCCATCCGCGGTTCGGCCTCCGGGACCCCGATCTGGCCCGTCGCGCGCTCGGCCTGCTGCCCCTCGACGGCCGCCCGGCGCTGCTGGTGCTCGCCCTCGCCGGCCGCGAAATTCCAGCGCCGGAGCTCCGCCGGACGCTCGATCGGTTGTCGTTCACTGCGAGCGAGCGGGAGGCGATCGTCGCCACGGCGCTCGAGGCGGACGCCGCAGCCAGCTCGCTGGCAGACGCCGGGACCCCTTCTGAGATCGCTTCGGCCGTCGGCCTCGCGCCACCGGAACTCGTCGCGGTGGCCGGAGCGCTCGGTCCGGCTGGAGCGGCCTCCGAGTGGCTCGAGCACCTCCGCCACGTGCGCCTCGAGATCGACGGCCGCGATCTCCTCGCCGCCGGCATCCCCGAGGGACCCGCGGTTGGGAAGGGCATGCGCGCGGCTCTCTACGCCAAGCTCGATGGCCGCTTGAGCGGCAGAGATGCCGAGCTCGCGGAGGCTTTGCGCGCCGCGCGGCGGCTGCCGGCGGAGGGCGGATAAGCTCCCACAGATGGTCAGCCGCTCCACGACACCGCCCGGGCGCGAGGCCCTGGCTGCTGCGCAGGGCGGCGACGAGGCTGCCTTTGCGGCGTTGGTGGAGCCGTATCGTCCGGAGCTGCACGCCCACTGCTATCGGATGCTGGGCTCGCTTCAGGACGCCGAAGACGCTCTGCAGGAATCGTTGCTGCGGGCCTGGAGGGGGCTGTCACGCTTCGAGCAGCGCAGCTCCCTGCGCTCATGGCTGTACACGATCGCCACCAACGCCTGCCTGACGCAGATCGGCCGGCGGCCCAAGCGCGTTCTGCCGATCGACTACGGCCCGGCGACCGATCCAGAGGTGGCGCCGGGAAGGCCGGTCGTCGAGTCGGTGTGGGTCGAGCCCTACCCGGACGAGCTGCTGGGGATCGAGGATGGCTATGCCGCACCTGAGGCGCGCTACGAGCAGCGAGAGGGCGTGGAGCTGGCGCTGATCGCCGCCCTGCAGCATCTGGCGCCGAATCAACGGGCGGTGCTGATTCTGCGAGAGGTGCTCGGCTTCTCGGCCAAGGAGACGGCCGACATGCTTCAGACGAGCGTGGCCTCCGTCAACAGCGCACTGCAACGGGCCCGGGCGGCGGTCGACGAGCGCGTGCCAGAGCAGAGTCAGCAGGCCACGCTGCGCTCGCTGGGCGACGAGGCGGTGCGAGAGCTCATTGACCGCTACGTCGACGCCTGGGAGCGCTGCGACGTCGAAGCTTTCACCGCGCTTCTGACCGAAGAGGCGACGTTCACCATGCCTCCGCTGGCGAGCTGGTACAGGGGCCGCGAGGGCATCGCCACCTGGGCGCGGCTGGCACCGATGTCCGGTGCCTGGCGCTGGCGCAGCGTGCTTACGCGGGCCAATGGACAGCTCGCGCTGGCCTTCTACGCCTGGGATGAACAGGATGGGGGCTACCTGCCGTTCGCGCTCAACGTCCTCACGCTGGAGGGCAGCAGCGTGAGCGACGTCACTGCATTCATCGCGCGCTCGATCGAGTCGCCTGATCCCGAAGCGTACGAGCGCTTCCCCGAGCAGCCGGCCGATCCCCGGCGGCTCGAGGGGTTCTTCGGGCGCTTCGGGCTGCCGCCACGGCTTGACTGACCGTCCCCGTACCCTCTCGCGGCCGGCATCGGGCGAGGGCCTGGCGGCGGAATTCGAGCTGCTCGCCAATCACATCGCGATCTCGCTGCCCGGGGCAGAAGTGGTCTTCACCACGCGCCGCGGCGGCTTCTCGGGGGGCCCGTACGAGAGCCTCAACCTGGGGCGCTTGACCGACGATGACCCCGACGCGGTGAGCAAGAACCGTGCCGCCGTCGAAGCTCTGCTGGGCGTCCGCCTCGCGCACACACGGCAAGTGCACGGCCACGAGGTGCTCAAGATCGACGACCGCACCAAGGACAGCGTGCGGTTGCGTACGGCGGGCACGCTGCCTGAGGCCGACGGGCAGGCCACCGCGCTGCGAGGCGTCGCCCCGTCCGTCCTCACCGCCGACTGCCTGCCGGTGGCGATCGCCGGCCGGGGCGCCGTGGCCATGGTGCATGCCGGCTGGCGCGGCCTGGCGGCGGGGGTGATCGGGGCCGGCGTGCGCGCGGTGCGCGAACTCGGGGCCGAGGGTCCACTTCACGCGGCGATCGGCCCGGGCGCGGGGCCGTGCTGCTACGAGGTCGGCGAGGAGGTTCACGCCGCATTCAGCGAGCGGTTCCCCACGGCCCGCCGCGGCCACAACCTCGACCTGAAGCTGATCGCCAGAGGGGAGCTCGAGGCAAACGCGGTCGGCGCCGTCCACGACGTCGGGCTGTGCACGATCTGCGCCGATCCGAGCCTGTTCTTCTCTCACCGCCGCGACCGCGGGATTACCGGTCGCCAGGCGGGAATCGCGTGGCCCCGCTGATCCGCGGATTGTCCGCGGCTGAGGTGCGTGCGAACCTGGAGCGTGTTTGGGAGCAGATCCTCGCTCGCGGCCGGTCGGCAAACGACGTGGAGGTCCTGGCCGCGACCAAGTACGTAGCCGACGAAGAGCTGGACGTCCTGGCGGAGGCCGGCATCACGCTCGTCGGCGAGAACAGGGCACAGGATCTGGGTCGGAGGGCCGAGGCGTACCCCGGCCGCTTCACGTGGGACTTCATCGGCTCACTCCAGAGCCGCAAGGTCCGAGGGCTGTTGCCCCACGTCCGCTACATCCATTCGGTGGCCAGCGACTCGGCGCTGGCGCAGCTGGAGCGCCACGGCGATCCGAGTACCGAGATCCTGGTCGAGGTCAACGTGGCCGACGAGGCAGGCAAAAGTGGAGCTGCACCCCTCCGAGCTCGAGTCGTTACTCGAGCGCTGCCCGGTGTCGGTCGTGGGGCTGATGACAATGCCGCCGTTTACGGACGACCCGGAACGCAGCCGCCCGTACTTCGTGCAGCTGCGCCGACTGGCCGAACACCATGGGCTCCGGCACCTTTCGATGGGCACGAGTCAGGACTATCTGGTGGCGGTTGAGGAGGGCGCGACGATCGTGCGGCTCGGATCGACGCTCTACGGGCGCCGCGCGTCATAATCACGTGCAGGGAAATGACCCGCGTTCCCGAACCCTGACACGCACATGGCCTTCCGCGACACCTGGCACCGCACGCTGGTCTATTTCGGCTTGGCCGAGGACGAACCCTACGAGGAGGAGCTCGACCCGTTCCAAGAGCCGGAGGTCGAGATCCAGGACACCTACCGGGAGCGGCCCAACGTTCGGCGGCTGAGCGGCGCACGGCGCCGGCGCGATGAAATCGACGACATCTTCGCGGACGAACCCCGTCCCGAGCGTCGGACGGCCTCGCTTCGCCCGGTCGGTGGGCGCGGCAACGGCCGTACAGGTGGCGATGTCAGGGTCCACTTCGTCGCACCTCGGAGCTTCAACGACGTGCAGGATGTGGCGGACAAGTTCAAGGACTCGATTCCGGTCATCCTCAACCTGCAGGGAACCGACCCCGACCTCTCAAAACGGCTGATCGATTTCTCGAGCGGTCTCACCTACGCCTTGGACGGCGGCATGCAGCGGATCGCCGACAAGGTCTTCTTGCTCACTCCGCACAACGTCGAAGTGTCGGCGGAGGAGCGGGCGCGCCTCGTTGAGAAGGGGTTCTTCAACCAGAGCTGAGACGTCTGCCGTCCCGCTCTGGTCCTCACGCCAGCGGGTGGCTGACGATCGCCGAGTAGATTTCACTCCATGCGGGTCGGACTGATCGGAGCCGGCAACATGGCGCGTGCGCTCGCTCGCGGCTGGGGAGACCCGGTGCTGTGCTCCGACGCCGGCTCGGGCCGCGCGCGGGCGCTGGTGGCGGAGCTGGGCGGGGAGGCGCTTTCGAACGCCGACGTGGCGGAGCGGGCCGATCTGGTCGTCCTGTGCCACAAACCCCGGCAGCTCCAGCAGGTGGCCTCGGAGTTGGGCACACGGGCCAAGGCGGTGGCCTCGGTCCTCGGAGCGGTCGGTATCCGTGAGCTGTCCTCCGCTTATCCCGGCGCTCAGGTCTTCCGTCTGATGCCCAATACCCCGGTCGAGGTCAGGCGTGGCGTCATCTGCTATGCCAGATCGCCGGACGTGGACGAGGAGGTCGAGGCCGAGGTCCTCGCTCATTTCGCGCAGCTGGGAACCGTCGTGACGCTCGAGGAGTCGCTGATAGAGACGGCCAGCGCCGTGATGGGCGTGGGGCCGGCCTACCAGGCGCTGCTGGCCGAGGCGCAGGTGGACGCGGTCGTACGCCACGGGCTGAACGCGGCGCTTGCCGGGCGGCTCGTCGTGGAGACGATGAATGGAACTGGGGCGCTGCTTGCCGGCCGCGACTACGACACGCTCGCCGTGCGACGGGAGGTGACCTCGCCTGGCGGCAGCACCGCGCGCGGGCTGGCCGCACTCGAGCGGGCTGGTGTCCGGGCGGCATTCCAGGACGCCATCGACGGGGTGCTCGGATGGGACCCGCAGTGACGCTGCTGGCCGCCATCACGCGGGCGGACATCGCCAACTACGTCGGGTGGGTCTTCTACGTCTACATCATCATCATCTTCGTCTACGTGCTCCTCAACCTGCTGTTCTCGACAGGGGTGCACCCACCCTATTCGCGCTGGAGCGACGCGGTACTGACATTCCTGCGGGACACCGCCGAGCCGTACCTGCGTCTGTTCCGTCGCTTCATCCCCCCACTCGGAATGGTCGACCTGAGCCCGATGATCGGCATCATCGTCCTCTACTTCCTGCGCGACATCATCGTCAACGCGATTCACGGTTAGGCAGTCCGCTTGACCGTCATTGACAGCACCGTGCGAGTAACTGCCCGCTGGGCCGCACTGGCCCGGGCCACCGCCCTGGCCGCCGGCGTTATTGGTCTCGATCAGCTGACCAAGCACACGCTCGCCGCCGGCATCGATCCCGGCCAGCAACAGGCCTTCCTCCCAGGGATACAGCTGGTCCACGTGCGTAACACCGGCGTAGCGTTCGGCTTCCTTTCCGGCGGCGGAACGGTTGTCCTCGTATTCACGCTCGGAGCGCTGGCACTGCTGGTGGGCTACTTCGTGCTCCATCCCGAGCGTCGCGGGCTGTGGGTGCCCACCGGCCTGCTGCTGGGCGGCGCGCTCGGAAACCTCATCGATCGTCTGGCGAATGGCGCCGTCACCGACTTCATCAAACTGCCGCTGTGGCCCGCGTTCAACGTCGCCGACATGGCGATCACGTTCGGCGTCTTCGCCCTGCTCTACGTGCTAGAGGGCAAGCGCGGCGATGGGCGATGACTCGCCTCGCGTGCCGCTGACCGACGGGCACAGCGCGATGCAGGTGCCCCGCGAGGACGACGGCATCCGACTCGACCGCTTCCTCGCAGCGCCACTGGGCTCACGCGCCCGCGCGCAGGCGCTGATTGACGCCGGGCGTGTCATGGTCGACGGGCGGCGGCGGCCCAAGCGCCATGCCGTGCGAGAGGGCGAGACCGTTGAGGTCGACGACCGTAGCGAGCCCGTGGAGCCCCAAGGTTCGACTGCACCCTTCAGCGTGGCCTACGAAGACCAGCACCTGCTGGTGGTCGACAAGCCCGCCGGTGTGGTGGTGCACCCCGCTCGCGGCCACCGGGCCGGCACGTTGGCGCAGGCGCTCGAGGGCGTCGGCGCCGGCGGAGAGGAGCGGTGGCGTGCGGGAATCGTTCACCGGCTCGACCGTGACACTTCAGGCCTGCTGGTCGTCGCAAAGAGCGACTCTGTCCACCGGGCGCTGAAGGGCCTACTGGGCTCACGCCAGCTCCGCCGTGAGTACACGGCGCTCGTCGAGGGCCGCCTAGAGGCGCGCTCGGGAACGATCGACGCGCCAATCGGCCGTGACCGACGCGATAGGTTGCTGGTGTCGATCGACACCGACGTGCCGAGGGAGGCTCGCACCCACTTCGAGCTCCAGGAGCTGCTGTCGGACACGAGTCTGATCCGCGTGATGCTAGAGACCGGACGCACGCATCAGATTCGGGTCCACATGGCGGCCATCGGCCACCCGGTCGTCGGCGATCGCCAATACGGCGGACGCCTGGACCACGGCCTGCAACGGCAGTTTCTGCACGCCGCCAGGCTCGCGTTCCCGCATCCCGTAACCGGCGAACAGGTCGATGTCTCGTCTCCATTACCGGATGACCTGCTGGCCGCGCTTCAGAACGCGGCTAGGTAACGCCGGCGGGGAGCTTGATCGCCATCCGGCACGTGTAGTCCACACGGATGAGGAGAACTGGCTCTTGCGCGAAGTACTCATCTACCGCTTTACGCGCTCCGGCGAAGTGCCCGTAGTCGTCGATGATCAGAACCCCGCCCGGCTCAAGGCGGGGGTAGAGGTGCTCCAGCTCATGGCGCGTGGACGAGTACCAGTCGGTGTCCAGGCGCAGCAGCGCGATCCGGTCGGGGGCGGCCTCCGGGATCGTCTGCTCCACCATTCCCGGCACGTAGCGGACGTTGTCGTGCGGGTAGCCGGTCGAAGCGACCGCTGCCCGCACCTCCTCGACGGAGGCCGAAGGCCAGGGATGCTCTCGGCTCATCACCTCTCCCAGGTGGTCGCGGTCCCACTCGCCGGCCGGCGGCATGCGAGTGAAGGTGTCGTAGAGCCAGAGCCCTCGGTGACTGGAGCCGAGGTCGAGCAGCGTCATCGCGATCGCCATCGAGCTGCCGCCGCGCCACACCCCGCACTCGACCAGGTCCCCGGGAACATTTCCGCGAACGATGTAGCCGACCGCGTCGGCCAGCGTCGTGATGCGCTCGCGCGAGGTCTGCGTGTATGGCCGCACGCGTTCGAACAAGGCGTGCTGCTCAGCGCTCAGGTCCGCATAGCGGGTGGGGTCGCCCTGCAGCCGATGAAGCGCCCGCTTAGCCAACGCGACGACCGGAGTGGGGAGAGTCTGTCTCTTGTCGCCAGGCATCGAGCCGCTCTCAAAAAGCGGATGGCGGGGCGGCCCGTCCACAGCCGCCCCGCCGATCCTGTTGCGAACCGAGCCACCGGAGGTAGGGGAAGGGAGGTTCGGCCCGCGGGCGGGCCAGCACCGAAGGTAGGGGAAGGGTGATGGCCCGCTGCAGGTAGAAACCTAGCGCACCTAACGCGTTGGGCAAACTTTCGTAGACTCAGCTCCAAATTCGCGACCCCGTCAGTGCGGTTCGTGTCCCTGCCTCGGACTCGCCGAGGTCCACGATTTCTCGACTGACGGGCAGTACACGATCAAGGGAGTAACTACGTGCCTGAACTTGGAATCAAGGAGCTGCTGGAGGCCGGGGTGCACTTCGGCCACCAGACCCGCCGCTGGAACCCGAAGATGCGCCGCTTCATCTTTGGCGAGCGCGACGGCATATACATCATCGATCTCCTACAGACCGAGGCGCTGCTGGGCCATGCGAGGCAATTCGCGTCAGAGGTAGCCCGTCGCGGGGGGACGGTGCTCTTCGTGGGCACCAAGAAGCAGGCCCGCGATGCGATTGAGGAAACCGCCCAGGCCGCCGAGATGCCGTATGTCAACCACCGCTGGCTCGGCGGTCTGCTGACGAACTTCCACACGATCTCCCAGCGGATAAAGCGTCTGCACGACCTCGAGCGCTACGAGTCGGAGGGCCAGCTCCAGCTGCTCCCCACCCGTGAGCGGATGGCGCTCCAGGCCGACCTCGAGAAGCTGCGCGCCAATCTCGGCGGCGTCAAAGAGATGCAGCGGGTTCCCGACGCCGTGTTCGTGATCGATCTGAAGACTGAGGCGATCGCCGTGCGCGAGGCACAGCGATTGCGCATCCCGATCATCGGCTTGGTCGACACGAACTGCGATCCCGATGGGATCGACTACGTGATCCCCGGCAACGACGACGCGATCCGCTCCTGCGCCGCGATCACCCGGTCGATCGGCGACGTCGTGGCCCAGGGGCACGGGGTCTTCCGCGCCGAACAGGAGCGCGCTCGTCAGGAACGTGAGCGTCAGGAGGCCGAGGAGCGGGCGCGCCAGGAGGCCGAGGAGCGGGCGCGTCAGGAGGCCGAGGAACGTGAGCGTCAGGAGGCCGAGGAGCGGGCGCGCCAGGAGGCCGAGCGTGAGGCGGCGTCCGCACAGCCGGTTCCGCCGGCGAGCGCCCCTCAGCCGCCGCCCCCCGAGCAGCCGCCGGCTCCACAGCAGCCGCCGCCCCCCGAGCAGCCGCCAGCTCCACAGCAGCCGCCGGCTCCCGAGCCCGCCGCTGCCGGCGCGCAGCAGTCCGAAGAGCCCGTCGTGCCGCCTGCGAGCGCTCCTCAGCCACCAGCTGAGGATCCAGCTGCCGCGCCGGCAGAGCGCGGTCCGGACGCACCGCCCGCGACTGAGGAGGCGGAATGACGGCCATCACCGCAAAGGACGTTAAGGCCCTGCGCGACCGCACCGGTGCGGGCGTCCTCGCTTCCCGCGAGGCGCTCCAGGAGGCCGACGGCGACGTCGACAAGGCGATCGACATCCTGCGCATGCGCGGCGAGGCCCAGGCAGCCCAGCGTGCTGGCGAAGCGGCGCGCGAAGGCGTCGTGCAGAGCTACATCCACGCGGGCGGCAAAATCGGCGCCATGGTGGAGGTCGACTGCCAGACCGACTTCGTCGCCCGCAACGAAAAGTTCATCGACTTCGCGCGTGACGTGGCGCTGCACGTCGCCGCTGCTCCGCAGCTGCTGGCGATCTCCGACGAGGAGATTCCCGCGCCCGAGCGCGAGCGCGAAGAGCGGATCGCGACCGAGCAGCTCACGGGCGTGCCCGAGCACGCCCGCGAACGGGCGATCAAGGGCAAGCTCGAGAGTTGGCTCGACGAAGTCGTGCTGCTCCGCCAGAAGCACGTGAACGAGGACAAGCACGGCGGCAAGACGATCGAGGAGCTTCGAGCCGGTCTGTCAGCCGAGACGCACGAGAACATCGTCGTCCGGCGCTTCGCCCGTTTCGCGGTGGGTGGCTGAAGCCCAGGGACGGGGGTAGAGGTGGCACAAACACTGAGCCAAAGCCCCCCGGCGGCTCCAGCCTACGGCCGGGTCCTGCTGAAGCTCTCCGGCGAGGCGTTGATGGGCGAGCTGGAGTACGGAACCGATCCGGAGCGCGTTCACGCAATCGCTGCCGAGGTGGCGCAGGTGCACGGGAGAGGGGTGCAGGTGGCGGTTGTCGTCGGGGGCGGCAACATCTATCGGGGATTGGCGGCCGCGGCTCGGGGCATGGACCGCGCCACGGGCGACTACATGGGGATGCTGGCCACCGTGCTGAATGCGCTCGCGCTTCAAGACGCGCTGGAAAAGCTCTCGGTCGCCACGCGCGTCCAGTCGGCGATCACGATCTCCGAGGTGGCCGAGCCGTACATCCGCAGACGCGCCATCCGGCACCTGGAGAAGGGAAGGACCGTGATTTTCGCCGCGGGCACCGGCAATCCGTTCTTCACCACCGACACGGCGGCCGCGCTGCGAGCCGCTGAGCTCCACGCAGAGGTCGTGCTCATGGCCAAGAACGGCGTCGAGGGCGTCTATACGGCGGACCCGGCCCGGGACGCCAACGCGCAGTTCATCCCGGAGATCACGCACAAGGAGGCCCTGACCCGCGGCCTACAGGTGATGGACTCCACGGCCTTCGCGCTGTGCATGGACAACAATCTGCCGATCGTGGTGTTCAACATGGCGGGCGGCCGCAACATCGACAAGATAGTGTCCGGGCAGAGGGTCGGAACGTTGGTCAGAACGTGAGTGCCGCCAGCCTGATAGACGAGCTTCTCGCCGACGCCCGTGAACGCATGGCCAAGTCGGTGGAGTCGATCCGGCACGAGTTCGGCTCTGTGCGCACCGGGCGCGCCAGCCCCGCGCTGCTGGACCGTATCTCCGTCGACTACTACGGCACGCAGACGGCGCTCAAACAGCTGGCGACGATCAGCGCCCCGGAGCCGCGGCTATTGACGATCCAGCCCTATGACAAGAGCTCGATCAAGGCCATCGAGCGTTCGATCATGGAATCAGACATCGGTCTCACCCCCTCAAATGACGGCAACCTGATCAGGCTCGGAGTCCCCGAGCTGACCGAGGAGCGGCGCAAGCAGCTGGTGCGCGTCGTCCGGCACATCGCCGAGGAGGGCCGCGTCGCGGTTCGCAACATCCGCCGCGACGTGATGCACGACCTGCGCGAGCTCAAAGAAGCCGGTGAGACCGGATCCGATGAGGAGCACCGCGCCGAGGTGGAGCTGCAAAAGGTCACCGACGCTCGCGTCGCCGAGCTCGACGAGCTGCTGGGGCACAAGGAAGCAGAGATCCTCGAGGTCTGATGCGCCCGGTCTCAGACGGGTCGCGGGCTCGCTACGTGGCGATCATCACGGACGGCAATGGACGTTGGGCCAAGCGACGCGAGCTGCCTGTGCTGGCGGGACACGAGGCCGGCGCGGATACCGTCAAGGCCAGGCTCCGGGACGCGGTCGATCTGGGAATCGAGGAGCTGACCGTCTACTCGTTCTCGACCGAGAACTGGACTCGGCCCGCCGTTGAGGTGGCGGGCCTGATGGAGATGATGCAGCGCCGGATCGAGCTCGAGACCCCCGAGCTGCACGACGAGGGCGTGAGGATGCGGTTCATCGGCAGACGCAGCGAACCGGTCCCGCCGGGCCTTCAGGAACGCATGCACTGGGCCGAAGAGCTGACGGCATCGAACGCCAGGATCACGTTGCTGGTGGCCTTCAACTACGGCGGCCGGGCGGAGATCATCGACGCGGCGAGGAACTTCAACGGTGGGGGAGAAGAGGAGTTTCGCGCCCACCTATACGCGCCGGAAATGCACGACCCGGACCTCATCATCCGCACCAGCGGCGAGCGCCGGAGCTCTAACTTTCTCCTGTGGCAGGGGTACTACTCGGAACTCGTGTTTCGCCAAGAGCTGTGGCCGGACTTCACCAGGGAGGCATTCGAGGAGAGCCTCGAGGAGTTCGCCGCCCGCAGGCGCCGCTTCGGAGGGAGGTAAAGGTGCCGCCAGCACGGGGGCGCCCGCGCGGCGCAGCCGCTGAGGCCAGGGCCAGGCCCCGTGAGCGCCGTGGGCGCTCAGATCTGGCCGGCAGGATCCTGGTTGCCGTTCCCGCCGCGGTCCTGGCGATCGTGTTCGTCGACCTCGGCGGCCTGCCCTGGGCGCTGTTCTTGATCTTGTTCGGCTGCGTTTGCATGTTCGAGCTATATCGGATGCTCGAGCGGTGGCGTCCCGTGCCCGCGGTCGGGATGGCTTCACTCGCGGCGCTGGTGCTGGCTGCGCGCTACGGAGGCCAGCGCGATGTGCTCGAGGTACTGGTCGCAACGTTCCCGGTCCTGTTCCTGGCGGTGCTCGCTCGGGGGGGACGCGGCAACGCGACGGTGGCCATGGCCGGGACGCTGTTCGGCATCCTGTGGATCGGGATCGCGTTCGCCCATGGCGAACTGCTGCGAGGACTGCCGCACGGAGGCGCGATCACGATCGACGTGCTGCTCGGCACGTTCCTCGGCGACACAGCCGCCTACGTCGGTGGCCGCCTGTTCGGTCGCCGCGCCTTGGCTCCCGAGATTTCCCCCGGCAAGACGATCGAGGGGCTGTTCTGCGGCGCGCTGATCGCGATTCTGGCGGTCTTTTTGGCCGGCCTGTTCCAGAACACGTGGATGACACAGTCCCACGCGCTGTTGCTGGGGCTGGCGGTGGCGGTTCTCGGGCCCCTCGGCGACCTGTTCGAGTCCCTGGTCAAGCGCGATGCCGGGACCAAGGACGCGGGATCGCTGTTCGGGGCGCACGGCGGCGCGCTGGACCGGCTCGACGCCGTCATCTTCACGATCGTCGGCGCCTACTACGTGTGGCTGGCGATCGTCCACTAGCTGGCGCTTCCCACCGCGCTCGCGGCGCACAGCGCCGGCAGTCCTAGAATCGAGCCGATGCCGCGCCGCCTGGTGATCCTCGGCTCGACCGGCTCGATCGGCGTCCAGGCGCTCGACGTCGTCAGGCGCGCATCAGACGACGAGCTGGAGGTCGTCGGCTTGAGCGCCGATCGCTCGTGGGAGTCGCTGGTCGCGCAAGCGCGTGATCACGGCGTCGGGCGGATCGCGCTGATCGATGCCGATGCGGCGGCCAGAGCGAGCGAGGCCTGGACCGACGGCGAGGTGATGTCCGGAGCATCAGGTCTGACCCGGCTGGTCTCGGAGTCGGACGCCGACATGGTGCTCAACGCGATCGTCGGCTCGGCCGGCCTCGTACCCTCTGTTGCCACGCTCAGCGAAGGACGAAACCTCGCCCTGGCCAACAAGGAGTCGCTGGTGGTCGGCGGCGAGCTCGTGACGCAGCTCGCCGAGGCCACTGGGGCCCAGATCATCCCGGTCGACTCCGAGCACTCGGCCCTCTACCAGCTCCTCTCGGGCCAGCCCGCGGGATCGGTCGACAAGCTGGTGCTAACGGCGTCGGGTGGGCCATTCCGGGGGCGCCGCCGGTGGGAGCTCGAGCGGGTCACCGTGGAGCAGGCACTCGCACATCCGACCTGGGATATGGGCGGCAAGATCACGATCGACTCGGCGACGCTGATGAACAAAGGCCTCGAGCTGATCGAGGCACATCATCTATTCGCCCTCCCCTACGAGCGGATCGACGTCGTCGTTCATCCGCAGTCGATCGTCCACGCCTTGGTCCAGCTGTGCGACGGCGCGTCGCTGGCGCACCTCGGGTATCCCGATATGCGCGTCCCGATCTCCTTCGCCCTTCACCATCCGGAGCGAGGGGAAGTTCCCGTGCGGCCCCTGGATTTGGCGGAACTGGGCGAGTTGACGTTCGAGGTGGTGGACACCGAAACGTTCGCCTGCCTGCGCCTGGCCCGCGAGGCCGCGCTTGCCGGCGGGACCGCTCCGTGCACGCTGAACGCCGCCAACGAGGTTGCCGTGCACGCGTTCCTGGGCGGCCGCCTGCCGTTCTTGCAGATCGCGGCCGTGATCGAGGAGACGCTCGCACGGCATCCCGCGGGACCGGTGCACTCCTTTGACGCCCTTGCCGACGCGGACGCCGAGGCCCGGGCAAGCGCCGCGGAGCTGGTCCAAGCGCGCGCAGCGGCATAGGCGCCGCGCCGACACCGCGGCCGCAATCTGACCTAAATCGTGGTTACGGTGACCCGCGATATCAGCAAGCCGAAAGGAGCCCCCAATGCCTGAGCGAGACGGCTACATCCCCGGCGTACCGTGCTGGGTGGACACGACGCAGCCGGACCCGGACGCGGCTGTCACCTTCTACAGCCGCCTGTTCGGCTGGGACTTCGAGAACATGATGCCCACAGGGTCCGGCGGCGCGTACTCCGTCGCGCGCATTCGAGGGGGCGACGTCGCGGCGGTCAGCTCAGTTCCGGAGGGAGCTCCGCCAAGGCCGACCTGGAACACCTACGTCTGGGTCGACAGCGCCGACGAAGCCGCTGCGAGCGTCACCGGCGCGGGCGGAACGGCTGCTGAGCGAGCCCTTCGACGTCATGGACGCCGGACGGATGGCGGTATGCGGCGATCCCGAGGGCGCCGTGTTTTCCGTCTGGCAGGCCAACCGACACCGCGGCGCGCGCGTCGTCAACGAGCACGGCTCGCTCAACTTCAACGTTCTCAGCACCGGTGATATCGAGGCCGCGAAGGCGTTCTATGGCGCGGTCTTCGGGTGGCGGACACTGACGCTTCCGGGCGGGTTTCAGACGTGGACGCTCCCCGGCTACGGCGACTACCTGGAGCGCGGCGACCCCGGGCTTCGTCAGCGGGTGCTCGAGCTTGGAGGGACCCCGGGCTTCGAGGATGTCGTGGCGAGCATCATGCCCATCGCCGCCGACCAGCAGGAGGAGCCCGCGCACTGGAGCGTGACGTTCGCCGTCGACGATGCGCACGCGATCGCTCGGAGGGCGGACGAGCTCGGTGGTAGCGTGGTGGTCCCGCCCTCTGATGCCCCGTGGTCCCGGACGACCGTGATCGCCGACCCTGGCGGGGCGACATTCATCGCCACCCAGTTCGTCCCCGAGAACAAGGAGCGCCTCGCCGACGCGTCGGCGAGCACGGCCTAGCGGGCTTCCGGCGGAGAACGTCGAGTTGCCACACTGGTTGGCAACTCGATGTCCTACCTGCTGGCATTTCTGGGCTTTGCGGCCCTGATCATTCTCCACGAGTTCGGGCACTTCGCCATGGCCAAGGCCGTGGGGATGCGCGTCGAGCGCTTCTCGCTGTTCTTCGGTCCGATGCTGTGGCGGGTGCGGCGCGGCGAGACCGAGTACGGGATCGGTCCGATTCCGCTCGGGGGCTACGTGAAGATCACCGGCATGAACCCGGAGGAGCAGATCCCCGAGGAGGCGCTGCCGCGGGCCTACTTCAACCAGCCGGTGTGGAAGCGGATCGTCGTGATTCTGGCCGGCCCGGCCATGAACCTTCTGATCGCATTCCTGATCCTGGCCGGGATCTTCTGGACGCAGGGCGACATCGCAAATCCCGTGCTGACGCGCACAGTGTCGAAGCAGGACCTCCAGGCGCCCGCATCTTCATACCTGCGGCCCGGCGACAAGATCGTCTCGGTCGACGGCAAGCGCGGACTCTCAGTCGAGGCGATCACCGAACAGATCAACACCCACCGCTGCCCGGGCACACCGAGCAGCGGCTGCCACGCGAGCACACCGGTGAAGCTCGTCGTCAGCCGTGACGGCGAGCTTCACTCTTTTTCGATCTTCCCGCGCTACGACGCGACGGTGAAGCGGATGCGGATCGGCTTCGCCTTCGGTGATCGCGCTCCCCCGGTGGGCGCCGCCGGCGCCGCCAACGAGTCCGTCAGCCAGCTCTGGTACTGGACGCGCAAGACGGTGGGGACGGTGACGCGGTTGTTCGAGCCCAAGGTGCGCAGTCAGGTCCACGGCGTGGTCGGCGGTTTCACCGTCACCCAGGAGGAGTTCGCGTCGAACACCGTCAACGCCCTCGGGACGCTCGCCCTGATCTCGCTCTCGCTGGCGGTCATCAACCTGTTTCCGTTCCTGCCACTCGACGGCGGCCACGTCTTCTGGGCGCTAGCCGAGAAGGTGCGCGGCCGGCGAATCCCCATGGCCTCGATGGAGCGCGCCAGCGTGGTCGGGTTTGTGCTGATCGCGCTGGTGTTCGTGATCGGCCTGAGCAACGACATCTCCACGCTCACCGGCTCGGGATTCAACGCGCGTTAGCGCTAGCGTTAGCCCCTACTGGGGTAAACACCGACAGAGGCAGAGGAGAGATGTCAACGACGATCACTGAGGCCCGAGGTCGCGCGGTCGACGCGCCGACGGTGACCGAGGCGCTAAGACGGACAGCCGCCAGCAACCCCGACATCGTCGCAGTCCGCCTGCCGGACGACAGCGCGTCGATCACCTGGTCGGAGTTGCTCAGCCGCGTGGATGCCGTGGCCGGCGGACTGGCCAAGCTCGGCATCGGCCGCGGGGACACGGTCGCCATCATGCTCTCCAATCGCATCGAGTTCCACGTGGTTGACCTGGCGGCGGCGATGCTCGGCGCGACGCCGTTCTCGATCTATGAGACCTATCCGGTCGAGGAGGTCGAGTACCTGTTGGGTGACGCCGTCTCGAAGCTGGCGGTGGTCGAGCAGTCGCATCTCGAGTTGATGCTCGCCGCCCGCGAGCGCGCGCCGTCGCTTGAGCACATCATCGTCGTAGATGGCCAGGCGCCGGCGGGAACGCTGTCGCTGGCGGACGTCGAGGGCTCGAATCCGGGCTTCGACGCCGCCGCGTCGGCCGCGGAGATCGCACCCGACGACGTCTTGACGCTGATCTATACCTCGGGGACCACCGGCAAGCCCAAGGGAGTCCAGCTCTCGCATCACAACGTCGTGTTCTCGGCGCGGGCGATCGAGCAGATCATTCCCTTGGAGCCCGGGAGCCGCGTGATCTCGTGGCTGCCGGCGGCCCACATCGCGGAGCGCATGGCCCATCACTACATCCCCGTCATCTACGCGGGCACGGTGACCTGTGCTCCCAACCCTCGGGAAGTCGTCTCCTATCTGCCGCAGGTGCACCCCACCTGGTTCTTTGCGGTGCCCCGGATCTGGGAGAAGCTCAAAGCAGGCCTGGAGACGATGCTGGCAGGCCAGCCGGAGGAGACGCGGGGGCCGGCGCAGGCGGCGCTCGCGGCTTCGATCGAGCGTGTGCGTCTGCGCCAGCGTGGCGAACGGGTCCCGTCGGAGCTCGAGCAGCAGTGGGAGAAGGCGGACGAGGAGATGTTCTCCAAGCTGCGGGCCATGCTCGGGCTGGACCGCGTGATCGCGGTCAATGTTGGCGCGGCGCCGACACCCGTGGAGGTGCTCGAGTTCTTCCACGCGATCGGGATCGAGCTGGCGGAGCTTTGGGGGATGTCCGAGACGTGTGGCTTTGGCACCTGCAACCGGCCGGGCGAGGTCAAGATCGGCACGGTGGGGCCGCCGTCTCCGGGGACCGAGCTAAAACTGGCCGAAGACGGCGAGGTGCTCTGCCGCGGAGAGTTCCTGATGGTCGGCTACCGCAACGACCCCGCCAAGACGGCCGAGGCGGTGGACGCCGAGGGCTGGCTGCACACAGGCGACATCGGCGAGCTCGACGAGGACGGCTACCTGCGGCTGATCGACCGCAAGAAGGAGCTGATCATCAACGCCGCGGGCAAGAACATGTCACCGGCCAACATCGAGGCCGGGCTCAAGTCGGCCAGCCCGCTGATCGGCCAGGCCTGCTGCATCGGCGACGGGCGCCCCTACAACACGGCGCTGATCGTGCTCGACTCCGACTTCGCGCCGCAGTGGGCGGCCCAGCAGGGGCTCGCGCCGGGCGGACTCGAGCAGCTGGCGCAGGAGCCCAAGGTGCGCGAGGCCGTTCAGGAGGCAGTCGACGGCGCGAACGGTCACCTGGCCCGCGTCGAGCAGATCAAGAAGTTCACGATCATCGCGGGCGACTGGCTACCCGGTGGGGACGAGCTGACGCCCACGATGAAGCTCAAGCGCAAGCCGATCGCCGAGAAGTACCGGGACGAGATCGAGGCCATGTACGGCGGTTAGCAGCCGGGCCTACGCCGGCTCGGGCAGCAGGCGGTCGACCAGCTTCAGAGCCGGACGACCCTCGAAGACGGGCATGATGTCCGGCCGGTAGAGGATCAGCGCCAGGCTCGGGGCGACCATGAAGTCTGCGGCGTTGAGCCGCGCCGTACCCAAGACCCCGTCGGCGATCCAGGCGTCGATCCGATCGAGCATCCCCTCAAGCTCGGCCAGCAACTCGCGGTCCCGGGCGGGGTCCACGGCGAATCCCATCCGCCCGATCAGCGGGAAGAGCAGACGCCGGGCGGTTGCGTGCCGGTAGAGCAGAGCCCCCATCCGGCCGTCGGCCGACGAGGTGCTGAACCGGGAGGGGTTGCGCAGCACCCAGCCGCCAAGGATCAGGCGGGCCGCCATCTGGAGCGTCTGATTCGCCCAGCGCTCGGCCTCCTCGACGGCCACCCGTCGCTCGGGATCGGACGGAAACAGCGGCGGATCGGGGTGACGATCGTCCAAGAACCGGGCGATGCGGCGGTTGGTCGAGATCCGCTCCCTGTCGCAGGCCAGGGCGGGGACGGTGCCGAGACTGTCGGCCAGACGAAGCATGGGCGGCCTCCGGCCGGCGGCGCTTCGCGTCTGACCGCCGGCATCGAACCCCAGCAGCCGGACCGCAACTGGATGCACCATGGTGACGATCTCCACGCGCCGGTAGGGAACCTGCTTGTGCGCCAGCATCAGCATCGCCGAGCGGCAGGCGTGTGAGCCGGGGATCACATAGAGCTTGTACATACGGCCCGATCGCGCTAGCCACTCGCGCGGAACACGACCACCTCGCTGAAGCTCGTCCCGTCGATCTGGTAGGCGTAGCAGCCGGGCCCTCTGACCCTGGTGAAGGACAGCCATTGGCCGGGCGGCGAGCCGTAGGAGCCGCCATCCAGCTGCAGCTCGTCGTAGGGAACGTGGCCCTCGCCGAATCCGACGGCGTGGGGCCCTTCCAGCTCGCGGCCGCGGATCAGAATCGGCCCCTGATAACCCGACGCCACCCACGTTACGCGCGTCCCCTGCCACGCGCTGCCGACGAACTGGGTCAGCGTTAGCTGCGTTGGCGAAGAGGGCTTCACGGGCCCGTTCCCGGTGCTGAGGGGACACGACCCCGCACCCGCCGCCGGGAGATGGAGGTTCCGTCGCAGCGACGGGGGCACTGCCCCCGTGCATCCGCTGGCGCACAGCTCATACGTCGCGTAGCCGGTGGTCTGACGTAGCCCGTCGGGCGCGGACGGCGTGCCGGCCGGTGTGGGTGGCGGCGCTGTCAGCGTGTGGGGGGATGTGGTCGGGGTGGTGGTGGCGCGGGGCACGGACTGTTGCTTGGACGCCTTGGTGGTAGACGTGGAGTTCGCAACCCCGTGGCTCGTCGAGCCGTTGGGGGATGACGAGCTGCTCGAAGACGATGAGCCGCTCGAGGAAGGCGAGCCGTGCGAGGCGGAAGCGCCGCCGCACCCGCTCGCGGCCAGAAGCGCGGCGCCCGCGACGAGGAGAGAAATCGGTCTGAAGCTCATCGCCCGCACCGTAGCGAGGCCTCTGCCGGCACGCCGAGCGGCGACCGGCGCACCCTGCGGCGGCACGGCTTCAGCTCGCGCGCAGCGCCACCGCGCGGCTGTAGATCGCGGTCTGACCGGGTGTCAGTGGATCCCGGAGGCGAGCGTCTCCGGCGGGGTAGGACCACTCCAGCCCTGACCCAGCCGCTCGCCGGGAACCTCACGCGTACGTCGAAGTAGCCGCGGACGTCGGTTATGGGCACGCTCTTCAGCGTGCGGAAAGCGCCGCCCGTTGCCGGGCGGAACTGGATCTGCTACGTATTGCTGCTGCTGGGTGTCGAGATACGCGTAGTGGGCGGGGCGCACGCAGCCCCACACCTCGAGCGGCTCGCCGCGACCCGCTCTCGAGCTCGGAAGGAAGATCGGCAGGCGGTACGCGTAGAAAGTCGTCTTGCGATCTGCCGTCGGCGAACACCAGCCCGGTGGCGAAGCCACCGGCGCCGAAAACGCTCGTCCCCGGCGGCGGGTCATAGAGCAGGTACTGCATCGTTGTGGCCAGCCGCGGGTTGCGCCAAGTCAGGTACTCAGCCCAGTTGAGGTAGCGCGCCGCAACGACGGGCGACGGATACTCGGTCCCGGCGTTCGGCGGATGGGTGATGTAGCCGAATTCGGTGTTGTAGATGCTCATCTGGGCATCTGATCCGTAGGCTCGCCGCGCGCCGTCGAGTGTGCTCTCAAGCTGCGGGATCTGGCTGAACTCGACCGAGCCGGGGCCGGACGGGTCGGCCTCGGTCGGCGGCAGGTCGATCGGATAAGGATGAATCCCGTAACCACCGGCCGCAAACAGCGCGGGGTGCTGGGCGGCAAACCGCCGTGAGGCGGCGGCTGTCGTCGGGCAGCCGGCTTGCGCCGCCGCGCTCCCCCGCAGCGGGCGCATCGAGGCGTCGACGCAGTAGAGCGCGCGGGTGAAGCCGAGCGGGCTCGAGACGTCCACCGCCGCCGCCAGCGCGGGTTTGCGGCGGGACGCTGACGCCACGCGGAGAGAGGCTGCCGATCACGATCGTGTCGCCGCCGTGGCCGGTGCTCTGAAGCGCCCCCCACGCGGCGTCCATCAGGCGCCGGTAACGGCGGGCGGCGACGATCCGCACGGGCCCCAGCGCCAGCTGCGGCTGAAGCGATGGACCCCAGTTCGGCTCGTTCCAGATCTCCCAGAAGCGCACCGCCGGCAGCGGGGAGGACGCGCCCGGCGGCGTGTAGTGACCGCTGTAGCGGGTACCAACGGCGCTCACGAACGCGCCGTAGGCACCGGGTGACGGTTTCCAGGCCCCAGACGCTCGCTCCGAGGCCGGGGCCCCCGGTCCCGTGGCCCACAGAGGCGCGCCGCCGGTCATCAGGAAGTCGAGCTCGATCCCCTCGGCCTGGGCGTATTTGACGATCCGATCGTAGGGGGCCCAGTTCGCCGACGGATATGCCGCGGGGTCGGAGGCGTCGAAGCCCGGCGGCGAGGTGTGCGCTTTCGGGTCGGGAGCGATCGTGTTCCACGCAACCGACAGCCGCGCGACGTCGACTCCCAGGCTGCGCATGATCCGCAGCGTGCGCGCGGGATGAGCGAGCAGGTTTACGTCCTCCTCGAGCATCGCCAGCGGCTCCCCCGGTCGCGCGGTCGCCGGCGCCGGCCGCGAGGAACCGGTGGCCAGAGCGACGACGACGACGGCAATCGCAGCGAGCACCAGGACTGCTGCCGCGATCATCTGGAGCGAGGAGCGGCGGGCCTTCAGACGCACGGCGAGCTCCGCACCTCAGGCCTCGACCGCGGGCGGCGCCGAAAGCAGCGGGGCCCGTAACCTAGGCGCCGTGAAAAAGAGAGCAGCAAGAGTCATCGCGGTTGTGGGCATTGTCTCGGTGTTCGTTCCCGCCGCCGCGCACGCCGCGACGTCACCGGCGGTCGCCGACTGTACGGCGCACGGGCGTTTGACGCAGCACTACACGGTCTCCCAGCTTCACACCGCGCTCGCGCAGATGCCGGCCGACGTCCAGGAGTACACCAACTGCTACGCGATCATCCAGCGGGCGTTGCTGACGGGGGTCTCGAGGCCCGCCGGGCACCGCTCGGACAGCGGGACGAGCTCCTCGGGGGGTTCGTTCCTGCCGACACCGGTGATCGTGGTGATCGTGCTAGTCGCGCTCGCCGGAGCGGCGGGCCTGGTGTTCGCCGCCCGGCGGCGCGAATAACAAGGCAGCTACCGGACCGTGATGCCCGTCGTCCGGCTGTAGATCGAGCTCTGGGTGCTGCCCAGCAGCGGGTCCTGCAGGTTGTTGTCGCCGGCCGGATAGCTCCAGGCGATCCGTACCTGGCCGCTGCTCGGGAACTTGACCCGCACGTCGAAGTAGCCGCGCGAGTTCGTGATGCGCACGGACTGCACCGTGCTCCAGGCCCCCGACCCGCGCTGGAACTGGATGTAGGCGGTCTGCGCCTGACCAGTATCGCTACGGGCGAAGTTGGCCGGCCGGACGCAGCCCCAGACTTCCAGCGACCGGCCCTTGCGGGCGGAGGTCACCGGCAGCCAGATCGGCATCCGGTAGGCGAAGTAGCTGGGCTTGGGTGTCTGCGATGTGAAGTACAGCCCGGTGGTGAACCAGCCTTCATCGATGATCTCGTACTGGTCGTAGCTCAGCACCCGGGAGTTCTTCCACGAGATGTACTCGGCCTGGTTGAGGTAGGAGGCCGCGGTCGTCGTGGTCGGGAACTGGCGCGAGGTCTGCGGCGGGCGCGTCTCGTAGCCGTACTCGGTGTTGTAGATCCCCATCCGCCGGCGCGACCCGTAGGCGCGCTGCGCGCCGTCGAGCGTCTTCGCCATCTGCGGAAGCTCCGCCAGCTCGACGCTGTCCGGGTTGGGGAAGGCGGCCCGACTGGGCGGGTTCCCGTAGCCATACGGGTGCACGCCGAAGCCGCTGGTCCTGAACAGCGCGGGGTGTGCCGAGCTGAAGCCCCGTGTGCCGCTCTTATTGGTCGGACATCCGGCCTGGGAAGCCGCGACGCCACGCAGGGGACGGTAGTTGTTGTCAAGGCAATAGAGCTGCCGGATCCAGGTCAGCGGCGATGCGATGTTGGTGGCGTTGACCGACGAGGAGCCGTCGGGCGACAGGCTGTCGTCGACGATCGTGTCGCTGCCGTGACCGGTGGCCCTGAGCGCGCTGTAGCCGGCGTCGAGGAGCGACCGATAGATCGCGGCCGAGGTGTAGACGCGCGAGCCCGGCGCCTTCTGCGGCGCCAGCGACGGGCCCCAGTTGCCCTCGTTCCAAACTTCGAAGAAGTGCGCGGAGGAATAGCGCGAGGCGGCGGCCTGGACGAACTGCCCGAACAGGGAGGGATTGGGCTTCCACACGTAGTCGAAGCCCGAGGGCGCGCCGGGCTGGGTGGCCCACAACGGCGCTCCTCCGGTGAGCATGAGATCGACCTGGATTCCGTCCCGAGCGGCCGTTTGGACGATCTGGTCGAACGGAGCCCAGTTGGCGTCGGGGTACAGGCTGCCGCTGGGCATCGTCCGAGAATTGGGGCTGGCCGCGACTTGTGCCCACGGGATCTCAACGCGCACGATGCTCACGCCCAGGCTCCGCATGGTCTGAAGGGTGCGCGACAGGGTTCTGCTGCAGGAACGTCGGCTCCTCGAACATCCCAAGCTGGCCGCTGGAGGCGGAGGCCGACACAGCGCCCGCGCCGAGCGCGCACGCCGCGGCGAACAGGGTCACCAGGAAGGCGGCCGTCGTGGCGCGCAATCGAGAGGTTCTGGGTCGTGCGATCAGGCTCATTGAGGAGCGACCTCCTGGCGGCTTGTTTGAAGACTCGTGCTCTGGCCCTGTCGACTGCGCCAGATCGAGGGGAGCACGAAACGAATCAACTCATCTGTGCCGTCAAAGTTGCGGCGCTGGCCGCTGTCGAGCCCCGCTTTGAAGCAGCACAGGGAGCACGTGCTCCTCGATCGTCTGCGCAATCGCGTCGGGACGGTAGCGATCGAGGCGCGAGCTTGCGCCGTGCCTGTAGCGGCTCACTGCCGTCGTCCCCCAGCGCAAACGCCCGACCGAGGCACGCGGCGAGGGCCTCGGGGCTCTGATCGTCGGCCACCAGATCAGGGGCCAGCTCGCGGGCGATCGCGCCGGCCTCGAACGGACCGCGCGTGGCGGTGCAGACCAGCAATGCGCCGAGGGCCAGCGCCTCGAGCTGGGCCATGCCGAAGTCCTCCCAGCGGGCGCTGGTGACGAACGCGACCGACCTGGCCACGGCGCGATGGAACTCTTCGACGGGCACCCACCCGCCCCAGCGCACGTTTCTGGGCTCCGGTACGCCGTCACGGCGCAGGCGCCGGAGCGCCTGTGCCCGGTCTACGCCGAAGACCTCGAGCGTGGCGTCGCCAAGATCCGCGAGCTGCCACGCCCGGCACAAGAGGTCGAGTCCCTTGGCTTTCGGATCGGGGGTGTAGGCGACCGCCACTCGTTCTCGCTCAGCGTCCGGCCCCGAGTCACGCTTGACGAACACCGGCGGCGGCACGACGACCGTCCGCTCCACACGCGGCGGAAGCGCCGCGGCCGCCACCTCGCTGGTGGGGAGAACCACGGTGGCGCGCGCCAGGCTGCGGCGCTCGAGCACGTGAAGCACCGAGTTGTGGGCCCCGGGGCGGTTCAGGCGGGCGGGAGCGTCGAGCCTGACAGCGAAGGGGCGCCTCGGATCGGCGGCCAGCAACGCCGCGGTGGTCGTGGAGAACACGACTGCCCGCGGCCTGACGCGCCGGACGGCGCTGGCCGCGGCTCGCCTCGCCGCCAGCGCCTCGACCAGGTCGTTGACCGGGTAGGCCCTGCGGAGCCGGGCGGTGGCGCCCACTCGCACGCCGACGGTCTCGATCGTGGCGCCGGCCTGGCTCACGAAGGCCTGAAACCAGGCGTCCGAGGCCCTGAGGCCACGGGTCGTACCCAGAGATATCTGCAGGAGATCGGGCACTATCGGTTCCTGCGCCTCTCGCCGTCGCCCGCGACCCTCGAGGACCGAGAGCGCCGCCCGGTATGCGGCCACGGTGTCCTCGCCGCAGTGGCGCCACGTGAAGGCCCGCCGCACGGTCTCGCGCGCCGCCTCGCCGAGCACGGCGAGCCTCTCGGGCTGGGCCACGAGCCGCTCGATCTCCCGCGACAGCGCGCGGTGATCGTCGACGTCGACCAGAATCAGGCCGTCGCCTGCGGCGGCGATGTCCTCCGGTCCGCCCTCGCCACGGGCCCCGATCGCCGGCAGGCCGCCGGCCATGGCCTCGATGTAAGCCACGCCGAACGGCTCTTCGACGCTGGGCATGACGTAGAGGTGGCAGCGCCAGGCTTCTCTCAGAGCCTCCTCGTGGGGGAGCTGCCCGAGAAACCGGACTTGGTCGGAGAGCCCGAGCGCGCGTGCCAAGCCCTCGAGCGGGGCGCGCCCCGGGCCGTCGCCGATGATCACGTAATCCGGGCGCCGCGCAGGCTCCATCTCCGCCAGCGCATGCAGAACGACCGCGTGGCGCTTGCGCGCCTGCAGGTGGGCCACGGTCACCGCCGTGAGGCGAGGGTGACGAGCCGGCGGCTGGACCGGAATCTCGGTACCGAAATGGACGACCCGCGCGTGCAGGGGCCGCCCCGCGAGCTCCTCGCATCGCCTCGCGGCCCAGCGCGAGTTGGCGATGATGAGCTCGGCTTCGTACAGGACATCCTTCGTGGCCCGCGCCGCCAGCGCGCTGCGCCGATGGACGTGGATCACGTCCGGTCCGTGCGTTGAGACCACCAGTGCCGGAGGGCGCGCGCCGCCGGCGCGTCGGCGCCACCAGGCGGAGGCGAACCCGGACGGGACCAGCGAATGCGCGTGGACGAGGTCGTACGGCCAGCGCCGCCGTAGCGCGCTCAGGGCAGCGGCCAGCGAGGGGGCCGCCCAGTGTCCCCATGCCCCGTAGGACCACGGGCGGGGCGGCGCGAGGAGGGGGACGGGCTGCACCTGCACTCCATCGATCTGCGCCGAGGCGAACGTTTGGCGCAGCGCCCCCAGCCAGCGCGACAGCTCACCCCGGCGGAGCACGGCAAGCGGCGGCACCGGCCGTCGCATCGCGAGCACGCGCACCTCAGCGCCGGCATCGCGCGCAGCCAGGGCCTGCCGGTGGGCCCACACCCCATGGACGGGGTCGAATGCGGACGGATACCACTCGGCGACGATGGCAACCCGCACGGCCTCGGATCGTAGGTTGGGAGCCGGGGGCATTCGCATATGCAATCAGCGCCGTGCATGTGGGCAGGCACTAAGGTGCCGCGCCGATGTCCGCGCGATGCCCGCTGCTGGCTGTCGCTCCACTACTGATCGCAGCCGTGCTCGTGTTCGCACCGAGTGCCGGTGGAGCGCGCCGCGCGCCCAGCGCCGCCGGTCCTACCGGCTCGAGTGAGCCGTTCCCGCAGAGCCGCTACGCGAGCTTCCTGGAGCACTCCGCCGACCTCGTGGCCAGGATGACGCTGGCGGAAAAGGCCTCGCAGATGGTCACCAGCCAGGCCCCGGCCATCCCCAGGCTGGGTATCTCGGCCTGGGGGTGGTGGAACGAGGCCTCGCACGGCGTGGCTGACATGCAGCTGCAGTCCGGCACCGAGACCACCCCGCTCATCAACACCACGATCTACTCCGACGACCTGGCGCTGGCCTCGAGCTGGGACCCCAGCCTGGCCTACGCCCAGGGGAGTGCGATCTCGGACGAGGCGCGGGACATCGCCCCGGGCAACGCCAAGAACCTGGACTTCTACTCACCGACCGTCAACCTCTCCCGTGACCCCCGTTGGGGCCGCAACGACGAGACCTTCTCCGAGGACCCATTCCTGACGGGCGCGATGGCCTCGGAGTGGGTCGACGGCTTCCAGGGCCTCGATTCGTCGGGCCGCCTGCTCGCCCAGGGAGGCGGCTACCTGAAGGCCATCGCCACGGCCAAGCACTACGCCGCCAACAACACCGAGGCCGATCGCCTGACGGGCTCTTCGGACATGGACGAGCGCACCTTGCGCGAGTACTACACGGCGCAGTTCCGGCAGATAATCGACTCCTCGCATCCCGGCTCGCTGATGACCGCCTTCAACGCCATCGACGGACGACCGGCAGCCGTCAACGACCACTTGGTCGAGGGCCTGGCCCGCAGGACCTACGGGTTTGACGGCTATCTCACTTCCGACTGCGACGGCATCGACGACGTCTACAGCCAACAACACTGGCACGCGCCGGGCTACGGCCGGGCGGTGAACGAGACCGAGGCCCGGGCGATCGCCAACTCCACCGGCGTGGATCTCAACTGCACGCTCCCGTACGTCCCGTACAACTATGCGAACTTGTTGCCCGCGGCGACCGGGGAGGGCATCAAGGCACCGACCGACACCTACAACGTCCAGGACATGGACATGTCGGTCATGCGTCTGCTAACGGCGCGGATGGAGCTGGGGGACTTCGGCAACATAAATGGCGAGCCGTGGGTTACGCGCGCCCGCTCCCAGGTCTCCTCCCCCTGGGTCAACTCGGACGCCAACGGCGCCGAGACCGAGACGCCCTCACGCTTGTTCCTGGCGCGAGTAGCGGGCGACCGCTCGGTCGTGCTGCTGAACAACTCGGCCTTTCGCCGCAACGATGGGAGCGTAGGGCCGCTGCTGCCGCTGCCCGTGCCGCGCACAGGCCCGTTCAAGCTCGCCGTCGTCGGCTATTTCGCCAACCACCCCTACTACGGCGATTACTCCAGCGAGCAGGGATCGGCGGGTCAGACGCGCAACGTCTCGATATACGGGGGGCTCAAAGCCGCCGTTCAGGCCATAAACCCCAGCGCGCAGGTCGACTTCTATAACGGCTTCGTCGGCGGCGGCAACGCCGGCCAGCTGCAGACGATCGATCCCAGCACCGTGTCCGCGGCGGCGGGCTACAACGACGTCGTCGCCGTTGTGGGCACGGACTCGAGCACCGGCGGCGAGGGCTACGACCGCTACAGCCTGGGCCTTCCCGGAGCCCAAGGCGAGCTGATCCGCGAGCTCGCGGCGAGGAATCCGAACACCGTGGCTGTGTTGCAGACCGCCGGCGACGTCGACGTGAGCGGGTTTGCCTCCTCGGTCCCCGCGATGGTCTGGAGCGGCTTCAACGGCCAGCAGGGGGGACAGGGAATCACCGACGTGCTGCTTGGGGGCTATAACCCCAGCGGGCATTTGCCCTTCACCTGGTATCAGAGCGATTCTGATTTGCCGTCCATCGAGGACTACCGGATCCGTCCCGGCGCCGGGACGCCCGGGCGCACGTACATGTACTACAGGGGCCCCGTCTCCTTCCCCTTCGGCTACGGCTTGAGCTACACGAACTTCAGCGTCTCGAACCTGCGCTTCAACCGCGTCCGCCTCACCCCCAACGACACGCTCGATGCCACCGTGAACGTGACCAACACCGGCAGCGTCAGCGGAGAGGACCTCGTGCAGCTCTATGTGACGACCCCCGGGGCGGGGGGCTCCAAGCCGGTCAAACGCCTGGAGGGCTTCCAGCAGATCCAGCTGGCCCCGGGGCAGACGGGCACCGTGAGGCTGGCCGTAGGCCTTCCGAGCCTCGGCTACTGGGACGGGAGCCGGATGGCTGTCGAACGTGGCTACTACGGCGTCCAAATCGGAAGCTCGGCCGACAACGTCCTGCTGCAGCGGAACATCCTCGTGCGCGGCGCCCAGACGCCGATACCGAGCTCCATCAGCGCCTCGCCGACGATGCCGGGCGACGGCCCGCGCGGGATCAAGCAACGGCTGGTATTCCCGGTGGGAACGACGATCCAGCCGCAGCTGACGGTGGCCATGAACGACGAGTCGCTCTACGGCTATGTCTCGGTGGGCCACAGCCGCCGCCTCCCGCGCGGACTGACGGCCAGCTACTCGAGCGACCATCCGGGGATCGTCTCGGCGTCCGGAGGCACGCTTCGCACCGTCGGCAACGGGGCGGCGACGATCACCGCCACCGCCACCTATAACGGACACAGCGCAACCGGTCAGTTCGTGGTGCGGACGGTGTCCGAGCTGTCGGGCATCTCGGTTAAGACCCCGTCGAACACCGTGCTTCTGAAGCCCAAGAAGGGCAAGGGCAAGCGCACCGTGAGCAGCTCGTTCGCGCCGCTGCCGGGCTTCCATCCGGACACGTACGACTACGACATCCTCGTCCCCGGCCCCAGATCCGCGCCGCCGATTCGGGTCAGCGCTCCCCGTCGGGCCGCGGTGCGCGTCAGCCAGGCGGCCACGGTGCCGGGAACGGCCACGGCGACGATCACCGGGCCGGACGGGATCACGTCCAGCTACCGGGTCCACTTCGCGCGCCCCGCCTCGAGCCAATCGTTTGCCACCGGCCGCCTCGGCCCCCAATGGAGACTCGTCAGGCCCGACCCCTCGAGCGCGACGTTCAGCGGCGGCTCGCTGACGCTCCTCCCTGAGCCGGGTGACCTGTTCAACCACACGGCGCGCAACATCGTGCTCCAGCCGGCGCTCGGAGACTGGACGATCGAGTCGAAGCTCACGTTCTCCAGCCTGCCGTCGCTGCCCGGCCAGCAGGGAGGCATCATCGCCTACCAGGACGATCAGAACTACCTCCGTCTCGACGTGGAGAACCTGAACGGCGCTCCGCAGATCGCCGAAACGACCGTCGACAATCTCTCAGGTCAGCCGACCAGTCAGATCCTGGCCACCGCCGGCGCCGCGGGCAACACCGTGTGGCTGCGGATGACGAAGCGAGGACCCCACTACACGACCTCCTATTCGTTCGACGGGGTGCATTTCGCCGGGCTCTACTCTGCGGGCATCGATCTCGCGGACGTGCAGGCAGGGGTGTTCGCGCTCGGCGAGGCCAGTCCCAGCAACGGCCTGACCGTGAGCTTCGCCAACTTCTTCGCCTACAACCACGGGCCGCTGACGCTGGGGTACGGCGCCCTACACTGAGGCCATGGCCTCTGAGAGACAGATTCACGTCGGCGGCGTGCCGATCGGCGGCGGCGCGCCGGTGGCGGTGCAGACCATGACCAAGACCGAGACCGCCGATCTCCGCGCCACGATGGACCAGATCCTCCGGGTTGCCGACGCCGGCGCCGACATCGTCCGCGTCGCGGTGCCGCGCGAGAAGGACGCCGAGGCGCTGCAGACGATCGTGCGCGAGGCACCGATCCCCGTCATCGCCGACATTCACTTCAACTACACGCTGGCGCTCAAGGCGCTCGAAGCCGGCGCCCACTGCGTCCGTCTGAACCCCGGCAACATCGGGGGCCCGGACAAGGTGGCCGCGGTTGTCGCCCGGGCCTCAGAACTGGGCACGCCGCTACGGATCGGCGTCAACTCTGGCTCTCTGCCCAAGCACCTGCACGAGCTGGAGCGCGAGAGCCCGGTCGAAGCGCTGGTCACCGCGGCGGTGGAGTTCGTCCAGCTGATGGAACGTCTGTCGTTTGAGAACTTCAAGGTTTCGATCAAGTCCACGAGCGTCCCAAACACGATCGCCTCCAACCGGCTCCTGTCCGAGCGGATTCCCTATCCGCTACATCTCGGGATCACCGAGGCCGGGACGAAATGGTCGGGGTCGCTCAAGTCGGCCGTCGGTCTGGGGACACTCCTGGCCGACGGGGTCGGCGACACGATCCGGATTTCCCTCTCCACCTTCCACGCCGAGGAGGAGGTCAAGGTGGCCTGGGAGATCCTCAAGGCTCTGCACCTGCGCGAGCGCGGCCCGGTCTTGATCGCCTGTCCCACCTGCGGGCGTCTGCAGTTCGACATGGACACGGTCGTGGCGGAGATCGAGCGGCGGCTGGAGGCCTATCGCGACCCGATCGAGGTCGCCGTGCTGGGCTGCGCCGTCAACGGCATCGGCGAGGCCTCGCACGCCGACTTCGGCATAACGGGGGCCAAGAACGAGGGCTTGGTGTTCAGCCGGGGCAAGCCGCTGCGCAAGGTGCCCCAGGAGCAGCTGGTCGACACGCTGTTTGCCGAGATCGACAAGTACGTGAGCTCCCAGCGCGTCGAGGTCGACGCCGCCTCTGCTTCCGAAGGCGCCGCTTGGCTCGAGCGGATCGAATCCGAGCACGCCGGCGAGCTGACCCCGGAGCGGCTGGCAGCGATGGAGGCCAAGGCGGCCGACGACGACGCGACCGATCGCGAGCTCATGAGCGCCGTCCGGCTCGACGAGCAGGACTCGCCGGTCGCCGGCCGGCGCTTCAGCCGGGCTTAGGCCTGCGATTCAGCGGGGCGCCCGCGGGATGGCGCGCCACGCCGCGCCCTCGACGAGGGTGGTCGAGAAACCGGACATATATTCCGCTTTCTCGACCAGCCTCGACCAGACCGCCCCCGTCCGCGCGTCCCGGGCCGACCAGACCGCCCGCGCCAGGGCGCGTCCCGGGCGGGCCAGCCCCCCGCGCCAGGGAGCGCCCCGCAGCCCCCCGCGCCAGGGAGCGCCCCGCAGCCCTACGACACCCGCGAGAAGCCCTCCGCCACCTTCGCCCAGTTGACCGTGTTCCACCACGCGTCGATGTAGTCCGGGCGGCGGTTCTGGTACTTCAGGTAGTAGGCGTGCTCCCAGACGTCGACCCCCAGAAGCGGCGTCTGGCCTTGACTGATTGGGCTGTCCTGGTTTGCCGTTGAGACGACCTGAAGGCCCGAGCCATCGTGTACGAGCCACGACCATCCTGACCCGAAGCGCTTGACGCCGGCGTCCTTGAGCGCCGCCTGGAAATCCCCGAAGGAGCCGAACGCGGAGTCGATCGCGTCGCGGAGCGCGCCGTCCGGCTCACCGCCGCCGTTCGGGCCCATCCACTCCCAGAACAGCGAATGGTTGTAGTGCCCGCCCGCTTGGTTGCGCACCGCGGTCTGCTTGTCATCGGGCAGCGAGCTCAGGTTCTGGAGGACCTCCTCAACCGGCTTGTCCGCCCACTCGGTGCCCTCGAGCGCCGCGTTCGCCGCATTCACATAGGCCTGGTGGTGCTTGTCGTGATGCAGATGCATCGTCTCTTCGTCGATGTGCGGCTCCAGCGCGTTGTATTCGTAGGGGAGGGGTGGGACCTCGAACGCCATGGGCGGCTCCTTTGAAGCGAATGTTGTTCAAGAACTCGGTCCTGCTCTATCTGTATCAGAAGCGTCATGCCCCGCGGCCGACGTTGTCGCCAGGCGGACCTACGAGAACCGCCCGGGTACGCTTGGCCGCCTGTGACCAGGCTCTCGAACTTCTTCCTCCCGACCGAACGCGAGCCGCCGGCGGACGCCGAGGCCATCTCCCACAAGTTGATGGTCCGCGCCGGCTTGATCCGCCAGGTCGGCTCGGGTCTATGGTCGTGGCTGCCGGCCGGCTGGCGCGTGCACCAGCGGATCGTGCAGATCGTGCGCGAGGAGATGAACGCCATCGGCGGCCAGGAGATGCTGATGCCCGTGCTGCAGCCCGCCGAGCCCTGGCGGCGCTCTGGCCGCTATCCGATCGAGGAGCTGTTCAAGCTCCAGGACCGGCGCGGGGCGGACATGGTGCTCGCGCTGTCCCACGAGGAGATCGTCACCCTGCATGTCGCGGCCGCGGTGCGCTCGTACCGCGACCTGCCGCTGATCCTGTACCACTTCCAGGTCAAGGAGCGCGATGAGCCGCGGCCCCGGGCGGGGGTCCTGAGGACCCGGGAGTTCATCATGAAGGACTCCTATACGTTCGACCGCGACGAGGAGGGGTTGGCGGCGGCATACGAGAAGCACGTGGTCGCCTACGACCGGATGTTGGACCGCTGCGGGCTCGAGTGGTATCGCGTCGAGTCCGACGTGGGGCTGATGGGCGGCATCGGCGCCCACGAGTACATGGCTCCCTCTGCCGCGGGAGAGAACGACGTGGCGCTGGCGCCGGGATACGCGGCCAACGTCGAGGTCGCCAGTGCCGACGCCCAGCCGGTCGAGCTGCCCGCGTCCGATCGAGCGTCCCGAGCTGCTCGACACACCGGGAATGACAACCGTGGAGGCGGTCGCACGCGAGCTGGGAGTCCCAGACGCCGCCGTGCTCAAGGCATATCCGGTCGTTCTCGACGGCGACGAGATGCAGCTCGTGCTCGTCCGGGGCGACCACCAGGTCAATGAGATCAAGCTGGCGCTCTCCCTCCGGCGGGATTTCCGCCCGGCGCGGCCCGAGGAGGTCCGGGAGCGGCTCGGGCCGCCTGGGTTCATCGGCCCGGTGGGCGCCGAGATGCCAATCCTGCTCGACGATGCGGTCGTCCCCGGGCAGTACGTGACCGGCTCAAACCGCCCCGATGCCCATCTGCGCGGGGTCGAGCCCGGCCGCGACTTCCGGTTCGAGCGCGGCGACGTACGCAACGTCGTGGCGGGGGACACAGTAAACGGCAGCCCCATACGGATCGAGCCTGCGATCGAGGTGGGCAATATCTTCAAGCTCGGCACGCGCTATTCCGAGCCCCTGGACGCGCGCTACCTCGACGAGCAAGGCTCCGAGCAGCTGGTCTGGATGGGCTCATACGGCTTTGGTCCGGCGCGTGCGGCGGCGGCCGCCGTCGAGCAGTACGCCGACCAGCAGGGCATCTCCTGGCCCCGGGCGATCGCCCCATTCGACGTCGAGCTGGTGGTGGTGGGCAGAGAGGGCGGCCAGGAGCGCGAGCTCGCCGAGCGGCTGTATGCCGAGCTAAAGGCTCAGGGCCTCCAAACCCTCTATGACGACCGCGATGTGGGGCCGGGCGAGAAGTTCGCCGTCGCCGAGCTGCTGGGCTGCCCGCTGCGCGTCACCGTGGGTCGGCGCTGCGCTGCAAGCCGGCGAGGCGGAGATACAGATCCGGCGCGGCCTCGAGGCGCGCGCCGTGCCGCTCGAGGGGGCCGCCGAGGCGGTCGCCGAGCTGTGGCAGGGACTGCCCTAGGGCCCGGCAGCGATGACTCGCGGGCTCTCCCGCCGGCGGCTGTTCGGCATCGACCGTTCCGGGCCGCCGCCGGAGGCCACGCTCGCCGGACACCCGCTGCGCCCCTGGACGATCCCCAACGCGATCGGCTTCGCGCGCCTGGCGGGCATCCCGGTCTTTCTGATCATCGCGCTCTCGAGCTCCAACGGGCAGGATGCGCTGGCGGTGGTGCTGTTCGCGGTGATCGGGTGGGCCGACTACCTCGACGGCTTCGCGGCTCGGCTGACGGGTCAATACAGCCGGCTGGGCGCGCTGCTCGACCCAGTGATCGACCGGCTGCTCGTGATCTCCGGGATGGCGGTGGCATGGCGCTTCGAACTCCTGCCGCGCTGGGCGATAGCGATCGTCGTCGTTCGCGAGCTCTCGATGCTGGTGCTCAGCCGCTACGCGCTGCGGCACGGGGTCGAGCTCAAGATCAACTGGCCGGGACGGCTGGCGGTGGCGCCGACGATGGGAGCCCCGTTCTTCGCCATGGCCGGGGTCCACTGGCTGGCGCTCGTGATGCTCTACGTGGGCATCGCCCTATCGCTTGTGGCGAGCGTGCTTTACGTGCGGCGAGGTGTCTTCGAGCTGCGCGCCCGCCGGAATCCGGACAAAGTCTCAAGCTCAGATTGACCGTTTAGCCAGACGCGAGTTATACTCGCCGGTGGAGGAGCAAGCGCGACCGCCGGACGGGGGAGATATCAGGATGGACACGTTTCCCGACCTCGGCTCCATGACCGACCAGGAGCTCAAGGACATCATCAAGCAGCTGACCGCCGAGGAGATGGAGATCTCATACCAGCGCCGGATCTTGCACGGCAAGATCGACATCCTTCGGGCGGAGCTGGTCAACCGGCTGCGGCGCAAGCACGAGGGCGGCCAGGAAGTGATCTCCGGCGCCGACGTGCAGCAGTTGACGGACATTCTCGCCGGGCGCGTTCCGGCCGCGAACGCGGACTAGGAAGGGCCGGAGACGTGGCGCTCCACTGTCCCGAGTGCGGCTTTCAGAACGTCGACGGCGCCAACTACTGTCAGCGCTGCGGGGCGTTCCTGGGCGATACGGGCGAAGCGCCGGCGGAGCCGAGCACTGCCAGCTACAAGGTGGGCGAGACCGGAGACGTCGAGGTCGTCGATCTCGACGAGGTCACCGCCCGAGGCCCGGCGCTCGTGATCCGCTCGGGGGGTGGCCGGGAGGGGGAGACGTTCCCGCTCGAGAAGGACCGGCTGACCGTCGGCCGCAGGCCGGAGTCGGACATCTTCCTCGACGACGTCACAGTCTCTCGCGACCACGCGATCTTGGTGCGCCGGAGCGAGGACTTCTATCTCGACGACCTGGGCTCGCTCAACGGCACCTACGTCAACCGCACCAGGATCGAGTCACAGCGCCTCAGCCATGGCGACGAACTGCAGGTCGGCAAGTACAAGCTGGCCTTCCTGAACCGCTGATGTCGACGCCCACCACACGCGCCGTAGACACGCTGCCCGAGGAGCCGGCCAGCGAGGAGCTTGAGCGTCGCGGCGGCCCGGAGGCGGAACGCCCGCGCCAGAAGGCGGTGACGATCGGCGCCGTGTGCAAGGCGCTGGCTCAGGAGTTCCCGGATATCTCGATCTCGAAGATCCGCTACCTCGAGGATCAGAAGCTCCTGGCGCCCAGGCGTACCCAGGGCGGCTACCGCCTCTACACGCCCACCGACATCCAGCGGCTGCGCACGATCCTGCGCCTGCAGCGCGACGAGTTCCTACCGCTTCGGGTGATTCGCCAGGAGCTCGCCGGCGGCCGTACCGATCGCGAGGTCGGGACGCCCGCCGATGGCCGCACCGGCCGCCGGGCCACGGTGACGGTCCGCGACACCGGTGCGCTCTACTCGCTCGAAGACGTCGTGGAGGACACCGGCGCCGATCCCAAGCTGGTGCGCGAGCTCGTGGAGTTCGGCGTGATCAAGGGCGAGACCCGGGGCGGCGTGCGCTACTACGACGAGGCCGAGCGGGAGATCATCAGAGCGGTGTCCGAGCTGGCGCGGTACGGAGTCGGAGGGCGCAACCTGAGGGTCTTCCGCACCTCCGCCGACCGCGAAGCCCAGCTGCTTCAGAGCATCCTGGCGCCGGCGCTCCGCTCGCGCAACCCGCAGCGGCGCAAGGAGGCGGTCGAGGCGCTCGAGAACCTGGCCTCGGTCACCACACATCTGAAGCATCTGCTTCTGATCCGCGATCTGCGCAATATCGCCACGTGAGCGAGCGCGAAGCCCGAGCGCCAGGCGGGCTGGATCTGCGGGCGTTCGTGCGCGACATCGAGCACTTCCCGCAGCAGGGGATCGTCTTCAAGGACATAACGCCGCTGCTCCTCGACCCGACGGCCCTCGACGCGGCAGTAGCCGGCCTCGCTTCGCTCAGCCGCGAGCTGCGCCCAGAATTTGTCGTTGCCGCCGAGGCCCGGGGCTTCATCCTCGGGGCCGCCCTGGCGCGCGAGCTGGGAGCGGGCTTCGTCCCGGTCCGCAAGCCGGGAAAGCTGCCGCACGAGACGCTGAGCGCCGAGTACGAGCTGGAGTACGGCCTCGACGCGCTCGAGATCCACGCCGACGCCCTGCCCGCCGGGGCACGCGTGCTGATCCACGACGACCTGCTGGCGACCGGCGGCACGGCCGGGGCGCTGGCCGAGCTGATGGGCTCGCTGGGCGCGGAGATCGTGGCCTTCGTGTTCCTGGTCGAGCTGAGCTTTCTCTCGGGGCGCGCGCGGCTGGCGCCTCATGAGATCAGGTCGCTGATCGAATACGCGAGCTGATGGAGGCCCGCCGGACTCGGGTGATCGGCGCCGCGCCGGAGTCCGTGTGGAGCGTGCTCGAGGACCCGCACCATTTCCCCCGCTGGTGGCCCGGCGTGGTCAGGGTGGAGGCGGTGGGCCCGGATCGCTGGACCCACGTCTACACGACGAAGAAAGGCCGCGCCGTGCGCATCGACTTCCGGCTCCTGGCCTCCGACCCCCCCGGGATCGAGACGCCGGGGCGTGCCAGGCGGGCCTGGGAGCAGGAGATCGCCGGCACCCCGTTCGAGCGCGTCCTGGGGGAGGCCGTCACCGAGGTCGCGCTCGAGCCGGCGGACGACGGCGACGAGCGAGGCACCAGGGTGACGATCGCCCAGCGCCAGAAGCTTCGCGGCTACTCGAAGACCGGTGCCTGGATGTTGCGCCGCCCCACCAACGCCAGGCTCGACGAGGCGCTCGAGGGGCTCGAGCGGATCTGCGTCTGACGGCCGAGGCCGTCGCCGCTAGACCCCGGTGAGAGCACCCTGCAGCACGATGTGGCCCGGGCTGCGCGGGTTGGCCTTGGTCTCCAGGGAGACCAGCAGCTGTTTGAAGTGGGATGCGTTGCCCGGCAGCGGGCCGGTTGTCTCCAGACGCCCGTTCTTGCCGACGCCGGGGTTGACGAACCCCAGCCGGAGCGCATCGCCTGGCGCGTTGTAGAGCCACACCGCGTACGCGTCGTGCTTGGTGTTGGCCGGTAGCCCCTGTCCGACGATCGCCACGGCTGTAGTGCTCCCCTGCCTGAGCACCTCGGCGATCCCGGCGGTCGACTTGCTGCCGCTGGGCGAGAGGAGGTTGATCTGCGCCACGGGCGTGGCCGTGGTCGAAGTCGCCGCGTTGCTCGACGACGTCGTCCGACTGGCCGGCGACGCTGCTCCGCCCGCCACCGTGTGGTGCTTGGAGCCGGATCCTGAGACGAGCAGGATCACGACCACGACGGCGACGATCGCCCCAACCGCACCCAGCACGATGGCCCCGCCCAGGCGCGAGACCCTGCGCCTCGGCGCGGTCGGCTCCCCGGCGCCGGCGTCGCCGGCAGCTCGGGGCGGGACGGACCCCTCCGCCGCCGCCGGCTCGGCCCCAGCGGGCTCGGGCCCGCGATCCGCCTCGGTCTCGGCGGGCGACGGTCCGGCAGTCTGTGATTCGCGTCCGGCGGCGACGGGCTCGGCGACACGCTCGCTCCTCAGCTTCGGAAGCCACGGGCTCGCTCTCCCGTGGTTCGGCGGATACCGGGATCTCTGGCAGGGGGTGATCGGCCAGTGGCGTCAGCTCTGAGGCCACGACCCGCGCCCAGGCCCGCTCGCTCGGAGTGTTAGCCAGGCTATCCCACACCTCCAGCGCCTCGCTCGCGCCCAACTGGCCCAGGAGGTAGTCCGTGATCTGAGATCGTCGCTCTACGGGCACGCCGGTGCCCGGGCCGAGTGCGTCGAGCGCCGCCAGCGCACGAGTGCGGACGCCCTGCCGGTCGATTGAGAGCATCTGAGCGATCTGGTCATAGCCGCGACCGCGGCCCAGGACCATCTGCAGGACGGCGCGCTGGTCGGGTGGGAGGTTGTCGAGCGAGGCCATTTCGGGGGTGTAGCGTAGAGAAGGGCTCCGTCGAGTGTGCCAGCCCGGGCTCGCGCTTTCGCCGAGCTGACACCGGTATCGTGGCGCGGCGATGGAGCTCGAGCTTCCTTATGTCGCCGAGCGGGGCTTCGACGGCCTCTACGGCCTTCAGATCACCGAGCTCGGTGCGGAGAAGGCGGCCGGCAGCGTCACGGTCGCCGAGCACCACAAGCAGCCCGCGGGCCTCGTGCACGGCGGCGTGCTGGCCTCGATCGCTGAGAGCCTCGCCTCCCTGGGAACGGCGTCCGAGGTCTGGCAGCAGGGCAAGGTGGTGACGGGGATGACTAATCAGTCGAGCTTCCTGCGACCGATCGTCGGCGGCACGATCCACGCCCGGGCGGTCTCCAGGCACCGCGGCCGCACGACGTGGATCTGGGATGTAGAGATCACCGACGACGACGACCGGCTCTGCGCCCTGACGCGGATGACGATCGCCGTCCGCGACTCCCCGAAATAAGGGTTGACCGCGCGCCTGGAGGCGCGCCGGTCAACCTCTATATCTATTGGTGATCGGCATGCGCCGGTCGCGCCCGAAGGCCCTGGTGGTGATCTTGATGCCGGGCGGCGCCTGGCGGCGCTTGTATTCGGCCCGGTCGACCATGGCCACCACGCGATCCACGTCCTCGGGCGCGAAGCCCCGGAGGATCAGCTGCTCCCGGCCCAGGTCATCGGCGATGTAGCCCTCGAGGATCGGATCCAGCACCTCGTAGGGGGGCAGCGAGTCATCGTCGCGCTGCTCCGGCCGTAGCTCTGCGCTCGGCGCGCGATCGAGAATGGATTCCGGGATCGGCTCCTCCCCGGGCGGCGCCAGCTCGTTGCGGTGGCGGGCCAGCTCGTAGACCAGCGTCTTCGGACAATCCTTGATCACGGCGAAGCCCCCGGCCGTGTCCCCGTACAGCGTGGAGTAGCCGACTGCCATCTCGGACTTGTTGCCGGTGGTCAGCACGAGCCAGCCGAACTTGTTCGACAGTGCCATCAGCAGGTTTCCGCGGATTCGCGCCTGGAGGTTCTCCTCGGTCAGATCCGCGGGGCGGCCGTCGAACACCGCCTCGAGTGCCTCGTCGTAGGAGCGCATCGGCTGCTCGATCGGGAGCTCGATCGGCTTGACCCCGAGGTTGGCGGCGAGCTGGCGGGCGTCGCGCTGCGTGTCCTCGGAGGAGTACGGGGAGGGCATCACGACGATCGAGACCATCTCCGGGCCGAGCGCGTCGACGGCGATCGCCGCCACCAGGGCCGAGTCGATCCCCCCGGAGACCCCCATCACCACGTGCTGAAAGCCGTTCTTGAAGACGTAGTCGCGGAGCCCGAGCACGAGCGCGGCGTAGACCTCCGCCGTGGAGTCCAGCAGCGGCGCCACCTCTCCGCCCGTGGCCTCGCCCTCGGGCGGCGGGGGCAGCTCCAGGCTCGCGATCTCCGGAACATGCGCCTGCGCGCGGCGCAGCGCCGGTCGATGGCGAGGGTCGCGCAGCCGGGATCCACGCGACGCGTCCGGGTCGATCGTGGCGATCAGCAGGTCCTCGGCGAACTGGGGGGCACGGGCCACGACCTCTCCCTCGTGGTCGATGACCAGCGAGTGGCCGTCGAACACCAGCTCATCCTGGCCGCCGACCATCGCGCAGAAGGCGACCGCCGCCAGGTTGTCCCGCGCGCGCTGGGCGAGCATCCGCTCTCGCTCGAGTCCCTTGCCCGCGTGGTAAGGCGAGGCGGAGATGTTCACCAGCAGCGTGGCGCCGGCCAGCGCCTCGTCCGAGGCCGGTGGACCGGGCTCCCAGATGTCCTCGCAGATCGTCAGCCCCACGGTCGTCTCGCCGACGCGCATCGTGGCCCCTCCGGGACCGGCCTGGAAGTAGCGCTGCTCGTCGAACACCCCGTAGTTGGGGAGAAACACCTTGCGGTAGACGGCCTGGATCTGGCCGTCCGCGAGCACCGCACAGGCGTTGTAGACGTCGTCTGAGAGCTCCGGGTAGCCGACCAGCGCCACGACGCCGGTGACCTTGCGGGCGATGCGCTCGATCGCCGCGCGGGCCTGCAGCAGGAAATGCTCCTTGAGCAGCAGGTCCTCGGGGGGATAGCCGGTCACCGACAGCTCCGGGAACAGCACCAGCTGGGCGCCGTCGCCGCGCGCCGACTCGAGCGCATCGGTGATCTTGCGCTCGTTGCCGGGGATGTCGCCCACCGTGGTGTTCAGCTGGCAGAGGGCGATTCGAAGCGGCGAAGCCATAACTCAATTATGGAACGGGCGTTCGCCGCCCGCCCGGTCGCTCAGCGACCGGGCGCCCCCTTGGCCAGCCAGTACTGCACGAACTGACGCAGCAGCGGGTCTGTCGGAGTCGCGACCCGTGCCATGTGGGCCCAGGCGAGTGCGGCGATGCCGGGCAGCCCCGGCCGGTGGTCGAAGATCACCGCTGCGCCGGAGGCCGCCAAGGCGGGGTCGAACGGAGTCCCCAGCGACTTGGTCAGCGCGGTCAAGGCCGGCGGGGGAGAGGGGGAGCCGTAGGCGATCACCACGTCGCCCAGCTCGAGCGCCTCCAGCAGCTGGTCGTCGTTCAGCTCGGTGGCGTTGGCCGTGACCGGCTCGGGGACATGCGCGCCGCTGGTGGGAGGGCTTGAGTTGTAGCGTCGGGTGGGGCTGGCCGGGGCTCAGATGAGCGTGACCGAGATCGGGGAAGGCCACGCCGGGTCCGGTGTCCGCCGCCCGACACGCCCGCCTGGTCGCGTCCGGTGAAGAACCCGGAGAGCAGGGCGATCGCGCCGAAAGCGACCGCCAGCGAGACGATCACGATCGCTGCCCATTCCAGCGTCGCCCTCAGCGTCACGCGCCGCGGGCTGCGCGCGGCCGGGCGGCTCACTCGGCGGGCACGGCGCGCAGGCGCGCGCCAGACCCGCGCGTCGCGCCGGCCCGCGAGCGGCGGCCAGCCGGTCTGCGCTCGCCGGTCCCGGCGGCGCGGCCCAGCTCGTCGATCGCCGCTCGCAGCTCGTCGGCGAGCGTCTCGACGTCGGCCAGCGCGTCGTAGTCGGCGTTCAGACCGAAGTTCATCTGGCCGTTGTAGCTCATGACCGCGATCCCCAGCGCCGTGTTCTCGGCCAGCGGGACCATCGGAAAGATTCCCTGGAGCTCGCGTCCCAGGGCATAGAGCGGGATCTGAGGGCCGGGCACGTTCGTGATGACCAGGTTGAACAGCCGCTGGCGAGCCTGCAGCCGCGCGGCCTGGGCCATGATCGTCGGGGGGGCGAAGCCGGTGAGCTCCGTCAGCACCTGCGCGCCGACTGCCTGGCCCGACTCCTTGACGTCGTGCATCTCGTTGCGGATCCTCCGCAGCCGCTGGACTGGGTCGGTCAGTCCCACCGGCAACGGGGCCCACATGGCGGCGACGCGGTTGCCCAACGCCCCGCGCTCGACATCGGCGCGCACGGAGACCGGCACCATGGCCTTGAGCAGCAGATCGTCGGTGGAGTAGCCGTGCAACCGCATGTAGCTGCCGAGCGCGCCCGCCACGGCGGCCAGCACCACGTCGTTGACCGTGCCCACCGAGCGCGTTCTTGATGGCCTTGATCTCGCTGAGGTCGGTCCGCACCCAGGTGAAGCGGCGGTGCGGGCCGATGCGGACGTTGAAGGGACTCGGGGGCGCGGGGCTCATACCTGCCCAGGCCATCGCGCCGACCCCCACCAGGCCTCGTGCCAGCCGGCCCGCGAGCTGGCGCGGTCCGCGCACAGCCGCGCGCGCGCCGCGCACGATCTCGCGTGGCACCACCGCCCGCTCCAGCAGCGCATCCGCCAGCAGCTGGGCGTCGGTGGGCAGCGGCCGCGGGATCCAGTCGTGCTCCGGAGGCGCCACCGGCGCCGGCTCACGGGCGGTGTCGAACAACACCGTGAGCAGGTCCACGCCCGAGATGCCGTCGACCAGGGCGTGGTGGGTCTTGGTGAGGATCGCGAAGCGATTGTCTGAGAGGCCCTCGGCCAACCACAGCTCCCACAGCGGCTTTGAGCGATCGAGCGACTGGGAGAAGATCCGGCCCGCCAGCCGCTTGAGCTCATCCTCGCCGCCCGGACGCGGCAGCGCCGTATGGCGGACGTGGAAGCGGATGTTGAAGTGGGGGTCATCGACCCACACCGGCCGCCCTTGCTCGAACGGCACGAATGCCAGGCGCTGCCTGTAGCGAGGAACGAGATGCAGGCGCGAGGAGATCTCCTCGAGCAGCTCTTCGTACGTGGGCGGCGGTCCTTCGAAGATTGTGCATGCCGCCACATGCATGTGGGTCGAGTCGTGCTCCAGGTGCAGAAACGAGCTATCCAGCCCGCTCAAGCGGTCCTGTCTGGCCATCTGACGCATTGTTGCATTCCTACGGATATGTGACCGAGAGCACAGATCCGCCCCGGGGTGCGGTCTCTAGCCTCCTGCGCTTCATTCGACCTGCCGAGTCACCCCTGCACGGTGCGGGGGTGAGCGGGGGACCCATTCCCGGGTTTTCCCATGTCTACCCGGCCGGGGCGAATCGACCGCCCGGCGCCCAGCCGGCGGCGGTCGTAGCGGTTGCGTGCGGGGCGAGTCTCCGCCGGCGCTATCGCGAGCCCGACAGCTAACCCCGTAGGCGTTCAGTCGAGAGACAAAGAGGAGGCCCTCGAAGGTGAGGACCAACATGAACCTGCGCCCGGCTTATCTGGCGGGCGCCCTGACAATCGCAATCTCGGGTTCTGCCCTGGCGGTGACGCAAGCGCAGTCGCTGGCGCAGACCCCTCCGCGCTCGGCCTGCGCAGACGGCGCCCCCTCTCGCCGGGTCATCCGTCCGCGTTGTCGTGCACGAGCGCCAGCTCAACGCGCGGCAGGGCCAGCCAGTGGTCCTGCGCGGAGCGCTCGATCCGGCGACCCAGGGACAGACGGTCGAGCTCCAGGCCCGCAGCGGCCAGCGCTGGCGCAATCTGACCAGCGCACAGACCGCTTCTGGTCGGCGGCTTCGTTCTGCGCTATGCCGCAGCCGAGGTGGGCTCGCAGCAGCTGCGCGTGCGCACCGCCGGTGGCGGTTACGCCGCTTCGGCCACCGCCCCCGCCGGGCGCCTGACGGTCTACCGTCAGGCCATCGCGTCGTGGTATGACGACGGCGGCGAGACCGCCTGCGGGTTCCACGCCGCGCGGGGTGTTGCCAGCCCGACGCTCCCGTGTGGCACGCAGGTGGCCTTCCTGTCGGGTGGTCACCGCGTGACGGCGACCGTGGACGACCGCGGCCCGTTCGTCCCCGGCCGTGACTGGGACCTCGACCAGGCCACCGCCGGCGCCCTGGGCTTCGGCGGCGTCGGGCCCGTGTGGTCTAGCGCCTGACGGCGTTCGGTCTGAGCGCCCCCCGTGGCGTCTGGGGCGCCGCCTAGGCTCCAGGTCCATCGTGCGGCGATGCGTCGCTCACCTGGACATGGACGCGTTTTACGTGTCCGTCGAGCTGCGGCGGCGCCCCGAGCTGCGGGGTCTTCCGGTGATCGTCGCCGGCAGCGGCCCGCGCGCGGTCGTCACCACCGCCTCATATGAGGCGCGGCGGTTCGGCGTGGGCTCGGCAATGCCGGCGGCCCGCGCACGGCGGCTGTGCCCCGACGCAATCAACGTGGTGCCGGACTTCGCCTCATACCGCGACGCTTCGCGCGAGGTGATGTCGATCCTCCGCCGCCACGTAGAGAACGTGGAGGTGGTGGGGCTCGACGAGGCCTACCTCGAGCTGACAGGTGTCTCGTCGCCGGTAGAGACGATGCGCCGGATCGTGGCTGAGATCGCGCAGGCCACCGGACTCGGCTGCTCGGTGGGTATCGGTCCCTCGAGGCTGGTGGCCAAAGTCGCCTCGGACGCCGAGAAGCCGAGGGGCTTCGTGGTGCTGAGCGGAGAACAGGCGCGCCGGCGGTTCGCGGACGCCGCACCCTCACTGGTGCCCGGAATAGGCCCCAAGACCGCCGCGCGGCTACAGGCGATGGGCATCGACACGCTTGGCAAGCTGGCCGCCGCGCCGCCGGGCCCGCTGACGTCGGTCTTCGGTCGGCGCTTCGGTGCCGCGCTGGCACGCCGCGCCCGCTTCGAGGACGACACGCCCGTCTCGATGCAGCGCAAGGTCATTTCGGAGTCACGGGAGACGACTTTCGACGTCGACATCGCAGAGCGAGACGAGCTCGAAGCTCGTCTGCTGGCGCTAGTCGAGCGGTTGTGCGCCGCCCTCGAGGCGCAGGGCCGGGCGGGGAGGACGGTTGGGATCAAGGTTCGTCTCGATGACTTCTCCACCCACACCCGGGCGCGCACGCTGCCGACCGCGGTGGCGGCGGCGGAGGACGTCGGCCCCGTGGCGCTCGATCTGCTGCGGCGCTTCGCCCCGACGCGCCCTGTGCGCCTCCTGGGCGTCAGGGTCGCCGGGCTTTCGGCGAGCTCGTCGTCGGATGCCAGGCAGCTGACGCTGTCGGTTGGCTCTTCGGCCTAGGAGGCCTGTCCGAGCCCGCCGGCGGCGGCCGCGGCAACTCAGCGCGCGATGCCCAGCCCGGTCGCTTCCCCGGGGTAGAAGTGGTCCCGGGACGCGCTGTGGAACTCGACGTAGCGCAGGCCGCGGCTCCCGCAGACGTCCGCCAGGGCGTGCGTGCCGTGGGCGTTGTCGGTAACCAGGAGCCCGCCCGGCGCCAGGTGCGAGGCCGCGAGCTCGAACTCGAAGCGCTCGTGCTCGTAGGTGTGGAGGCTGTCGTGGATGAAGATCCCCACCGGGCCCTGCTGCTCGAGCACCGCGGCGAGCCCGGCTCGCGATGATTCGATCCGCAGCTCCCACAGCGGATGCCGGCCCACGAGCCAGCCGGCGCGAGCGTTGATGTCGAACGAGACCAGCCGGCCGGCGGACTGCTCGTCGCCGTTTCGCTCCAGCGCCCTGAGCAGCAGCATCGAGCCGAGGCCGTCGTGGACGCCGGTCTCGATGATCAGCTTCGGTTTGAGCACGCGGGCCAGCGCGTACCACGCGAGGCGCTTTCCGAACGGCGGCGAGCGCTTGGTCCACCACCACCGGCCGGCGGTCGCCGAGCGCACCCGCGCGGCCAGGATCGGGTCGTTCCGGGCTTCCGCCAGCAGCCGATCGATGACCTCCGTGGGGCTGTCGCAGGTCGCCGCCACCCACGTCACCAGCTGGTCTTCGTTGGCCAGCTCGAAGGTGAAGTTCGTGTACTCGGGGTCGCTCAGCACGAAGCGGAGGTTCGCTCCTACGGACGCGCCGACACTTCGCACCTCTCTGGCCTTGCTGATCCAGCGAAACCTCCGCAGATAGCGGAGATCGACCCCCAGCCTGTCCGCGGTATCACGGGCCGCTGCCTGCCACGGCATGGGCGAGGAGTCTACGAGTCGCCGGCGTAGACCCGCTCGAGGGCCGCTACGAAGCGCTCCTCCCCGAATCGCTCGCGGGCTCGCTCCAGCGCCTGACGCCCTCGTGCCGAGCGAAGCCGGGGGTCGTGCCACAGGCGTGACAGTGCCTCCGTCCACGCCCCGACGTCGTCGGCCGCCAGGCGCGAATCTGCGTCCACCAGCTCCGGTAGCCCGCCGCGGTCCGAGGCGAGCACGGGGACGCCGGTGGACAGGGCGTCGAGTACCGAGTAGGGGCAGGGCTCCTCCCAGCGCGACGGCGCGAGCACCACCGCGGCGCGCGAGCGGAGTTCGCGCAAACGCTCGGCCGGCAGCATCCCGGTGAGGGTGACGGTTTCGCCCGCCAGCGCTTTGAGCCGGGTCTCGTCCGGGCCGGCGCCGGCGACCACGAGGGGAACGCCGGCCGTTCGCGCCGCGGCGATCGCCGTGTCGAATCCCTTCTCCTCGACCAGCCGGCCGGCCACCAGCGCGAACTCTCCCGCTTCGGCTCGCGAGTCCTCGGCGAAAGCCTGGGGGCGGACGAAGTTGTGCAGCACGGTGGTCTTGGCAGCAGGCAGGCCGAGCTCGGTGAGCCGCGCGGCGGTTGCCTCGCTCACGGCCACGAGCTGGTCGCAGTGCTCGATCAGCGGCGCCTGCTGGCGACTCAGGGCGGCCGCGTACACCGCGGCTTCGCCCAGTCCGCCGCGACAGCGCAGCCGCAGGCCCGGCAGCGTGTTTACGCCGCGGCAGCGAAAGCACGGAGCGCCCTCGCGGTAGGCGATGGAGATCGCGCAGTAGAGCCGGAAGTTGTGCAGGTGAAGCACGGTTCGAGCTCCGGCACCCCGGGCAGCGGCGAGCGCGCGCCAGCCCAGCAGGGGATGGAGGTTGTGGGCGTGGACGACCTCGGCGCGCAACCGGCGCACGGCGCGCTCAACCTCCTCGGGCTCGAGCCCCCCGCTCAGCAGCCCACGAGCTGCCCGTCCACGACCCAGGGTCGTGCTCGAGCGCTCCAGCAGCTCCACCTGGTGCCCGCGAGCCGCGAGCGCCGCGGCGATGTCGGCCACGCATCGCTCCTCGCCGCCGGTCAGGCGATAGCGGTTGTGGAGCAGCAGCACGCGCATGCGCGACAACTATCATCGCGCGGCCTTGCGCTGCGCCATCGTCCCTCCGACTCCCATGCCGTACCGGGAGCCGTTGTTCCGGGAGCTCGCCGGCCGGGATGCCCTGGAGCTGACGGTCATCTACCAGTCCGCTCGCGAGCCCGGTTGGGACGTGCCCGCGCACTGGTTTCCGGCCGAGCATCCCTACCCCGCTCGGCACCTGCGCTCCTGGCAGCGTGACCGTCCGGGGCGAACACCGGTTGTTTGGCCCCGGGGCCTGGAGGGCGCCTTGAGCGAAGTCGGGCCCGAGTGCGTCGTCGCTTGGGAATACGGGCCGGCGTCCCTGCGGACGTACGCCTGGTCACGGGCCCATCGGCGGGCGTTCGTCATCTTCACCGAGTGCACCCCGCGGATCGACGCAATGCTCTCGGCCTCCCGGCTGCGCCTGCACCGCTGGCTGGCGCAGCGCGCGGATGGTCTCATCGCTACCTCCTCGGCGGCGCGCGCACGACTGGAGGCGTTCGGGGTGCCTGGCGAGCGGATCAACGTCAGCCTTCAGTCCGCGGACGTGACCCGGTTCAGGGCTGTGGCACGCGCTGATGACGCGCCGCGCGCGCCCACCGAGGGTCGGCCGATCACAGTGCTTACGGTTGGCCGCCTGGTTCCTGACAAGAACCTCGGCAAGCTGCTCGAGGCCTTTCACCGTGCGGGGCTGACGGCCGGCGAGGCCCGCCTTGAAATAGTCGGCGCCGGGTTTCTGAGGGGCAGCTCTCGAGGCAGGCTCGCGAGCTCGGCGTGCCGGTCGGCTTCCGTGGCCACCTGCCGTCGGAGGAGCTTCCGGGCGTGTTCGCCGACGCCGACGTCTATGCGCAGGTCAGCACCTACGAGCCCTTCGGCGTAGTGCTCCGCGAGGCCGCGGCGGCCGGCCTGCCGCTGCTCTGCACGATCCATGCCGGCGCGGTGGGCGACGTCGCGGTCGCCGACGAGAACGCGCTGCTGGTCGATCCTGAGAGCGTCGACGAAATCGGGGCGGCGCTCAGGCGCCTGGTCTACGACGCACAGCTTCGCAGCCGGCTCGGCGCGGGTAGCCGCGCGATCGACGCAGCCACCGACGGCCAGGATGTGGAGGCGTTCGCGACGGCCATTCTGACCGCCGCACGCAGGCGCGGTCGGTAGAGCTTTGGACGCCAGCCTGCGGCGCGACTCGTCAGTACAGCGCGGACGCCAGCCTGCGACGCGACTCTCGCGCCAGCGGGTCGTGCGGTCCGAGCTCGTCGAGCACGCCCACGATCACCCGACGGACCTCGTCCCTGGACCCATCGGCGCTCTGGAGCGCGTCCAGGAGCAGCTGAAGGCCGCGCTCGGTGTCGCCGGAGTCAAGAGCCTTGAAGGCCTCGCTCAGCTCGAGATCTCCGCGCTCGAGGGCGATCCGGGCGGCGAGCCCATCGCCGGCAAAGCTGCCTGCCACCGACTCGAGCAGCGAAAGCGCCGCATCGGCATCGCCCTTGTCGTGGAGGATCTTCGCCAGGGGGACGACCGCATCCGCGCGGCGGGGCTCCAGCTCCACGGCGCGGCGCAATGACGCCTCATCGCCGCGCTCGATCAGGCCGTCGGCCTCCGAGGGGACCAGCTCATCGAGGAACTTCTCGACAGCGGGCGGGCGCTGCGCGCCGACGAACTCCGCGGCGACCTGCCCGTCCTTGAAGGCCTTGACCGCCGGGATGCCTTGGACGCGATAGGCGGCTGCCAGTCGCTGATTCGAGTCGACGTCGAGCTTCGCCAGTTCGATCTTGCCCGCTCGGGCGGCGACCGCCCGCTCGAGGACGGGGCCCAACTGGCGGCACGGGCCGCACCATTCGGCCCAGAAGTCGACGACCACCGGCAGTTGGTGGGATCGCTCGATGACCGCGGTCTGGAAGTTGCTTTCGGTGACGTCCATCGCCACTCATGGTAGAAGGCTGTCGGTGGCTGAACGCATGATCGAACACGACGGCGTGTCTCTGGCCGCCGAACAGAGCGGCACCGGGCCCCTGGTCGTGCTGCTGCACGGCCTGACCGCCACCAGGCGCTACGTGGTCATGGGGTCGAAATCGCTCCAGCGATCCGGCCATCACGTCGTCGCCTACGACGCCCGCGGGCACGGCAAGTCCTCGCCGGCGGCGGATCCCTCTGCGTATGGCTACCCCGAGCTGGTGGGCGACCTCGAGGCGGTTCTCGACGAGCTGGAAATAGAGCGGGCCGTGCTGGCGGGGGCCTCGATGGGAGCGCACACGGCGCTCCGGCTGGCCCTGGAGCACCCCGAGCGCGTCGCCGGGCTGGTTGTCATAACGCCGGCGTACGACCCGGCGGACGACGACGATCCCGACCGCCTGGCTCGGTGGGACGCGCTCGCGGAGGGCCTGCGGTCAGGTGGTATCGAGGGCTTCGTGGCCGCCCAGGGCGAGCCGCGCGTACCGGAGCAGTGGCGCGAGACCGTCGTCAAGGTGATGCGGCAGCGTCTCGAGCGACACGAGCACCTGGAGGCGGTGGCCGATGCCCTGAGCGCCGTGCCGCGCTCGCACCCGTTCGACCGCATCGATCAGCTTTCGGCGATCTCGGTGCCGGTCACCGTTGTGGCCAGCGCCGACGAGGCAGACCCTGAGCATCCCCAGGAGGTGGGCGAGTCCTATGCGGAGGCGATTCCCGGCGCTCGGCTCGTCACCGACGAGCCCGGCAGCTCGCCGATCGCCTGGCAGGGCAGCCAGCTCTCGCGCCTGATCGCCGAGGTCGCCGAAGAGGCCGATTTCTGAGGGGCGGGCGCTCGAGGTGCTGCCGCCGAGTTGTCACGTTATCCGGCTCCGGGAGGGGCGTCGGCGGCCCCGAGCCGCGGACAACCGGAGCGGCGGCCCCGAGCCGCAGATGGCCTAAGCGGGCGCCGCCGAAGCGGGCGCTGAGCGCCCGCCCCGGCGACGCGCCTAAGGCTCAGCCCAGCGTGACGAAGTGATTGCTCGAGCGCTTCGACGCCAGATAACCGTTGCCGCCGAAGGTGGCCAGGATTCGCATACGCCCCGACCCGCGACGGAAAGTCGCCTTCCAGTAGAAGCCGCAATTGCTTCCCACCGGCGTGGTCCTGAACGCAACCTGCCGGTTGCCCAGATAGAACCGGATCCCCATGTTCCCGCCGCATTGAACGGCCGCCGGGAATGACGATGACGGGGATATCGAGCCGAAGACCTGGATCACAAACGGCGCCCGGGGTGCGCGGCTTGGGACCGCGAAGGTGCGCATGCCGGGGTACGGCCTGACCGCTGGATAGGTCGTGAACTGAGCGAACGCGCCGTAGATGATCGGGAACCCCGCATGCACGCCCACTAGGCGGTAGGAGAACGTCGTCCCGGCCGACAGTCCGTTGACCGCTTGTGAGACCGTGACCGGACCGCTGGTTGACGCCACGGTTCCTTGGCTGGTCTGGCAGAACACGAAGCCGCACGAGTACTGGAAGTACCAGGCGGTCTCGTCTCCGTTGGGGACGACCGTGCCGGTCATCGTGGCCCCCGACTGCGAGACGCCACTGGGCGGTCCCGTCAGCACGCCCGGCAGGGGATGGCCGGAGGTCTTGAACGTTCTGTCAGCGCCGGCCGTGGTGCCGAAGCTGTTCTGGGCGAACAACCGATAGTGGTAGACCGTGCCGGGCACCAGGTTCGAGGCGGTGGCGCTGAGCGCCTTCGCCGTCGTGCCCTTGCCGGCGTCTGCCTTGGCGCTGATCGCGCCGTAGGCGGTGGTCGGTCCCCATTCGAACCAAAACGTCGTGGCGCTGCCGTTGGGATTGACCCGCCCGTTGAGAACGGCGCTGGTGTCCTTGATCTTGGTGGCCACGCCGGTGGTTGCCGACGGCGACGACGCCGCCGCGGCGACCGCGGCGGTAGCACCCAGGACCATCAGCGATGCCAGCAGCACGCTGATCTGTCGCTTCACTCCCACCTCCTCAGAAGGGTTGTACTGGCCAGTAATACCGGCCGGCCGATGGAAGTTGCGGCGGCTACGCCGTCGGGAGCCGGACTATGACCTCGCCGGGACCCGGATGGGGACCTCCCATTTGTTCACATAACGGCACACTTTTATATAGAGTGGGGTTTGTGAGGAATGCGATGAGAACGATCAAGATTGCCGCCTTGACCCTGCTTCTGGTCCCGAGCCTGGCCGCGGCCGCGGGAGTCAGCACGCTGTCCGCCACCTTCACCGGCAAGACTTCGCAGAGCCGGCCGGTGGTGATCCGCCTGGTCCAGGGAGGTGTCGCGGCGCCCTCTCGCCTTTCCTGGAGCTCGCAATGCGGGACCGTGACGCTGTCCGGCACGGCGCGGTTCGCCGGTCAACTCGGCACCGACGGAAGCTTCACCCCACCGGCGGTCCACAGCGTCGCTACGAGCGGCGGCAGGCGGCTCAAGGTCACGACCACCGTTCGCTTCAAGGTCACAGGCCGCGTGGCCCGCGGAACCTTCACCAGCGCTGCGAGCTACTCCTCAGGCGCTCAGCTCCAGGGCTGCACCGGGCACCGGGTGACATTCACGGCCCGCCGCTAGCTCCGCCAACTTCGGCCCGGATCGGCAGGCGGGTGGCTCCAGGCCGTGGGTTCTTCACCCTGTAGATCGTGGAGCAGCCGAAGTTGTAGATCGCGTCGACGATCGGTCGCAGCTTGACGGTCAGCCCGCCGGCGTGCCCGTGACAGTCGGCGAGTATGAACCGAGCGCCCGTTGAGAGCGCGAACGCGCGCGCCTCCGGCCCGGCCCAGGGCCACTTGAAGAACTGGAAGGTGTTGTGGAAGCGGGCCAGGTAGCTCGGCACCGACCACAGGTAGTCGCCGATGTAGGTGTGCCTGCCCGTCACCTCGGGGATGACCATGCCCAGGTAGAACGGCGCGAGTACCCCGCCGGGCTGGGGATCGCGCGCCAGGAAGCCCAGCGCGCGCTGTTCGTCGGACCTGAGGAAGTTGCCGTCGTTCTTATACGGGCCCATGTAGTGATAGGTGCCGCGGAGCATGCTGACCCCGGCGGGAATCGTGAACGCGGCCACCACCGCGATCGCCGCCAAGCGGGATAGGGACCAGGCACGGGAGCCCCGCAGCCGGCCTGTGCGTCCTTCGAGGAGCCGGGTCACACCGCCGACGGCGAGCAGCGCCAGGGGAATCGTCACTCCGGCGAAGGCGTGCAGCGGGGTCGCACCCAGGCCGGCATTCGAGACCAGGTAGATGGCGAGCGTGGCGAACGGCCAGACCATCGTCGCGCCCTCCAAGAAGCTCCGCGGACGGCGCAGGTAGCCGAGCACCGCGACGGCCGCCAACGGCACCAGCGAGAGCAGTACCCCGCTCAGCCCCCAGCTGCGGTCGGTTGCCGCCCGCCCCAGGTGCCACACGGAGTCGAAGTGATCGAGGGCCCCGTAGTAGATCAGCGGCAACGCGGTGGCCACCACGGTGCCGGTGCTCAACGCGAGCCGCCTGGTGACCGGCGGACGGCCTCCATCCGCGGACGTGGGCTCAAACAACGCCAGCAACTCGCCGCCGACCAGAACGACGATCAGCGTCTCGCCCTGCCAGGGGTGAAGCCAGGAGGCCAGGAGACCGAGGAGCGGGGCGAGCCACCATCTGCCGCCGCCCTGGCGCGCGCGGCGGTAGACGAGCAGCGAGCCGAGCATGGCCGCAATGGCCATCAAGCCGAACGGATAGCCCCACGACCAGAACGGCAGCCACTCGTCGCCGATCGTGCCGTTGAAGCCGTAGAACAAGGCAAGGGCCAGGGCGCACACGCGGGCCAGCCGGCTCGCGAGCATCTGATGGCAGAGGCCTCGGATGGCGAAGAACGCGCCGAGCACGGCCACCGGTTTCCATAACATCAGCGACAGCCAGGGCGTCACCCCGAGGGCGGTCAGCAGGGCGGAGACGGCAACCGCCGGCTGCAGGTAGTCGTGAGGCGTCTGGTTCAGCACGAACAGATCCGAGGCCAGGCCGTGGTGGGAGGCGTCCCTGATCCAGGCGAGGTACTGCATCTGATCGGCGATGAAGAGGCCGTCGGTTCCGGTCCAGACGCGGCTGTGCGCGATCACCTGGTAGAGGTCCTGCGCCAGGACCCACAGCGAGACGGCCGCGAACAGGGCCAGCAGGCCGGCTTCGGGCAGGTCCAAGCCGCGGCGCCGGGGCGCCGCGATGTTCGGCTCGCGAGGAGCGCTCTGCTGCTCGGGCCGCTCAGTTGCCGGCGCGAGGGCCATCCGGGCGATCAGACTACTTTGTGGCCCCAGCGGAACGCGAAGCGACGCGGGGCAGGAGCTCCGCGCCGTCCTTCAACGCTCGATAATGGAGCTTATGTCTACCGTAGAGCGTTAAAGCGCGGATGGGACCCGAACGCCGAAAGCTGACCGTGGTAGGTCAGCGATGCCCTATTAGCTCAGAGCACTTCGCGCAGGCGGCCGCTCTCGACCTCGTAGACGAAACCGCGCACCGATTCCTTCTGCGGGATAAACGGCGACGCCTTGACCCTGGCGATCGACTGCCTGACGTCGCCGTCGAGGTCTGAGAAGGCCTCTGCGGCCCACGCGGGCTTGACGCCTGTCTCGCGCTCGATCGCTGACTTGAACTCCTCGTCGCTGAAGGTCAGCATGCCGCAGCCCGTGTGATGGATGAGGACGATCTCCTCGGTGCCCAGCAACCGCTGAGATATGGCCAGCGAGCGGATCGCGTCGTCGGTGACGACGCCGCCGGCGTTGCGGATCACGTGCGCGTCCCCGTCGTTCAAGCCGAGGATCGCGTAAACGTTGAGACGGGCGTCCATGCAGGCCACCACCGCCACCTTCCGGGCCGGTTGTCCCGGCAAGTCCGCCTTGTCGAAGCCGGAGGCGTACTGCTCGTTGTTGGAAAGCAGCTGATCTGTGGTGCTCATGGGCCCTCTCTTTGGTCTGAGTCGCAAATTGAAATAGCCGAGACGCGGCGGAGCCGCAGTCTCGGCCGTTTACCCATAAGGCCGGCTTGAGCCACAATCGTGTCGTGACCCGTCGCAAACCCCCCGGCACGAGCTTTCGCAGCTGGATCGACCGCCAGGTCGACGACGCCCGCGACCGCGGCGAGTTCGACGAGCTCGTCGGGGCCGGCGAGCCGCTCCCCGGCCTCGGTCGACCGTACGACGAGATGTGGTGGGTCAAGCAGAAGCTGCGTCGCGAGAATCTCTCATACCTGCCGCCGTCGCTGGCGTTGCGAAAGGCGGCCAACGACGCTCTGGTGGAGGCCGCAGAGGCGAAGTCGGAGGCGGAGGTACGCCGCATTCTCGCCGGGATCAACCGTCAGATCGTCGAGGCCAACCGCAAGCCGTCCTCCGGTCCGCCGGTGATGCTCGTGCCGTTCAACGTGGAGGCAGTCGTCCGGCGCTGGCGGGCGGGCGAGCCGCTGGCGCCCGGCCGGGGGCGCGTCGTAGGTCGCGTGACTCGCCGCTGAGCCGCCGACACACCTGCGGATACACTCATCTACGCGATGCCCAAGCAGCAGCGGATGATGCGGATGGAGCAGCGAAACCAGCTCGCGGCCATCCAGCAGCTCGAGGGACGCTCCGACGAGGAGCTCGAGTCAGAGACCCGTCACCGGGCGGCCGCGCAGGCGATTCTCGGTGCTCGCGCCGCCGAGAAGTACGACGCCAAGAAGGCGCGGGCGCACTTCCAGCGCGCGCTCGCAGCAGCGCGGCCCCAGGAACGCCTGCAGCTCCGGCGAATGGCCGACGCGTCGCTGGCGCTCGCCGAGCGCCGGGCAGGCGACCTGAAGAAGGCGACCGACCGCCTCGGCGTCGAGGGGCCGACGACAAAGCAGCTGCGTGGCCTGCGGCTGATGGGGCTGATCGCGCCCCCTTCCAGCGCCGGCGCGCTGGCTCGGATCAGAGGCATTCTGCTGCTGATCCTCCTCGTTATCGCCGTGTTAGGGATCGGCTTCGGCCTCGTCACGCTTGTCTCGCTGCCATTCGGTGGGCTCTCCGTCGACATCACCGTCTTCTACGACATCGTGATAGTCCTGATCGCCGTTGCGGCCGTCGCCTACTTCGGCCGCCGCCGCCAACGCCGAATGCAGGCCGAACGCGCCGAGCAGGTCGCAGCGCGCGCGCGCTGAGCCGACCGCGCCCAAGGCCATGTGCGGTCGCTACACGCTCGCGGCGCCGAGTCCGGCCGACGTGAGGGCCCGCTTTCCGATCGGCGAGTCGGTGGAGGTCGACCGGCGGTACAACATCGCGCCGGGCGACGAGGTTCTGGCAGTGACCTGTGACCGGGAGGGCGCTCCGCGCGGAGAGCTCCTGCGCTGGGGGCTCGTCCCGTCGTGGGCCGAGAGCCCCGACACCGGCTTGAAGATGATCAACGCTCGCCTGGAGACGGTCGCCTCGCGGCCGGCGTTCCGCCGCGCCTTCGAGCGCTACAGGTGCCTGATCGTCGCGGACGGCTTCTACGAGTGGCGCCAACAGCCCGGCGGCGCGAAGCAGCCGTTCCACATAACGCGCGCCGACGGGGCCCCGTTCGCCTTCGCCGGCCTGTGGGCGATCTGGCACGGCCCGCAGGAGCAGCGCCTGCGCAGCTGCACGATCCTCACCACGGCCCCGAACTCCGCCGTCGCGCCGCTGCACGACCGCATGCCGGTGATCCTCTCCCCCGAGGGTGAGCGTCCGTGGCTCGACCCGTCGATCCCCGCCGAGGGACTTCACGGGCTGCTGTCTGGGCTGCCCGCCGCCGAGACGGAGCTCCGGGCGGTCGGTCTCGCTGTGAACGACGCCCGCTACGACGGCCCCGAGTGCCTCGCCCCTGCGCCGACGGCACAGACGACGCTCTTTTAAGTGCTCCCCTAGGTCACATGGCCCTCTCCCCCTTGCTCGCGTCTTATGACCACCTGCTGCTCGACCTCGATGGCTGCGTGTGGGTCGGTGAAGAGCCGACTCCCGGCGCGCCCGAGGCGATCGCGGAGGTGCGCGCAGCTGGTAAGTCGCTGGCTTTCCTGACCAACGAGACGCGACGCTCTCCCGAGGAATACGTGCGCAAGCTTTGGTCGCTCGGACTCCAGGCTTCACTCGAGGAAGTGGTCACCGTCGGTTCCGCCATCCAGCACCTGCTGGCCGGCCGAGAGCGCGGGACGGCCGTCTATGTGATCGGCGCAACTGCAATCTTCCGCCACGTCTCCGATGCTGGGATGAGCGTCGTAAACGGCACCGAGCGAGCCGCGCAAGCCGAGCTCGTTGTGATCGCCGGTCACGATGAGCTTCACTTCGGCGAGCTGCGCGACGCCACCCAAGCTGTGCTGGCCGGCGCGCAGATGATCGCCGCCAACCGTGACCGAACGTTCCCCACCGCGGATGGCCTTTGGCCCGGCACCGGAGCGGTGGTCGCGGCGCTCGAGTACGCAACCGAGCGCGGATCCTCGCTCGTCGGAAAGCCCGACCCGAAGATGTTTCACACGGCGCTGGACCGCTTGGGCCCCGGAAGGACCCTGATGGTGGGAGACCGACTGGACTCAGATCTCGCGGGCGCCGCGGCCGCCGGTCTCGACGGGGCCATCGTCCTCACGGGCGTCACGTCCCGCGAGCAGGCCGAGGCGGCCCGGGACCCCTCACCGGTGGCGATCGCCGACACGCTGTATGCGCTGCTCGTGGACAGCTGATGGTGGCTCTGATCGTCAACCCCTTCGCCGGAGGCGGCCGCGCCGGACGGCGGCTCGAAGCCGTCGAGGCCGAGCTGCGTCGGCTCGGGCTCGACTATCACGTCCAGCTGACGCGCAGTCTCGATCATGCGCGGGAGCTGGCGCGAGAGGCCGGAACCGCCGGCGATACGGCGGTGGCGTTTGGCGGCGACGGCCTGATCGGCGCGGTCGCCGCCGCGGTGCGCGACAGCGGCGGTGTTCTCGGGGTACTCCCGGGCGGGCGCGGAAACGACTTCATCCGCTCGCTGGGGATCCCGCTCGATCCCAGTGCCGCCTGCGCGGTGCTGGCCGCTGGCGTGGTGCGGGACCTGGACCTCGGCGAGGCCGACGGACGGCCGTTCGTCGGGATCGCCAGCTGTGGCTTTGACTCGGAGGCGAACCGCATCGCCAACGAGGCGCACATCGTGCGCGGCAACCTGGTCTACGCGTATGGCGCTTTGCGGGCCTTGATCGGCTGGCGATCGGCGACGTTTGAGCTCACCACCGACGGCGGTGAGACCAGACGGGTCACCGGATACACGGTTGCAGCCGCGAACGCGAACGCGTACGGCGGCGGCATGTGGCTGGCGCCCGAGGCCGCCCTCGACGACGGAATGCTCGACGTGGTGATCGTCTCCCACGTGCCCAAGCTGCGATTCCTTCGCCTGCTGCCCACGGTGTTCCGAGGCGAGCACGTGCGCCAGCCGGAGGTCGAGGTGCTCCGGGCCCGGGAGATTGAGATCCGGGCCTCCCGGCCCTTCACCTTGTATGCGGACGGAGACCCGATCGCCGCGCTGCCGGCGACCGTGCGCACCATTCCCGGAGCCATCAAGGTGATCGTGCCGGCGAGCGCTCAGCGGGCGGCGCCCGCTACGCAAGGGGCCCAGCCGGGAGCGCCCGCCGCGTGAGCATGCTCGCGCCCAAGATCTTCGCCGCTCGGGCCGTCGGCGAGCTAGCGCGGTTGACCGGGCGGGGCGGCGGCACGAGCCTGCCGGGCAAGGTATTGATCCGGCTTGAACCGCACGCGATCGAGGCGCTCGCGGGCCGCATGCCGGGAGGTTGTGCCGTGCTCTCCGCGACCAACGGCAAGACCACAACCGCCGCCATGACCGCGTCGGTGCTGGAGCGCGCCGGGCTGCGGCTGGTTCACAACCGCGCCGGGGCCAACATGGCCGGCGGCGTGGCGTCCTCGCTCCTCTACGCGGCACGGCCCAGCGGTCGAATCAGCGGTGAGTTTGGGCTGTTCGAGCTCGACGAGTTCTGGCTCGACCGCGTGACCCCCGAACTACGACCACGTGCGCTGTTGCTCGCAAACCTGTTCCGAGACCAGCTCGACCGCTACGGAGAGCTCGAGACCATCGCAGATCGCTGGGCGGACGTTGCGACGCGCCTTGCGCCGGACTCGCGGCTGGTACTGAACGCCGACGACCCGCTGGTCGCGGACCTGGGACGCGACTACTCGCCGGCGAGCCGTGGCGATCGGCTACGTCCGGGCGTCAGCTACTTCGGAGTCGAGGACCCCGGCATGGCGATCGCCGAGATGCAGCACGCCTCAGATTCCAAGCACTGCCGTCGCTGCGGTGCGGCGTACTCCTACGAATCGATCTACCTCGGTCACCTTGGGCGCTACCGGTGTCCGTCGTGCGGCCAGGAGCGCCCGCAGCCGTCGGTAGCCGCCGAGCAGATCGAGCTCGATGGGACGCGGGCCGCTCGCTTCCGGCTGCGCACACCGCTCGGTAGCAGGCACATCTCGCTGCCGCTCCCCGGCCTCTACAACGTCTACAACGCCCTCGGTGCCGCCGCCCTGTGCCTCGCGCTGGACATCGACCTCGATGTCATCGCCGCCGGGCTGGGCGACGTGCGCGCCGCATTTGGACGGGCCGAGAGCGTCACAGTCGGCGAGACGCCCGTGTCGATCCTGCTGGTCAAGAACCCCGCCGGCGCCAACGAGGTGGTGCGCACGCTCGAGCTGGAGGACGGCGAGCTGGACGTTCTCGGCATCCTGAACGACCGCGCCGCCGACGGGCGCGACGTCTCCTGGATCTGGGACGCGGACTTCGAGCTGCTGGCGCCGCGCGTGCGATCGATGACCTGCTCGGGAACGCGAGCAGCCGAGCTCGCCCTGCGCTTCAAGTACGCGGGCGTTCCGGCCGAGCGGCTACACGTCGTTCCCGAGCTGGCCGCCGCGCTCGACCACGCGCTCGTCGCGGCCGGGAGCCGCCGCCTGTTCGCCCTCCCTACCTACACCGCGCTGCTCGAGCTTCGAGACGTCCTGAGCGGCCGAGGTCACGTCCAGCAGTTCTGGCGGCACACGCAGAAGGTGGCTTGATGGAGTCGGCGGCGATCTGGCACGACCTCGAGTGCGGCCCCTACTCTGAGGATCTCGCACTTTGGCGCGCGCTCGCCTCCGAGTGCGGCGATCCGATCCTCGACATCGGCGCCGGAACCGGCCGCGTGACGATCGACCTCGCCGCTCGCGGCCATCAGGTCACGGCGCTCGACCGCGATCCAGTGCTGCTCGCAGAGCTCGAGCGTCGATCCCAGGGGCTGACCGTGACGACCGCGCTGGGCGATGCCCGCGACTTCTCCCTGGGCAGACGCTTTGCGCTGTGCGTAGTGCCGATGCAGACGATCCAGCTGCTCGGGGGCAGGGACAGCGTGCCGCGTTCCTAGCCTGCGCTCGGGCGCATCTCGTGGACGGAGGCATGCTGGCGGCAGCCCTGGCCACCCGCCTCGAGCGCATACGAGGCAAACGACGGCGAGCCGGAGCTGCTCCCCGACATCTGCGAGCGCGATGGCGTCGTGTACGCCAGCCAGCCAACCGCCATCCGGGCAAACGACGGCGCATTTGTACTCGAGCGCCGGCGCGAGACGGTCTCCCCGAGCGGCGAGCGCACGGTGGAGCAGAACGCCGTGGCGCTGGACCGCCTGTCGCCCGCGGAGCTCGAGCAGCAGGCGGCCGCCGCCGGGTTTACGCCGGCGAGAAGAGCGACGATCTCCCCCACTCCTCAATACGCCGGCAGCGAGGTGGTGATCCTCAGTGCCTGACTCGTCGGCCACCAGGGCCGCCCCGCGCACGCTGCGCGTGTGCGCCCTGTATCCGGACTTGATGAACATCTATGCCGACCGCGGCAACCTGCTGCTGCTCGAGCATCGTTGCCGCTGGCGGGGGCTCGAGTTCGCGCTTCAGTCCTGCGGGGTGGGAGAGCCACTCGATCCGGACGCCGCCGATCTCTACTACATGGGCGGCGGCCAGGACCGCGACCAGCGTCTGTGTGCCTACGACCTCGCCGAGGGAAAGCGCGACGCACTGCGCTCCGCGGCCGAGCGCGGAGCGGTGATTCTCGCCGTGTGCGGCGGCTACCAGCTGCTCGGCCATTCCTACCAGTTGGGCGAGGAGACGCTTCCCGGTGCCGGACTCGTCGATCTGTCGACCGTTCGGGGCGAAGCCGAGCTCTCGAACGGCACCAGCATGCGCTTGATCGGCAACGTCGCAATCGAGGTGCAGCTCGACGCCCAGGCGCCGCCGCGCGTGCTGGCGGGCTTCGAGAACCACGGCGGGCGGACGTATCTCGGCCCGTCTGCGCGGCCGTTGGGTCGCGTGCTCAGCGGCCATGGCAACAACGGCACCGACGGCTGGGAAGGGGTCCGCCAAGGGGGCGTGATCGGCACATACCTCCACGGGCCGCTACTGCCCAAGAACGCGTGGTTTGCCGACTGGCTGATCAAGACCGCGCTGGCCACTCGAGGACCCGCTGGCGCCGCTCGACGACGAGCTCGAGCGCCGCGCTCATGCGGAGGCCCGGCGAGCTGCGGGCGCGTAGGGCGCCACTAGCATGGCCAGGCGAGGCGTGAGGAAGAGATTGGCAAGCCGTGCCAGCAGCGCACTGGTCGCCGGGTGCCTCGTGGCTGCCGGGTCCGCCGGACTCGCCGGCTGCGGCGGAACCAAGCACACCGACTCCGCACAGAGCACGCGCAGCGATGCGACAACGTTGACGACGCCGCTGCCCGGAACCGGGCGTCCGCCGGTGGCCGTCGGGGACAAGAACACGTTCCCCGAGCAATTCGTGCTCGGGGCGCTCTACGAGCAGGCGCTCGCGGCCCAGGGGTTCTCGGTCTCGTTGAACCGGAACATCGGCCCCACCGACGTGACGATCAGAGCGCTTCAGGCCGGGAGCCTCAGTTTCTACCCCGAGTACCTGAGCATCTGGGACCGGTCCGTGGCCGGATACAGACGGACCTTCCGCACCGCGCTCCAGGCCTACAAGGCCGGCACGCGCTTCGCGAGGGCTCACGGCTTTGCGTTGCTCATGCCCACTCCCTTCTCAAACACCAACGCTCTCGGAGTCACGCTGACCTACGCCGTTCAGAACGGGCTGAGCACGATCGGCGATCTGCGCAAGGTGGCGGCCAGGCTGACCGTCGGGGGCCCGCCCGAGTTCGAGAACAGCTCGACGGGCCTGGCCGGCGTAGAGCAGGTCTACGGCTTCGCGCCCGCGGCCTTCAAGGCCCTCCCCTTCGGCGAGCAATACCAGGCACTCGACAAGGGCGTTGTCCAGGCTGCCGACGTCAGCACCACGGATGGCCAGCTATCGAGCGACAGCTACGCCCTGCTGACGGACACGGACCACGTGTTCGGATTCGGCAACGTGGTCCCCGTAGCCACGCAGAAGGCGATCGAGGCGGAGGGCCCGGGGTTCGTCTCGACGATCAACGCCGTAAGCGCGCTGTTGACGACGCCGGTGATGCGCCAGCTGAACGCGGCTGTCGCGCTCCAACACCAGGATCCGACGGCCGTGGCAAAGCAATTTCTCGAGGCCCATCACCTCGTCCCCCCGAATCAGTCGAGCTGAGCAGGCTCGCTCAAGCCCCGCTCGACCCAAACCCGCCGGCGCCGCGCGACGAGGTCGAGAGCTCGGTTACCTCGACCACCTCGGCGGGTGCCGTGCGCACGAGCACGAGCTGCGCGATGCGGTCGCCGCCGGCGAGCGTGAACGCCCGTCGCCGATCGGTGTTCAGCAGGAGCACACGGACCTCGCCCCGGTAGCCGGGATCGATCAGCCCCGGCGCGTTGACCAGGGCGATCCCGTGCCGGACGGCCAGCCCCGACCTGGGCAACACGAGCCCCGCGTGACCGTCTGGAACCTCGATCGCGATTCCAGTTCGGATCGATGCCCGCTCCCCGGGAGCGATGACTGCGTCCTCCAGCGCATGCAGATCGAGCCCGGCGTCGTCGGCGTGCGCTCGGCGGGGAAGCAGGCCACGCTCGTCGAGTCGACGAACGCGCAGGTTCACGTCCGCCCGCGGCTCAGGGCGAAGCGCTCGTACCGCGCGGCGGCCGACGCCGGCAGGCGCGCCGTCACCCTGACACCCGCCGGGGTGTCGTCGCGCTCCAGATCGCCGGCGAGCTCGTGGAGTTCGGCAAGCCTGGCTCCCTGCTCGTAGGGAACGAGCAGCTCGACCTCGCACAGAGTGCGGGCGAATTCGTCCTCGATCCGGGCCACCAGCCCGTCGGTCCCCTCGCCCGACACGGCGGACACCAGCAGCCCGTCCGGGTGGCGGTACCGAAGCTCGCTGCGCCGCTCGGCGTCGATCAAGTCCGCCTTGCCCAGCACGAGCAGCCGCGGAAGCTCGCCGGCGCCGATCTCCTCCAGCACCTCATCGACCGCGCCGATCATCATCGCCAGCTCCTCCTCCGGCGCCGAGGCGTCCACCACGTGCAGGATCAGGTCGGCCAGCCTGGTCTCCTCGAGCGTCGCGCCGAACGCGTCGATCAGCTGATGCGGAAGCTTGCGGATGAACCCAACGGTGTCGGTCAGAAGGTAGTCGTGTCCGTCCGCCCGCAGCAGCCGGGTGGTGGGGTCGAGCGTGTGAAAGAGACGATCTCCGACGCTCACGCTGGCGTCCGTTAGTGCGTTCAGCAACGTCGATTTTCCGGCGTTGGTGTAGCCGGCGAGGGCCACCGAAGGGAGCTGCGCGCGGCGGCGCTCGGCCCGCATCACGCCGCGACTGGAGCGGACAGTTGGCGAGCTTTCGCTTCAGCGCCGCGATGCGGTCCCGCGCCAGTCGCCGGTCGGTCTCGATCTGGGTCTCCCCCGGCCCCCTGGTGCCGATCCCGCCGCCCAGCCGCTCTAGGTGCGACCACAGCCCTCGCATCCGTGCCAGGTTGTATTCGAGCTGCGCGAGCTCCACCTGGAGCTTGCCCTCGGCGCTATGCGCATGCGCGGCGAAGATGTCGAGAATGATCGCCGTACGGTCGATGACCGGCATCCCCAGCTCCGCCTCCAGGTTGCGCTCCTGGCGGGGGGAAAGCTCGTCGTCGCAGGCGACGAGATTGGCGTCCGCACGGGCGAGCTCTCGCCTTCAGCTCGTCCAGCTTGCCGGGACCGAGGTAGCTGTTGGGGTGCGGGTGCTCACGGCGCTGGACCATGCGGCCGACGGAGGCCACCCCGGCGGTCCGCAGCAGCTCGGCCAGCTCTGCCAGCTCCTCATTCGCGCCGCCCGGAACTGCGGCGATCGTGTAGGCGCGCTGGCGGGCGCGCTGGGCGCGGGGCTGGCCGTTTGGCGAGGCCTGATGTGTTCGCTTGTTACGCAGCCGAGACAATCAAGGTGAGCATAGCCCTGGGGAACGCCGCCACCGTGCGCGGTCGGCGGCCGGTTGGCCCGGCGCCGACGCGGTGCTAGAGCGTGCGCAGCCGCTCGACGGCCTCGATCAACCGCTCGTCCGGGGTTGTCAGCGAGATGCGAAAGAAGCCTTCACCGTTCGGCCCGTACGCTCCGCCGGGCGACACGACGACCCCCACTCGCTCGAGCACGTGCTCGCAATATTCGGCTGCCGACCCGAAACCCGCGCGGGACCGGGGCCCACACGTAGATCGTGCCCCGAGGCTTGGTGACCTCCACGCCGGCCTCCGCCAGAGCGTCACAGACCAGGTCGCGCCGGCGCTGGTAGATCGCGTTCATGGCCTTCACCTCGTTATCGACGCTCGGGGCTCAGCGCTGCCACGCCCGCCAGCTGAACGGCCTCGAACAGCCCCGAGTCGATGTTCGACTTGAGCCGCCAGTACTGGGCAATGGCCTCGGGGTTGCCGACGATCGCCGCGCAGCGCCAGCCGGTCATGTTGTAGCCCTTGGAGAGCGAGAACACCTCCACGCCCACGTCCTTGGCCCCCGGAGTCTCCAGGAACGACGGCGCCACGTAGCCGTCATACGTCGTCTCGCTGTAAGCGTTGTCGTGGACGACGAGGACGCCGGTCGCCCGCGCGAACTCCACCGCGCGCTCGAACAGCCCCTCCGGCGCCACGGCTCCGGTGGGGTTGTTGGGGTAGTTGAGGAACAGCAGGCGCGCCCTGCTCAACGCGCCTGGCGCCACCGCGTCGAAGTCGGGAGCGAAGCCGCGGTCGGGCAACAGGGGCATCAGCACCGGCTCGGCGCCGGCCAGCAGCGGTCCTCCCGTGTAGACGGGGTAGCCCGGGTCGGCCGCCAGCGCCACGTCGCCTGGATCGAGGAACGCCAGGTTGAGGTTGAAGATGCATTCCTTGGCCCCGATGGCGGGCATGACCTCGCTCTGGGGATCGAGTTCGACCCCGAAGCGCCGTCGGTAGAAGGCGGCGACGGCCTCTCTGAATTCGATGCGCCCGCGGTTGGACGGGTATTGATGGGTGCTGGGGTCTGCCACTGCAGCCTGTGCAGCCTTCACGATCTCCGGATACGTCGGCCTGTCCGGATCGCCGATGCCCAGGCTGATCACGTCGACTCCCGCCGCCCGTTTGGCCTCGACTTTGCGCTCGAGCTCGGCGAACAGGTACGGCGGAATCTGCTCTAGGCGCCTACTCGGCCGCACGCAGCTCCTCGACGAACTCGTCTGCCGCGTTGCCGCTGAAAACGGGCACGGCCCAGCCCGCGAGCACCAGATCGAGGTCCGCTCCGACCTCGACGTCGAGCTCGCCGCCATCGAGGACCACGGTCACCGGCGTGCGTCCGCCGCCGAGCACATAGGCGACGGCGGCGCCGGCGGCGCCGGTGCCGCTGGCCGACGTCTCGCCCACGCCGCGCTCGAAGATCCGCGCCCGGATCCTGCCGGGAGCCGTCTGCGTGAACCACGATACGTTCGTGCGGTTGGGAAACAGCGGATGGCGCTCTATCCCCGGCCCGATGCTCCCCAGTTCGAGCGCCTCGAGCTCGTGCTCGTCCGCGACTGGCTATCGCGCACTGCGGATTGCCAACCTGCACGTGCTGGAAGTGCCACGATCGGCCGGCGGCGTCCAGCTGGCCGGCGCCGTCGGGACCGCCGGAGGGATAGTCGTCGCTCCGGAGCCTGGCTTTGCCCATCGCGACCTTGCACGTCGTAGGGGAGGTGATCGTCGGCCGGAGCTCACCGGCGGCGGTCTCGATCGAGAAACGGTCGGCGCTCGTCCAGCCGCGCCGGCGCAGATAGAGAATCGCCTCCCGTGCGCCGTTGCCCGACACCTCGGCCTCCGAGCCGTCGGGGTTGAAGACGCGCAGCCGTGCCACCGACCGAGGGTTTTCGGGCTCCGAGAGGAGGAGCACCCCGTCGGCGAACACGCCCGTGTGGGGGGCGCAGATAGCCCGGACTCGACGGGGCGTGAGGGTGAATGGCAGCCGACCGGCCTCGACGATCACATAGTCGTTGCCGAGCGCGTGCCACTTCTCGAACTCCACGCGGCGGGAGTGTATGCGCCGCCCCGGTGGCGCGGCACCGCGTCAGCCTCGTCAGTCGCGCCACAGACGGACGATCTCTGCCGCCACCGCCTCAGGTTCCCTCCCCGTGACGTCGATCACGTCGACTCCCGCCAGCTTGCGCATCCATGTCAGCTGGCGGCGGGCATAGTTGCGCGTGCGTCGCTTCATCGCCTCGACGTCGCCGACCAGCAGCTCCTCGAACCCCAGTGCCTTGCGGGCGGTCAGAGAGGCACCCGCGGCGTTGGCGCGCCGAGCCTCCTCCGCCGCGCCCGAGGCCACCATCCGCTCCACGCGCCGATCGATCCGGCCATAGAGCTCCGCCCGATCCATCACCAGTCCGGCCAGCAGCGTCGGGCGGCGGACGTCGCTGCTCCACAGTTCGGATTGCGCCTCCGGCGGCTCGAGCTCGCCGGCGTCGAGTAGCTCGAGCGCCCGCACGACCCTCTGTCGGTCGCCGGGCTCGATCTCCGCCGCCGCCCACGGCGCTCGCTCCGCGAGCGTGACATGCAGGGCCTCCGATCCGCGGCGCTCGAGCTCGGCAAGCCAGCGTTCGCGCACGCCCTCGGGCGGCGCAGGGCGAAGGCTGAGCTCGGTCAGGGCGGCACGCAGATAGAGCCCGGTCCCACCGACCACGACCGGCCGGCGTCCGGCCTCGAGCAGCTGGTCGATCTCGGCGTGGGCGAGCTCCGCGTATTGACCGGCGCTGAAGCTCGCATTGATCGGCAGAAACGAGAGCAGCCGGTGCTCCAGTCGCGCCCGCTCCGCGGCGTTCGCCGCCCCGGTCAGCGTCTCGAGCCCTTCGTACACCTGGAGGGCGTCCGCCGACACCGCCACCGGGTGCTCCCCCAGCTGGCGCAGGCTGGTCGCCCAGCGCCAGCGCCACAGCGGTTTTCCCGACCCCGGTGGGACCAAACAGAGCGATGACCTCAGCGGACATGCCGCCCAGTATCGTGAACTGATGACCGTTCACATCGGCACCGGACTGTCGACCGCACGGGACCCGCTCGAGGCGGGCCGCGCGGCGGCCGAACAGGCGACGGCAGGGCTCCAGGGCACCGAGGCTGATCTGGCGTTCCTGTTCGTCAGTGGAGCCCATCTCGCCGCGCCCGAGGCGACCCTGGAGGGTGTCGGGGACCAGCTCGCCGCGGCCGCGCTGCTGGGCTGCGGCGCCGGCGGGGTGATCGGCGATCGACGCGAGCTCGAGTCGGGCACTGCCGTCGCCGTGTGGGCCGCAGCATTCGACGACGGCGAGCTCGTTCCGTTTCACGCCCACGTGGACACGGACGTAGAACCGCCGGAGCTGGTGGGACTCCCGAGCCGCGACCAGCTGCGTGCCGCTGATCGTGCTTGCCGACCCGCGCAGCTTCCCAGGCGACGCATTTCTGACGCAGCTGGCGCTCCAGTCGCCCGGCGTCCCGGTGCTGGGAGGGCTGGCCAGCGCCGGAGCGGGCGATGGGTCGGGAGTGTTGATCTCGGGCCGGGGGATCGTCGAGGAGGGAGCGGTGGGCGTGGGATTGGCGGGCATCGACGTCTTGCCCTGCGTCTCCCAAGGCGCTGCGCCGGTGGGGCCCGAGCTGACGATCACCGCCGGCGAGGGGAACGTGATCGACGAGCTCGCCGGCCGCCCGGCGCTGGAGACGCTTCAGCGCGTCGTCGCCCAGCTCTCCGGTCGCGACCAGGCGCTGATCGCTGGCGGCGTGTTGATCGGCATCGTCGTCGATGCAAACAAGGCCGAGTACGAGCAGGGAGACTTTCTGGTGCGGGGCATCGCCGGCGCCGATCCCGCCTCCGGGCGCGTCGTGGTGGCTGCCGATGTCCACGAGGGACAAGTGATCCGCCTGCACGCGCGCGATGCCCGTTCCGCGGACGAGGACCTGCGTCGCCAGCTTCGCCTGCGCGCCGACGCGCTGTCCGGGGAGGGCCCCGCCGGCGCGCTGCTGTTCTCCTGCAATGGCCGCGGAGCGGCGATGTTCGGAGCCTGCGACCACGATGCCGTCGCCGTGGATGAAGCACTCGGCGGCGCGCCCGCAGCGGGTTTCTTCGCGGCCGGCGAGATCGGGCCGGTGGGCGGCCGCAGCTTCCTGCACGGCTTCACGGCCACGGTCGCCGTGTTCCCGCGCTGACTACACTGCGCCGGCGTGAGCCTCGTCAGCGGCAACGTGCTGGTCACGGGCGCAACGGGTGGGATCGGGCACGCCATCGCCCGTGCATTCGGTAGCCGGGGCGCCGAGCTGATCCTCACCGGGCGACGGGCCTCGGTGCTGGAAGACCTCGCCGCCGAGACAGGCGGGCGGCCGGTGTCATGCGATCTCTCAGACCGCGACCAGGTGCAGCAACTCGCCGAGGAGGCGGCTGCCGCGGGGACCGACGTCTATGTCGCAAACGCGGCCCTGCCCGCCAGTGGAGTGTTCACCGAGCTGATGCCGGACCAGATCGATCGCATGCTGGAGGTCAATCTGCAGAGCGCCGATCGCGCTCGCTCGGGCGCTCGCCCCGGCCATGATCGAGCGCGGCCGCGGGCACATGGTGTTCATCTCCTCGCTGTCGGGCAAGGCCGCGAGCCCCGCGTCGTCGATCTATGCCGCCACGAAGTTCGGTCTGCGGGGCTTCGCGCTCTCGCTGCGCGAGGATCTGCGCGACCACGGAGTCGGCGTATCCACCGTGCTGCCGGGGTTCATCCGCGACGCAGGCATGTTCGCCGACGCCGGTATCGCGCTTCCGCCGGGGGTCGGGACGCGCACGCCCGAGCAGGTCGCCGAGTCGGTGATCCGGGCGGTGGAGCGAAATCGGGCCGAGGTGGAGGTGGCACCGGTCCCGCTGCGGGTGGGGGCCACGTTTGCGGGCGCGGCGCCACAGATCGCGGCGGCGGCTTCCCGGCTCATGGGTGGCGCCAAGATCGCCACCGATCTGGCCGTAGGGCAGCGCGACAAGCGCGACTGACGTGCGCTTGCCGCCATATCCCGAATGGCGCGAGACCTGCGACACGCTCCATGCCCACACGCAGGTGCTGGGCAAGCTGGCTGTCGGGCTGGCGTTCGCGGAACCCGAGCTCCAGCACGCCGCGCTGCGACTGACATCCCGCGGCTGGGAGACGGCGCCGCTGCCAACCAGCGACCGGAGCGCATCGATCGTGGCAGCGCTCGACCTTCATGCCCATGAGGCGGTGCTCGAGCACAGCGTGGGCGCGGTGCGGCGCGTGTCGCTGACGCCCGACAGCTCAGTGGGCGACGTGACGCGCGAGCTCCTCGAGGCGGTGCGGAACGTAACGGACATCGATTTCGATCCGACGCCACAGGAGGTCCCCTGGAGCGTCCCCCTCGATGAGGACCTCGAGCATCGGCGCTACGAGGTCGAGCAGGTGGCGGCCTATTTCGCCGCCGCCACGAGCGCGGCGCTGGTCCTGGCCGCGTTTCGCGCCCCCTACCGGGGCCGTTCGACGCCGGTCAATGCGTGGTGGGGCTCGTTCGACCTCGCCGTCAACCTGTTCTCCGGCTCGCCCGCCGAGCCACCGTCGGACGACTTCATCATGCGCAACGCGATGGACGTCCAGGAGACGGCTGTCGGCTGGTGGCCCGGCGACGCCCGCTACGACCGACCCGCCTTCTACGCCTACGCTCACCCCGCGCCCGACGGATTCGCGGGTGCCCGGCTCTCGCCCCGCGAGGCACGCTGGGAAGACGCTGTGGGCGAGTACATCCTTGACTGGGACGTGGTCACTAGCAGTCCCGACCCCCACGCCACGGGGCTGGAATTCGCCCGCTCGGCCTTCCGCCACGCCTGCAAGGTGTGCGACTGGGACCCCGCGCTGCTGGCGAGCACCGAGGGCGAGCCGCCTCCGGTTCGCTGAAGGGCCCGACGGGGGAAGCTAGGTCCGCTGCGCGGAGTCGAGCCAGCGGGCGAGCGCGCTACGTCCGGCGAGCGTGATCTCGCCGTCAGCTGCGATCCAGTCGCGGGCCCGCAGCTCGCGGACCAGCCCAAGAGCGTCGCTCGGCGCCGGACCGTCGCCCCGTGCGGTGAGCCGCTGGGTGGCGGGCTCCACCGTCCAGCGCCCTGACTCCAGAGCGGCTAGGGCCTGTCCCTGCTCATCGGTGGGCAGGTCGAGTGGATTGGGGGCGGCCCCGCGCAGCGGGTCGTCGCGTTCGCTAGCTCGTTCGCTTCGGTGGGGCTCGCGCTCGGGGGTCCGTGCTCAGAGGGTCGATGCGCGCGCGCCGCAAACTCGTCACCCAGGTTCTCGAGCTGACCGCCGAACCAATTGGCCGCGCTCTGAACCCACTCCCTGGCCCGGTCGGCATCGACACCCACATAGCCGGCGAGCTCGTCCACGTCGACCTGGCCGGCGAGCCGCTCGACTGATTCGCCGATCTCGCGAGCTATCGAGCGGACCGTGTCCTCAAAGTTATCCCGATCGAATTCATCTGCGCACATGCACTCATGATGACACGTACGCACGCCGGCCGGGTGGGCCGCACGCTTAATGCTGGACGGTTGCCGGATGCTCGCCGGTCACGGCGGCCAGAGCGGCGATGATCTCGTCCGCGAGCCGTGCCCCATCCGCCGCGCGGTCCGGCGTGGCCTGTACGCGGATGACGAGGTCGTCACCGTCGATCTCCTCGAGCAGGACGCGGGGCGCTGACCTCGTCGGCGTTGAGACGCTCTCGTCGAGCAGGGCCTGAACCTGACCCGGCCGGGTGCCGGAGCTGAGGCGCACCTTGACGTCGACCGATTCGGGCTCGCGCAGCGGCACCACCGCGGCTGCCAGGACGACGTTGTTGGGCACCATGATCCGGTCCTCGCCGCGGGCGAACGTGGTGTAGAGCAGCCCCAGCGAGCTGACGACTCCTTCGATGTAGCCGCCCACGTTGCCGGCCTGCAGCCTGACCCGTTCGCCGACCCGGAACGGCCGGGCGCTGAGCAGGACCATGCCGGCGAACACGTTGCCGAGCGTCTGCTGAGCGGCGAGACCGAGCACGACCGCGGTGAAGGCGCTCCCGGCGATCAGCGAGCTGGTGCTGACGCCGGCGATGTAAAGAGACCACACGACGGTGATGACCACCGTAACCAGGCGGATGAGGAACCCGACGGTGCCCGCCGTGGCCGGGTCCATCCGACGGAAGAACGTAGGGCCCGCGGCGCGCCCAACGTCGCGCGCCAGCGCCCAGCCGATCGCCAGCAGCGCCAGGACCGTGCCCACGGTCACCACCGTGTGCAGCGAGCTCTGCGCCTTTGCGCTGACGTGGAACCACGACTCGTAGTTGTCGTGGAGCAAGATCACCGCGACGAACAGCGGCACGAGCACGAGCGCCTGACGCCGCGCCTTGCGGACGGAACGATCGTTCGCCTCGACGGCCAGACCCACTTTCTCCCAGGCCTCGCTGCGCGTCTCGAACATGCGGTCCAGATTGAGGTCCGGCCGGTTCCTGAAGCGGTCTCTCATCGACATGGCTAGCTACCTACCACCGTAACCAGTCGACCGTTTCATGGAGCGGACTAAAGTCAAAATAAACGCTGCTGTTCGGGGCCTTCAGGGGCAGGACGGGCGGGTGCTCGGTGCGTCCCCCCGCGCCCTCGCATTCTCTGCTCCGGCGGCAGGTCCGGTCCTTTCACCAGCGCCGCGAGGCGCTCGCGCTCGTCGGTAGGCATATAAGCACTGCGCCGGTACAGCTGCTCGTAGCGGGGAATGAGCTCGGGTCTGTGCTCGCGCAGCCACTCGAAGAACAGCCCGCGCACCTCTCCCCGCAGATGCAGAGCGATTCCGCTCACATACGCCGCACCCGCTTCTGCCGCCAGCTCCAGAATCGGCTCGATCTGATCCGGAGCGTCGTTGATCCCCGGCATGAGCGGCGCCACCAACACGCCGGTCCGGATCCCGTTGCGCGTCAGCTCGCCGACCGCCTCCAGCCGCGCCCTGGGGTTCGGCGTGTGCGGCTCGGTGGCCCGCCACGCCTTCTCGTCGAGCGTCGGCACCGATAAGGCGGCGCCGAAGTCGGTGACTTGGTCGATCTGCTTCATCAGCTCCAGATCGCGCAGCAGCAACGGCGACTTCGTCAGAATCGAGCAGGGGTTCGCCGCATCGCGCATCGCCTCCCAGATTCCGGGCATCAGCTTGTAGCGCCCCTCGACCCACTGATAGGGGTCGGTGTTCGTCCCGAGCGCCACGTGCTCCTTCTTCCAGGACGGTCTCCCCAGCTCGGCCCTTGCCAGCTCCGGCGCGTTCACCTTGACCACGATCTCGCGCTCGAAGTCGCGGCCGGCATTGAAGTCCAGATAGGTGTGGGTTGGGCGGGCGAAGCAGTTGTGGCTGACGACTCCGTTGGCGATGAAATCACCCGTGCCGGTAGTGATGTCGTAGAGCGGGAGGGCGCGTCCCAGCGATTCGATCGCGGCGACTCGCAGGTTCGAAAACGTCTTCACCATCTGGCCCTCGATCGAGCGCTTGCGCGTTATGGCGGGATTCGTTAGGTGGAAGAACCGGAGGTGCTCTGCAAGGCCACCGCGAATACGCACATTCATCAGGCCGTTCTTGTTCTTAGTGCGGTCGAGGCAGACGTCGAAGCCGAGGCGTTTCGCGCAAGCTTCGATCCAGGCGAGGATTTGTGGGTCTGTATTTGCGATACGGAGCGCGAACGCGCTGCGGGACCCCTCGGCATCGAAGATGCCCGCAAGGAAGCCGCGGCACCACTCGAGAGTCGGCAGAACTGGCCAATCGATCAGATCGCGGGCACGATCTACGAGCGAACGGGCACTGGTCCCAATCGCCACGACCCCGCGGTGACTACCTGAGGCCCGCTGGAAGACACGCTGCGTCGTCTGAATCTGTTCGGCTTCGAGATAGGACCTAGTTCGATACAGCGGCTCGAGATCAGCGAGGGCAAGCCGCAGGCGATGCACGTCGCCGCTGGTGCGGCCGAGTCGCTCGTAGGAGTAGGACCCGATGTGCCCGTCCCCGCGAAACATGCCGCACAAATAACCGCGGCGATAGTCCTGCGCCGCAACGGGCTGGGCCTCGAATGCGCCGGTACCTACCAGGTGGTTGTTCGTCGTCAGATGTGGTCTGTCTGGTTCGGAGCGGGACGAGTTCAGAACATGCTTCCAGCCGCGGTTGGTCAGGAACCTATGGTCCCCGCTCGTGACCAGCTCGGTCCCGTCTTCGAGCACGACGCGGAGCGCGGGCTTGATCGTGATCCACTTGTCTACCACCGTCGTGACCGCGTACTTCCGATACTTCCTCCCGCGGACGGTGCCGTAGATCTCATCGCCGACATCAAGCTCCTCAATCGGCTTATGTCTCCCGTCCCCCAGAAGTACAGGCGTGCCACCCCACAGGCAGTACGAACAGGCGTGCGTGCATCCGCGAAACGGATTGATCGTCCACCGGAACGGCATCCGCGAAGCCTTGGGCACCTGGTTCAGAATCGACTTCGCCCGCACCTCGTAGAACCGCGTCTCGATCGCGCCGGGCGCCTCGAAGTGGCGGACGACCGCCTCGTCGCGATATCCAGGCAGCCGGGCTCGCTCATCGGCCTGGATATCAAGCGTTTCCCATCTCACGCGAACTGATGTTCGCATACGGCCTGGACGTCCTCTCCCCCTCGAGGATGAGGCCAGTTTCGACGACGCGACGGAGGCGATTCACGATCCGCGGTTCTACGCTGTGAGCTGGTGAAAAGACCGGTTACAACGGCACTTGGCTGGCGTCTTCCGTCGTGGCTGCTCGACTACGGACCGGTCGCCTTCATCGTCTTCGTCGGCGCCATCGCGATCCACTCACATCACGGCCAAGGCGCGGTGCCGCGAATGATCGTGGCACTGGCCGTGATCGCGGTCGTGCTCGCGCTCAGGCACCGGGCGCCGCTGGCGGTGCTGGCGGTCGTGCTTGTCATCGCGCTCGGGATCAATTACTCCCCCGTCGTCGTGCTGCCCGTGCTCTTCGGCGTGTTCACGGTGGCCGAGTACTCGGACCGCCGCTGGGTGATCGGGGCGGCCGTGCTCGCTGCAGTGGTGCTCGTGCTGACGCCCGCGCTGCACGGCGCATCGGCCGAGAAGTACCCCCAGATCATCGGGCGCATCGTCCCCGTCGGGCTGGCTGTGGCGCTGGGTCTCTACCTGCGGGCGCGCGCAGACTACGTCAGCGGACTGCAAGAGCGGGCCGAGCGGCTCGAACGCGAACGCGAGCTCCTCGCCGAGCAGGCTGTAGCCGATGAACGCGTGCAGATCGCGCGCGAGCTGCACGACGTCGTGGCGCACAACGTGTCGCTGATGGTCGTTCAGGCTCAAGCCGTGGCCGCGACCGGCTGGGAGGATCCCGAGCAGCAGGCGACGCTCGGCCGCGTCGCCGATTTGGGGCGTGAGGCTCTGTCGGAGATGCACCGGATGTTGGGCGTGCTCCGGCTCCAAAACGGCGGCGAGGTGGAGCGCGCGCCCCAACCGGGGGTCGGCGATCTCCAGACGCTCATCGAGCGCACCCGTGAGGCGGGCCTCGATGCAAGCCTCCAGGTTGTGGGGCGCGAGCGCGAGCTGCCGCCGGGCGTCGAGCTCTCGGCCTTCCGAATAGTGCAGGAGGCGCTGACGAACGTGGTCCGCCACGCCCACGCAGACACCGCCACCGTGACCCTCCGTTACGCGCCGGCTGCACTAGCTGTCTCGGTCGTCGACGACGGGGCCGGCACCGCCTCTCCCAGCAACGGCAATCGCCAGGTGCCCGGCCATGGACTGGTTGGGATGCGGGAGCGCGTAGCGGTGTTCGGGGGCGAGCTCACAGCCGGCGCCGGTCCCGACGGGGGCTATCGGGTGCACGCGACCCTTCCGCTCACCTGACCGATGCCGAAGCTCCGACTGCTGATCGCCGACGACCAGCCGCTGATGCGGGCCGGGTTCAAGGCCGTGCTGGAGGCGACCGGCGAAATGGAGGTCGTCGGAGAGGCCGGGGACGGCGCGGAAGCAATCTCCGCGGCACGCTCGCTCAGGCCGGACGTCGTGCTGATGGACGTCCGGATGCCGAACCTCGACGGGATCGAGGCGATCCGCCAGCTCCCGAACCACCGCGTCCTCGTGCTGACGACCTTCGGGCTGGACGAATACATCGTCGAGGCGCTCCGGGCCGGCGCGAGCGGCTTCATCACCAAAGACGTCCCCGCCGACGAGCTCGTCCGTGCGGTCCGCGTCGTCGCTGCGGGCGATGCTCTGCTGACCCCGGCGGTGACGCGACAGCTCCTAGACCGCGTCGCGCGCAGGCTGCCGGCTCCGGTCGGCCAGGCGCCGGATGAGCTGGCTCAGCTCACCGAGCGCGAGCGCGAAGTGCTCGAGCTGCTCTCACGAGGGATGTCGAACGCGGAGATCGCCGAGGCGCTGGTCGTTGGCGAGGCGACCGTCAAGACTCATGTCTCGAACGTGCTGATGAAGCTCGGGTTGCGCGATCGCGTGCAGGCTGTCGTGCTGGCGTATGAGATCGGTCTCGTGCGCCCCGGCTTCTCTCCGTCGCAAGGCTGAAGCCCGGCGCTCTCACTCAGTCTCAGGCGGGACTGGCGGATCGGACGGACGGCCGATGACGGGATGGCGACGCTGGCTTACCGTGAGCCGATGACCGAAAACATGATCGAAACGCAGGGCTTGTCCAAGAGCTTTGGTGATCGTCCGGCGGTGATTGACCTCGATCTCGCCGTTCCCAGCGCGGTGCGCCTACGGGTTCCTTGGACACAACGGCGCGGGAAAGACGACTTCGATCCGGATGCTGTTTGGGCTGACTCGGCCGGACTCCGGACGGATGCGGATTCGGGGCATGGACCTCCCCGAGCATGCGCCGCTCACGCTCTCCCGCGTGGGTGCGATCGTCGAGGAGCCGCATTTCCACAATCACCTCACCGGCCGCGAGAACTTACGGGTGATAGCCGCGGCCCGCGGCCCCGAGGCAATCGGGCGGATCGATGTAGCGCTCGCCCGGGTCCGCCTGAGCCGACCGCGCCGATGACCGGGTGAAGACCTACTCGCAAGGGATGCGCCAACGTCTCGGGGTTGCCCGCTGCCTGCTCGCGGATCCCGAACTGCTGATTCTCGACGAGCCGATGAACGGCCTGGACCCGGGCGGAATCCTCGAGTTTCGGACGATGATCGGCGAGCTCGTCGGCGAGGGCAGGACCGTGTTCCTCTCCTCTCACCTCCTCGACGAGGTCGAGAAGACCTGCGACGCAGTTGCGGTGATCGACCGCGGCCGCGTGATCGCGCAGGGCCCGATCGGAGACCTGCTGACGATCGACAGGCTGAGCTCGACATCGGCTGCGGTGACCCGCATGCCGCGCTTGACGCGCTCGATGGCTATCCGGCGGTCGCAGCCGCACGCGAGACAGCAGACGGACTCAGGCTGACCCTGGCGGGCAACGACGGCGTGGCCGCGATCAACGCCAAGCTGGTTCGCGCTGGCGTTGCCGTCTTCAGGCTGCAGCCGGTGCGCGAGTCGCTCGAGCAGCGATTCCTTGAGATGACGACACCTATGGGAGGTGACCAATGACGTTTGAGCTTGCTTATCGCATGGTCGGCGCGGAGATTCTGAAGCTCCGTCGTAACCGCGGGCTGATGGCGTTCACCGGGCTTCTGTCGGTTGGCACCGTCGTGATCTTCATGGGCTACCTCCAGATCCGCCACGCGTCGATCCGTCGCACTACAGCCCCGCGGGTGGGATGGATGGATTCACCCATCTTCTGAAGGCGCTCGGCGTTTTCTTCGGCGCCCTGGCGGCGATCCTGATCGGGACCGAGGCTGGGACGGCCGATCAATCGAGTGGCGTCTTCCGCGACCTCGTTGCCACCGGCCGGAGCCGCTTGCCGCTCTTCTCCGTCCGGCTCCCGGCGGCGATCATCGTGACACTCGCGTTCACCGCGGCGGCATACGGCCTGGGTCTTCTTGCCGACCTTCCTGTTCGCGGGCTCGAATCCGACGCCCAGCCTTGGCCTTGTCTTGCAGGGTGCGGGCTGGTTGCTGCTTGGGAACTCGATCGTCGCCGCCTCGCGGTCGGCGTCGGCTCGCTGACCGGCTCGCGTGCGATAACGCTCACGGCTGTGATCGGCTTCGAGACGATTTCACCCAGCTGATCCTGGCGTCAACTCGCTCGGCTCGGTCCGCGACCGCTGCCGAGCGCGGCGCTGGGGCAGCTGATCCCGTTGGGAGACGGCCTGCAGGGTCGCGATGGCCAGCGGAGCCGCCGTCGCCGTCCTCGCCGGTTGGGCCGTGATCCCCGCGCTGGCTGGCGCATGGAGTACGCGCGTCAAGGACGCCTGAAGAATGGATCTCAGTGCGAGGCGTGAGCCACCAGCGACGCCTCGCCCGAGAGTGTCTGGCTCGTGGCATGCGTGATCTCGACCGGCGACGATCTCGCCGGGCGACGCCAGCCCCTTGAAGTTCACGACCTTGTTGTGCGACGAGCGGCCGCGCAGGCGACTGGGGTCTGTTCGCGACGGGCCCTTCGACCAGGACGTCGAGCGTGCGACCCACGAACCGCTGGGCGCGCTCGTGCGCGCGGCGCTGTATGACCTCCACGAGCCGCCCAGCCGCTCGACCTTGACCTCATGCGGGACCTGGTCCGGCAAGCGTCGCCGCCTCCGTGCCGCGGCGCGGCGAGAACGCGAAGGTGAACGCGCCGTCGTATCCGACCTCCTCCGCGACCTCGAGCGTCTGTCTCGAAGTCGGCCTCGGTCTCGCCGGGGAAACCGACGATGATGTCGGTCGTCAGCGCGCAGTCGGGGACGTGCTCGCGGATCAGCGCCACGCGATCGAGGTAGCGCTCACGGGTGTACGTGCGGCGCATCCGCTTGAAGACCGAGCTCGACCCGGACTGGAGGGGCAGGTGGATGTGCGGGCAGAGTGACGGCAGCTCGGCGTGCGCGCGAATGACGTCCTCGCGCATGTCCTTGGGGTGCGGGCTCGTGTACCGAATCCGCTCGACGCCCTCGACGGCGTCGACCCGCGCCAGCAGCTCGGCGAATGTGATCCGCTGCTCCCCCGGCAGGTCACGCCCGTAGGAGTTGACGTTCTGTCCCAGCAGCGTCACCTCGCAGACGCCGTCGGCCGCCAGCCGCTCCACCTCGGCCACTAGATCTCTCGGCGGACGGCTGACCTCGCGGCCCCGCGTCGAGGGGACGATGCAATACGAACAGACGCAGTTGCAGCCGACGCTGATCTGCACCCAGGCCTGAAACTCGCGCTCCCGCTTGGCCGGAAGGTCGCCGGTGAAGCCCTCGAACTCGAAATAGCCCTGGGCGCTCAGCGACTCCGAGGTCAAGAACTCGGCCAGCTTCTGCACCTGCCCGGGGCCGAAGGCCACGTCGACGAACGGAAAGCGGGCGAAGATCTCTTCCTTGACCGACTGGGCCCAGCAACCACCGACCCCGATCACCCGCTCGGGCCGCTCTCTCTTCAGCCGCTTCGCGTGGCCCAGGTAGGCCAGGAAGCGGCTATCGGCCTTCTCGCGGATGGAGCAGGTGTTGAAGAGGATCAGGTCGGCCTGATCCCGCTCGGCGGACTCTTCGTAACCGAGCGACTCGAGCATCCCTTTCATCCGCTCGGAGTCGTGCTCGTTCATCTGGCAGCCGAACGTCGTCACGTGGTAGGTCTTCACCGCGAGCCAAGGTTAGCCGCGAAGCCGCGTGGCACGACTTCGTGCAGACCGTGGCGGCGGTCAAACCGGCCCAGGCCGGGCAGCTCGAGCTCGACCCTGGCGCCTCCCCCATTGACCGAGTCGGCCGCACGAACATGGCCACCGTGGGCTTCGGCGATGGCCCGCACGATCGCCAGCCCGAGACCGGCGCCCCCGTCCCGTCGTGCCCGGGAGGAGTCGATTCGATGGAAGCGCTCGAACACCCGCTCCCGCTCGGCATCGGGAATGCCGGGGCCGTCATCCAGGACCACGAAGCGCACGCGGTCGCCGTCTGTGCGCTCAACCTGCAAGCGGACGAGCCCAGAGCCCTCGCGCGTGTGGCTCACGGCGTTACCGGCCAGGTTTCTCAGTGCCTGTGCCAGCCGGTCGGGGTCGGCGCGCAGAGAACCCCTCGGCACGTCTCCCAGCTCAAAGCGCCGGTCGGCGGTGAGGCTGACGCCGTCCCAGAGGTCGGTGACGAACCGGGGCAGGTCGATCGGCTCGAGACGCAGGAAGTCACTTCGCTCCGCTTGCGCCAGGAGCAGCATGTCGTCCACCAGGCGGCTGATGCGGGTGATCTCGGCGTGAACGAGACGCTCCGCGCGACGCACGTCCTCCACCGATGGATCCTCCTGCGCGGCGAGTACTTCGAGCTGGCCGCGGATCACCGTCAACGGTGTGCGCAGCTCGTGCGAGGCATCGGCGATGAACTCCCGCTGGCTGGCAAAGGCGCTCGCCAGCCTGTCGAGCATGTGGTTGAACGCATCGGCCAGCACGCCGACCTCGGCTCCGCTCGCGGCCGCGTCCTCCATTCGCGGCTCCAGATCGCCGGCGTCAACGCGCGCGGCCACGGACGCCATTCGTCGCAGCGGAGAAGAGACGCGCGCGCCCGCCACGTACGACGCCAGCAGCGCCAGGCCGAGGGTCAGAGCGCCGGCGATGAGAATCGCCCGCAGGATGCCGTGCTGTGCCTGCTCGACGCTCTCGAGCGGTTGCCCGGCCGCCACCAAGACGTTGTGGTCGCCGGCGGGCACCTTAACCTCGCGCAGCCGCATCGTCCCCACGTCGGGCACGTGCTGGTCGGAGTAGCCGACCCTGGGCTCCAGCAGCCGCCGGCCCTGCTCGTTCTCCAGGGCTTGCTCGGCGGTGGTCTCGCCGTCGTCAAGTCCTGCCGAACCGAACAGCTCGGGATGGTTGCTGGCGGTTGCTTCTCCGGGCACCAGCACGAACAGAAGCGTCGAGGTTGCCGTGTAGGGCTGGGCGGCGAGGTAATCGTCGACTGCATGCTTGACCTCGGCCGGGCTTCGGTCCTGCAGCGATGAGACGAGCTCCGCAAGCTGGCTCGTGTTGCCCGCCAGCGAGCGGTCGATCTCCCCGCGCAGCCGCGAACCGGTCTGCTGGTAGACGACGAAGAAGATGACCGCGGCCGACACCAGCATCACTCCCGCGACCCAGGCAGTGAGGCGCCAGCGGATGCTCTTTGGAAGCAGGTGCCTAGCCCACCGTGCCATCGAAGCGATAGCCGACCGACCGCACGGTGACGATCGGAGAGGTCCCGCCGCCATTTCCTGGCTGCTCGCCGCCGAGGGTCGGCGGACGCAGCTTTCGCCGTAGGTAGCCGATATAGACGTCGACGACGTTGGTGCCCGGATCGTAGTCGTAGCCCCACACGGCTCGGAGCATCTGCTCGCGCGAGAGCACCTGACCTTGGTTTCGCATCAGATAGGTGAGCAACTCGAACTCCGTCGTGGACAGCCGGACGGGGCGACCGGCGCAGGTGACCTCGCGGGTGATCAGATCTACCTCCACCTCTCCCCCCCGCAGTACCGTCCGCTGGCTCTGCGCGGCGACCCGGAGCTGGGCCCTTATTCGCGCGGCGAGCTCGGTGAGGGAGAACGGCTTGGTCAGATAGTCAACCGCCCCGGCATCGAGCCCCGCCACTCGCTGCTCTACCTCGTCCACCGCGGTCAGCACGATCACCGGAAGCTCGGGCTTGGCCCCATGCAGCTCCTCCAGGACCTCGCGTCCGCTACGGCCTGGCAGCAGCATGTCGAGCACCACCAGATCGACGTGCTCCTGGAGTGCTCGTTCGCTGCCGCTCACGCCGTCCAGCGCCGAGCGGACCGCGAACCCCTGCGCTCCGAGTCCGCGCTCGAGGAAGTCGACGATCCCGGGCTCGTCCTCGATCACAAGGATCACTGGCGCCATCGCTGACGCCCGATCATACGTTCGGCGCCCTGCTCCGCCGCACGCCTGCCCCCTTCCGCCCCACGCGAAGAGGTTTCTCATTTCTGGCTGAACGGTCTTTCAGTCCCCGATACAACACTGAGGTCCGTGTTCAGTGGTGGGACGAAAGGCAATGAGCAGCTCACGGCGCAGCTGGGGCTGGTGCTGCTGATCATGCTCGCCGCGATAGGGGTCACGATCCCGGACCTGCGGGGGCTGATCGCCGAGCATCTGTTTCTTGGATTCCTGCTGATCGGCCCGGTCGTGGCCAAGATGGGCAGCACCGGCTACCGGTTCGTGCGCTACTACACGCGCGATCCGGCCTACCGGCGGAAAGGGCCACCGCAACTGGGTCTGCGGTCTGATCGCGCCGATCGTCGTCCTATCCACCGTCGTCGTGTTCGCAAGCGGTATCTGGCTGATGATCGAGGGCCCCAATCACAGAAATCCCGCGCTCACGGTCCACAAGCTGAGCTTCATCGTGTGGGTCGTCTTCATGGCTCTGCACGTGCTCGGCCACCTGCTGAGATGCCCCGCTCGCTCCGCGGCGCCCGAGAGACGAGAGCGGCGCTAGCAGAACTCTCGCCGCAGTCGGGCGACTCACCAGCGGTCTCCTCCGGGACTCGCGGGCGCTGGGTCACGCTGACCGCCAGCACGGTCGCCGGCGCAGTCGCGGCCATCGCCCTGATTCCGAGCTTCTCGTCCTGGACGGCACGCGGCGTGTTCCGCCACCACCACAAGCACGAGGCGTCAGCCGTGGTCCCCGCGCACACGCGAGCGGCGGTCACCTCGCATATTCGACCGCGCGTGACTCGCGGATGACCGTGACCTTGATCTGGCCCGGATACTCCAGCTCCTTCTCGATTTCGCGCGCGATCTCGTGCGACAAGAGCGTTGCGGCGTCGTCGTCGACGGCGCCCGGGGCGACCATCACGCGAATCTCCCGCCCCGCCTGCATCGCGTAGACCTTGTCGACGCCATCATGGCGCGTGGCGATCTGCTCCAGGTCGCGCAGGCGCTTGACGTACTGCTCGAGTGACTCGCCGCGCGCGCCGGGGCGAGCTCCGGACAGCGCGTCGGCGGCTTGAACGATCACGGCCTCGACGGTCTGCGGCTCAACTTCGTTGTGATGCGCCTCCATGGCGTGAGCCACCGCCTCCGACTCGCCGTACTTGCGCGCCAAATCACCGCCGACCAGCGCATGGGGGCCTTCGATCTCGTGGGTCACCGACTTGCCGATGTCGTGCAGCAACGCCGCCCGCCGGGCCGTCTTCGAGCTCGCGCCGAGCTCGTTGGCCATCATCGCCGCCAGCCTCGACACCTCGACCGAGTGGGCCAGCACGTTCTGCCCGTAGCTGGTGCGGAACTTCAGCCGACCGAGCAGCCTGGCCAGCTCCGGATCGAGGCCCTGAACGCCGGCTTCGAACACGGCGCGCTCTCCCAGCTCGGCGATGTGCTGCTCCAGCTCTGACTTAGCCTGGTAGTACATCTCCTCTATCCGAGCCGGATGGATCCGCCCGTCCTGCAGGAGCTTCTCCAGCGTCAGCCTTGCGATCTCGCGACGCACGCCGTCGAAGCCCGATAGAACCACCGCGCCGGGGGTGTCATCGATGATGAAGTCCACTCCGGTCAGATTCTCGAGCGCACGGATGTTTCGACCCTCGCGGCCGATGATGCGTCCCTTCATCTCGTCGGCCGACAGCTGAACGACCGAGACTGTCGTCTCGGCGGCGTGGCCGGCGGCGAGGCGTTGCATGCATACCGAGAGGATGTTTCGCACGCGGCGTTCGGCCTCCCGCTTGGTCTCCTCCTCGACCTGGCGGATCCGCCTGGCGGCGTCGTGCTTTACGCCGTCGGCGATCTCCTTGAGCAGCAGCTCCTTGGCCCGGGCGGCCGAGAGCCCGGAAACGCGCTCGAGCGAGCGCTCGAGCGCGCGGTGGCCCTCGGCGAGCTCGTTGCGCTCGCGCTCCAGCTCGGCCTCGCGCCCGGCCAGCGCCTCCTCGCGGCGGGCGAGCGCCGCGGCGCGCTCTGCCAGCTCCACGTCGCGCGCTGCCCTGTCGCCCGCATCGCTGCCCCTGGAGCGGGCGGTTGGGTGCACGCGCGCATAGAGGACCGCGGCGACCACGATTCCCACCGCTATCAGCGCTGCGGCACCGATGATGTCCATGGCCGTTTCCTCTCCCGATGACCCGACGGGTCATCAAACTTGTTTTGAAGTTTTGGGAGCGACCGAGTGGCCCGTCCAAGCTAGAACCAGGCCGGAAGGGTTGCTGTGAAGGCGGTCAGCCGGCGGCGGTGCGGCAATTGGGCCGCGCCAACCAGCCGGCAGCTCCTAACGACGTTCTGAGGGGCGTAGGAGGTCCTGTTGAGGTTGCCGTCAACGCTCTATCCGGAGTTCGTTTAAGTTGTCTATTTGCTGGTGTTTTCTGGCCCGATGGGCCATTCGTTCGCTAGCTGGATCCTAGTACCGCTGGCCTCGCCGCGCAATACGTCCCAGTCAGTCGTCCAATCCCCCGCCGCGGGCATAGGCAGTCAGAGCCTCGAGCGCCAGCTCGGGGTCATACCCCTTTCTGATCAATGCGCCGAGCGCCCGGTCGCGCTCCCGCCGATTCTGCGGCGGTGACGGAAACCGGCGGCCGAGAACCGAAAGCGCACGCTCGAGCTCGCTCGCAGGCTGGTCCGGCCCGGACGCCGCCTGGCCGTCCGCGAGCGCGGCAGCGATCACATCGCGATCGACGCCGCGCGCCAACAGGCGCTGGCGGATGCGCTCCGTGCCCCACTGCTCGAGCTCCCGCTTGTCCTGCGAGAACAGGCGGGCGAAACGGACGTCGTCGAGGTATCCGTCGTCGCTGAGGATCGCGATCGCCTCGTCGGCGACCGCTGGCTCGACGGCCTTTTGCTCCAGCTGGTCGCGAACTTCACGGGTTGTGCGCTCGCGGCGGCTCAGGTAGCGATAAGCGACCCCGAGGGCGTGCTGGAGGCGCTCGGGATCGCTCGCCACGCCAGGTCTGTTCGAGACCCTCGGCTGCCCCGCGCCGCCCTAGGCGGCCTTCCCGGACGCGCTCTGCTCCGGCTGCCCGGCTGTCCAATCGCGGCGTGAGCCGTTGCCGTCCGGGCGCCGCTCACCGGCGCCGTTGCCGGTCGCGCGCCGGTCGCCATCGGCTTCTCCGTCGCGAGGCTCGATCGGCTTCACCAGGTCCGGACCGATCCCCACCGCGGCGTAGATCTTGTTCTCGATCTCCTTGGCCACGTCGGGATGCTCCTCCAGGAACGCCTTGGCGTTGTTGCGCCCCTGACCAAGCCGCTCGTCGGCATAGGAGAAGAACGCGCCGGACTTGGCGATGATGTCGTGCTCGACGCCGTAGTCGATCAGGCAGCCGGCGGTCGAGATGCCCTTACCGAACTCGATGTCGAATTCCGCCTGCTTGAACGGCGCCGCGACCTTGTTCTTGACCACCTTTACTCTGACCCGATTGCCCACGGCCTCAGTGCCGTCCTTGAGCGTCTCGATCCGGCGGATGTCGAGGCGCTGGGATGAATAGAACTTCAGCGCCCGGCCGCCAGGTTGCGTTTCGGGGCTACCGAACATGACCCCGACCTTCTCCCGGATCTGGTTCGTGAACAGGCAGAGCGTCTGAGCGCGGTTGAGGTTGCCGGCGAGCTTGCGCATGGCCTGGGACATCATCCGGGCCTGGACGCCCACCGTCTGATCCCCCATCTGGCCCTCGAGCTCGGCACGCGGCGTGAGCGCCGCAACCGAGTCGACCGCCACGACGTCGACGGCACCCGAGCGGATCAGGGTGTCGACGATCTCCAGCGCCTGCTCGCCGTAGTCCGGCTGGGAGACGAGCAGCTCGTCGATGTTCACCCCGATCTGCTGGGCATAGATGGGGTCCATCGCGTGCTCGGCGTCGACGAACGCGCACACTCCGCCCAGCTTCTGGGCCTCGGCGAGGATGTGGTAGACGAGCGTCGTCTTACCGGAGGACTCGGGTCCGAAGACCTCGACGATCCGCCCGCGGGGAACGCCGCCGATCCCCAGCGCGAGATCCAGCGACAGAGCGCCGGTGGGGATCGCATCGACAGCCACGCGTGCGCCGGGATCTCCCATCCGCATCACGGCGCCCTTGCCGTACTGCTTCTCGATCTGGGCCAGGGCACCCTTGAGCGCGGCCTGGCGCTTGGCATCGTCTTTGCCGTTTCCGCCGGGCGCCGCGCCAGCCTTTGCGCCAGCCTGCTGCTGCTCACTCATCTCTGCTCGGCTCCTTGTCTCATTCCTGGAACGCCTCACGGTAGGGCCGGCGGCGGACGGAACCGCCGGGTTCCGGGCCCTGGACGCTAGGACCGGACGCTGTAACCAAACAAGACGCGCCGGTCACAAAAGGACCCCAAGCGCGTGCCAAGAATGAACGCCCGCACAGGGTCGCCGGCCCGCCTGCGCACAATCGCGCCGCGCAGCACTAGACTCGCGCGATCGAGTTCGGAGTCGGCTACTTCCCCACGCATGACGCCGTCGGCCCGGGGGCGATTGCCCGCATGGTCGAGGAGCGCGGTCACGAGTCGCTGTTCTTCGCGGAGCACACGCACATCCCGGCCAGCCGCGAGAGTCCGTGGCCCGGCGGGAACGAGCTGCCGCGCAAATACAGCCACACCTACGACCTGTTCGTGGCGCTCACGGCGGCTGCCGAGGCCACGTCATCGCTTCGCGTCGGCAGCGGCATCTGCCTGGTCGTCGAGCGCGATCCGATCACCACGGCCAAAGAGGCAGCGTCGGTGGACCACCTATCGGGCGGCCGATTCGAGTTCGGCGTCGGCGCCGGCTGGAATCGGGAGGAGATGGCCAACCACGGCACCGATCCGCGGACGCGCATGCGCCTGATGGCAGAGCGCGTCGAGGCGATCAAGGCCATCTGGTCGCAGGACGAGGCCTCGTACCACGGCGAGTTCGTAGACTTCGAGCGGATCTGGTCCTGGCCCAAGCCGGCCCAGCGACCCCATCCGCCCATCCTGGTGGGCGGCAACGGGCCGACCGTGCTCGACCGGGTGCTGGCGTTCGGAGACGCCTGGTTTCCCAACTACATGCGCGGTGGCAGCGACATCGTGGAGCGGGCAAACGATCTGCGCGAGCGCGCCGAGCGGCCGGTGGAGCTGATGGTGATGGGCGTTCCGGCCGACGCCGGCGTGCTCGAGCCGCTGCAGCTCGCAGGGTGCCGCCGCGTCGTCCACTGGGTCCCTTCCGGGGGGCGCTCCGTGGTCGAGCGGGCACTTGAGCGATGGGAGTCGGCGATAGCCGAGCTGACCGGCGAAGCGTGACAGCCGGGGAGGCGCGGGAGCGGTTCGCCGCCGCCAGGGTCGCGCGCCTGGCGACAGTCGATCGGGCCGGCCGGCCGCACCTTGTGCCGATCGTCTTTGCGGTCGACGGAGACTGCATCTACAGCGTCGTGGACGCCAAGCCCAAGCGGACAACGAGGCTGCGGCGGTTGGCCAACGTACGCGAGAACCCCGCGGTGGCCCTGCTGGTCGACCACTACGACGACACGGAGTGGAGCAGGCTGTGGTGGGTCAGGGTCGATGGAACGGCCCGCGTGCTCGATCCCGCAGACCACGAGGCGCGACATGCGATCGCGCTGCTTCGACGGCGCTATCCGCAACAGCGCGCAACGGGATCCGTGCTGGCCGTGGACGTCGAGCGCTGGAGCGGCTGGAGCGCCTCGGGCCTAGCCCCAGATCTCGTCAGAGCCGTACTGGTCGAACGGGACAAGCCAGCACTCGGCGATCTTGCCGTCGTTGACGCGGAAGACCCCCACCGTCTCCCATTTGACCCGGCTCGATCGCGGACCGCGGTTCCGCCGGCCAGTTGGACGACGCGATCGCCTATCACGCAGAGGCCGTGGACGTTCACGCTAAACGTCTCATCGCTCAGGCGCCTGCGGGTGTCGAAGTACGCGAGCACCGCCTCGACACCACGGTGCTCGCCCGCGATCCGGCTGCGCCCCGGGACATGCCAAACGACGTCCTCGGCGAGCCAGGCCCGCAACGGATCCATTCCCTTACCTGCGTATGCGTCTCGTTGTGCGAGGTGAAATGCCCGTACGACCTCGACTTCATCGGCCGGCACGCCTCCCCCCTCCCCCAGCTCGATCGTCCGCAGCGCCTCGTAGCGAGCCCCGCCCGGGGCCGGTCGCGAGCGATAGAGGGTGACGGTCGCTGCGCGGAACGAGAGCTCCGGGGTCTCGGGGAGGGTGGACGGCCGTAGACGCGTGCGAGCGCGGACCCTCGCTGCGGTCACGTGGGGCAGAAACGGACGGGCCTCTGGCGCATAGAAGCCACCCGCGCTGAGCGCCGCCGAGAGCGCAGCTTGGATGGCGGCGAGCGCCCCGGATTGATCGCTCAGCTTGACGGCGAGCACCCGAGGGCGCCGCTGCGGAAGCCAAAGTCCTTCGGCCAGCGCCAGCTCGGAGCTCTTCACCCCGGCGAGCGCCCGCCCGCACGCGGCGCCGATCGGTTCGATCTCGGCCGAGGAGCGCCATCCGAGGAAGCACAGAGTGACGTGGAGCGCGTCGGGGGCAACCGCCCGCAGCGCCGGGTGGTCGCCTGCGGCTCTCCCACGCCAGCGGGCAATCGCCTTTCTCGCCGTAGGCGGAAGATCGAGCGCGACGAACAGCCGCGCCCGTTACTCGCCCTGCGGCGCGCTCAACGGCCCGGGTCCGGTGTTCACCGGCGCTCACGGCCCCGGCCTCCCCCAGCTCGCGGGGGCTCTCCCGGAATCTCGACGTCCGTCTCGTGGCGCAGCAGGCGCCGAAGGAGGTGGAGCGCCACCGTCGTCGAGCGGTCGCGGATGTCGCCCGCCCGCCGGGGAGCCGAACCGTGCGGGTTATCCGATCGCCGCCGTCCGCCACGACGGAGAAGCACACGGTGCCCACGGGCTTGTCCTCGCTGCCTCCCCCCGGACCGGCGATTCCCGTGATTCCGATCCCCACGTCGGCTCCGAAGCGCCGCAGCGCGCCGCGCGCGAGAGCCTCCGCCACCTCGTCCGAGACCGCTCCCACCCTGGCCAGAAGCTCCGGATCGACGCCGGCCAGCGCCACCTTGGCCTCGTTTGAATAGACGACCAAGCCGCCCAGAAAGTAATCGGACGATCCCGGCCGCTCGGTCAACCGAGCCGCCATCAACCCTCCGGTGCACGACTCGGCGACAGCCAGACCCCGGCCCGGCCAGCATGGCCGCCACCTGCTCGTCGACGGTCGAGCCGTCCTCCGAGAACAGGACCGGCCCATGCCGCCTGCGCATGTATGCGATCAGCGCCTCGTAGTCTCGCTCCGCCGGAGGCTCGTACCTGGTGGAGACCTCGATCTCCCCCCTCCGCAGGCACGTCGTGATCTCGAGTCCGTCGAGGCCCAGGCCGTCGGCCTCCGCGTCGCGCAACGTGCTGGCGATCTCCGATTCCGGGATGCCGAACAAGCGGACGATGCCGCGCTTGTAGCTGGTAGCGCCCGCGGTGGCTGCCTTGAACGCCTCGGTCTGCACCGCCGTCTCCCACATGGGGTGAAGCTCACGGGGAGGACCCGGGAGCACCACGACGGTGGGTCCCGGCGGGGCCGCCGGCGGGACGACGAGCCCCGGCGCCGTTCCAACCGGATCGAGAACCGTCGCCCCTTCGGGGATCACCGCCTGCTTGCGGTTGGATGCCCGGATCGCCTCCGGGTCGAGACCGGGCCAGCGCGAGAGCATCGGTCGCAGGATCTCGGCGATGCGCGCCTCGAGCCGCGAATCGAGCACCATTTCCCGGCCCGCGAAGCGGCCCACCACCTCCGCGGTCAGGTCGTCAGCCGTGGGCCCCAACCCGCCGCTGGTGACGATCAGCTCGAGGCCCTGTGATCGCATGTACTCGAGCGCGTCCAGGAGATCGTCGGCTCGGTCGCCGACGATCTGAATGCTCGCCGCGTCGACGCCGATCTCGCGCAGCCGCTCGGAGAGCCACGGGCCGTTGCGATCGGTGATGATCCCGGTGAGGACCTCGGTGCCCGTGACGAGGATGCCGGCGCGGGGGTTCACGGACACGTGGGCTGCATCGAGGTCGGTATGTGCTGCTGGCTCGTGGCGGTGATCAGAAGACGGATCGCCGTCGAGGACTGCGAGAGCGAGACCGGGTGCCCGTTCACTTTGAGCTGCACGTTCGCGTTGCCGAGCGTCAACAGCAGCTTGCGACCGGCCTCGGTGGGAATCGTCTGACCGGTGGTGAACGTCTGCTCGTCGATCAGCTTCCTGCCGTGGGCGTTGACCAGGCAGACGTACACCGGCGCCGTGGGCACCATCTGCACGGTCACCGTCTGCGGGGTCGGTGGCGGCGGGGTGGTCTGGGTCTTCGGTGGCGCCGGGCGGTGGTGGGTGCCGGCGTGAAGCCCCTTCGGTGAGCTCGACTTGGTACTGCTGCCTCCGAATACGGTGCCGACTACGAACAGCGCCACGACGATGACCACCAGCACGGAGGCGATAGGAGCCCAGGAGGGCAGCAGCGGCCTGTGCGGCACGCGAGGCCCGCGCGCGCCCGCGTGGGGGTCGGTCCCGCTCGCGCTCGCGGGGTAAGGAGGCAAGCGGCGGCGCGGCCTCGTGGTCGGTGGGCCGTTCGTAGCGGCGCTTGAATTCCTCCACCAGCATGCGGCTGTCGAGGCCGAGATAGTCGCCGTAGGTCCGCAGGAAGCTCTTCACGTAGACGGGGCCGGGCAGCCGGTCCCATTCCTCGTTCTCGATCGCACGCAGATATTTGGCGCGGATCTTCGTCTGCGTCTCGACCTCGTTCATGTCGATCCGGGCGCGGATCCGCGCCTCTCTGAGGGTCGGACCGATGTCGGCCATAGCGCCCGAAGGCTAGCGGGGGGTCGCCGTCATCCGCACCGCGTAAGACAGCGGATCAGGGCTCTGGAGGTTGGTCTTCTGGAACCGTCACCGGATCCGCGCCGCGCGGGGGCTGGCGCACCCCGCCGTCGGCCTCCTCGAGGTGCGCCAGGATGCGCGGAACGTCTGCCTCGGTGATCAGCACCTGTCGCGGCTTCGAGCCTTCATAGCCGGAGATGATCCCGCGGCGCTCGAGCATGTCGATGAGCCGCCCAGCTCGCGTATAGCCGAGCCGCAGTCTGCGCTGCAGCATCGAAGTGGAGGCTGTGCCCATCTGGGCCACGAGCGCGATCGCCTCCTCGAGGAGCGGATCTTCGTCCGGGTGCAGCTCGTCTTCGCCTGCTTCGTCGGACTCCGGTTGCTCCACCTCTTCCAACAGCTCCTCGTGAAACTCCGGCTCGCCCTGCCGCCGCCAGCCGTCGGTGAGCTCTGCGATTTCCGACTCGTCGACAAACGCCCCCTGGATTCGCTGGAGCTTCGCTGAGCCTTGGGGCGAGAACAGCATGTCCCCCTGACCGAGCAGCGACTCGGCGCCGCCGGCGTCCAGGATGACGCGCGAATCTGTTTGCGAGGAGACCGCGAACGCGATCCTCGAGGGCACGTTGGCCTTGATCATGCCCGTGATCACGTCGACTCGCGGCGACTGCGTGGCCAGTACGAGATGGATGCCGGCGGCGCGCCCCTTCTGCGCCAAGCGGATGATCGAGTCCTCGACGTCCGCCGGAGCGACCATCATCAGATCGGCGAGCTCGTCGATCACGCACAGCACGTACGGCAGCGGTGCCTCGCTGCGTCGATCTCGGACCCGGTTGAGCTCGGGGAGCGAGCGAGCGCGCGCCAGAGACATCATGCCGTAGCGCTGCTCCATCTCCTTGACCAGGTTCTGGAGCGCATTGGCAGCCATCCGGGGACTCGTGATCACGGGCGTCAGGAGATGCGGAATCGACTCATAGTGGTTGAGCTCCACCTGCTTGGGATCGACCAGCACCAGTCTCACCTCGTGCGGGGTGGCGCGCAGCAGGATGCTCGACAGGAGCGCGTTGATGCACGCCGACTTGCCCGAGCCCGTCGTGCCGGCCACGAGCAGATGAGGCATCTTGGCCAGATCCGCGCCGATCGCGCGGCCGGCGATGTCCTTCCCCAGCCACACGGTGAGCGGCGACCAGTCGGGCGGCGGATCCTGGAACACATCCCCCAGGTGCACGATCCGCCGGCGGGCGTTCGGCACCTCGACTCCGACCGCCTGCTTGCCCGGGATCGGGGCGAGAATGCGGATGTCGGTGGCGGCCAGCGAGTAGGCCAGATCGTCTTTCAGCTGGGCCACCTTGGAGACCTTGGTACCCGGCGCCAGGCGCAGCTCGTAGCGGGTGATGTGAGGTCCGGTCACGCGCCCGACCACCGACGCCTCGATCCCGAAGTGGCCGAGCGTCTCGATCAGCGTCTGTGCCACCTGCTGCTGCCCCGCGGTGTCGGGCCGAGCCTTCTCGCCCGTGGAGCGGGTCAGGAAGCGGTGAGCGGGAACCTTCCACTCGAATTCCGGGTCGTCGGTGATCGACGACCGGTAGCGGCCCTGCGGGGTTAGGTCGCGGTTCCGGGTCCGGCGACCCAGAATCTCGCTATCACGGCTTCTGCCTCGGTCCGCCCCGCGCGCGCTTCATCTTCATCTGCCTGCACCGGCTCGTCGTCCTGCGGCTCGATCGGCGGCGCCTCGACGTGAGTGGCGCGGACGACAAGCTCCGCTGTGTCCGGCTCGGGCGGCACGAGCTCGTCGAGCGCCGCGGCGCTCTCACGCGCCGCTTCCTCGGCGGCCGCTGCGGAGGCCCGGTCGGCCGGATGGCGGGTGGCGAGACCCCGTAGGCCCTGCCGGCCGTCGAGCGTCGTGCGCCGCAGGGCTCGAGAGCTCTCCGCCACTCCTTCGCCCGTCATGCGGATGACGCCGGCGACGGTGGCCCCCGAGACCAGCAGCAGCCCGGCGATCAACAGGAATATGGACAGGATCTGCGCGCCGAGCGTGGAGATCAGGTGCGAGGCCAGCCACAGCTCGGCTTGTCCCACGGCGCCTCCACGAGACTCGAACGCGTGCGGCTGCCAGAACTCATGCCCACGGGCCATACCGGGACCAATCCCGAGCGTCCCGGCCGCCAGGATCAGGGTCAAGGCCGCGATCAAGCACAGCGTGCCCGTGCGCATCGGGCGTCCCGGCGGTCTCAGCTCCCGCGCCAGGATGAGACCGCCGCCCACCAGCATCGCGGCCGGCACGGCGTAGCCGAGTGCGCCGAGGACGAACCGCATCGCCAGCACGGCATTCGAACCGAGCGCGCCCCCGCTCCAATGCAGATATGCCACTCCGGCCAGGAAGATGCCGCACGCCACGAGCGCCAGCGCCGCGATGTCCAGGTGGTGCGGTTCGAGCTGGAGGCGCGGGATCGACAGCTGACGGCGCGCGAGCAGGGAGCGCTTGGCGCGCTTCGGAGGCGGCTTCTTTCTCGCGCGGCTGGGCATGTACTTCAGCGAGGAGCTTCGACGGACGCCGCCCGCCTCCTGCCGTGCATCAACGCGCACTAAAGATCGTCGACTTGCGTTCTCCGGCGGCCGTACCATCTGGAGCGAGCCCATGGTCGATTACGAACGCCCACCCCGTGTGCTCGTCGTCGAGGACGACGACGCCATCGCCCACGTACTCCAACGCTCGCTTCGCATGGAGGGATACGAGGTCAAGATCGCCGGCGACGGGGTCAGCGCGCTGGACCTGGCCCACGCCTTCCTCCCCGATCTGGTGATCCTGGATCTGGGCCTCCCCCGGCTGGACGGGGTGGAAGTGGCCCGGACCCTCAGGGCGTCGGACGACGTGCCGATCCTCGTGCTCACCGCGCGCGATGCGGTCGAATCCCGCGTCGAGGGCCTTGACGCCGGCGCCGACGATTACCTGGTCAAGCCGTTCGAGCGCCAGGAGCTCCTGGCGCGGCTGCGGGCGCTGCTGCGCCGACGTCCTCCCCGCGGACAGGCGGCGCTGGCGGTCGGCGACCTGAAGCTCAATCCGGACACCCATGAGGTTCTGCGTGGGGAGCGCCGGATCGACTTGACGCAGAGGGAGTTCGAGCTGCTCGAGTACCTGATGCGCAACGAGCGCATCGTGATTTCCCGTCAGCGCCTGCTGGATGAGGTGTGGGGATACGACCCGTTCTCGATGACGAACACCATCGAGGTGTTCGTCTCCAACCTGCGAAGGAAGCTTGAAGCCGGTGGAGAGCCTCGGCTCCTACATACGATCCGCGGCGCGGGCTACGTTCTCCGCATATAGGTCGGTCCCGGTCCGCTGGCGGCTCGCGGGCGGCTCGGCGGCGCTGACGTTCGTGATCCTGGCGTCGTTCGCGGTCATCGTGGCCCTGTTCACGAGCAACGAGGTTCGCGGGCAGTTCTACAACGAGGTGAACTCGGCCGCCGGCCGGCTCGCCGACCAGATCCAGCTCGTACCCAGCCGGCAGACGTTCGGGCCGGCCTGCTCCATCACGCAGCTGAAGTACTACGCGAGCTCCGAGCACGCCCAGATCCGCATCTACGACGTCAGCGCCGGCAGCACCTTGCTGTGCGACCAGGACATGAACATGACCGGGGCCACCCCGCCGTCGCGGGTGCAGCCCAACTTCGCTCCGCCCACCGGCCCCGGCGTCCGCGAGGAGCTCGGCTACCGCGTCGACATCCGCCAGCTCCAGGTCGAGCCAGAAGGCGACATCCTGCTGCTCTACGCGCGGCCGCTGTCCGAGGTCAACCACACGCTGGCCCGGGTCCGCTTCTTCCTGCTGCTCGGGGTGCTGGGAGGCGCGATCCTCGCGCTGCTCGCCGGGCTGTTCGTCGCGCGCCGGGCGATGCGGCCGATCGCCGAGCTGAGCGATGCCGCCAGGGAGATCGAGCGCACCCGCGATCCCAGCCGCAGACTGCCGTTCCCGGAGGCCGAGGATGAGGTCGCCGAGCTGGCGCGCACGCTGGACGGCATGCTCGCCGCCCTCGATGCCTCGCGCAGCGACACTGAGGCGATGCTCGTGCGCCAGCGCGAGTTCATCGCCGACGCCTCGCACGAGCTGCGCACGCCGCTGACGAGCGTGCTGGCCAACCTGGAGCTGCTGAGCGAGGAGCTCGACGGCGAGCAGGCCGAGACCGCCCACGCCGCGCTGCGCTCGACGCGGCGGATGCGCCGGCTGGTCGGTGACCTGCTGCTCCTGGCCCGAGCGGACGCCAAACGGACACAGCCTCAGGCGTCCGACGGACCTCGCCGAGGTCCTGGTCGAGGCCGCGGGCGAGCTCGAGCCAGTGGCCGAAGGACACGAGCTCTCGGTCAAGGCGGAGCAAGCCGTCGTCTCCGGTACCCGCGATGACCTGCACCGCCTGACGCTCAATCTGCTGGAGAACGCGCTTCGCCACACCCCTCCGGGCACCAGGATCCGGGCCCACACCGGCCTCGCCAATGGCGAGGCGGTGCTCACGGTTGAGGATGACGGTCCGGGCATACCGCTGGAGCTCGAGCGCCGCATGTTCGAGCGCTTCGTCCGCGGCGCGCGCGACGGAGGGCGCGGCTCCGGCCTCGGGCTGGCGATCGTGCGGGCCGTGGCCGAGGCACACGACGGCACGGTGGCGCTGGAGCGCACGCCTCTCGGGAGGGGCACGCGTTTCGTCATCCGGCTGCCCGCGGCCTCCGGTCGCCCGTCGGCTCCCGCGGTCGCCGAGCAGTACCCGACGTCCGCCTGATCGCCGCCCGACCGCTGCTAAACTAATGCTTGCCAGCAAGCAAGTATCTGGCGACCTCGATACAGCCGTCCTTCGACAACAGTCGATTGGAGACCATCCTCCGCAATGCCGACCCCAACACCTGCCATCGATCTGGACACAGCGCCGCAGCTGCGCGCGGTCATCGGCAGGCTCGCCCGTCGGCTGCGCCCGACCGAGACCGCGGTCTCCGCGGGCCTCACGCCGACGCGTATCACGGTGCTTCAGGCGGTGACCCGGCGCGGTCCGCTGCGGCTCTCCGAGCTCGCTGCCTCCGAGGGAATCAATCCCACGATGCTCTCCCGGGTGACCGCTGATCTGGTAGACGCCGGCCTGCTCGAGCGGGCCAGCGACGAGGGCGATCGGCGCGCCGCCTGGGTCGCGGCTACTGCGGCCGGCAAGCGCCTGGCGGAGCGCATCCGGCGCGAGCGCACAGACGCGGTGAGCCTCGCCCTGTCGGCGCTCTCAGACGACGAGCGCGAAACCATCGAAAGGGCGCTGCCCGCGCTCGAGGCAGCTCGCCGAACAGCTCGGCGGAGGCCGCCCGTGACGCGGGTCGTACGCGCCGGCCGCATTACATTCGCCGCCCTCTCGGTTCGCAACTACCGCCGCTACTACGCCGGTCAGGCGATATCGCTGATCGGGACGTGGATGCAGATGACGGCCCAATCGTGGCTGGTGCTGACGCTCACGCACTCGGGCGCTGCCCTGGGGGCGATCGTGGCGCTGCAGACGCTGCCGGTTCTGCTGCTGGCGCCTTACGGCGGGGTGATTGCCGACCGCATCGACAAGCGCAGGCTGATGATCGTGCTGCAGAGCGCGATGGGTGTGCAGGCGCTGGTGCTCGGCATCCTGACCGTGACCGGAGCAGTGCGCGTGTGGGAGGTAGGCGTCCTGGCGGCGTTGCTCGGCCTGAACAACGCCTTCGAGAGCCCCGCCCGGCAGTCCTTCATGCTCGAGCTCGTGGGCGCGGATCACCTGCGCAACGCGGTCACGCTCAACTCGGTGCTGGTCAACGTGGCGCGGACCATCGGCCCCGCCGTAGCGGGCGTGCTGATCGCGACCGTCGGCGAGGGCATCTGCTTCTTCTTCAACGCGGGCAGCTTCGTGGCCGTCGTGTTCTCGCTGCTGACCATGGACCGGATGGCGCTCAACCCCACGCCACCCACACCTCGCGCCCGCGGCCAGCTGCGCGAGGGCCTGCGCTACGTCCGCTCCACGCCCGGGCTCGCCGTGCCGCTGCTGATGATGGCCGCCGTGGGCTGCCTCACATACGAGTTTCAGGTCTCGCTGCCGGTCATGGCCAGCCGCGGACTGCACGTTGGCGCCACCGGCTACGGCTTCATGACCGCGGCCATGGGCGTGGGCGCGGTCGTGGGCGGCCTGATGGTGGCGGCGCGTGGCAGGACCGGCGTCGGTCCGCTGGTAGTGCGCGGCCTTCGCGTTCGGCATCGCGATGACGCTGGCCACGGCGGCCCCCGGCCTGGGCTTCGCGCTCGTGGCGCTGGCGCTGGCCGGCGGCGCGAGCATCGCCTTCATGTCCACCGGCAACTCGACCCTGCAGCTGAGGGCGGAGCCCAACATGCGCGGCCGCGTGATGTCGCTGTGGTTCGTCGCCTTCCAGGGCTCCACCCCGATCGGCGGCCCGATCGTGGGCGTCGTGATGGAGTTCGCCGGCGCCCGCGCAGGCCTCGGCCTCGGCGCCATCACATGCTTCGTCGTGGCCCTAGCCGGCCTCGCAGCTCTACGAACGACAAACAGGAACGCTGAGCGGCGACCGCATGCCGTCGGCCAGCAGCTCGCGTAAGCGGCCTGCTGGTCCACGCGACGGCGGCAGCGATCGCCAGCTCAGATTTCCACCACCACAGGAAGCACCATCGGCCGCCGCCGCAGGCGTTCGTAGACGAACGCCGCGAGATCGTCGTGGAGCTCCTGCTGGAGCAGGTCGATCTCCCGCACGCCGTCCCCGGCGGCCGTGGCCAGGGACCGCTCGACCTCGGCGCGGATCTCCTCCACGAGGCCGCCGGCCTGCTCGATGAACGGCACCCCGCGGAAGATCACCTCCGGCGGGGCCACGGACTCGCCCGTCTGCTCGGAGATCGTGGCCACGACGATGAAGATCCCGTCGGCGGAGAGCATGCGCCGGTCGCGAAGCGCCACGTCGGCGGGATCGCCGATGTCGACGCCGTCCACGAAGATCATTCCCGACGGCACGCTGTCGCCGAAGCTGGCGCCCCGTGAGTCGATCTCGAGCGGCAGGCCGTTTGCGCCCTGAAAGACGTCGCCTGGATCGATGCCCACGGCGTCGGCCAGCTCGGCGTGCAGGCGCATGCGCTTGTGGTCGCCGTGCACCGGTAGTACGTACCGCGGGCGCAGAAGGTTGAGCATCAGCTTGAGCTCCTCCTGATAGCCGTGTCCCGAGGCATGTATGGGGGCCTCGCGCGTGGTCACGACCTCGCAGCCGATCTGAAACAGACGATCGACGGTCTCCCCCACGGCGCGCTCGTTGCCGGGGATCGGCGTGGCGGAGAAGACGACGGTGTCGCCGGCGTGAAGCTGCACGGCGGGGTGGTCGTTGTGGGCCATGCGCCGGAGCGCCGAGAGCGGCTCGCCCTGAGAGCCGGTGGAGATCACGACGACCTTGTGGTCGGGCCAGTCCTCGACCTCCTGCGGTTGGATCAAGAGCCCCTCGGGAATCTCGATGTGCCCCAGCGAACGGCCGATGTTGACGTTCTTGCGCATCGAGCGCCCGACGAGCGAGACCTTGCGCCCCAGCGCTGCCGCGGCGTCCACGACCTGCTGGACGCGGTGAATGTTCGAGGCGAAGCTCGTCACGATGATGCGACCGTCGGCCCTGGCGAAGACCTCCTGCAGCCGGGGCCCGACGTCGCGCTCGGAGGGCGAGAACCCGGGACGATCGGCGTTGGTCGAGTCGCCGCACAGCAGCAGCACGCCCGCCCTGCCGAGCTCCGCCAGCCGCGAGACGTCGGCGGGGGGGCCATCGACCGGGGTCTGGTCGAACTTGTAATCGCCCGTCACCAGCACCGTTCCGAGCTCGGTCGTCAGCGCTACCGCGCAGGAATCGGGGATGGAGTGGGTCATGTGCACGAGCTCGAGTCGAGAACGGTCCCGCGCCGACCTTCTCGCCCGGCGCCAGATCCTCGAGCGCGACGTCGCGCAGGCGGTGCTCGTCGAGCTTCGAGCGCGCCATGGCGATCGTCAGCCGGCCGCCGTAGACGACCGGCACCTCGCCCAGCTCGCGCAGCACCCACGGCAGCGCGCCCAGGTGGTCCTCGTGCCCGTGGGTGATGACGATCGCTTCGATGTCCTCGGCCCGCTCGCGCAGGTAGCCGAAGTCCGGCAGCACGAGATCGATTCCCAGCATCTCGGCCGTCGGGAAACGAAGCCCGGTGTCGACGACCACGATCCGGCCGTCGTACTCGACGACCGTCATGTTCTTGCCGATTTCGCCTAGACCGCCGAGCGGCAGGACGCGAAGCGCTCTCAGGCTCACCCGGCGGTGGCCGTGGCCAGCAGCCCGTGGCGCTCGAGCATCGCCCGGATCACCGCCAGCTCGCCGTCATCCAGCTCCACGTAGGGAAGCCGGGGCGCTCCGACGTCGAGACCGATCAGCTTCAGCGCGGCCTTCGTCACGCAGGCAAGCGGGGCGACGCCCATGTCGCGGTAGACGTCCTGGAGCGAATCGTCGATCTGCCGGCGCTGCTCGGGCTGGTCGACCATCCGCCGCATCTCCTCGCCGACGAGATGGCTGGCGACGAGCACGCCGCCCGCCCCTCCCATGTCCAGGACGTCGGCCAGCAGATCGTCGTTGCCGGCGTAAACCTGCAGTCCGTCGACATTGGCCAGGTTCGCCGGGTTGGCCTGCTTGACGCCTTGGATGTTCTCGAGCTGGGCGAGCTCGGCGAGCAGGTCGTTGGGCAGATCCGACGCCGTCCGCTGCGGAATGTTGTAGAGCAGGATCGGCAAGTCGGTCGCCCGGCAGACCTCCTCGTAGTGGCGGATGATGCCCCGGCGCGAGGGCTTGTTGTAGTAGGGATTGACCGACAGCAGGGCGTCCGGTCGCAACGCGCTGGCGCGCTCGGTGAGCTCGACGGCGTGCCGGGTGTCGTTGGAACCGACGCCGGCCACGACGGTGAACCCCGGACGCGAGGAGCGCATCTCCTCGCACGCCAGTCGGATCAGCCCCAGCTGCTCTTCGTCTGAGAGCGTGGAGACCTCGCCGGTGGTGCCGCAGACGACGACGCCGTCGGAGCCGTGCTCGGCGAGGTGGTGCATGAGCCTCACGGCGGCTTCTTCGTCCAGGCGCCCGCGCGCGTCGAACGGCGTGACCATCGCGGTCAGGATCCCCCCGAGATTCATCGCCGCGATTATCGCAGGCCGGAGCCCGTAGGCCGCCTACTGCTCGCGCTTGGGCCGGCCCCAGGCCAGCACCGACAGCGGCCCCATCGGCTCCTTCTCGTGGTGCGGCGCCGGCTCTACCGTGATCTCGTGGTGCGGCTCGGAGATCACGTGGGTGACCGGCGCCCCGGTCAGACGCCCAACCCGCTCGGGCAGCCCGGCGTGAAGCCACTTCGAGAAGCGCATCGGCAGCGTGGAGACGACGATCTCGTCGTAGCGCTTGGGATCCCACGCTTCGGTGACCGCCACCACTGGGTCGCCGTCGCCGACGCTACCGCCCGCCTCGAGCCCGGAGTCGCGCAGGCGCTCGAGCGCCCGGGCCAGCATCTCCTGAGCAGCCTGCCGGCCACCCCCGAACGGCGTCGCCGGAACGATCAGCGTGAAGGCGCAGGCGCCGGCGGCCGCCTGGCGGCGCAGAGCGTCGAGCAGCTCGTCGGACATCGCCGTGACGTTGGCAACCACCAAGATCTGCTTCTTCCACGCCACGGCTCAGAACATACTGCTCGCCCCGGCGCAGCAGCAAACCTTGTAATGAAGTCTTTACGTTGTGCGGGGCGGCGCGCTGCAGCGCGCCGCCCCGCACGCACGCTAAGAGGACGCCGACCCCAGCGTCTCCGGATCGCGCTCGCCCTTGCCCCGGATGAGCGGGCCGTGGTAGGGCCCCGGCTTCGGACGCGGCTTGCCGCCCGGCAGCGCCAGGCGGATGATCGAGCGCTGCACCATGCCCAGCTGCTTGGAGAACGGACCCGGTGTTGTACGGCAGGTCGTAGCGCTCGCAGATCTCCCTGACCTTGGGCGCGATCTCGCCATAGCGGGTGCTCGGCATGTCCGGGTAGAGGTGATGCTCGACCTGGTAGCCGAGATTGCCGCTGATGACGTGGAACAGCGGGCTGCCGTCGATGTTGGCGGCGCCGGTCAGCTGGCGGACGTACCACCCGCCGCGCGTCTCGTCCTCCGCCTCCTGCTCGGTGAACGTGTATGTCTGATCCGGGAAGTGGCCGCAGAAGATGATCGCGTAGGACCAGACGTTGCGGATGATGTTGGCCACCACGTTCGCGGTCAGCGTGCGACGGAACGGCTCGCGGAACGAGCGCCGCTCGATCAGCTGCCGCAGCACTTCTCGACGCACGCGGCGCTTTGAGCGCAGCCCCCGGACCGCGATCTTGGCCACCGCCCGCGAGCCCTTGCTGCCGGCGCTGCGCCGAGCCTTGGCTGCGATCAGCCCGAGCTCGATCAGCGTCATCACTCCCCCGCTGATCAGCGGCCAGGCGATGTAGTCCTTGGTGATCTGCGTGCGCGCCTTGCCGGCGATCCCCTTGAGCTCCTTTGCCACCTGCTTCATGTCCTTCTCGCCGGCGCGGATCGCGGTGAAGTCGAGGTCGTGGAGTGCGACACCCCACTCGAACGTCATCATCAGCAGGATGTTGTAGAAGGGCTGCAGCAGATAGAACGGATGCCACTTCTGGTGCGGGTCGATCCGCATGATCTCGTAGCCCAGGTCCCGGTCCTTGCCCAGGATGTTGGTGAACGTGTGGTGGATGAAGTTGTGCGAGTGCTTCCAGGCTTCCTTGGTCGAGGCGGTGTCCCAGTCCCACACGCTCGAGTTGATCACCGGATCGTTCATCCAGTCCCACTGGCCGTGCATCACGTTGTGGCCGATCTCCATGTTCTCGAGGATCTTGGCCATGCCCCAGCGTCGCCGCGCCCACGGCCCAGGGGACCCGCCAGCGCGAGGCGATCAGCTCCAGGCGACCGATCAGCGCCAGCCGGCGCTGCAGCGTGATCATCGAGCGGATGTAGCGCGCGTCGCGGTCGCCGAGGTCAGCCCTCACCTGCTCGTGGAGCTCGTCGAACTCACGTCCGATCTCCTCGATCTGCTCCTTGGTCAGGCGGTGCAGCGGATTGTCCGGCGTCTCGACCGCGACGGCGCCGTCCCCGCCGTGGCCGTTACTTGACTGGGTGTCCATGTATCTCCCCTTGGTGTGTCCGATGACTAAAGGTCGATTTCGACCGGTCCTTCCGGCGCGCTGATGCACGTCCGGACCACTTCGCCCTCCTGGCCGTAGACGTCGCCGTTGCGCAGGTCTCTGAGCCGTCCGGAGACAAGCTCGCCCACGCAGGTGTGGCAGATGCCCTCGCGGCAACCGTAGGGCAGATCGAGCCCGGCTTCCTCTCCGGCCACGAGGATCGGCTTCTCGCCGTCCGATTCGGTCTCGCACTTCGATTTCAGAAACTTGATCGTGCCCCCCTCGCCCTTGCCCTGCTGACCGAGTCCCAGCTTCGGCTGGAAACGCTCCATGCACAGCCGCTCGCAGTCTCCTTCGCGCTCGAAGTGCTCCTGGAAGGCGTCGAGCATCTCGTTGGGGCCCGAGATGTAGGTCTCTCGCTCACGCCAGTCCGGGCATAGGCGCTCGAGGTCGTCGGGGCCCATCCGGCCGTGCTCGCGGGTCAATTGCTCGTGGAGGCGGAAGCCGTCGCGGCGCTCGGCCAGCTCTCGCAACTCGTCGCCGAAGATCACCTCGTCGGTGTGGCGAGCGGAGTGCAGGTGCACGACGTCATGTAGCTCGTCGTAGTGGTCGAGGTGGCGCAGCATGCTCATGATCGGCGTGATGCCGCTGCCGGCGCTGATGAACAGGAGCTTCTCGGGTGTCGGGTCCGGCAGGACGAACGCGCCCTCGATCTTCGACAGCGAGACGATCGTCCCCGGCTTGGCCTCCTTCACCAGGTACGGCGAGACGACGCCCTCGTCGACCTTCTTGGGCGTGATGCTGATCAGCCCGTCCTCGCGGTACGGGTCAGAGGTCAACGAGTAGGCGCGCCAGTGACGCACGCCGTTGATGTCGATCCCGATCCTGACGTACTGGCCCGGCTTGTGGCCCGGCCAGCTGTAGCCGGGCTTGATCAGGACGGTGGTCGCGTCTTCGGTCTCGTGCCTGACCTCCTCGATTCGACCCCGCAGCTCACGCGTCGACCACAGCGGGTTGATCATCTCCAGGTAGTCACCCGGGAGCAGCGGCGTGCTGAACACCTCGAGCGCGCGGAAGACGCGCCGCTGGATGGGATGAACGTTAGGTGGGGCGCCTCGCTCGGGCATGTCAGGCCATTATCCCCGCTTGCTCAAAGCTTGTAAACACGTGTTCACCAAGATTATCGGGGATCGCGGGCGCGCAGCGCCCGGCGATCCCGCTTATAAAACCTATACCCGGAGCGGCGCTAGTTGAGCAGATTCTCCAGCCCCACCAGCGGCGAGGCAGGCAGTGTCGCCACGCGCCGCACCGCGAGCAGCACTCCGGGCATGAACGATTCGCGCCCCATCGAGTCGTGCCTGATGCTCAGCGTCTGCTCCAGGCCACCGAGGATCACCTCCTGGTGGGCGACGAGGCCCGGTAGGCGAACCGAGTGGATCGGCACGTCGCCACCCTCATCAAGGCGGCGGTACGCGCCGCCGTGCCGCTGGGGGCGTCGACCTTGGTGTGGTGGTGGAGCTCGATGATCTCGGCCCTGTCCATGTACCGGGCCGCCTCGGCGGCGAAGCGCATCATCAACACTGCCCCGATCGCGAAGTTGGGGGCGACGAAGATGTTGGCTCCGCGCAGCGGGACCAGCTCCTCGAGGTCGAACCCGGTCGTTCCGATCACGACGTGCACGCCGGCGGCGACCGCCTGGCGTGCGTTCTCGACGGCCGTCGAGGGCGTCGTGAAGTCGACCAGGACGTCCGGTCGCCTGGCCAGCGCATCGCTCAGCTCGAGCCCAAGCGACGGGTCGGCCCGGGCCACCAGCTCGAGGTCGTCGGCGCCCTCGACCGCCCGGCAGACGGTGTCCCCCATCCGGCCGGCGGCGCCCGCGACCGCGACCCGCGTCAATTGACCGCCTCGGCTACCGCCAGCGTCTCGAGTGCCTGCTCAAAGCGGTCCTCGTCGGGGCCGATGCCGGCGGCCGCCAGCCGCTCCGGCGCCCACAGCTCTTGCGCCAGCTTGGCCAGATCCTCGACGGTGACGGCGTCGATTCGCTCGATCACCTCGTCGAGTGACAGCAGCGGTCCGCCCGCCAACACCTCTGATCCCAGTCGGTTCATGCGTGCGCCGGTGGACTCCAGCGAGAGCACGATCCTCCCCTTGAGGTTCTCCTTGGCCCGCGTGAGCTCCTCGGCGCTGGCCGGTTCCTCGGCCAGCCGCCGCAGCTCCGAGCCCACGACCGAGACGGCCTCGCCCAGGTTCTCGGCTCGCGTGCCCACATACAGGCCCACCTGTCCGGCGTCTTGGTAGGCGTTGGTGAACGAGTAGACGGCGTAGGCCAGTCCTCGCCGCTCGCGGATCTCCTGGAACAGGCGCGAGGAGGTGGTGCCGCCGAAGATCGTGTCGAGCACGCGCAGCGCAAAGCGGCGCTCGTCGTGGCGCGAGAGCCCCGCTCCTCCCAGGCAGACGTGGTACTGCTCGGTGTCCTTGCGCTCGAATCGCCGGCGGGGCGAGAATTCGCCGGTAGGCGCGCCCGGTGCCTCCGGCGCGCGGAGCGCAGCGCCGGCCGGCACGCGCTCGGCTACAAGCTCTGAGAAGGCGTCATGGTCGATGGCTCCGGCCGCGGCGATCACGACGTTCTGGGGCACGTAGCGCGCGGCATGGAAGCGGGCGATCTCCTCCGGCGGCGTGCCCGCCACGACCTCCGGTGTTCCGATGATCGACCGTCCCAGCGGATGTCCGGGGAACACCGCCTCCCCCAGCACGTCGAAGACCTTCTCCTGGGGCTCGTCCTCGTACATCGCGATCTCCTCCAGGATCACGGCACGCTCGGAGTCGATGTCACGCAACGCGGGGCGAAAGACGATGTCGGCCAGCACGTCGAACGCGTCGGGCACGTGCTCGTCGATCACGCGGGCGTAGACGGAGGTGGTCTCCTTCCCCGTGCCGGCGTTCAGCTCGCCACCCATGGCGTCGAAGATCTGATCGATCTCCACGGAGCCGTACCTGGCGGAGCCCTTGAACAGCAGGTGCTCGAGCAGGTGCGAGAGCCCGGCCTGGGCGTCGGTCTCGCCCCTGGAGCCGGTCCCTATCCACAGGCCGAGCGCGACCGAGCGGACGGCGGACATCCGCTCGGTCACCACGCGCACGCCGGAGTCCAGCGTGGTCAGCCGGTGCTCGTCGGGCACTACCGCGTGCCCGCTGTAGACCCTTGCGGTGCGGTGCACTAGTGCCGGCGCTCAGGATCGCGGTCCCGGACCCTGCCGCGGTCGCGATCCCGGTCGCGGTCCCGGTCGCGTCCGCGGCCGCCTCCAGGACGCCCGTCCCGCCCGGAGCGCTCGCGCCGCGGCGGTCCCGAATCGCCCGAGCCGACGGCCGCGAGCTCCTCGACTGTCTTGCCGGCCACGTCCGGATCGTCGGCCAGCCTGAGGCCGATGCGTCCCCGCTCGCGGTCGACCTCGACGACGCGCACGCTCAGCTCATCGCCCTTGCCCAGCACCTCCTCGACGGAGCCGATCCTCCTGCCGGGGGCGACGTTGGAGATGTGAAGCAGGCCGTCGGTGCCCTTGGACAGCTCGATGAAGGCTCCGAAGGCGGTGGTCTTGACCACCTTGCCGGTGAACTCGTCGCCCACCTCCACCTCCTTGGTCATCGCCCGGATGCGGTCGACCAGCGCGTCGCCGCGCTCGCCGTCGGCGGCGTACACCAGCACCTGTCCCTCGTCGGAGACGTCGATCTGGGCTTCGAACTCCTCCTGCAGCGCCCTGATCGTCTCGCCGCCCTTGCCGATGAGCAGACCGATCTTCTCGGGGTCGATCTGGATGGTCGAGATGCGCGGAGCGTGCTTGGAGAGCTCGGCCCGCGGCGCGTCGATCACCTTGCCCATCTCCTCCAGGATGAAGTGGCGGGCGACCTTGGCCTGCGAGAGCGCGTCGCGCATGATCTCGAAGGTCACGCCGGTGATCTTGATGTCCATCTGCAGCGCGGTGATCCCGCGCTCGGTGCCGGCGACCTTGAAGTCCATGTCGCCGAGGTGATCCTCGACGCCGGCGATGTCGGTGAGGATGATGTAGTCCTCGCCCTCCTTGATCAGGCCCATGGCGATGCCGGCCACGGGCTCCTTGATCGGCACGCCGGCGTCCATCAGCGAGAGGGTCGAGCCGCACACGCTGGCCATCGAGCTGGAGCCGTTCGACTCCAGGATGTCCGAGACCACGCGAATCGTGTACGGGAACTCCTCCTGGCTGGGGATCATCGGCACCAGCGCCCGCTCGGCCAGCGCGCCGTGCCCGATGTCGCGGCGCTTGGGGCCGCGCATGAAGCCCGCCTCCCCGACCGAGAACGGCGGGAAGTTGTAGTGGTGGAAGTAGCGCTTGGCGGTCTCCAGGCCGAGCGTGTCGAGCCGCATCTCCTCGCGCGTCGTGCCGAGCGCCACCTCGCTCAGAGCCTGGGTCTGGCCTCGGGTGAAGAGCGCCGAGCCATGGGTTCGTGGCGTGACGCCCACCTCGATCGACAGCGGGCGGATCTCGTCCGCGCTACGGCCGTCGGGACGCTTCTTCTGTACGGCGATCCGCTCGCGGATCAGCGTCTTCTCGAGCTGGTCGAACGCCAGCTGGGCGGCGGCCCGCTTCTCCGCGTAGTCCTCGGCCTCCGGGTCGGGGGCGTAGTGAGCCAGCACCTGCTCCTCGACGGTGCGGCAGGCGTCCTGGCGCTCGAGCTTGTCCTCGACCTGCGTGGCGGCGTCGAGCGCCGCGCCGTGCGAGGCCTTGACCTGCTCGTAGAACTCGGGGTCGACCTCCGGCACTTCGACCGCGATCTTCTCCTTGCCCGCGCGCTCGGCGAGCTCGCGCTGGATCGCGCAGAGCTTCTTGATCTCCTGGTGGGCGATGTCCAGCGCGTCGAGAATCTCGGCCTCCGGAATCTCGCTGGCGCCGGCCTCCACCATCAGGATCGCCTCGTCGGTACCGGCGACGATCAGGTCGAGATCGGTGTTGTCCAGCAGGTCCTCCTCGCGCGGATTGACGACGAAATTGCCGTCGACCTTGCCGATCCTCACCGTTCCGACCGGAGTCGGGAACGGGATGTGCGAGACCATCAGCGCCGCCGAAGCGCCGTTCATCGCCAGGACGTCGTAGGGATGAACGTGGTCGACCGAGATGGGCATGGCCACGAGCTGGGTCTCGTAGCGCCAGCCCTTGGGGAACAGGGGGCGGATCGGGCGGTCGATCAGGCGCGCCGAGAGCGTCGCCTTCTCCCCCGCTCGCCCCTCGCGCTTGAAGAACGAACCGGGGATCTTCCCGGCCGCGTACATCCGCTCCTCCACGTCGACCGTCAGCGGCAGGAAGTCCACGTCGCGGAGATTGCCCGCGGTGGCTGTACAAAGAACCATCGTGTCGCCCGAGCGGACGACCACGGCGCCGGAGGCCTGCTTGGCCAGTTTGCCTGTCTCAAACGAGATCTCCATGCCCTCGATCTCGACGGACACGCGCGTAACGGCGTCAGACATATTCAGTTTCCCTTCACCTCGCCCTTCGGTCGGCGAGGGCTTTGTCTCTTCTGTTTCTAAATCCGAACGAAGCTGATGGTAGCGGGCGGCACGGGCAGCGTCATCCCCCGCCGAGCGCCTCCAGCGCTCGCGGAGTCGATTCTCCCGGCCAGCATCTTCTCCCCGACAAACAACGTTGGCGTCGTGACCACTCCCGCCCGCACCCCCGACTCGAAGTCCGCGCGCACCCGCGCTCGCGACCCTCTCGCTGCGCCGGTCGGCCTCGAAGCGCTCGAGGTCCAGCCCGAGCTCGACGCGCGCTTCCACAGGTGCGGGTCCTCGAGACGCCCCTGATCCGAGAACAGCGAGTCGTGCATCTCCCAGAAGCGGCCCTGGATCGCCGCTGCCTCGGCCGCACAAGCCGCCGCCCAGGCTCGGCGGTGAGATAGAGCGCACCGGGAAATGCCGGAACGCGACTCGGAGCGCACGATCCTTGAGCCGCGCGTGAAGCACCGCGCAGAACGGGCACTCGAAGTCCGCGTACTCGATCACGAGCGGAGCCTCCGCGGGGCCCCGGACATGGTCGTCCTCGCCGATCGGCCGGACCGGTGCGGAGCTCAGGTCCGCCATCGGGGGGCGGAGAGGAGGCGCTAGGCCGCCAGGGCGTCGAAGATCAGGTTGGCGCCGGGCAGATCGCCGGGGGACGGAGCCTGGTAGGACCACTTGACGACGCCGTCTGGCCCGATCACGACCAGCGCACGCTGTGGAAAGCCACCGGGGTGATAGACGCCGAAGGCGCGGCAGGCGGCGCCCTTGGGCTCGAAGTCCGAAAGCTGCTCGATGGTCACCCCGAGCTGCTCGCGAAAAGCCTTCTGCGACCACATCGAGTCGCACGAGACCCCGTACAGCGTCGCGCCGCGCGAGGCAAATTCGTCCAGGACCTCCTGGTAGAGGTTCAGCTGATCGGTGCACACCGGGCTGAAGGCGAACGGATAGAAGACCAGCACCGTCGTCTGCTCGAGCAGCTCCGCACGCGTGAACTCCGTCCCGTCTTCTCGCCGCAGCTGGAACTCGGGGACGGGCGTACCGGGCTGGATGATCCCGATGCTCGCCGTGCTCACTTGCGCAGGCCCAGCTCCCGCACCAGCGTCCGGTAGCGCTCGACGTCGGCGCGCTGGAGGTAGTTGAGGAACCGGCGCCTGCGGCCGACCAGCATCAGCAGGCCGCGCCGCGAGTGGTGGTCCTTGCTGTGCGCGCGCAGGTGCTCGGTGAGGGCGTTGATGCGCTCGGTGAGGATCGCGATCTGGACCTCGGTCTTTCCCGTGTCCTCGGTCCCCGACCCGAATCGCTCTACCAGCTCTCGCTTTCGCTCCTGGGTGACGGTCATGCGGGCGCCGAGGCTAGCAGCAGCCGCCGGCAGGGGTTAGCCGCACAGCTCGCGCGCCAGCTCGACGTCGCGCCGCATCTGTTCCACCAGCGCCTCCACCGACTCGAACCGCCGCTCGCCGCGCAGCCGCTTGAGAAACGAGACGGACAACGCGCGCCCGTACAGATCGACGTCGCGGTCGAGCAGGTAGGCCTCGACCAGCACCGCCCGCCCGGTGCCAAACGTGGGCCGCACCCCCACGCTTACGGCAGCACAGCTGCCGTCGGCGCGGGCCGCGTACACGCCGTGACCGGGGCACACCAGCGATTCGTCGGGCACGATGTTCGCGGTCGGAAAGCCGATCGTCCGCCCGCGGCGATCGCCCCGCACCACCTCGCCCCGGAGCTGAAATGGAGTGCCCAGGAAGCGGCCCGCCTGCTCGACTTCTCCCGCCAGCACGAGGCCGCGGATGTGGCTGGAGGACACGACCTCGCCGTCGACCTCAACCAGCGGCACGACCCGCGTGTCGAACCGGGCGTCCGCCTGGAGCAGGCTCGGGTCGCCCGCCGCGCGGTGGCCGAAGCGGAAGTTCTCGCCGACCGACACGTGCGTGGCGTGCAGGCCCTGGACGAGCACTTGATCGACGAACTCGTCAGGGCTCTGCCGGGCGAAACGCTCGTCGAACTGGATCACCACGAGCTCCTGCGCTCCCAGCTCGGCGATCAACTCGGCCTTCGTCTCCAGGCTGGTGAGCAGCTTGGGCGCTGCCTCCGGTCGGATCACCTGGAGCGGATGTGGATCGAACGTCAGCACCGTGTCGTTGCCCCGGATCACCTCCCGGTGACCGAGGTGAACGCCGTCGAATTCGCCGACCGCCACCCGCCGTGGCCGCGGCTCGACCTCTGCCAGCTTGGTGATGCGCATCGAGCGCGGAAGGCTAGTGGCAGACCATCGAGAGCTAGTGGCCGATCGCCTCTGGTGCAGGACGCGGGTCGGTGTCGTACAGCGCCGAGCGGTCGA
>CAWJUS010000012.1:0-33874 GCA_963846075.1 uncultured Actinomycetes bacterium | reverse complement strand
TAGCGGATTTCGAGCTGCACGGCCTCAGTCGCCGGTTCCAAGAGCTGCGTCGCCAGGAAGCAGAGGCGCGGGGCAACGCGGAAAAGGCGCTGCAGTTCAGCGAGGAGGCGCGGCAATGGGCCGAGCGGACCGAAGCCCGACTGCTCGAGACCATCGCCCGGAGCGATCGGCCGAGGCGGCGCGCCGCACGCTTCAGGTGCAGCTCGCCGAGGCGCGCAACGACCGCTATCAGGCGGAGCTGCGCGCCGCCGCCGCCGCCGAGGCTCGGGCCCAGGCGGCGGAACACCAGGCCGCTGCCGCTTCGAGCCGGGCCGAGCTGGCGCAAGCCCGGGCCGAATGGAGCGAGGCGCGGGCCAGGGCGGCCGAGCAGCGGCGGCTAGCTGTGGAGGCTGCCGAGGCGCAGGCCCGGGCGCTCCTGGCAGACAAGCAGATCCTGCGAACTCGACCTCCTGGCGCGCCACAAGACCGCTGCGGGCGGCCGTCTCGCTCGTGAGGCCGAAGCTCCCCACTCGCGCCGGCGCGGGCCGAGATCGATCCGCCCCGGCGCCGAGGCCCGGCCCTGGCGATGTCAGACGAGCACGAAATGCTCGCTCTCGGCGGACGCTGTCGGCCGAGCCCGAAGCTTCAGCGGCGCCGGCCCCCGCCGAGCAGGCCGCGCCGGCTTGCCCGAAGCAATCGGCGTCGCCGCATCCTGTTTCATCTCCGGCGAGCCGGAGACGCCGGGCAACCTGTACCGCTGCGCCCGCTACGCCGAGACGGCGGGTGCGGTCGGCTGGGATGCATCCTGGTCTTCAGTGCATCACACCGGCTATGCCGAACTCCACGGGGTCGATGTCGCGGTGCTCTGGCGCACGCCCTGGGACGATCACATCGACCGCGTGGTGACCTATCTGCACGAGCAGGGCGCGCTCGTCGTGTTCGACGTGGACGATCTGATGTTCAAGGCGCAGCTCGCGACGCCCGAGGTGATCGACGGCATCCGCTCGATGCAGACTTCGACGAAGGCGAGGTCACGCACTTCTTCCGCCGCGTGCAGCGCACGATGATGGCAGGCGGATCTCTGCACCGCACGACCGAGGACTGGCCCGCCAGATGCGCGCGTGCAGATGCCGTGCATGTGCTGCCGAACGGCTTCGACGAGCCACGCATCGCGCTCGCGCTGGCGCTGCGCCGCCGCCGGCAGCGTGGCCGGCGACGGGCTGGTGCGCATCGGCTATGCCGGCGGCACGCGCACGCATCAGCGCGATTTCGCGCAAGCGGCGCCGGCGCTGGCCCGCGTGCTGCGCGAACGCCCGCAGTGCCGGCTGGTGCTGTTCCGCGACCCGGAGCAGCCAAGGCGCCCTGCTGGAGATCGAGGAGTTCCCGGAGCTCGGCGGGCTGCCGGGCAGATCGAATGGCGCGACATGGTGCCGCTCGACGGTCTGCCGGACGAGCTCGCCCGGTTCGACATCAACCTCGCCCGCTGGAGGCCGGCAACCCGTTCTGCGAGGCGAAGAGCGAGCTGAAATATTTCGAGGCGGCACTGGTCGAGGTGCTGCACCGTCGCCTCGCCCGACCGGGCCGTTCCGGCGCGCCATCCGCGACGGCGTCACCGGCTTCCTCGCGCGGACGCGAGGAGGCCTGGGACGGCGCTCTGCTGCGCCTGGTCGACGATGCCGCGCTGCGCGCGCGCATCGGCGCAGGCCGCCTATCACGACGTGCTGTGGCGCTTCGGCCCGCGGCGCCAGGCGGAACTGGCTGCGCGACCTGCTCGGCGCGCTCGATCCGGCCGGCGCGCGAGAGCCGGCGCGGCGCGCTTCGAGCTCGGACTGCGCCGCGGCGCCTATGCCGCGCAGGGCCCGCCCGACGTGCCGGAGAGCGAGCTGCTGTTCGCGACGACCGGCTCGGCGAGGCCGAGGTGACGGTCGTGATGCCTCTCTACAATTACGAGCAGCATATCGTGGAGGCGCTCGATTCGGTGCGGGCGCAGACGCTGGAGACGCTCGATCTCGTCGTCGTCGATGACGGCTCGACCGACCAGTCGCGTGCCGCTCGTCGCTCGAATGGGCGCAGGCGCATCGCGACCGCTTCAACCGGATCCTGGTGCTGCGCGACGGTGACGAATGCCGGGCTCGGCGGCGCGCGCAACGTGCGGCTTCGATGCCGCCGAGACGCCCTGGCGTGCTGCCGCTCGATGCCGACAACCGGCTGCGCGCCGGAGTGCTGCGCCACGCCTGCTGGCGGCGCTGCAGCGAGTCCGCGGCCGCGTTCGCCTATCCGCGATCCAGCAGTTCGGCGACGCCGACGAGCGTCATCGGGCGAGCCGTTTCGATCCGGCGCGCCTGCAGGCGGCAACTACATCGATGCCATGGCCCTGGTGGCGAAATGGGCCTGGGCCGCGGCGGGCGGCTATTACGTCCGGCGCGACGCGATGGGCTGGGAGGATTACGATCTCTGGCTCCGCATGGTCGAGCTCGGCCAGTTCGGCATCGCCGGTGCCGGAGATCCTGGCCGAATATCGCGTGCACGCGGCTCGATGGTCAACGCGATCACCGAGCAGCCGGGCAACAAGCGCCCATGGTGGAGTTCGTCGAGGAGCGCCATCCCTGGCTCGACGTCACGGCCCGCTCCGCGCAGACGCGCGCCTGATCGCATGGCGGAGTTCGGCGGCACGTCGAGCGAGCGGACGCTGGCGGGAGTGCGCTGCCTGGTGCTGGGGGCCGGCGGCTTCATCGGCACCAATCTCTGCCGGACGCTGATTGCTGGGGGTGCGAAAGTGCGCGGCTTCGGCCGCAGCCTGCAGTTTCCGGCGCAGCTGGCCGGTGTGGACTGGATTCGTGGCAGCCTCGGCGAGTATCCGGATTTTGCCGCGCTGGTCGGCGAGAGCCAAGTCGTGTTCGATCTCATCGGCAGCGGTCTGCCGGACAGCTCGAATCGCAATCCCGCTTCCGATGTGACACGCAGCATCCTGACGACGATCGAGCTGCTCGAGGCGTGCCGGCAGACGCAGGTCCGCCGCATCGTATTCGTCTCGTCGGGCGGCACGGTCTACGGCATCTCCCAGCAGACGCCAATTCCCGAGAGCGCGCCGACCGAACCGATATCGGCGTACGGCATCGGCAAGCTCGCCATCGAAAAATATCTCGGTTTGTACCGGCATCTGTACGGCCTGGACTACACCGTGCTGCGGGTGGCCAATCCCTATGGCCCGTTCCAGACGGCGCATCGCCAGCAGGGGGTGATCGCGGCCTTCGTGCAGAAGGCGCTGGACGGCAGCGCGCTCGAGATCTGGGGTGACGGGACGGTGGTGCGCGACTTCATCCACATCGACGACGTGACACGGGCGATGCTCACCGTGCTGTCGTACAACGGGCCGCACCACGTATTCAATGTGGGCAGCGGGGTCGGTCGCAGCGTCAACGAGATCCTCGCCGACATCCAGGCGGTGCTTGGCCGCGGCGTGTTGCGAAAAATCTACCGGTCGGGCCGGCAGGCCGACGTTCCCGTCAATGTGCTGGATATCGGCCTGATCCGCCGCGAGACGGGATGGGCACCGCAGACCGACTGGCTGGACGGGCTGCGCGGCACGGTCGGCTGGCTCGCCGCCGAACCGGCGGCGTGACGCCGTGCCGGATCTGCGCGAGTGCCCACGGCTGCCGCATCGCCTGCTCGCCAATGCGAGGATGCTGCCGGACCGTTACGAGATCCTGCCCCTGCTGCCGAAGGGCAGGGTGGTGGCGGAAGTGGGCGTGGCGCTGGGCGATCTGTCGGAGAATTTCCTGAGGATTTGCGAGCCACGGGAATTCATCGCGATCGACCTGTTCAACATCCATCAAGATGCCGGTGCTCTGGGGCAAGCCGACGAAGGAGCTGTTCCAGAACCGAACTCACGCCGAGTTCTACCGTCGCCAATTCGCCGGACCCATCCAGGAGGGCAGGCTGCGGGTGATCGAGGGCGACAGCGCCGTGGCCCTGGAGACGCTTGCGGATCAGAGCGTCGATATCTTCTATGTCGACGCCGACAGCATCACTACGAAATCCGTTGCCCGCGAGCTTTCCGTGATCAGGCGCAAGGTTCGCGATGACGGGCTGATCATCATGAACGACTACATCATGAACGAGGCCGGGCTCAGCAACGCCCCGTACAGGCGTCATTCAGGCGACCAACGAGTTCATGCTCTCGGAAGATTGGGAGATGATCTATTTCGCCCTGCAATCCTACATGTATTGCGATGTGGTCTGCGCAAAGCGGTGCCGGGCGTGGTGGGCCGGAGGAGCGCATCGCGGCGCTGGAGCAGCAGAACGCGCAGCTGCGGGAAGCACTCGACGCCATGCGCGCCTCCACATCCTGGCGCGTAACCGCCCCCCTGCGGGCGCTGCGCTCGCTGCTAAAGTAAAGGGGTCTGGGGCCTAAGCCCCAGCGGGTCCAGGGCGGAGCCCTGGCCTTTCTTGCCTTGACAGGACATGCCCGCCGGAAACAGCGCCGCCTCGATCGCCGGCCCCTGTCGGGTCCAGGCGTACCGTTCCTCGACATCGCGGAACGCCCGGTCGGCGAGTTCGGTGCGGCCTGCGGGCGTGGCGATGCGCTCCAGCAGCTGGCGCAGCTTGGGATACCAGTCCTGCTCGCGCGCCAGGAAGCCGTTGACGCCGTCCGAGATCGCGCGGCAAAGGCTGGCGTCGGCGAGGCGATCGTCGGGGTGCCGACGATCGCCGCCTCGAAGAATTTCAGCTCCGACTTGCAGCGCGTGAACACGTCATCGCGCAGCGGCACCAGGTTGACGTCCGTCTCGCCGATCACCCGTTGCAGGTTGAGGAAGTCCTGCAGCTTCACGCACTCGAATGCGGTCGCGATGGCGCTCCAGCGGCCCGGCAATATCGAGGAATCCGACGATGCGGATCATCACGCCGGCGGTCTTCCTGGAGCAGCCGGGCCAGCGCGCTCGACGCGACGGCAAAATCCCGGTTATGGGTCGGGCTGCCGCTGAAATAGCCGAGATGGATGCGCCCGTCATTCGCGAAGCCGAGGTCCCGGCGCGCCTCGAAGAGGCTGCGCGACAGCTCGATCTGCGCCGCGGTTCAGGTAGTTCGGAATGATGTGCACGCGCCCGCCCGGCACGCAAGTGGCCATGCGCTCGGCAGCGGCGCGGTGGTCGACGATGGCTTCGTCGCAGTGCCGCAAGGTCGCGGCGAGCCGGCCGACATAGGCGTGCCAGTCGTCCCAGATCGTCCATGCGCTCGACATCCTGGTCGAGCGTGTCGAGGATGACGTGCACGTAGTCGGGGTCGAACACCAGGTCGTCCATATCGAAGATCAGGCGCAGGCCGCGGGCGCGGGCGCGGGCGATCATCCGCCCGACCGGCGCGCTGTAGCGGGTGCGGCAGATCACCAGCACATCGGCGCGGTCGATGAAACGGTCCATCCGCGTCGAGGTCGGCGAGCGCGAACCAGGTGGCGGAAATATCGGTCTGCGGATCGGCGCGCAGCGCGTCGATCATGTTGTGGACGCGGTAGCGGAAGGTGCTGGTGTCCGGCTTCTCGTAGAAATAGGCGACGCGCCGGTGGCCGCGCGACAGGGCGGTGAGCCGGGCTTCGCTGGCTCTCGTTCCAGGGGTCGGTATAGTCGACCGTGGGGAAGGTGATCGCCGAGCCCACGAGCTACAGGCGCTCCGCCAGGTTTTGCAGCACCGGCTCGAACGCCGCGGCCCAGTCGTGCTGCAGGCGGTTGGCGGGTGCGTGCCGCCGCGCTCCGCGCTCCCTGGCCTTGCGCACCGCTTCGGCGATGCCGCCGGCGAGCGCTTCGATGCTGGGCTCGACGCAGAGGATGTCGTCGGCGTAGCGCGCCAGGCTGGTCTTCGGGCCGTAGCGGTTGGTCACCACCACTGCGCCGCTGGCGGCCAGGTCGAGCGGCGGATAGCTCGGATGCGGCGTGTACATCAGCGACAGGCCGACATCGATCCGGCGCACCAGGGTCTGGTAGTCGGCCCAGTCGAGATTTTCCAGCAGCACCGGGCGAACCCCGCCGGGCAGGGTGATCGGCTCCAGGTCGCGGCCGACGAAATAGATGTCCCATTCCTCCGGCGCGAGCGCGCCCTGTTCCATCGCGGCGCCGATCGCTTCGAGGCCGCGGTAGTAGAGGTTCCGCTGGTTGCCGGGCCGGGCGTAGAAGAAGAAGCCGCGGCGCGCGGGTCGCGCTTGCGCCGCGCTGCCGTCGGCGCGCGGCCGCCGCCGCGGGAAACGCCGGCTCGAACCAGACGCCGTTTGCGGCGATGTTGGGCACGCGGCAGCGGGCCGCGCGCCATGTGCTCGAACAGCAGCTCGGAATTCACCACGAAGCGGAGCTGCGGATCGGCCAGGGTTTCGGCGCAGCGCAGCCACTCGTCGCCATGCGGATAGAACATCCGCTCGTCTTCCTGCAGCAGATAGACGATCCGGCGCGGATCGACGGCGGCCGGGTGCTGCGTGCTCCACCATGACGTCGTCAGGAACAGCTCGTCCGGGCCGACCGGGATTTCGCGTGCGTGCTCGCCGATCCCGGCGTGGATGAACTCGATGTTGCGCTTCCAGGCGATGCCGTTGAGGTCCAGCACGCGCTGGAAATTGAGGGTTTCCGGCGGCTCGCTGCGGGTGATCAGCCGCAGCTCCATGCCGCGTCTTCGGCGAGCAGTGCGGCGAGGATCATGGCGGTGCGACCCCGCCGAACAGGCTGCCGGCATTGATGCTGTCGGTGACCATGGTCAGCCGCGGCGGCATGCCCGGCGCCGGGAAGGTCCGCAGCGGCTGCAGCCCGGCGAAATGCCGGCGCAGCACGGCGTGAAGCGAGCGGCGGCCCGGCGGGTCTCGCGCGTCTCCGGGCGGCTTGGGCGCGCGCCCTTCGGCTTGCCCTGCTCGATGAAATGCAGCAGCGGGTTGACGCCCGCCGCCGCGACGTCGCGATTCTGCTGCGAGATACCAGGCCCCGTCGAAATCGGGCCCCGGGTTGCGGCCCTCGGCTGGCGCCGTGCAGCAGGTAGTGCAGCGCCGGGCGATATGTTCGAGCCCTGGAGATCACGATATTCCCGCACGTACCAGCCGGCGTCGAACAGCGGCGAGGCCTCGATACGTGCCACCTGCTCGCGCTGCCGGCGGCGGCCGCGCCGCCGGGTTGCCCGCGCAGCACCGCCTATTCCGCGGCCGAGCGCCGGGCTGCCAGGTTGCGCAGCGGCGGGGGCACCCGCCTCAACAAGGCGCGGAGCGGGCGCGTCGCCCGCCACACGCCGGAGTTCAGCAGCGCGTCCCGTTCCTGAATGAGGCTGCCGACGGTCTCCTGGGCGCGCTGGCCTCGGCTTGCGCCTCCCGCATGGCGGCTTCGGCTCGTCCGCCTTTGCCTCGGCGGCTTCGCGTCGCGACTTCTCCTTCCATCGCTCGTGCCCGCCTGCTCGGCGCGCGATCTCTCGAAGGAGCGGGCGAGTTCGGCCCTGGCGCGCGCCCGCTCTGCGGCACCCCAGTCGCTGAGCGCGGCGATCGTCTTTTCCTGGAGCTCTCCGATCGGCCCTGGAGTGTCCGCGAGGGCAGGCCGGCCGCTGCCAGGACTGACGGGGGCGTGCGGCGCGGCTCATCCGCCGCCAGCTCTCGGCCATCTCCGCGGGATCGGCGCTCTGTTGCAGCACCACGAAGAATTCGATTTCGCAGGGCTCGGTGTCGTGGAATGCGGCGCAGCTGAAATCCAGCAGACCGAATTCCGCCATCTCCGCGAACAGCATGGCGAAGGAGCGCGGTGTCACCACCCAGCAATGGACGTCGTGGTAGTTGTCGTGGTCGATGACGTCGCGGCCGACGTGGTAGGCCCAGTTGAAGCGCTCCCGGGTGAGCGCCAGCTCGGCCGGCATCTCGCCGTTCCATGCCTTCATGTGGTCCACCGTGGTCGAGAACAGAACGAAATCGACCACCGACGGCAGCAGCGGCTTGCGGGCGCGAACGAGATGGGCCGCCAGCACGTCGGAAAGCACGGTCTCCCGCCGGTAGAGGTCGAAGGTGAAGCGCTTGTCCGGCACTACCAGCCGGACCTGTCCCCCGGGCTTGAGCACGGCGCGCAGTTCCTGCAGCCAGGAAATCAGGTCCGGCACGTGCTCGACGACGTGCGAGGCCAGGACGTAGTCGACCTTGGTGTCGGGCCCGAGCGCCTCTGCGAGGGTCCGCTCGCCCCAGACCGCGTCCACATCGACGATCTTGCTGACATCGACATTCGGATCGTCGGCGTATTTGCGCCGCAGCGACTCGGTATCGAGATGGTCGGCGTAGAGGATGCGGGCTTCGGTCTTTCCGCAGCGTCGGCCGGTCGAGCGGCGCCGATCTCGAGTCCGACCATCGACGAAAGGTCAAGCCCGGCCAGCAGCTTCTCGCGTCGGTCCATTCGCCTTCCTCCTCGGTAGGCGCGACGCAACGGGCCGGCTGATCGCCAGCACATCCCGGTGTCGGCCCGGCGTTTCTTGTCATCCGCGCCGGATCGTGGCAAGGCCCGGCCCGCCCGGTCGGCGCAACCGCGGCAGAGAACCTGAAACCGGATGCAGGACCAGAATGATCCGAGCGCGCTGCCGCGGCGCGTGACGCAGGGCACCGAGGGCTTGCCGCCCTGCGCCGGGGCTGGCCCGCCTGCGCGCGCGCTCTCCCGACGTCTCGCGGCCATGTCTCCGAGCGGTCCGACGGGGTCGATCGGCGGCCGGCAGCACGAAGCAGGAGTTTCGGGCGCGGGCGGAAGCGGCGCTCCAGGAATTCCTGGTCGGCGGTCCGAGCGGCTGGCTCCTGCCGCAGGCGGCGGCGCCGCGGACGTGTCCATCCTGCTCGTGCTGTTCAATCAGGCGGCGCTCACTCTCGGCTGCCTGCGCGCCATCGCCGCGACCGTCCGCCTGCCGGCCGAAGTGATCATCGTCGACAATGCCTCCTCCGACGAAACGGCCGAGCTGCTGAGCCGGCTGGACGGTGCGCGGGTGATCCGCAATCCGGAGAACCGGCACTTCCTGCACGCGGTGAACCAGGCTGCCGCGGCGGCGCGCGGCGCGGCGCTGCTGCTGCTCAACAATGATGCCTGCCTGCGGCCGGGGACGCTGCAAGCGGCCTGGGAGAGACTGAATTCGGCCGAGGACATCGGCGCGGTGGGCGGGCCCGATCGTGCTGCCGGACGGCACGCCTGCAGGAGGCCGGCAGCATCGTCTGGAGCGATGGCAGCTGCCTCGGCTACGGGCGCGGGCGCGATCCCTCCGAGCCGGAGTTCCAGTTCGTCCGCGATGTCGACTATTGCTCGGCGCTCGGGGCGGGCGTGGCGGACGCTGATGCGCAGGACGAAGCGCCACGCCGACGACTTCGTCGGGATTAACGGACGGCGCTATCAGTTCCGCGTCCAGGCGGTGACGGCGTCCGGGGCACGGAGCCCGTGGGCCGCGGTCAGCGTTGCGCTGCGTGGCGGCCGACGCTAGGAATCGTGGTGCTCGCTACGTTCCGGCTCGCGGCCCTGCTCGGCCTCCCGCTCCGGCGCAGGCCCAGGGCGCGGGATCGCCTGAGTCCAGTCGAGGTGAGGCGTCCTGCTCGGACTGATCCGTTGCCCTCGCCCAGCTGCCCCGATCCTCGTGCCGCCTCGATCATCGGCTTGACGAGGTCGATCGGCATCGGGAAGACTACGGTCGAGTTCTGAGAGCCGCCGATCTCGCGCAGCGTCTGCAGATAGCGCAGCTGGAGCGTCGTTGGGTTGGCGCCGATCACCTCGCCAGCCTCGGCCAGCTTGGCCGCCGCCTGGTACTCGCCCTCGGCGTTGATGATCTTGGCCCGCCGTTCGCGCTCGGCCTCAGCCTGACGCGCGATCGCGTGCTGCATCCGCTCGGGGATCTCCACGTCCTTGATCTCCACCGTGGTCACCTTCACGCCCCAGGGCTCGGTCTGGGTGTCGATGATTTGTTGGAGAGCTTCGTTGAGGCTCTCGCGCTCGGACAGCAGGTGGTCGAGCTCGACTCCGCCGACCACCGAGCGCAACGTCGTCTGCGCGATCTGAACCGTCGCCGAGTGGACGTTCTCCACCTCGGTGACTGCCAGCGGGGCGTCGACCACGTGGTAATAGGCCACCGCCGTAACCCGGACGGGGATGTTGTCCCGCGTGATGGTCTCCTGGGGCGGGATCGTCAGCGTCACCGTGCGCAGGCTGACTCTGACCATGCGGTCGATCGTGGGCATCAGGAGGATCAGGCCGGGACCTTTGGTGGGCATCAGCCGGCCCAGCCGGAAGACGACGCCGCGCTCGTACTCGCGCAGCACGCGGATCGACGCACCGGCCGCGGTGGCCCCGATCGCCAGGAGCACCGCCACCACGATGATGATCGCGGTGAGAATCACGCCACGAGCTCCCACTCCTCGGCCTTGCGCACGGCCAGCGTAAGCCCGCTGACCCGCTCGACAACCACGCGGTCGCCCTCGCAGAGCTCGTCGTCGGGCCAGGAGGGGCAGGCGTTCCACAGCGCGCCGTCGACGAGGACGGTTCTATGAGGGTCGCTCCAGCGGCGCACGACGCCCAGGTGCCCTATGACTCCGCCGCGGACGTACCGTCGTCGAACGGCAGCGCCCTTTGAAACCGAGAGGCCGACCACGCCCAGGGCGGCACCGGCAAGCACCACGGCCGCCACCAGCCCCAGAACCACGCCGCCGCCCAGGCCGGCGACGGCCAGCACGGAACCTGCGGCGATGCCCACTACGCCCGGGACGCCGAGCATCCCCAGTGAGGGCACGTGGGCCTCGACCAGCACGACGGTCGCGCCAATCACGAGCAGTGCCACACCGAGGGCAGTCACATACAAAATGCTACGCCTGTCTGAGGCTCGGCCTCAAGCGGCGGCAAGCACGGCGGATTCGCGGACGGCGGCGACGCGGATCTCTGCGCCGTTTGCGGGCGCCAGCGTGACGTTGCGGCGCACGGGGCGCGCCGGCGGCCCCACGGGCGTCAGCTCCACGTTCCGGGCGAGCGTGTCGATGAACAGCTCGAGCTCCAGCGTGGCCAGCGCGGCTCCCAGGCAGCGATGTGCTCCGCCGCCGAATGGGATGAAGGCGTAGCCGTCCGGCGTTTGCTCCAGAAAACGCTCGGGCCGGAAGCGATCAGGCTCGGGGTACAGGGTCGGGTCGCCGTGGACGCCCTGGGCGTCGACGAGGATCAGCGTGTCCGGGTCGAGTTCCCATTGCCCGATCGTGAACGGTTGGAGCACGAACCGCCCAGCGCTGACGTAGACCACGGTGCGGGCCCTCAGCACCTCCTTGGCCGCAGCCTTGACGTAGGCTCTGTCCTCCGCCTCGCGCAGCCGGGCCATCACCCGCGGGTGATGGGCGAGCAGGTCAGAGGCCCAGGCCATGGCCGTGGCCGTCGTCTCGTGGCCGGCGAGCACGAGCGTCAAGAGCTCGGCGCGCAGATCCTCGTCGGACAGTCCGTCCTGGGCCCGCACCAGCATGGCCAGCACATCGTGGCGTTCGGCGAGCGAGGGGTCCCGGCGGGTGGTGGCGATGTGCTCGGCCAGCAGCTCGTTCGCGCGATCAAGTGGGGCGTAGACCCAGCGGTTAAGCCATGTGCGTCGGGTGAGCCGCTCAGGAAGAAAGAGCGCGAGATTGTTGCGCTGGTTGTCGAGCGCCTCGAAGCAGCGACCGAGACGCGCGCGCAGCTCGGGGTCTTCGACGCCCAGCACGAGCTCCAGGATCACCGCCAGGGTCACGGTCCGCGCCCGCCCGGCGGCATGCAGCAGCTCGCCGCTATGCCAGGTCGCGAGCTCGGCCTCGATCAGCTCGCGGATGCGTGCCTCGTAGCGGCGCACCGCCTCACCATGGAAGGCAGGCAGCTCGAGCTTCCGGCGGGCCAGGTGCTCGGCGGGCTCCAGCAGCATCAGCGAGCGGTCCCCCACCACGCGACGCAGGACGTCGTTGCCATGCCGGCGCAGGAGCGGATCACCGGTGAACAGGCGCTTGATCGCGTCTCGGTCGCCGGTCACCACCAGGGGCGGGAAGCCTGGGAGGCTGACCGACCAGGTGGGACCGAAGCGCTCGCGGCAGTGTGCGAAGAAGCCGGGCTGGCCGAACGTGTACCAGACCGTCTGAATCGGGCCCGGTAGCCGCGGGCCCGGTGGCGCACCGTCGCCCATGGGGTCAAGTATCCGCCTTCGCCACTCGACCCTCAAGCGCGAGGATCACGTGTGCCGAGTCCGACCACCGGTCGCAAAGTCTCAGCACGGGCGCCGTGGAAATAGATTTAATAAATGGACGTTCGGCCGGCAGCTCGCTCAGAGTCCCGGTCGCTTGCCATGACGCTGGCGAGCGCTTTTGACGAGGACCCGGTCTTTCGCTGGATGGTGCCCGCGGATCGTCGGCGCCGGATGCGCCTGTGGAGCTTCTTTCGCATCGAGCTCGAGCAGATCGTGCTCCCCGAGGGCGAAGCGTGGACCACCGCCGGCCTGCCCGGCGCCGCGCTGTGCCTGCCGCCCGAGCGCTGGCGCTTTCCACCTCGCGTGGCGCTGCTCCAGGGCCGTTCCTACGCGCGGGTGTTCGGCGCCCGCCTGGGGCGAGCGCTGGCGATGCTGACCATGATCGAGCGCCGTCACCATCGCCCGGCGCACTTCTACATCCCCTATGTGGGCGTGGTGCCCGAGCGCCAGGGGCAGGGTCTTGGCACGGCGTTGCTGGAGCCGGTTCTCGAGCGCTGCGACCGCGAGCGCCTGCCTGCCTATCTCGAGGCCACGAGCGAGCGCAACGCCGCGCTCTACGCGCGCTTGGGATTCGAGCGGATCGATGAGCTGCGCGTCCTCGGCAGTCCACCCGTGTGGCCGATGCTCCGCACGTGAGCTGATTGAGCGCGCCGCCCGCCGGGTATCGAGCCCGCATGCCCCAACAGCTAAACGTCGCCGATCTGAAACTGTCGAGCCCCGCCTTCCAGGGACACAAGTCGATTCCTGCTCGGCACACCTCCGACGGCGAGGATGTCTCGCCGGCCCTCGAGTGGACGGGAGTGCCGGACGGCACTGCCGCGTTCGCGGTAGTCATGCACGATCCTGATGCACCGCTTGTGGACGGCTTCACGCACTGGGTGGTGTACGGAATCCCTGGCGATGCCAGCGGCCTTCCGGAAGGGAGCGACGTTGGCGTGGCCGGACTGAACTCGCTTGGCAACGACCGCTACAACGGTCCGGCGCCGCCCCCCGGTCACGGCGTCCACCACTACTACTTCTGGGTTTACGCGCTCGACGAGGACCTTGAGCTGCCGCCGAGCCTGGAGCGCCGTCCGCTGCTCCAACAGCTCGAGGATCACGTCATTGAGCAGGCGCGTCTGATCGGGACGTACGTCAACGAAGGCTGAAGCGGCGGGCATGCTCGATCATGCGGGGTATGCCGCCTCGCATGGCCAGCGATTGGGCGGAGCCCCCGTCACGACCGACGCTCTCGGCGGCGGTGGTCGACGTCTGGCGCGCGCGCTTGGAGCCGGCGCCGGCGGGAACGGATGAGCTGCTAACCGGCGAGGAGCGGACGCGGGCGGGGCGGTTGCTGCGCGATCAGGACCGTCGCCGCTGGGCAGCGTCGCGGGCGATCCTGAGGGCGCTGCTCGGACGCTACCTGGGCGTCGATGGTCGGACAATCCGGTTCGCGCCGGGAGCGAAAGGCAAGCCCGCTCTGGCCCAGGGCCAGCTGCGTTTCAACCTCTCCCACTCGGATGACCTCGCTCTGTACGCCTTCTGCCAGGGCGCCGAAGTGGGCATCGACCTGGAGCACGGAAGGCGGCTGCGCGCCCCGCTGGCCGTGGCGCGGCGCATCCTGGGCGCCGAGGAGGAAGAGCGCATCAGCGCGCTCGAGCCCGCGGCGCAGAAGCGCGAGTTCCTCAGATCATGGGTCCGCCACGAGGCGATCGCCAAGTGCGTCGGCACCGGGATCGGGGGTGGACCGACGCTCCCCGAGCGAGTCTCGGTGACGGAGCTCGATGTCGGGCCGGGGGCAGCGGGCGCGCTCGCCGTTGCCGTTCCCTGCGCCGAGGCGCGACTGTTCGAGTGGCGTGGTTAGGGGCCGGGGCCCCGGTCACCACTCCAGGCCCTGAGCCGTCAGCCAGTCGGCGACCTCCCGCGGGGGCTTACCGTCGAACTCAGCCCGCACAGCCAGCCGCAGCAGTTCATCGGGGTCTTCCTCCAGCTCGTCGCGGCGGTGAGCCAGATACAGGATCACGGCCCTGGCCATGTTGAGCTCGGGCGCGTGAACGGGGTCATCGATCTCATTGACCACCACGTCAAGCTGGTCGGCGAGGACCGGCACTGCCGTGATTGGGACGTCATCGTCCTCGTAGCGCTCGAGCAGCGAGATCAGGGCGTCGCTCACGCCCTGGGGGTCGCAGACCTCGACCGCCTGCTTGACGACCTGCGCGACGGTGACCGGCTCTGGCTCTGGCATGTCTGGTTCGCTTTCCCTTCCGCCGAGCGCTGGAAACACTCGCGCATCGGAGTCAAGTATCGGCTCCGGCATGTTGCTCTTGAACGCCCGGGCGTGCGGTTCGGTGGGCACGCACTGGGGTAGCGCAAGTAGAAGAGTGATTTGAAATGCGCTCCGCCGTGGCCGCGGCGGATGAAAGGAGCACACATGGCAGACGAGCTGAACGGCAAGAAGATCGCGATCCTCGCCGCCGACGGCGTAGAGGAGATCGAATACAAGAAGCCGAAGCAGGCGGTGGAGGAAGCCGGCGCCAGCACCGAGACGCTGTCGCTCGAGCGCGGCGAGATCCAGGCGATGAACCACGACATCGAGCCCGCTTCGAAGCTCGCGGTTGACAAGGCGGTCTCCGACGCCAGCGCGGACGACTACGAGGCCCTGATCCTCCCGGGCGGGACGGTCAATCCGGACAAGCTCCGCATGGACCAAGCTGCGATCTCGTTCGTGCAGGAGTTCTTCAAGAGCGGTAAGCCCGTGGGCGCCATCTGCCACGGGCCGGTGCTGCTAGTGGAGGCGGACCTCGTACGCGAGCGCACGCTGACCTCCTATCCCAGCATTCGAGGCGACATCAAGCGAGCCGGCGGCAACGTCGTCGACGAAGAGGTGGTCGTGGATCAGGGTCTCGTCACCTCGCGGAACCCCGATGACCTGCCGGCGTTCTGCGCCAAGATCATCGAGGAGTTCGCCGAGGGCAAGCACGAGGTCGCCCAGGCCGGTGCCACCGCCTCCTAGCGCGCGTGGCTTCAGCGTGCGCCGAACGGCGGGCGGCGGTGCCAGACGTCCCTGGCGCGCTGCATGATTCGCTCGGCCAGCGGGCGCGTTCCGAGGAGCGCGCCCGCGGCGCCCCGAAGCGCTGTGCTGAGCGAGGCACCGAGTCCCTCCTCGGGAAGAGCGATCTCGAGCTCGACGATGTTGCCCTCAAACGAGCGCGTCGTGGGCCCTAGCTCTGACAGCAGCTCAACCGCGCGGCGATTGTCGGCCTGCACGACGGCCGTGAAGTGGCTGACGCCCTCCTCGCGCGCGCGGGTCACAAGCTCCTCGAGCAGCGCGCGACCCAGCCCTCTGCGCTGCCAGTCGTCTATGACCGCCACCGCGGCCTCGGCGCGATCGGGCGTGTTGGGAAGTCGCACATAGCGCGCCACGCCGAGGATCTCCCCGCCCTCGGGGTCGATCGCGGCGATCGCCTCGTGGTCGCGGTGATCGAGGTTGACCAGGAAGTCGAGTTCTTGGTCGCTGAGCTCCTTCATCGGCATGAAGAACCTGCGGTAGCGCGAGTCGGGGCTGAGACCGTCGAACGTGCGCCGCAGCCGCGTCCGGTCATCCGAATCGAGTGCTCGGAGCTGCACCTCGCGGCCGTCTCGCAACGTCGCGGTGTGGGTCACGACGGCGCCAGTGCGAGCTGTTTGCGGATCGGCAACAAGCTTCAGCCGATCCGCCACTCGATCGGACCCAAGCCGGGGAACCCAAGCGCCTCGGCGGTCGCGCCCGTGAGGTCCCACTCACGTCCGGCGATGTAGGGGCCCCGGTCGATCACCGGTACGCGGACCGCGCGATTGCCGTAGCGGAACGTGACCTCCGTTCCGCAGGGCAACGTCTTGTTGGCGACGCCGAGCTCGGGAACCTGTAGGACACCGCCGCACGCGACGCCGTGGCCGTAGTCGGTATAGACCGAGGCAATGCTCACGTTCCAGACGCCGGGAGGAAGCTGCGCGGGGTTCAACAGCACGCCTGAGAAGTTGAGCTGGTCAAGGTGATAGCGCGACACGGCCAGCTGGAATTGTGCGATCGCCTGGCGCACCTCGGCGTCGCTGGGTGCACCCTTGGCGGGCGCGCTCGTGTCAGACGCCGGTCCGCTGGGAACCGGATCGTGCCCCGGATTAGCGGCCGCCTGTGCCGACGGCTGGGTCTGGGACGACGTGGAGGAGGTGCTCGCAGGTTGGTTACCCGCGACCGGCTCCACAGCCTGAGGACGCGCCTTCGGCAGCCGCGGCACGGTGGCCTGAGTGAGTGTGCGATGGCTCTGGGCGCTGGAACCGCAGCCGGCCAAAGCCAGGGCTGTCATCGCTGTGGCTACTCGCAGCCTGATCGGGAAACAGTAGCCGCAGGCCTCGCCGCGCGCGGCGGGAATCAGGAGCGACGGTGAACGATCAGGACGGGGCGACGCGAGTGCGCGGCGACGGCTTCCGCGACGCTTCCGACCAGTACCTCGGCCAGGCCGCTGCGGCCATGGGAGCCGAGCACGATCAGGCGCGCGTCGCGCTCATCGGCGAAGTCGGCGATCACCTTCCAGGTTGGCGCGCCCTCGAGGGCCGCACCGTGCGCCCGGAAGCCCGCGGCGTCGGCGAGCGCGGCGCCCTGGTCCGCGGTCTGCTCGGCGGCCTTCCTGACACCCGCTATCTCCTTGGCGTCGAACTGGATCGCGCCGGCGGGTATGAAGCCGACGTCGAACGGCTGCCAGGCGGTCAGGACCAGCGCCTCGCCCGCCGTGTGATCGACGAGCTCTCCGGCCTCCTCAATCGCCTGCTTCGCGAGCTCGGAACCGTCGTAGGCGAAGACGACGGGGCCCGCCGCGCCTGAGCCGGTCATGACCGCGCCGGCTCTTCGGCGGGCGCAGGCGCGCGTCGGACTGCGCGCACCCGGTCCAGCAGCGGCGGTGAGTACCAAGCCGGTCCGTCACCTTCGAGAAACTCTGCGATATCCGGCGTCTGCGGACGTGCCCCGCCGAGTAGGTAGATCGACACAGCGATCGCTGCACCGCCAACTGCGAACCCGAGCCCGACCCACAGGGCGATGCCTGTCCCGGTTTTCGGGTCGCCACCGACGGTGAGCGCGAAGTGGGCGAAGATCGGGGCGATCATGAAGGCCGCGACCGCGCGCATCAGCTCGACGATCGCGAACACCCGTTGCAGGTTGGCCGCGGGCAGGGAGAAGCCCGCGCAGAAGAGCGCGGGTGCCACCGTCGCGCCGAGGCCGATACCGGTCACCCCGGAGCCGATCAGGGTCGTTGCCTGGGTCGGAGGCAGCTCTATGCGGAAGATCGCGATGCCGGCCGCCAGAAAGATCATTCCCGCCAATGGCAGGTACTGCATCGCCCGTTTGTCCATGACGTAGCCCAGCGCGAACGCCGTCAATACAGCGCCCGCGAGCTCCGGCAGGTACAGGAGCCCGATGTGGACCGGGCTATAGCGCCCGGTAAGCAGATTGGCCGTCAGCGCCGTCGCCGACACCGACGCGGCCGCCGCGAACAAGGCGATCACGATTCCTCCAACCGGGATCGTGCTCGAGAGCATGCTGCGGATCATCAAGAGCGGTCCACGGGACCGGTACTGGGTCACGATCAAAAACACGATTAGCGCGAGCCCTCCGAGCAGAGGGGCGACGGTGCGGCCGTCGAGGAACTTGTGCGTGAGCAGCTCCGAGGCTCCGAAGAATGCGGCCACGGAGCCCGCCGCCGCCAGTGCGATGACGGACGGGGCCCGTGGGGCGCTCGGATCGGCGGGCGGCGCGTCCTCGAAGGTCAGGAGCGCCAACACGAATGCGCAGGCGGAGATCCCGGCGATGACCCAGAAGAGAGGCCGCCAGGCGTTCGAGTTGGCCTGAATGCCGCCGATTGTCGGACCGAGCGCGACGGCGCCGAAAATGCACATGCTCATGATCACGGCGGTCTCGCGCAGTCGCTCCTGCCCGAACCCGAGCGCCAGCGGTGGGACCGCAGCGATCAACAGCAGGCTCGTGCAGAGTCCCTGCAGGACGTGGCCGACGATGAACATCGCGGGGTTCTGCGCCGCAGCGGAGAGCACCGAGCCGATCACCAGCAGCGTCACGTAAACGACCATCATCCGTCGCTGCGGCAGCAGCTGAGCGAACTGAACGGCCAGGACCGTCCCCACGGCGTAGGCGGCGTTGCCCATCCCGGAGGCGAGGCTCATCTCCTGCAGGCTCATATGAAGCGAATGGGCGATGATCGGAGTGACCGGTCCGATCGCCGCTGACAGGGCCAGATAGGGGATAAGGGCAGCCATGACCATCGCCGCCGCGGCGGGATAGCGGCCCGCAAGCGGTCCCTGCCTCATCGGCGCGCAACCTTGGGACGGCGCGGGACGGTCTGTGAGCGACAAGTCACGAGTTCGGACATTTGGGACTTGGGACCGCAGGCCATCACGGGCGGCAGGGGCATGCTGTCCTGCCACAAACATAGAACGTCGGCCTCGAGCGGCCCGAGCGGGCACGGCTCCTGCCTATTTGTGTCACCGTGTCAGTGATGAGGTTTGCGATCTCCATTCCGCAGTACGTCGACCAGCAAGGGTTCGACCCGGAGCGCTTTCGTGCGCATCTCCAGCGTGCGGAGGAGATCGGATTCGAGAGCGGCTGGACCCAGGAACAGGTCCTCGGGACCGCCCGGACCCTCAGCCCCCTTCAGACGCTCACGTTCGCCGCGGCGTGTGTCGAGCGGCTTCGGCTCGGGTGCGCCGTGTTCGTGCTGCCGCTCCACAACCCTCTTCACCTGGCGAAAGCCATCACTTCGCTCGACTGTCTGAGCCGCGGCCGGGCCGAGGTGGGGGTCGTCGCGGGTGGTCGCGGCCGCCCCTTCGCCGCCTTTGGCGTCGATGAGGAGCGCCCGGTGGCGAGGTTCAGCGAGGCGGTGGCCTTGATGAAGGCGTCCTGGACCGAGTCGGAAATCAATTTTTCGGGCGAGTTCTGGAAGCTCGAGCATGCGTCGATGGAGCCCAAACCCGTCCAGAAGCCCCATCCCCCGCTGTGGCTGGGCGGGAATCATCCGAACGCTTTGCGACGGGCTGCGCGTCTCGGTGACGGCTTCATCGGCGCCGGTTCGCAGACGACTGCGGCGTTCACCGAGCAGGTTCAGACGGTGCATCGCGAGCTCTCAGAGCAGGGACGAGACGTGGCTTCGTTTCAGATCGCCAAGCGGGTGTACATCCATGTCGACGACGAGGAGGCCGTCGCCCGCCGGCGGATTGGAGACGCGCTCACGCGGCATTACTGGGGGCGAACTGGGCTCGAGGCGACCGCGGTCGCGGGGCCGCCGGAGGTCTGTGTCAATGGACTGCGCGAGGTCGCGGCCGCGGGAGCCGAAATGATTCTGTTGAACACGCTCGTCGATGACGAGCAGCAGATGGAGCGACTGGCCGCCGAGGTCGTCCCCGAACTGCGGAACGACTGAGCGCGCGGGCGCTGATCCGCGCAGCCGGGCGAAGATGCCGAGTTCCGTTGTGTCAGCCTGTCGGTGTGCCGCACCGACAGAGGCGCACGCGGACGATCGCAGAGCGCGGCGAGCTTGCCGTTGAAGTGGATCCGCGGCGACCGTCGGGACGGATCCTGCGCCAGGCCGGCATGGAGGCCTCGTACGTCGACCTGGCCGATGCGAAGCACCTCGAGTTCGACTACCTGCGCTGGCTGCGGATCGTGCTCCGTGCAACCGGGGTGCGGCGCGTCCTGCACATCGGGGGCGGCGCCTGTGCGCTCGCGCGAGCGCTCGCCGCGGAAGATCCCGAAGGGCGCCAGGAGGTATGCGAAATCGACGCCGACGTCCTCGCGCTCGCCCGCCGGCATCTCGGGCTGCGGCGCGCCGCTGGACTGCGCGTTCGACACGCCGAGGGCCGAGATCACATCGCTCTACAGCCCGATGACAGCTGGGATGCGCTCGTGATCGACGCGTTCGTCGGCGCATGCATACCCGAACGACTGATCGCGCCGGAGGCCCTGACTGACGCGGCAAGGGTCGCCCCGTTTACGTTGGTCAACGTGGTTGACAACCGATCCGCTCGCGACGTGCATACGGTCGCATCGGCGCTGTCGGTCGCCTATCCCACGGTGTGGACGCTGGGGCAGAAAGCCGGCAACACGGTAGTCGTGGGGTGCAGGGCCGACAGTGGGCCCGATCTCGAATGGATCGCCGCGCGCGCCGCCGCAGACCCGTCACCGGCTCGACTGGTCGTTCTGTGAGCGACCTGAACGGTACCCGTGCACTCGTGACCGGCGCCACCAGCGGGCTCGGCATGGCGATGGCCGAGGCGCTGATCGAGGCGGGCGCCCGGGTTGGCATCGGCAGCCGGAGCGAAGCCCGCGCCCAGGCCGTGGCTGAACGGCTCGGAGGGGGCGCGGTCGGCGTGGAGCTGGACGTCCGCGACGAGGCATCCGTGGAGTCATGCGTAAATGATCTGTACGAGCGGTTCGGCGGCGTGGACGTGCTCGTCAACAACGCCGGGATCGGGATGCGGACGGTCAACCCGAGCTTCCTTACCGACCCCCAGCCGTTCTGGGAAGTCTCTCCGACCGGCTTTCGCGACGTGGTGGAGACGAAGATCACCGGAGTGTTCCTGGTCGCGCGGTCGATCGTGCCCCGCATGCTTGCGGCAGGCGCAGGCCGGATCATCAACATCTCAATGAATACGCAGACGATGACCCGGCAGGGCTTCGTGCCCTACGGCCCGGCTGGTGCCGGTGTTGAGGCTCTCTCGCGCGTCATGGCCGCCGACCTGTCTGGATCTCCGGTGACCGTCAACGTCCTGCTTCCCGGCGGAGCCACCGCGACGGGGATGATTCCCGAGAATGTGTCGGCGGAGGCCCGGGCGAGGCTCTTAGACCCGGCGATCATGGGGCCGCCGGCGGTGTGGCTGGCCTCCGCGGAGGCCGATGGCGTCCACAACGAGCGGATCGTCGCCACCGAGTTCGAGGACTGGCTCGCCGCGCGGCGGTCCGAATAAGATCGGCCGCGCACGGCGCGACGAAACGACACGAGGGGACCAGAGCATGAGCGATCAGACAACGCGGATAGCGGCCCTGCTTCATGAGGCCGGAGAGACGCATCACCTCGTCTATCGCATCGTTGACGGAGACGACCCGGACTGGGCGTCCTGGTACGCGGACTGGCTAGTCAAACTGTCCGAGCTGTCCGAGATTCTGGGAACGACGCCGGTCCGTAGCGAGCTGGTCTGGCTACTTGTGGGCCTCGATAAGGGATACACCGAGGAAAACCCGGGCTCGCCCTGGCCGGACTGGTATGCAGAACGGGTCGCTCGGCACTTTGCGAGCTAGGCGACTCTGCCTGCGGCCTTGAGCTTCTCAGCGGCGCGGCTTGCGGCGGATCGGCTGGCCCCAAATGTCGGTAACGGTCTCTCGCCGGGTTGCGGGCTGCGTCGGCTCAGACGGCAGCTGTCGCTCGAGCTCTGGTTGCGAAGCCAGCCAAAAGGCGACCATTGCCGGATTGATGTAGACGTCGCCCTGAGCGCCTTGACCGGTCAGTCGAAACGGGAGGCCCTCAGCGGAGGCAAACGCTTCGGCGACTTGACTTGGATCCGCGACGACCTCCACGCGGACGTTGTCGCCGGCGAAGTAGATCTCGGTCGGCACACGGTGAGTGTCGCATCATTCGGCTGCAGCTGAGGCTCCCCGTTGATGAGCGACGCTGACCGAATCGACATCCGTGAGCTCGTGGAGAGTTGGGCCGTATGGCGCGATGCCGGTGATTGGGAGCGGTTTCGCACCGTCTGGCATCACGACGGACGCATGATGGCGACCTGGTGGCAGGGCTCATTCGAGGACTTCATCCGAGTGAGCCGAGAAGGTTTCGAGCGGGGGGTGCGGATCCTGCACTTCCTCGGCGGCTCGTCGATCGACGTGTCGGCCGATCGGGCGATCGCGCAGACAAAGATGACCATCTCGCAGCGCGCAGCGGTCGAAGGCGTCCTCAGCGACGTGGTGTGCACCGGACGCTTCTATGACTTCTTCGAACGACGCGACGGTCGCTGGGGACTCGTGCTCCGCCAGCCGATCTATGAGAAGGACCGCCTCGACCCCGTCGACCCGACCCAAGCCCCGCAGCTCGATCCCGACATCCTCTATGGCTTTCCCGAGGGCTACCGGCACCTCGCCTACCTGCAGCAGGGCATCGGCTACGAGGTCAGGCGGAACATGCCTGGGCTGACCGGCTCAGAAGTCGAGGAGCTTTACGCCGACGGAGCGGCGTGGCTCAAAGGCGCCGAGTTGCAGCGCTGAAGGGCCCGCATCGGGCCTCGTCCTGTTTCATCGTGTCTCCTTTCGTGGATGGTCAGGCGGCGGCGCGCCGGGGACGCACGGAGATCTCGTGGAGATACGAGGCGACAACTCCGTCAGACACTCGCCTAACCCGCGCCCGCTCACGAGGCCGCCGAGTTTGGGGGCCCCGTGAGCGCGCCCCGTGACGGGGCGGCAGGGTCGCATGGGGGAGAGGACGGTCGAGAGCGGTCATGCTGCCTGTCCCTCCAATTCAACGTTGGCGGGGACGGCCTCGGGCTCATCGGCTGCGAGTTGCAGCTCGGGCCGCCTGGCGCCCGGCCGCAGGAGCGCGAACGCGAGCAAGACCGCGACGACGGTCGCTCCGGCCGCCGCGAGGAAGGCGACGTGATAGCCGCTGATCAACGACATGGCGAGGCCGTGGTGTGAAGCCAAAAGGCCCTTGGTGTGGTTGGTCGCCACGGTGCTCAGAACGGCCAGCCCCAGCGCGCCGCCGATCTGCTGCGACACGTTGGTGATGCCCGAGCCGAGCCCGGCGTCGGCGGCGGGGACGTCCTCCATGGCCACCGTTAGGAGCGGCATGAAGGCATTGCCGATGCCGAAGCCGATCGCGAAGTTGGCCAAGAAGATCGTCGGGAAGTACGCGGTGTGTGGCCCGACCGAGGCGAACAGCACCAGTCCGGCGGCCGCGATGGCCATCCCGGCGGTGAGCACCGAAAGCGCCCCGAAGCGCCGGACGAGCCCGGCGGTAATCCCTCGGGACAGCACAGCGACGGTCAGCGTCCAGGGGAGGAACGCCGCGCCCGTCTGGAGAGTTCCGTAATGACGGATGTGCTCCAGGTACAGGGTGCCGAGGAAGAAGGTCGAGTACATCCCCGTCACCAGCAGGCCTCTGACGAGGCTGGCGTTGACGAGGCCGCGCAATTTCAGGATCCGCAGCGGCATGATCGGGTTCTCAATCCTGGCCTCGAGAGCCACGAAGGCGGCCATCAGGACGCCGGCGAGAGCTAGGAAGCCGAGCACTCGAGCGGAGCCCCAGCCATATGAGGTGGCTTCGACGATCGCGTAGATCGCGCTCATCAGGGAGACGGTTACGAGGGCGGAGCCGAGCCAATCGACACCATGCCTGAGTCCAAGTCCCTTGTCGCTGCGGATGAGGACGCTTCCAAGGAGGAACGCAGCGGCTCCGATCGGCAGGTTGACGAAGAACACCCAGTGCCAGCTGAGGGCCTGAGTGAGGACGCCGCCGGCCAACAGGCCAAGTGAGCCGCCCGCGACGGAGACGAACACGTAGGCGCCCATGGCGCGGACCCGATCGGCCGGCACGGGGAACTCGGTGACAATGATCGCGAGGATCACGGAGGCCTGAGCGGCAGCGCCGACGCCCTGCAGGAAGCGGGCGCCGATCAGCCAGCCCTGGCTCGGCGCGATCCCGCAAAGCAGTGATGCCGCGGTGAAGAGCGTCAGACCAGCGAGGAAGACTCGCTTGCGCCCGACGAGGTCGCCGAGCCGGCCGGCGAGCAGCAACAGGCTTCCGAACGTGACCAGGAACGCATTGACCACCCAGCTGAGGTTCGCCTGACTGAAGTGGAGGTCGCGCTGGATCGAGGGCAGTGCGACGTTCACGATCGTGACGTCGAGCACGATCATCAGCTGCGCGAGGCAGACGATGAACAGCGTGATCCAGCGGCGACGGTCGGGGGAGGGAGTAACTAGAGAAGTGAGGTTCATGTGTGACACCGCTTGACTTTGGGGCTAAAATGGAGGCCACCTCCGAAATATCTGGAGGGACCCTCCACAATATACGGAGGCCTCCTCCGTTTGTCAAGGAATCTTGAGATGAGCACGACAGAAACACCCGCGGAGCTTTTGATTGCAAGGCCAAAACGTGCCGACGCGCGCCGCAACTACGAGAAGGTGCTTGCGGCCGCGCGCGAGGCGTTTGCGGAGGGCGGCGAGGCGACGTCGCTCGAGGACATCGCCCGCCGGGCCGGAGTCGGGATCGGGACGCTCTATCGCCACTTCCCGAATCGGCAGGCGCTGGTGGAGGCGCTATACGTCCACGAGGTCGAGGAGCTGGCGCGCTCCGCCGAGGAGCTCGATGGAGCCGATCCATGGGAGGCCCTCAACAGCTGGTTCGAGCGCCTGATGGGCTACCTGGCGACCAAGCGGGCGCTCGCCGCCGAGCTAACCAACTACCTCGATGCGGACGCCCCGCTGTTCCAGGCCTGTCGCACGTCGCTGTTCGCCGCCGGCGAGCCGCTCCTCAAGCACGCCCAGGAGGCTGAGGTTGTGAGGGCCGACGTCGATTTCTCCGACGTCCTGCACATGGTCATCGGGATCAGCAAGCTTCCAGGCAACGATCCCGAGCAAGTTGAGCGCATCATCCGGATCGCGCTCGACGGCCTGCGGCACCATCCACAGAGCTAGGTTCCCCCGCCGCGCAGAGCTACACCGGGCGGGTGGGCTGCTTTCCGTGAGCGCAGGCTCCTGAGGTGGAGCTAGCTGGACGCGGGTATGGCATGTACCAGGGCGGCGAAGGATCAGGCCCTATCGATCAATGACCGCGCGTCTGCGGGGCCGACTACGAGATCGTGAAGGTCGCCGCCCACCTCGAGTCGACTCGACTGTTCGATCCCCCCGACCTTCACCGGCTCGAAGCCGGCCATTCGGATCAACCGCTCGACTTTCTCGTCAGCACGGTCATCGTCGGTCGCGTAGAAGAGGACCGCCGGCTCGGGGGACCGGTTGCTAGAGGACTCGAAGAAATCAGCCGTCATGGTTCCAAACGCCATGGCCAGGCGAGCCCTCGCGGGCAACCACCCTGCGACAACCTCGCCAGATGCGACCGGGTTGCTGGGAACGACCAGGAGCTTCTCGCCCAGCGAGTCGGTGACGGCAGCCCGACCGATCTCTGCAGCCAGCGTTCGAGCCGACTCAGTGTCGGCGCTCGAGAGACGCACGGTCTCACCGCCTGAGGCGACCCGACGGGCGATGGCCGATCCGATCCCTCCGGTACCGATGATCGCGGTGGCCATGCCTCCTCGGCGGGCGTACCCGATGGCCAGCGAGCGGGGTGCCAGTCTCCTTCGGGGTCCGTGGTCTGCCCGACTTCGATCAGATGACCGTCGGGATCGCGGATGTAGCACCGGATCTCGTACTCGTGCTGTTTCGGCGGCGTCAGGAATTCAGCACCCCGGGCGCTCCACTCGGCGTACACAGCCTCGATGTTTTTGACCCGAATGTTTACGAAGCTGCTGACCCGGTCGGGATCGCGTGGCGTCTCCAGGGTGACCGCCGGCTTGTCGTCGGTCGGCCCTCCGCCGACGTTGATGATGATCCAGCTGTTGGATAGTGCGACATAGGTCAGCCCTCCGGGTCCGGAGAAGGCCACCCTGCCGCCGAGTACTTCGGTGTAGAAGCGCCGAGAACGCTCGACATCGTCTGAGACGATGAAGTGGGCCATGACCAGCTCCTGGTCGTCGTTGCTCATGCTGACCTCCGTTGTCGGATTGATTCCCTCACAGATCGAAATCCCTCAAGAGGAAGCGAAATGCCGGAACGCACAACCAAGCGGACTAGCCGTAGCTCTCGCACTGCGGAGGGTGGGGCCCGGACGACACGAAGTCGGCGATTGAGACCCTCTCGGGTAATAGCTGTGTCGAAATCCGGCACCCCGATTACTGAGGAGCTCGCTGAGCAGCTGGCGAAAGAAGCCGAGGCAGGCTCCGACCTGTCCGGCGCCCGGCAGGTCGGTCGGAAGTCGCTTAGCGGCGGCAGCGGCCGCTCGCCGAGGCTGAACATTCGGACGACGGTCAGCCTATACGAGCGAGCGCTGGCCAAAGCGATGCGAGAGGGGAAGACCCTGAGCCAGCTCGCACGCGAGGCGTTGGAGAAGTACGTATAGGGCCAAGGCTGCTGGTCCTAGCAAGGGACAAGCGGGTGCCAGCTCCGAGCGGGTCGATTCCTTGCGAGCGCTATGTCGCCGTTGCGCTCGTCCGCTTCGAGGAGGTCGCGACGATCGCTCTCGAGGAATGCGCTCGTCGCACCACCGGCGCGGTTCGACCGAACCGGGCGGTCGGCGTTAGCCAGAATCGAGCAAGCACCCGCTCCTGCTTCCGCAGAGAGCAGGGCGCGGGACGGGTCGCTTACGACGCCGGGGGTGGCCGGCGACCCGGCCGGTTGCGCAATTGGCGACGAGGAGGGCCGACACGCGAACTGGCCTCTAGTCTTGCTTTCGTTCTCTGTGCAGTGCTCGCTGAGTGTCGGGACCAGCCGAAGGAAGAGCGCGTCGCTGCATGGGCACGATGCGGCGTGCGTGGGTGCCCGTGGAGAGGAGCGGTACTGAGGCCGGTCCCGTCCATGGCTCAAGTCCGGTCACACAGATCCGGGGGTGCCGACGGTCGGGTCGCGCGCAGCCGAAGTAGTAGCGGGTTCATCGAGGGGGAGCCGGAGTCTGCGTGGTCACGGATTTCGCGCGAAGGGCGTACAGGGGCCGTTCGGCGGGGCCGATGCCGGTCGGGTTCAGCCCGTGGCGCTTGCGGTTCTTCCACACGAGCTTCTTGTATTGGGCGATGTGGGCGACCGCCTGGCCGAACGTCTTGACGGTGTTGGGGATCGACTTGAGAAAGCTTGGGTCGAGGAATCCCCCTGCCTTGCCGTCGAAGCTGCCGTGCGCGCCGTGGTCGGTCTCGGCGTCAGCGGGCTCGTAGAGGTTGACTGGGCGGTTCGGGTCTATCTCCTGCGAGGTGAGTTGCGCGCCCCACGCTCCGATAGCGGCGTACTGGTTGCCGAGCCCCGGCATGAGCCTGGCGACCGCGACGAGCATCTTGTTCCACGATCCGACGATCTTGTCGCGTCGGCCGTCGAGCGCCGCATCGACGATGAACTTGGCCGGAATCTCTGGTTGGTAGATCGGCGGCACCGGCATCGGGTGATGAGACATTGCGGTCTGGCACCAGTCGAACTGCGGGGTGTTGACGGCGGGCAGGTGCACCATGCTCATCCGCACGTGGCTCCTCTCGTGGATCAGCTCAGCGCGCGCCGACTCGAAGAACCCCCGGCAGGCGAACTTCGACGAGCAGTAGGCGGCCTGCAGGGGGATCCCGATGAACGCCAGCGCCGAGCCGATGTTCACGATCGATCCACGATCGCGCGGACGCATCCGCGACAGCGCCGCCATGGTCCCCCACACCTGGCCGAGAAAGGTGACCTCGATCGCCCGCCGGAAGTCAGCCGGCTTGACCTCCCAAGACGGCGCGAACACCGTCGTCATCGCATCGTTGACCCACACGTCGATCGGCCCGAGTTCCTCCTCGACTCGACTGGCGGCCCGGTCGACCTGCGCGAACTCGGCCACGTCGGTTGGTATCGCCAGCGCCCGCTGCCCCGCAGCCTGGACTTCACGCACCGCGGCATCCAGACCTGCCTGACCACGAGCGAGCAGCGCCACGTCGAATCCCCGTTCGGCGAAGGCGCGCGCTGTCGCCCGTCCGACACCAGCTGACGCACCAGTTACCACCGCGACCTGAGTCATTCCGTCTCACTCTCCTTCAGCCAGCTCCGGAGATCTCGGAGGCGACCGATCGTGTCTCGTTGCTGGGGCTTGCACCGCACTACCCGGGTGCGTCACGCACTACCCGCACCTGTACGGAGCCGAACGAGCAGTGGGGGCTCCAGCGCCTCTACGTCTCCGTCGCTAACGGCGCTGCCCCTCACAGGCCCCACGTGATGCCTGAATCGACCTCGGCCCAGCAGGAGGTGGCATCTCAGGGTCTCTGAGCCGTGAACCTGCTTTCGTCGCCGCGCGAGCACCTTGAAGCGGCTGGTCGAGCACCTGGCTTGCGCGGATCTCGAGACCGTCCCCGGTCCGGTGGCCGGCCGCGAGCCTCGAAACGGCGGCTGAACGCGCTTCCCGCGCAAAGGAAGGTCGGGCCAGTACGGACGAGGATGCCCGTCCGAGATCGAAAGCAGGACCGCGCGGCGCTGCTGGATCCGGTCGAGGGGAGAGGTCTCCAACGCAGGTCACGGGTTGCTGAGAGTTCTGCCGGTTCGTGAACGCGACAGCCGCGTACGCGAAGGCTCTTGCGGCCTGCGCGCTGGGGACTGCACATCGTTCGCTTCAGCGTTCAGCGAAGCGTTGCCTGGCCTCGTCGGTCACGGGCGTGTAGAGATTGACGAGGTTGCCATCGGGATCGCGAAGGAGAACCGAGCGATTGCCCCACGGCATCGTGGTCGGCGTCTGTACCCAGTCCGCGATGTCTGCTGAGAGCCGTGCGTACTCGGCGTCGACGTCATCGACTTGCCACTCGATGATCACGCTGTGGTTGTCGGCGGAGTGCGCTGAGCCCTCTCCGAACAGAGCGACTGTCTGCGAGTGTCCGATGGCGAGGGTGGCCGAGGGTGACACGAGTTCTGCGAACGGAGGCGCGGGCCGCTGGGCGGTGATTCCCGTCGTCTTCTCATAGAAGGCGACCATCCGATCGAGGTCGTCGGTGATGATGCGAATCGAGGCGAGCTTCATCGGGCTGTCCTTTCGCCATCAGTCCTGGCAGAATTGACCTCACGATGACAGATCGACAACCAGTTGTCAATTTTCCCGAAGATGGGATCGACACGGCATTGGCGTCGTTTATCGCGGACGTTCTAGAGCTCGCCGGCCTGTTTCGCCAGGCCGCCGATCACATCGCACGCCAAGCGGGCCTGACGCAGACCCTGTGGTACGCGCTCAGCGTCTTCTCGGCCAAGCCCCTCACGGTCTCGCAGGCAGCCCGTCGGCTCGGCACCACCCGCCAGGCGGTTCAGCGCAGTGCCAACGAACTCCTCACCCGAGGCCTCGCTGCAACCGAGACCAATCCTGACCATCGCGCCTCGCCCTTCATCGTCCTTACTCCGAAGGGTCGAGACACGCTGTCGAGAATCTCGCAGATCGCGATGGAGTCGCGCACGCAGTGGCTCTCAGATCGCGACGCGCCAAACCTCAAAGCGGCGCACCGCGAGGTCAGACGACTTCGCGATGCGCTGCGTCGCAACACCGACAACGCCACCTGACACATCAACCGGGACCGCGCGCTTAAAACCAGCTCGCTGCATCGTCGCCCACGCGGCACTCTCGCCGAGGCTTCTGCGTTCCGCGGTGGCTGTCGGATAAATCTCTGCTGAGGTGGCGGCGGCAGGCGAACGCGGCCTCTCTTGGAGTTGAGCTAAGTGGGGAGGGGCCGCCGGGGCCTCGTCAGGCCCCGGCGATTGCTATCTGATGGCGGTGGAGCTTGAGCAGGTTCTGCGTGGCGTTGAGTAATCGCCACTCTGTGTTGACGGCCGAGCGTCCTCGTAGCTGGAACCGGTCGAGTTTCCGGTTGAACTTCAGGTCGGCGAACACGGGCTCGACGATCGCCTGGCGTCTTCGATAGAGCTGGTGGCCGAGCTCGCTCTTGAGCACTCGGCGCATGAACGCGTACATCCCCTCGTTCCAGCCTGGTCGGGTGTCGGTGCGCTTGCTTGCGTCGGGGGGCACGAGCACTTGAATCCCACGCGCGGCGATGTTCTGCATTTGCACCTGGTGCCAGTAGCCGGCGTCCGCGAGTGTCACGGCTGGCTTCTCGGTGACCCCGATCCCTTCGAGCTTGCGTTCGGCGGCGGCGATCATCGGCTCAAGATGACCGAAGTCCGGCGAGTCGCTCGTGACCTCCGCCGCGATCACGATGTGGTTCTCGTTGACGACCGCCTGCGCGTTGTAACCCTGAACCCACCCTCGCGTGGTCTTCACATTGCGCGAATCAGGGTCGGTCACGTTGATCCTCCCGGCAGGCTCCTCGGGCGGCTGATAAGGCTTTGTCGGACCGCCGATCCGATTGGCGGGCACACCACCAGCAGCGCGCGCGGCTCGCCACTCGTCGTATGCGTCGTTCGCCGCGCGCTCGATTGCCAGGTCTTCCTGCATCCGACGCTCGGCCTCAAGCAGCCGCGCCAGCCGCGATCCGGGAATTGGCTTGACCTCGCGCTTGCGCCGCTCATCTAGCTGATGCCGGGCTTCCCGCACCCAGCGGCGACGACCACGACCGACGAGCTCAGCCGGATCAAACTCAAGCGAACCGCTGGGCGATCCCGCGGAATCGCCCGCGCTCTGCTCCTGCTTGGCAGCCCGCTCAGCCAACCGGCGCTTAGCGTCGCGCAGCGCCGCTCGTCGTCCCTCCGCAGTCTGTAGCTGCTCGGGCAACTCATCCCCCCGAGCATCGCCATAAAGCTCGTCCTCCTCACGGTCGATCCGAGCGGCCTCCTCAAGGATCTTCCGCGCCAGCTGCTCATAGTCAAGACTCGAGAACCGGCTCGCGTTCGCATGCACCTTGGTGCCGTCGACAGCGATCACCCCCACCGTCACCAACCCCGCCTCTCGGCATAACGAGAGCACCTCGCCGAACAAGCCCGCCAGCGCAGCCTCGTGCCGCTTGCGGAACTCGCGATCGTCGAGTGATCGGGCGCCAAGTTCGCGCAGATCACCCGGTAGGCAACGTCCTCGACACACTCCCGCTCGATCCCGCGCGAAGAACGGTTCCCGCGCGCGTAGGAATACAGAAGCAGCGCCACCATCATCGCCGGGTCATACGCCGGCCGGCCGTGACCATCGTCTCGATACGCGCGATAAAACGCGCTCAGGTCCATCTCCTCGACCGCCTCCAACACCGTCCACACCAAGTGCCCCGCCGGCACCCAATCCCGCAACGACGGCGGGAGCATTAACGACTGCTCACGATCACAATCAATGAAGTTCTGCGGCATAAGGGCATGGTCTTAACCCGCCCGGACAGAACCCCCCTTTTCCCGACAGCCACCGCGCAAAGGAAGGCCGTTGGAATCGATCTGCAGATCGCTCGTCGATGAGCGAAGTAGGTCCTCGCTCTGCTGCTGGATCGGGCCAGGAGGAGAAGGCTGATCAGCCCGTTTCGGAGAAGGCGAGAGTGCCGGATCTTTGTGCGAGCAGAAGTCGGGCTGGGTGCCTTCGCCTATGTTGCGTCGGGGGGTTGCAAGCGCGTTGTGCTGCGCCGGCCTCGGGCGATCTCGCCCGTCTCGGCCTCGCGCCACGCTCGCAGGAGGAGCGCTACCCAGGCCCGGTAGGGGCGCCACGATTCGGTGATCTGGTGGATCGCAGAGTCGTCGGATGTGCTGTAGGCGGAGCGGATGGCGTCATCGAGCCGTGTGTCGTGGTCAGGCAATGCGTCGGGGTTGCCGGCACCGCGGATGAGGATGAGTTCGGCGGAGAACGGTCCTATGCCCGGCAGCTGTTGAAGGTGCTCAAGCCCGTCCTCGTGGGTCATGGCCCGAAGTCGCTCACGCGTGAGCGCGCCGTCCTGGGCAGCGGTCGCAAGCGCGCGGAGCTGACCGATCTTGCGGTCGGTCAGCCCCGGCTGGGGTGCGGAGAGCTGAGCGAGCAGTGCCGGCGCGGGAAACGCCCCGGATTTGCCGAGCTCATCACTTAGACGCTCCTTGATTGTGGCGGCCTGCGTCATCCGGATCCGTTGCCCGATGATCGCCCAGGCTGCGGCCTCATATGGGGTGTAGAACAGAACCGGTCGCAGTCCAGGAAACCGTCGCTGCAGCGCTCTGACAACAGCGTCGCGTTCGCCGAGGGCAGCGAAGTCGGTCCCATCAACGTCGAGTGAGAGGATCCGCTCAAGGTCGCGTGCTGCCTGGCGGGCGAGCTCCGCCGGTGGCTGATCGCCGAGCTCGGCATGGATCGCCTCATCGTCCTGGCGCACCGTGACCTGCACGGTGCGCCAGTCGCCGTCGACCGCCCAGGCGTAGCGCAGCGCCTTCGGTGGTCCCTCAGCCCGGGTGCCGGGAAAGTCTTCGGCAAACGCGGCCGCCGCGGTCAGCGAGAACTGGCCGAGCGGATGAAAGGTGATCGCCATTTAGCCGGCATCGTGGATCGTTACCGCGTACCCGTCGGGATCCCGGAGAGCGAAGGTGCGACCGAACGGGCCGTCAAACGGGTCGGTCAAGATCGTGACCCCGCGCCCGGCGAGCTGGTCATGCAACGCCTGGGCGTCATCGACTTTGAGCCAGAGCGCGATGCCGAGGCCGGGCTGACCGGAGTCAAGATCGGTGTCGGGCAGCGGCTCGCGGACGGCGAACGGGATCGGTTCGCTGGCGAACACCACAGCGCCAGGCGGTGAGGCAGGCGCACGGCGCAGGCCGACACGGTCCTCGTAAAACGCGGCGGCGGTGTCGAGATCGCGGACCTGCAGAGAGATGAAGTCGGGACCAACGGGCATCGGGAACACTCCTATTCGCTTGTCAATGTCTTGACGAACAGTATATGTCAAGATATTGACGTGAGTCAAGTCGATCTCGATACAGCCGTTGGCTACGTGCTCAAACGCACCCAGGCCGCCCTGCGGACCGCGATGGACGCAGCCCTGCGAGACCACGATCTGACCGTCGCTCAATACTCGTGCCTGGAACAGCTCGCCCACACACCCGGGCTCACCAACGCCGCACTCGCACGTGGCACGTTCGTCTCCCGACAGGCAATGCACCAGCTCCTAGGCACGCTGCGAAGCGCCGACCTTGTCCAAAGCGATGGCGCCGGCCGCCACGAACACTTCACCCTCACCGACACCGGCGCCAAGCGTCTCGTCGGCGCCTCCGCGGCCGTCGCCGCCGTGCAGGAGCGGATGCTCGCCACCTTCGACCCCGAACAGCGACGACGGCTCTACGCCGATTTGGCCGCCTGCGCCGACGCTCTCAGCTAAGACCGCATATCGATGACGTGCCCCCTGCTGACCCACGCGACTCGACGGCTCCATCGTCAATGACGCGCTGGACCGCGCTTCTGGTTGTCGCCCAGGCGGCACTCTCTGCCGTGACTGCCCCTCGCCGCCCGATCCAGAAGCCGCCGTGGTTGCCTCGCCGAATGCCTGCGGCGAGATAAGAGCAGGGCGCAGACCCAATAACGGCGTCTGCCCTCCTCCTCGCCAATTGCGCAACCGGCCGGGTCGCCGGCCACCCCCGGCGTCGTAAGCGACCCGTCCCGCGCCCTGCTCTCTGCGGAAGCAGGAGCGGGTGCTTGCTCGATTCTGGCTAACGCCGACCGCCCGGTTCGGTCGAACCGCGCCGGTGGTGCGACGAGCGCATTCCTCGAGAGCGATCGTCGCGACCTCCTCGAAGCGGACGAGCGCAACGGCGACAAGACGCTCGTCGGGATCGAGCCGCTAGTGCCAACCCCCGGTCCTGTCGCCTGTGGCGAGCTGTCGTGATAGCTCAGACTGGGAGCGCATGTACCCGTTTGGTACCCGTGCTCGTCGCTGCGATGGCCCGCATCCACATCCATTTAGACGAGAGGCCCCGACTTGCAGGGCCTTCGTCGATGGAGCTAGGGGGACTCGAACCCCCGACCTCCTGGGTGCGATCCAGGCGCTCTCCCAACTG
>CAWJUS010000011.1:0-28365 GCA_963846075.1 uncultured Actinomycetes bacterium | reverse complement strand
ACAGCCCGGCGCCCACGATGGCGATCGCCCAGAGCGCCAGGTCGTGCTTGCTGTCTGCCGCGGATGGAGTCGATCGCCCAGCCAGTGAGGTCGGGGATCAGCACGGTCATCCCCATCGCCCCGGCCGCCGGTGCACCCGACCACACGACCCCACGCTTGTGGGGCCTCAGAAAGCGGAGCAGGCGGTTGAAGATCTGCATGCTTCAAAAAGGATAGGGGGTTGGTGGCAGTCCCCAACCCTGGCGGAGGCCGCTAGACGGGGTCGCTACACCCACGCGGTGACAGTTGCCCGAAGCGAGCTCCGCAGGTTGGGGCACGCCACCCTCTATCAGTCCGGCGCCCCGCGACGTCGATCCCAACCCAGATGGGAGATAAGGCCGGGAGCAGATCGGAACGGATCGAGGGTGGGTGAGTGCGGTCGGACGAGAGGCTCACGCGGGTCATGTCGCCCCGGGGACTACTAAACAAGTCGCGCGGCCTCCGCCGAGCGTGGCTCCCCCACCCGTCGCGGCCTCCGCAGAGCGGGGTGCCACCCGAGGCGACGGTTGCACGTTGCGATGTGACTATCGGTCTCATATGATCCGCGGCCCGGGCGGTTGCGCGTGGCTGCGGGAGAGGAGGAGCAGGCCGGGAGATGGATGCGGTTCTGAGATTGGCCTACGAGCCGGTCCGTGGCTTCATCGAGACGGTCGGCGCGATGATCCTCCTGCTGCGGCGGACGATCGTCGCCGCGCTGACGCCGCCCTACAACTACGGTCCCGAGCTGGTCGACCAGTTCCTGTTCGCTCTGCGGCTGGGGTGGTTTCCGATGATCCTCGCCTCGCTGGCGTTCACCTACGGGCCGGCGGGCGTCGAGGTGGGGGACTTCCTCAAGCTGGTGGGCGCCATGGACCGGCTGGGGTCGCTGTACGTGATCATCGTGATGCGCGAGCTGGCCCCGCTGATCTGCGCCATCGTGATGGCCGGTGTGGCCGGCACCGCGATGACCGCGGATCTGGGCGCGAGGAAGATCCGGGAGAGCTCGACGCGCTGATGGTCCTGGGCGTCGATCCGATCAAGAGCCTCGTCGCGCCGCGGTTTCTGTCGCTGATGCTGCTGACGCCGCTGTTCACGATCTATGCCTTGCTGTTCGGCACGCTGGGCGGCGTGCTGGTGACGATCACCAACGGCGCCCAGGTCGGCCCGTTCTTCAGCGACTTCTTTGCGCAGGCGACGACGGTGGAGTTCCTGGCGATGTTCGTCAAGGCGACGATCTACGGCGGCGTGATCGCGATCGTCTGCTGCTACATGGGCTTGACCGCGTCGGGGGGTGCCGAAGGAGTGGGGCGGGCCGTCAACCGGGCGGTCGTGCTGGCGTTCATCGCCATCGGCTCGGTGGACTACGTGTTCACCCAGACGGTCCTCGCCACCCACCCAGCCCTGAACACCCCGCGATGAGGGTCCCTAGCCCCCGGCGATGAACCCCGTGGCCTCACTGCGCTCGTTCGGGAGCGCATCGCTCTTCTGCTGGCGGATCATGCTGAAGGTCGTCAACCTGCGGGTGCTCAAGTTCATCGGCGAGACCGTCCGCCAGGCCGGGATCCTGATCACCGGGTCGGCGGTGATCGTCCTCGGGCTGGTGTTCATCTTCGGGCTGCAGTGCGGGATCGAGGGCGCCTACGCGGCCAAGTCCGTCGGGGCCACCTCGGCCTCCGGCGCGATCACCGCCCTGTGCGACCTGCGGGAGATCATTCCCTACGCGTTCGGGTACATGATGGCCGCCAAGGTCGGCACCGGGTTCGTGGCCGAGATCGGCTCGATGCGGATCTCCGATGAGATCGACGCGCTCGAGGTGATGGGCTTCGACTCCATCGTCTACCTCGGCTCGACGCGGCTGCTCGGCACCTGGCTGGTGCTGCCGTTCCTGTACATGATCGCGGTGGCGGTGGGCTTCGTCGCCTCCTATCTGGCCGTAGTGGTGCAGCTCGGCCAGGTGTCCCCGGGCGGTTACTTACAACTCTTCTGGGAGTTCCAATCGCCGCAGGACTTCTTCTTCGCGTTCGTCAAGGTGATGGCGACCGCGACGTTCATCGTCCTGGTCTGCATCTACTACGGCTACCACGTGACCGGGGGACCCGTGGGCGTCGGCCGGGCCACAGCCCAGTCGATGGTGGCCAACATCCTCGGCATCCACCTGATCGGAATGATCGGTACGCAGATCTTCTGGGGCAACAACGCCCACGCACCGATCGGCGGATAAGTGGTCGGCACCGGAAATATGCCGCATTCGAGTCGTCCCTGACGGCGACGTCCTTCGTCCTCGTCGGCTCGCGCAGCGCTGCTGCGCGACGCCTCTTGCGTCCTCGGCAGTCATCCGTCAGGGTCCACCTCTCGGTGCGACCGTACTTACGGTGCCGACCACTCGTGGCGGCCGCCCGAGATAACCGGACTCGTGCGCGTCCGCTGGGGTCAGCCCCGAGCCGAGGGGGCCGGAAAACGTCGCAAACTCAACCGTTCAAGCGCAGTCTTGCCCACTTATGAGTCTCCAGGACTCTTATGTGGGCAAAGGAGAGCCCGGGCGTTGGATTTGCTACGAAATCCGTCTCGCTCCGCACGAAGGGGGCTATTTTAGTGCTCGCCCTCTTTCTCGCCACGGAGCCGACCTGTTATGATCGACCGGCCAAGGGAGTCGCTCGTCCCAGGGAGCGCGCTCCGTCCCGGTGCCGACTCGCTCGCGTAGCCGCCCGCCCACGGAGCCGGTCCCGCTCACGGAGCCGCCCACTAGTGGCGCGCGAGCAGCTGACACGACTCGTCGCCCTCGGGGCGCTGGCGATCGCCGTGGTCGCGGTGGTGATCGTGCTCGTCACGGGGGGCTCGAGCTACGTCCTGCACGCCGAGTTCACCGACGCAGGACAGCTGGTGAAGGGCGACCTGGTGACCGTCGCCGGCCACCCGGTGGGCTCGGTCGGAAACCTCAGCATCACCCCCAACGGCCTGGCCGACATCAAGCTCGACATCTCCGATTCGAGCGTCACGCCACTGCGGGAGGGGACGGTGGCGACGATCGGTCAGCTCAGCCTCACGGGCGTGTCCAACCGGTTCGTCTCGCTGACGCCGGGCACGGGCGCGGCGCTCCCCAACGGCGGCGTGCTTCCCACCAGCCAGACCCGCGGCATCGTCGACCTCGACACGCTGCTGAACTCGCTCACCCCGCAGGTCCGCACCTCGCTGCAGCGGATCCTCAAGACCGGCGCATACCTGATGTCGGGCTCGACGCCGGGCCAGCTGAACCAGGCGATCCCCTACTTCAACCCGGCGTTCAGCCAGACGACCGCGCTGGGCTCGGAGATCGTGGCCGACCGCTTCGCCCTCGACCGGCTCGTGTCCTCCACCGCCGACGTGGCGACGACGCTCGCCAACCGCAGCGCCGATTTGAGCGGCGCCGTCGTCAACACGGCGGCGACGCTGCGCGAGGTGGCCAGCGAGCGAGCGACGCTTCAGGACATCCTGACGCGCGCCCCCGGCGTCCTCTCGCAGGCAGGCGGCGTGCTGGCCGACGTCGACTACACGCTCGGGTTGCTGAACCCGGCGCTCAGGGACCTCCGTCCGGTCGCGCCGCGGCTGGCGACGCTGCTGCGCAAGGTCGTTCCAGCGGCGAAGAACGCGATTCCGCTAGTGCAGGGCGTCTCAGCCCTGGTCCCGGGGGCTGAGCAGGCGCTGACGGCTCTCCCCCCGGTGGTGAACCAGGCGGTCCCGGCCGTCGATTCGCTGACCGCCGCCCTGCCGCCGATCACCCCGATCCTGGCGGGCCTGCGGCCCTACGCGCCCGAGGTCGTGTCCGGCTTCTTCGGCGGCGTCGGCGGCTACAGCGGCGGCTACTACGACGCCAACGGCCACTACATGCGGATCGAACCGGAGTTCGGCGCCGCGGGCTTCACCGGAATCCTCAGCCTGCTGAACCAGACGATCAGCCAGCTGCCGGGGCTGAACGGCGCTCGGTTCTCCCAGCTGGCGCCGTGCCCGGGCGGTTCGGTGGAAGCCTCTCCAAACGGCGGCAATCCGTGGACCACCCCCGACGTGCTGCCGGGCACGGGCAACGTCTGCGACCCCAGCAACGATCACCCGTGAGGCGTCTGGCGGTCATCTTCGCGGCCCTGGCCGCCGCCGGCGCCACCGCAGCGGTGCTGCTGTCCTCGAGCGCCCAGGGGTCGTCCACTTCGAGCTTCGCCGTGATCTTCGACGACGCGCGCGGCCTGATCGGCGGCCAGCTGGTAAAGGTCGCCGGGGCGAAGGCGGGCTCGATCCAGCACGTCACCGTGGTCAAGGAGGGCAGCGGCGCGAACACCTCCTTCAAGGCCAAGGTCGAGGCCACGATCGATTCCAAGTTCATGCCCTTCCGGACCAACGCCACGTGCACCATCCGTCCCCAGGGGCTGATCGCGGAGAACTACGTGGAATGCGATCCGGGCAGCCCGCCGGCGCCCGTTCTGAAGGCTGCGGACGGCCAGCCGCCGACGGTCCCGGTGCAGAACACCAGCGAGCCGGTCAACCTGCTCGACCTGTTCAACATCTTCAACGTCCCGACCCGGGAGCGCTTTGCGCTGATCATCAACGAGCTGGGAATCGGGACGGCCGGCGAGGGCCAGAACTTCAACGACGTCCTCCAGCGGGCCAATCCCGCCCTGGGGCTGGCGGACCAGGTGATCGGGATCCTGAATTCGCAGCGAAGCCAGCTCGCCACGCTGATCGACACCACCAACACGATCGCCCAGCAGGCCGCGAGCCACACGGGCGACGTTCAGCACTTCCTCGATCAGGCCGCCGCGCTCACCTCCACCACGGCCGCGCACAGCGTCAACCTGCAGCTGGCCATCAAGCGCCTCCCGGGGCTGCTCGCCGCCGCGCAGCCCTCGCTGCAACAGCTGGACGTGGTGGCGCGCGACGGCACGCCGCTGGTGCAGCAGATACACGCGTCGGTCCCCTATCTGAATCGCGTCAACAGCGACCTCACTCCGTTCGTCAAAGCCGCCAGGCCAGGGCTCGCCCAGCTGGCGACCGCCCTGCAGCAGGCGATTCCGGCGGTCAAGGACGTGACGCCCGTGGTCCAGGCACTCAGCGACTACACCCAGCGCTCGCTGCCCAAGACCGAGCTCTCCGGACAGCTGTTCACGAGCCTCCAGCACGCCGGCTTCCTGGAGAACTTCCTGGGCATCGTCTACTACGTGGGGGCGGCGATCTCCCGCTTCGACGCCACCTCCCACCTGCTCGACTTCTCGATCCTGAACGTCGCCAACGGCGCCTGCACCCTGTACGCCACCTCTCCGGTGCCCGGGTGTGGCGCCAACTACGGCTCGGCCGCCGCCTCGTCCACCGCACGCACGGCACGCACCGCGGCCGGCCAGGCGACCTCGAACTCCAACGACAAGCGATCCCGGAGCTCGAAGACAACCACGAGCACCCCCACAACCACGAGCACGCCCCCAACGCCGAGCACGCCGACGGCGCCCAGCCACAGCCCGGGCGCGGCGAGCACCGGCTCGAGCACTCCAAGCTCGGGCGCGGGCCAGCAGGCGCCCTCGGGTACCACGAGCACTGGACAGAGCGGCGCCGGCGGCACGAGCGGCGCGCTGTCGCAGCTTCAGACGCTGCTCGGCGGCGCCGCCTCGAGTAGCGGACAGTCCTCGTCGGGGAGCCAGGGCTCGAGCGCCAGCACGCTTCAGAACCTCGTCAACTACCTGCTGCGATGAGAACGGCACGCAACACGGCGCGGGACCTGTTCAACAACCCGATCCTGATCGGCGCGCTGACGATCCTGGTGGTAGGGGTCGCCGTGTACCTGTCCTACATCGCCGAGAACGGGCTGCCGTTCGTCCCCACCTACAACGTCAACGTCGACGTTCCCAACGGCGCCGAGCTGGTCAAGAACGCCGACGTCCGGATCGGGGGAGCCCGCGTGGGTCAGGTCCTGGGCGTCAGCCCCGAGCCGCGAAACACGGATCCCGGCTATGGCGCGCCGTTCGCACGGCTCAAGCTGTCCCTGCAGAAGAGCCTCGACCCGCTGCCCTACGACACCCGCTACCAGGTCCGGCTGGCGTCGGTGCTGGGCGGCAAGTACGTGGAGATCGTCCCGGGCCACGATGCAAACACCGCGCACACACCGGCGCTCCAGGACGGCGGCACCTTCAGGCTGGGAACCCGTTTCGATCACAACATCCCGATCGTCGATCTGGACACCGCCTTCAGGGTGTTCGGGCCGCAGACGCAACAGGGGATACGCAACACCACCGCAGAGTTCGGCAACGCGCTCGCCGGCCGCGGCGCGCAGTTCAACGACACGATCTCCTCGCTCCAGCAGCTGCTGGGGCCGCTCGACAGCCTGCTCGCGCTGCTGGCTTCGCCCAGCACCCATCTGACGACGTTCATCTCCGGGGCCGCGGCGACCACCAGCGCGCTGGCGCCGGTGGCGCCGACGATCACCGCTCTGCTCTCGAACAGCGCGATCACCTTCCGGGCGCTGAATGCCTCGCGCCTGGGGCAGACGATCGACCAGACGCCGGGCACCGAAGCGCTCGCCACCACGGTCCTGACCAACGCCGAGCCCGTGCTGGCCGACGCGGCGACAGTGGTCCAAGACCTCAAGCCCGGAGCGGCGCTCCTGCCACGCGCCGCGCAGCGCCTCGACGACATCATCAGGGCGGCGACCCCGGTCTTCGAGCTGGCGCCAGAGCTGGCCGGCAAGCTCCAGACGGCGCTCGCCGACGTCGATCAGCTGGCACGCAACCCGGCGGCGATCCAGACGTTCAACGTCCTCGGCGACAACGATCTGGCGACGTTCGGGGCGTCGGCTTTCGTGGGCCTGGGAGCGATCCTGCAGGCGGCGGCGCCCGCGCAGCTGGCCTGCAACACAGAGGGCAGCTGGGCGGCCCTGTTCGGCGGTCCGAACAACGCGCTCTCCGAAGGCGACAGCGCCGGCACCTGGTTGCGCTCGATCCCCGTCCTGGACACCGACACGCTGACCCAGTCGCCGACGCCGGCGTCGAGCCTGCATCTCAACTACTACCCGAACGAGAGCGCGGGCGACTGCACGGCCGGTAACGAGATCTACAGCTCGGGCCAGGACATCGGCCAGCCGCGGGCGTTCAACAATGTCGTTCCACAGACCTCGCCGCCGCCCGGAGTTGTGGCGCGCTACCAGGCGGCGGGGCTGGAGGGGACATACAAATGAGCCCGGCGCGAGGCACCCGCCGGCGCCTGGCGGCCGGCAGGCGGAAGGGGCCGAACCCGCTCGTCGTGGCGGCGGTGACGATTCTGCTGGCGGTGGCGATCAGCTACTACGCCTTCAGCGGCAAGCAGATCCCGTTCGTGCACCACTTCACGATGTACGCGCTGGTCAAGAACAGCGTGGACATCATCCCCGACTCGCCGGTGAGGATCGCCGGCGTAGACGTGGGCTCGGTCAGCGGAACCTCGGGCCAGGGCGACATGACCAAGATCGCCTTCACGATGCAGTCCAGCGGGCTGCCCGTCCACACCGACGCCACGGTAACGATCCGCGACAGGCTGTTCCTGGAGGGCGGCTACTACCTGCAGCTGGACCCGGGGAGCCCGAGTGCCCCGATCGCCAAGGACGGATTCACGATCGCGCCCTCGAACACCGCCTACCCCGTCCAGTTCTACCAGGTGCTCTCGACCTTCGACGCCGCGACGCGGCAGAGCCTGGCGCAGGCGCTGACGACGCTCAACGAGGGCCTCAGCCCGCCCGCCGGACAGCAGGGCACGACCGCCAACAGCGGCGCCGGCGGGCTGAAGGCGACGGTTCCCCAGCTGGAGCCCACCCTCAAGGACGTGGCCTGGGTTACCCAGGCCCTGCACGGCACGCAGCCGGGCGACGTCGAGCGGTTGCTGTCCTCCGCCTCGGATGTGACGACGACCCTGCAGGGATCAGATCCGCAGCTCGCCGACCTGGTCACGAGCTTGTACAGGGCCTCGAGCGCGCTGGCGGCGACCGACGGCTCGCTCGGGCAGACGATCGTCGGGCTCGATCAGACGCTGCGCGTAGCGCCACCGGCGCTCGACGCGATCGATCACGCCCTGCCGCCCGTGGCGCACCTGGCGGTGGCGCTCGATCCTTCGCTGAAGGCGGCGCCGCCGCTGGTCGACGATGTGACCAATGCCGTGGTGCAGCTGAGCGCGATCGTGGCCCCAGCGGAGCGCGGCAACCTGCTGGAGGCGCTCAAGTCGACCTTCCAGGACTTCCCCACGACGCTCAACCAGCTGGGGGCCATCTTCCCGATCACCAAGCAGGTCTCGGATTGCCTGAGCACCCACGTCACGCCGCTCCTCGGCCAGATCGTCCCCGACGGCTCGCTGTCCACGGGCCGACCGGTGTGGCAGGACTTCGTGCACCTGCTCACCGGTCTGTCATCCGCCGTCCAGAACTTCGACGGCAACGGCTACTGGATCAGGCTCATAAACGCATCGGGCAACAACGAGCTCAGCTTGGGGAGCATCACCGGGCTCGGCGGGATCTTGGGCGTCGGGAGCTCCGGGGTCGACGGCGCGCGACCGCAGTGGGTCGGCGACTTGACGCCCGATGACTTCCGGCCCGACGTGCCCTGCACCAGCCAGCCGGTGCCCAGCCTCGCTGCGACCACGGCGCCGACTGATCTATCAAACGCGGGCACCGCCACGCCGCCCAGCAGCGCCGCGGCGCACCAGTTGGCCACGCAGCTGCGCCTCAACAGCAAGCGGAGGGGCCGCTGATGTCGAGGTTGAAGCTCCAGCTGAAGCGCTACGGCCGCTACTTCCTGTTTCTGCTCGCCTTGTGGGTGGTGGGCATCGCCGCGGGCACCTACATCCTCGTCAACCAGCGCTTCCCCAACCCGTTCGCCAGCTTCCTGAAGGTCAACGGCAGGTTTGTAACGGCGGCGGCCGTGGTGCCGGGCCTGGGCGAGCCGGTCAACATCGCCGGCGTAAACGTGGGTGAGATCACCGGCACGTCGCTCCAGGACGGGCAGGCGATCATCCACATGCAGCTCAATCCCTCGCAGCTGCCCGCGCCGCACGTGCTGTATCGCAACGCGACGGCCAACCTGTTCCCGAACACGCCGCTCAAAGACATGGAGGTCGACATCTACCCGGGTAATCCGGCGGCCGGCCGGATGCCGCCGAACGGGACGATCCCCATCGGTCAGACGACCGTTCCCACCGACTCGGACGAACTGCTCGACTCCCTTGATGCCGACACTCGGACGTGGTTCACGAGCCTCGTCGCCGAGCTCAACCAGGGCACCACCGGACGCGGCCAGGACATCAAGCAGCTGCTCCAGAACCTGGGCCCGACGTCGTCGCAGCTGCGCGAGATCGGAGATCTACTCGCCGACCGTCGTCAGGAGCTGGCCCTGATCATCCACAACCTCGGAGTCCTGACGCAGGCCACGAGCCAGAAGGACGCGCAGCTGGCCACGGTCGTACGGGCCGGCGATAAGACCGTCAGCGCTCTCGCCAACCAGGACGTGGCGTTGCGCCAGGCGATCACGCGCTTCCCCTCGACGCTTCAGACGACGCGCACCACGCTCGGCGACGTCACCCAACTGGCGAACGCCCTCGGTCCGACCGCCAAGGCGCTGATCCCGATAGCCCACCATCTGCCGACCACCCTCAGCGACACGCAGACCCTGTTCCAGGGGGCGGCGCTGCTTCCCCTGGACAAGATCCCGCCGTTCGTGCAGGCCGTTCTGCCGCTGGCGCAGCTACTCCCGCCCCTCGAGTCGAACCTCAATCAGGTCACGCCTCCGCTGGTCAGCTCGTTCAAGGTGCTGGGCGCGGTGACCAACGAGATCGCGTACGCGCCCGGCCACGGCAATCCCGGATTCCTTTACTGGCTCGCGTGGTTTGCCCACAACGCCGACTCCTTCCTGTCGACGGCCGACGCCAACGGCGGGGGCTGGCGCGGACTGCTCACGCTGACGTGTTCTGATTTTCAGAGCAGCTCGCTGGGCACGCTGCTGGACGCGCTGCTGGGCTCAAACCTGTCTTCGACCCTCGGCTGCACCTGATGGTCACCCAGGCTCCGAAGCGTTCATCCGTGCTGGCAGCCGTGGCATTCGTGCTGTCGTGCATCGGGCTGACGATCTTCGTGTGGACCCAGTTCGAGGGCACGATTCCGTTCGCCCCGGCCGGCTACCGGATCCAGGCCCTGTTTCCGGAGACGGGACAGCTCGTGTCGGGGGCTGACGTGCGGATCGCCGGCGTCGACGTGGGCAAGGTGACCGGCGTCAGTCCCAAGGGGACCGACTCCTTGGTGACGATGAACATCGACAAGCAGTTCGCGCCGATCCCCGCCGACACCCACGCGATCCTCAGGCTGAAGACACTCCTGGGGGAGGCCTACGTTGCGCTTTCGAGCGGGACGGGCAGCGGGCCGAAGCTCCCCGACGGGGGAACGATCCCTCCCCGGCAGATCGAGCCCACCCAGAGCCTCGACCAGGTCCTGAACTCGTTCGACCCCTCGACCCAGCGCGCGCTGCAGCAGTTCCTCAACGGCACATATACGGCGCTATCGGGACGGGGTCAGGATCTCAACAACGTTATCGGCAACCTCGACCCGACGGTCTCAGAGCTCTCCGCGGTGGTCGGCGTGCTCAATGACCAGCAGGCCAACATTCAGCGGCTGGTCAACAACCTGGGCACCGTGTTCACGACGCTGGGCGACCACTCCTCGGACGTTCAGAGCCTGGTGACCGCCGGCAACCAGGTGTTCTCGGCGACGGCCGCCCGTGACGCGCAGCTGGAGGCCACGGTCAATGGGCTGCCGCCGTTCATGGCCCAGCTCCGGACCACGCTCAAGACGCTCAACGTGACGCTGGGCATCGCCAGGCCCACGCTCGACGTGGTCCGGGGTGTGGCCCCGCTTCTGCGGCCGGCGTTCTCTGAGTTGATCACACTGTCTGGGCCCGCACTCTCGTTGCTGCACCAGGCGCCGACGCTGATCAAGATCACCAACCAGGCGCTCCCGTACATCGCCGAGTTCACCGTTTCGTTCAACAGCTCGCTTCAGCCGATCCTTCAGGCCGCCCAGCAGGTGGTCCCGATCATCAACTACATCCAGCTCTATCCCGACGACATCCGCGCGGCGTTCGCGAACCTGCCGGCGCTGCTGGGGGCGTCGGCTCCGGCCACCAACGGCATCAGCCACTACATCCGCGTTGCGCTCACGCTCAACAACGAGTCGCTGTTCGGTCAGCAGCAGCGGCCGTCGACGAACCGCCACAACCCGTACATCTCGCCGGGCGAGTTGAACAACATAACCAACGGGGGCCTCGAGTCCTCGGACTGCAACAACACAGCCAACAACGGGCTCGAGTCGCTACTCAGCGCGGGGAACGTGCCGTGTCGCGTGCAGCCCGCGTTCCCGTGGCCGAGCAACGCCGCCTCCAACTCTCCCAGCTACTTCCCACATTTGACACAGGCCCAGCCCTAGGCGGCGAGCATCGGCGCAAGCAGCGCGGAGATCGTCTGGCGCGCACGGCGCTCGTCGCCGGCTGCGATCACGCTGTCGGGCATCAAGACGAACGATGCGCCGAGCCGCACCGCGATCTCGGCCAAGCCCTCGGGATCCGCCGCCACGAGCTCCCCCGCGCCCTGGGCCTGCCTGATCTCGGCCACGAGGAAGTCACGAACCAGGCGAAAGACAGCGCTGCCGTCCCGGTTCAGCTCGCGCAGTAGCGCCTCGGGCTCGAACTGCGACAGGCGGACCAGCATTGGATGCTGACGGATCACCCTGAGCGTTGCCAGGAAGAGCTCGGCGGCTCGCTCGCCCAGCGGCGCGTCTGGATCGAGCGCCGATGCCAGCTCCTGCAGGCAGCTGCGGCACTCGCGCACCGCGAGCGCGTCGATCAGCCGCTGCCGGCCCTCGAAGCGGCGATAGACGGTCATCCGGCCGACGCCCGCCCGCGCAGCCACCTCGTCGATCGTCAGATGCCTGAACCCCGAAGCCGCCACCACGGCCAGGGCGGCATCGAGAATCCGCTCCGAAGTGGAATCGTCGTAGCGCTCCGCCGACGGATCGAGCGCGCGTTCGAGGACCCGGACTCCGGTGGCCATCGTCGAACCTAGGCGGCCGCGGGCTCTCGCTCGGCCGCTCCGTCGCCTGCGCCCAGCGGCCCGCTGGCGATGGCCCGCCGCCGCCAGCGCAGCTGTGCCGGCCCCGACACCTTGAGGCTCGGCGGCATGACGGGCGTCAGGCTTCTGCTCGCGGCACCGACAGCCCGGAACTCGAGCTCCTCGCGCTTGCTCCAGCCGATCCCGAGCCGCGCCCGGAGGTCTGGCGACAGCAGCCCGATACTGCACACGTAGAGCCCCCTGCGGGCGGGGATGCGGATCGCCCTCCACGCGATGTCGGCGAGCAGCGGAACCTCGGGCAGAGCCGCCGTCCTGACCGCGCGCAGCACGCGGTCGATCGATTCCGTGTGTCTGAGCTCGTGCGCCACGACGTCGTCGAAATAGCGTCGAAAGCCACTCCAGTCGCTCGGCAGATCATCGTCGCGGACACCCACGAGGCGGCCCAGGCCCCGGTACTCCCGGTAGAAGCGCTCCACCTGCTCGCGGCGCATCGGTCGCCCGACATGAGCATGGCCCGAGACGTATGCGTCGAGCAGCGTGGCGTGGACCCATGCATACGCGGATGGTTCCAGCGCGTGATAGCGCTCGCCGTCGGGCTTCACCCCCTTGAAGCTCTTGTGCACGGCCCGCAGGCGGCGGCCCATCGACGCCGCGTCATGGCCGCCGTAGTGGAGCACGAGTAGGTAGTCGAGCGTGCCGGTCAGGCGGTTCCACGGGCGCCGCTCGAAGTCAGAGAAGTCGCGCACCCCGGCGTCGACGGTCGGGTGGGCGACCTGGAGCAGCAGGGGATAGAGCATCGTCGCGAACAGCCGCACGTCCGAGCCGAACTGCCAGGTCAGCGACTCGGGCCCGACCACGAGGTCGGGCAGCTCGTCGTCGGTTGGGAACAGTCCGGCGGGCATCGAACGATTGGTACGAATAGTAGCCCTTTCGTACCAGTCATCTCAAGTGCGCTCACACGGGGGGCCGCGGTAGCGCCACAGGGGCGGTGCCGGCGGGACTCGGTGGCTGCCGCACGGCTATCCTTATTGGCAAGCCGCCAACAAGGAGCCGCAGATGACTGAAGCGCTTGTATTCGACGCGATCCGAACGCCCCGGGGGAGGGGCAAGGTCAACGGATCGCTGCACACGACCAAGCCGGTCGACCTCGTCGTCGGCCTGATGCACGAGACGCTCTCGCGCAACGGCAAGCTCGATCCCAAGCGGGTCGACGACGTCGTTCTGGGCTGCGTGACCCCGATCGGCGATCAGGGCATGGACATCGCCAAGACCGCCGCGCTCAAGGCGGGCCTTCCGGACACGGTGGCCGGCGTGCAGCTGAACCGCTTCTGCGCCTCGGGCCTCGAGGCGGTCAACGTCGCCGCGCAGAAGGTGGCCTCGGGCTGGGAGGACCTCGTGTTCGCCGGCGGCGTCGAGTCGATGTCGCGCGTGCCGATGGGCTCCGACGGCGGCCCGATGGCCATCGACCCCGAGACGAACTACGACACCTACTTTGTCCCCCAGGGAATCGGCGCCGATCTGATCGCCACGATCGAGGAGTTCAGCCGCGACGACGTCGACGCGTTCGCCGCGCGTTCGCAGCAGCGCGCGTCCAAGGCCCAGACGGAGGGCAAGTTCCAGGATCAGGTCATTCCGGTGGAGGACATCAACGGGCACGTGATCCTCGAGCGCGACGAGCACATTCGCCCGGACACCACGGTCGAGTCCCTCGCGGGCTTGAAGCCATCGTTCGCGGCTATCGGCGACATGGGCGGCTTCGACGCGGTAGCGCTCCAGAAGTACCACTGGGTGGAGAAGATCGACCACGTCCACACGGCCGGCAACTCGTCGGGCATCGTCGACGGGGCCGCGCTCCTGACGATCGGGAACGAGCGGACCGGCGATGAGATGGGGATGACCCCCAAGGCCAAGATCCTGGCCACCGCCCTGTCCGGCGCCGACCCGACGATCATGCTCACCGGCCCCGCGCCCGCTTCGCGCAAGGCGCTGGAGAAGGCGGGCCTGACGGTCGACGACCTCGACCTCGTGGAGATCAACGAGGCATTCGCCGCGGTCGTGCTGCGCTTCGTCAGGGACATGGGTCTCGACATGGAGAAGGTCAACGTCAACGGCGGCGCGATCGCCATGGGTCATCCCCTCGGCGCAACCGGAGGCATGATCCTCGGCACGCTGATCGACGAGCTCCACCGGACCGGCGGCCGCTACGGCCTGGCGACGCTGTGCGTCGGCGGCGGCATGGGCATCGCGACGGTGGTGGAGGCGGTCCGATGAGCGCCGGGAACTCCAGCGGCTCTGCGGCGAACATGATCGGCTGGGAGAAGGACCCCGACGGAGTCGTCATCCTCACGATGGACGACCCCAACCAGTCGGCCAACACCATGAACGAGACGTTCATGAACTCGTTCGGGCAGACGCTCGACCGGCTCGAGGCCGAGAAGGGCGGGATCAACGGCGTGATCATCACCTCCGCCAAGAGCACGTTCTTCGCGGGCGGCGACCTGAACGATCTGCGCCGCGCGCGCAAGGAGGACGCCGAGCAGATCTCGGAGATGGTCCGCCTGGGCAAGCAGCGCCTCCGACGGCTGGAGACGCTCGGCATCCCGGTCGTGGCCGCGATCAACGGCGCGGCGCTCGGCGGCGGCCTCGAGATCTGTCTGGCCTCTCATTACCGGGTCGTCGTCGACGACCCCAAGGCAGTGGTCGGCTTCCCCGAGGTCCAGCTGGGTCTGCTCCCGGGCGCGGGTGGCGTCGTCAGGACCGTCCGGCTGCTGGGGATCGTGAACGCGCTGATGAACGCGCTGATGCAAGGCCAGCGCCACCGCCCGGCGAAGGCCAAGGAGCTCGGTCTGGTGGATGAGATCGTCCCCGGCAGGGACGACCTGATCCCGGCCGCAAAGAAGTGGATCGAAGCCAACCCCGAGGCGGCCCAGCCTTGGGACCGCGATGGCTACAAGATCCCTGGCGGCACGCCTTCGACGCCCTCGCTGGCGATGAACCTGCCGGCGTTCCCGGCCAACCTCAGAAAGCAGATAAAGGGCGCCAACTACCCGGCCCCGCACCACATCATGGCCGCGGCGGTGGAGTCGGCGCAGCTCGACATCGACAACGCCTTCGAGGTCGAGGGCCGCTACTTCGTCGACCTGGTCGTAAGCCAGGTGGCCAAGAACATGATCCAGGCGTTCTTCTTCGACCTCCAGGCCGTCAACGGGACGCGGGGGCGCCCCGAGGAGATCGAGCCGTTCCGATCGAAGCGGATGGTCGTGCTCGGCGCCGGCATGATGGGCGCGGCGATCGCCTACGTGTCCGCCAAGGCGGGCATCGAGGTCGTGCTCAAGGACGTCTCGCTCGAGGCCGCCGAGAAGGGCAAGCAGTACTCGGTGGGGCTCGTGGAGAAGGCGGTGAAGCGCGGTCGTTCGAGCCAGGAGGACGCCGATGCGCTGCTGGCGCGCATCCATCCCACCGACAAGGCCGAGGACGCGGACGGCTGCGATCTCGTGATCGAAGCGGTGTTCGAGGATCCGAGGGTCAAGCAGCAGGTGTTCGGGGAGATCGAGCCTCATCTGGCGCCCGACGCGCTGCTGGGCTCCAACACCTCGACGCTGCCCATCACCGGCCTGGCTGAGAACGTGTCCCGTCCCGAGGACTTCATCGGCCTTCACTTCTTCAGCCCGGTGGACAAGATGCCGCTGCTGGAGATCATCAAGGGCGAGAAAACCTCGGAGCAGACGCTCTACCGGGCGCTCGACGTGGCCAAGCAGATCAAGAAGACCCCGATCGTCGTCAACGACAGCCGCGGGTTCTTCACCAGCCGCGTGATCGGCACGTTCGTCAACGAGGGCATCGCCATGCTCCTGGAGGGCGTTCCGGCGCCCAGCATCGAGCAGGCCTCCTCGCAGGCCGGCTACCCGGCGCCCGTGCTGCAGCTCACCGACGAGCTGAACATGAAGCTGATGCGCAAGATCCGCGACGCGACCCGCAACGCTGTGCTCGAGGCGGGCGGCGAGTGGGCCGGCCATCCCGCGGAGCAGGTCATCGACCGCATGCTCGACGAGTACGACCGCCCCGGGCGGCTCGAGGGTCGCGGCTTCTACGAGTACGCCGACGGCAAGCGCGCCGGGCTGTGGAAGGGACTGAACGACGCGTTCCCGCCCGTCGCCGATCCCGCCTCGATCTCGCTTGAAGGACCTCGAGGAGCGGATGCTGTTCGTCGAGTCGATCGAGTCGGTCAAGTGCCTCGACGAGGGCGTGATCGAAACGGTGGCCGACGCCAACATCGGCTCGATCATGGGCATCGGCTTCCCAGGGTGGACGGGCGGCGTGCTCCAGTACATCAACGGCTACGAGGCGGCCGACGGGACGACGGGTCCCGCGGCGTTCGTGGCCCGGGCGCGGGAGCTGGCCGAGCGCTACGGCGAGCGCTTCGAGCCGCCGGCCTCGCTGGTGGAGAAGGCCGAGCGGGGCGAGCTATACCTCGATGAGCAGCCGTCGCTGGCGGCCGTCTAGATAAAATGCGCGTCTGGCGCGCGCTTTTTGCGCGCGCTGACGCGCTTTATTTGAAGCCCACTTCCTTCATGAACTGTCGCATCTCGCGCAGGTACGCGGCGCGGTTCACGTGCAGCAGGTGGTTGCCCGGATACCAGTGGAGCCGAGGTTGGCCCCAGTGCTCGGAGAGCAGCCTGCTCTGCTCCGGCGGCGCCAGGCGGTCGCCGAGGCCGCCGATGATCATCAACCGGTCCTTGGGCAAGAGCGGCGGGTAGTTGAGCGGCGAGTGCACGGCCACCGAGCGCTCGGCCTCGCCCAGCGGGATGCCGTGGAGCAGGGAGGAGACCAGCACGCCGGCGCTGGCCGGGAAGTAGAGGGGGATGAGCTTCGGGATCGACACCACCGCGGCGTTGGGGATCGCGACCTGGAGCCGCTCCTCAACGGCCGCCAGCAAGGCCGTCACGTAGCCCCCCAGCGACAGGCCGGTGACGCCGAACTGCTTCACGCCCGCCGCTTCGAGGTGGTCGAGGAAGATGCGGAAGTCGTGGACCGCCTGGAGCAGCGCCTCGTTGAAGTGCGACGGGCCGTGGGCGAACAGGCCCGACCCGTTGACCGCCAAGAGCGGATCGCGGCGCGGGCCGTGGAACGGCAGCAGGTAAAGCAGCACGTCATAGCCCTTGCTGTACAGCCAGGGCAGCGCGAAGAACGCGCTGTTGAGCACGTAGGGAGACGCGCCGAAGCCGTGGATCACGCACAGCGTCGGCCTCGGTCCGTCGTCGTGGCGCCAGTGCTGGGCCCAGGCCTTCCCGTTGCGGGTGTGGCGCGCGTAGTCGCGGCGCAGCGCGGGGTTGGCCGCCACGTACGGGCTGTCGAAAGCCAGCAGCGAGACCGACCCACCGGGGGCCCGGAAGGCGAACATCCCCGGGCGCGAGAGCTCAACCCGCACGCCGTCCGGCGGGCGCTCGAAGACCGTCTGTGGGTCGTGGCTCTCCGCGAGCTCGGCGTAGAAGCGGAGCCTCCGACGCTCGTGCCAAGCCCCCGGGCTGAGCCCCCACTGAAGCGACGCGCCGAAGATGATCGAGGCCAGCCCCGTCCGCACGGGGATGTCGGTCGCCGCCGCGGCGGCCACCAGCAGGCGCGTGCGCAGCGGCAGCTCCTCCTCGGGATAGTCGACTACCCGCCTGGCGCCCTCGGGCTGCTCGATCGTCTCGGGCGAGACCCGGACGCGCCGCGGGCTGGCTTCCACTACTGGGCTCCCTGCGGCGGCGCCTGCCATCGCGGCAGCGAACGTGCCTTCACGCCCGCTTTGCCCGCCGGCGTGGCGTAGCGCTCGAGGTGGGAGACGATCATCTCGATCCCCTCGTCCACCACGCGGTCCTCGCCCCGCAGCTCGTGCCGGTAGGCGACCTCCAGAAAGCGGTCTGCGAGCTCGAAGCACAGCCGCAGAACCAGCGGATCCGTTTCCGGACGCAGCAGGCCGGCGCCGGTGGCGAAGCGATGGAATTGAACGGCCAGCTGCTCGTCACGCGCGCGGATGAAGGCGGCGATCTCGGCGCTCATGCGTCCCTGAAACCAGAGCACGACGTAGCTCGGGTGCTCCCGGTAGTCGGCCCGGTAGGCGGCGACGGTCGTCTCGACTACCGAGCGCACGCTGTAGGCCGGGAGCGCGGCCAGCGCCTCCGCGATGCGCCCGTCCATCGAGGAGATGTGGCGCTCGATCAGGGCGGCCATGATCGCCTCGCGGTCGGCGAAGTACTGATACAGCGTGGCCACCGGGACGTCGGCTCGCCGGGCGACGACTCGTGTGGAGAGCGCCTGCACGCCCGAGCCGACGACCAGCTGCTCGGCGGCCGCGAGGATTCGCTCCACCCGTTCGCGGCTGCGGCGCTGTACGGGCTTCCGGCGGACGATCCGCGTCCTGGGGGGCGTCATCCGTGCCGTCGCCACGAACGGCAACTATAACCTGAACCTGTGTCGGATTCTGGTGGTAGGCTGGCGGCGTGGGAGGGCCGCAGACACCGTCACGGCCGGATGAAGGCAGCGCGCAGGGTTCCGGGGGTCTAACCCGCCGGCGCTTTGTGGCCGGCGGCGTCGCCGCCGGAGCGGCTGCAGCGGTCCCCGCCGCGGCGCAGGCGCGCGGTCAGCAGAACCCGGGACCCGCGCAGTCGGGATCCGGCGGCGGACAGGGCGCCGCCAGCGCGGCGGCCGACGTGATCGTCGTCGGTGCGGGCTTCGCCGGGCTGACGGCGGCGCGGCTGTGTGCAGCAGGCGGGACACTCGGTGCTCGTGCTCGAGGCTCGCGACCGCGTCGGCGGCCGCGTATGGAACCACGATCTGGGCGGCGGAGACGTGTCCGAGCGGGGCGGCACGTTCGTCGGCCCCACCCAGGATCACGTGCTGGCGCTGATGGGCGAGCTGGGCATCGGCAAGTTCGCGACCTACGACGACGGCGACGACGTCTACATCGCCGACGGCAGCCGCATGACCTACAGCGACACCGGCGTCACCGGGACCGCGCCGCCCGACCCCGTGATCCTGGCCGACCTGGCCACCGCCATCCCCAGGCTCGACTCGATGGCCGGCCAGGTGCCGGTGGACGCGCCCTGGCAGTCGGGCAGCGCGACCGAGTGGGATGGGCAGACGCTTCAGACCTGGCTCGAGGCAAACACGGTGACGCCGCGCTTCCGCGAGCTGGCCGCCACGGCCACGCGTCCCATCTTCGGCGCCGAGCCGCGCGAGCTGTCGCTGCTGTTCGTGCTGTTCTACATCGCCTGCTCGGGCGACGAGCAGAATCCGGGCACGTTCGAGCGCAACTTCGATACGCGCGACGGCGCGCAGATGTGGCGCGTCGACGGCGGCTCTCAGACCATCGCCCTGAAGATCGCCGGCCAGCTCGGCAAGAGTGTCGTGCTGAGCTCGCCGGTGCGGCGCATCGAGCAGAGCGGATCGGGAGTGGTTGTCGGCTCCGACCAGCTCACGGCGAGCGCCAAGCAGGTGATCGTCGCCACGCCGCCCGCGCTGGCGTCGAGGATCGACTACGAGCCGATCCTGCCCTTCCAGCGCGACCAGCTGACGCAGCGCTACGGCCAGGGAACGCTGACGAAGGTGGCCGCCGTCTACAACCGGCCCTTCTGGCGCGACGCCGGCCTGACCGGGCAGGCGATCACCACCGGCGGCCCCGTGTCGGTGACCTTCGACGACTCCCCGCCCGACGCGAGCCGCGGGGTGATCTTCGGCTTCGTGGGGGGCGACTGGGCGCGCTCCTATGCCGCCATGAGCCCCGGCGCCAGACAGGCGGCGGTCCTCTCCCAGTTCGCGGCGTTCTTCGGCTCGCAGGCGTCGAACCCGATCGACTACTTCGAGACCAGCTGGTCGGATGAGCAGTGGACGCGGGGCTGTCCCGTCGGGATCCCGTCGCTCGGGACCCTGTATGCCTACGGGCCGTGGATCCGGGCGCCGTTCGGCAGCATCCACTGGGCCGGGACCGAGACCTCCACCTACTGGAACGGCTACATGGACGGCGCCGTTCGCTCCGGAGAGCGCGCCGCGGCCGAGGTCCTGGCGCAGCTTTGAGCGCCGTCGCCGACAACGCGCCGCGTGCCGAGCGGCTCGCGTTCGCCGGCCTGCGCGGCCAGGCCGAGCTGCTGGCGCAGGGCGAGCTCGGCTCGCTCGAGTTGACCTCGCTGGCGCTCGAGCGAATCGAGGCCACCCAGCCGTCGCTCAACGCCTTCCGCTGCGTGCGGACCGAGGCGGCGTTGCGCGAGGCCGAGGCTGCGGACCGTCAGCTTCAGGCCGGAGGGCGCGCACCGCTGCTCGGCGTGCCGGTGGCGATCAAGGACGACGTCAACCTGGCGGGGGAGACGACGCCGTTCGGCTGCCGTGGGACGTTCGAGCCCGAGACCGAGGACGCGGAGGTCGGTGCGGCGGCTGCGGTCCGCGGGGGCGGTGATCGTCGGCAAGACGAACACGCCCGAGCTCGGCCAGTGGCCGATCACCGAGGGGCCGGCATTCGGAATCACCCGCAATCCCTGGAGCCTCGACTCACACCCCCGGCGGATCCTCCGGGGGCGCGGCCGCTGCCGTCGCCGCCGGCCTGGTGCCGGCCGCGCTGGGCTCCGACGGGCTCGGGTCGGTGCGGGTCCCGGCTGCGTGGGCACACCTGGTCGGCATCAAGCCTCAGCGCGGGCGGATCTCGACCTGGCCCGACGCGGAGTCGTTCAACGGCCTGACGTGCATCGGCCCGCTGGCGAGGACGGTCCCGGACGCGGCTTCGCTGCTGGACGCCGCCGCCGGCAGCCACGCGGGCGACCGTCATCGCCCGGAGCCTCCCGCCGAGCCGTTCGCCGCCACCGCGGAACGGGCTGACCCCGGACGCCGGCTGCGGGTGGCGCTGTCGCTGCGCTCGGCCTTCGCTCCCGTGCCCCGGAATCTCGACCCCGCCGTCCGCGCACAGGTGGAGCGGATCGCGGCCGCGATCGAAGCGCTCGGGCACGCCGTTGTGCTTGCCGAACCCAGCTACGGCGTGTTTGGCGCGGGCGTGCTGCCGCGCAGCATCGGCGGTGTGGCGACATGGGTCGAGCGCATACCCGATCGGGAGCTGCTCGATCGCGCGGACGCGCGAGGCCGCGCGCGCTGGGGCGCCTGCTGCGCGGGCCGCTGCTGCGCGCTGGACGCGCGCTCGAGCGGCCGATGGCGCGGCAGGTGGGTGCGATCTTCCGCCGCTTCGACGTGGTTCTGACGCCGACCACGGGCGAGCCCCCGCTGCCCATCGGCGCGCTCGATGGTCTTTCGGGGTGGCAGACCGACAAGCGCATGACGGCCGCGTGTCCCTACACGTGGCCGTGGAACGTGCTCGGCTGGCCCGGGATCAGCGTCCCGGCGGGTCTCACCGCCGAGGGCCTCCCGGTTGGTGCGCAGCTGCTCGGACCGTATGGCTCGGAGCCGCTCCTGATCGCGCTCGCCGCGCAGCTCGAACGTCGAGAGCGCTGGCACGAGCGCCGGCCGCCCGATAGGGTCGCCGAGCAGTGATGCCCCCGGGGTCGCAGAGCAGCCACCGAACCGCTGATGCCGACCGTACAGGAAGCCACCTTCGAGCTGTTCCGCGCCTACGGGATGACCACGATCTTCGGCAACCCGGGGTCGACCGAGCTGCCGATGCTGCGCGACTTCCCTGACGACTTCCGCTACATCCTGGGGCTCCAGGAGCTGGCCGTGGTGGGAATGGCGGACGGCTATGCACAGGCCAGCGGCCACACGACGCACGTCAACCTGCACACGGCGCCGGGCGTGGGTAACGCGGTCGGCGGGATCTTCAACGCCCAGGCGAACAAGGCGCCGCTGGTGATCACGGCCGGCCAACAGGTCCGAGCCCACATCGCGATCGAAGCCAACTTGACCAACCGCGACGCTCTGGTCGGACCCGAGCCGTACGTCAAGTGGAGCCACGAGCCGGCCCGGGCGCAAGACGTCCCCTATGCGATCGGGCGGGCCATCCACGAGGCCAGCCAGCCGCCCAAGGGCCCAGCGTTCGTCTCGGTCCCGATGGACGACTGGGGGGCCGAGGCCGACGCCGACGTGGCGCGCAACGCGCTGGCGCGGAGCGTCAGCGGCCGCTCCGCGCCTGATCCGGCGGCGCTCGAGGCGCTGGCCAGGCGCATCGAGTCCGCGGAGCACCCGGTGCTGGTTGCCGGGCCCGACATCGACGCCAGCGGTGGCTTCGAGGCCGCCGTGAGACTGGCCGAGCGCCAGCGGCTACCGGTCTGGGCCTCACCGGTGACCGGTGGCAGCCGCATCGGATTCCCCGAGAGCCACCCGGCGTACCAGGGCAGCCTGCCGCCGGCGATCGGCGCGATCTCCGAGACGCTCAAGGGCCGCGACCTGATCGTCGTAGCCGGCTCCTCGGTCTTCCCCTACTACCCCTTCATTCCGGGGCCGTTCCTGCCCGATGGCGCGACGCTCGTGCTTCTGACCGCCGACCCCGGCGAGGCGGCGCGGGCGCCGATGGGCGAGGCGATCGTCGGCGACGTGGGCCTGGCACTGCAGACGCTGGCCGAGCTCGTCGGCGACGCCGAGCGCGCCGCGCCCGAGCCGCTCGCTGCGCCCGGCGACCCCCCGCACGCCGACCCCATGTCCGGTTCGGAGGCCATGGCCGCCCTGCGCGACGCGTGGCCCGAGGACGGCATCGTGGTGCTCGAATCGCCGTCCGCGACGAATGCACTGCGCAATCGGCTGCGGCTCTCGCGCCCCGGCAGCTACTACTTCTGCGCCAGCGGCGGACTGGGGTTCGGGATCGCCGCCGCGGTCGGCGTGCAGCTCGCTCAGCCGGAGCGCCCGGTGGTCTGCGTGCTGGGCGAGGGATCGGCCCAGTACGGCATCACCGCGCTGTGGACCGCCGCTGCCTACAAGCTGCCGGTGACCTTCTTCGTGCTGCGCAACGACGAGTACATGATCCTCAAGTGGTTCGCGACGTTCGAGCGGGCGTCGGGCGTGCCCGGGCTCGACCTGCCTGGCCTCGACACCGCGGCGGTGGCCCGCGCCTACGGCGTCCCAGCCGCGGACGCCAGCGGGCGCGAGCAGGTGGCCGCCGCATTGCGTGAGGCGATCGCCGACCGCCAGGGCCCCCGGCTGGTGCAGGCCCCGGTGGCAACGGGTATGTGGTTCGAATAGCGATCGCCGCACCCGCAGCCGAGCAACACCAGCCCACCGAGGACCGCGCCCCGCAGTGGGTCGCCGCCGGCACGCCGGAGCCGCTGCGCGGCGGGCTCACCGACCTGCTCGGTGAGGAGCCCGTCCTGACCAGGGCCATCGACCTGGTGGCCTACGCCTCCGACGCCAGTCCCTACCGCAAGATCCCCAAAGCCGTGGTGTTGGCGCGTGACACGGGCGATGTCGTGAAGGTCTTCCAGTTCGCCCGACGGAACGGCGCCCCCCTCGTCCTCCGAGCGGGCGGTACCTCGTTAAATGGGCAATCCCAGACCGACTCGATCCTGGTCGACGTGCGTCGCCACTGGCAGCGGATCCGGATAGAGCGAGACGGCCTGGCGGTGCGCGTGGCGCCGGGGACGGTGCTGGGGCGCGTAAATCGGGCGCTTCGCCGCTACGGGCGCAGCCTCGGACCGGACCCGGCGAGCACGGAGATCGCGTGCGTCGGCGGCGTGATCGCCAACAACTCGGGCGGGATGCGCTGCGGCGTGGTGGCCGACTCATATCGCACGGTCTCCTCGATGACGTTCGTGCTGCCCTCGGGCGTGGTGATCGACACCGCCGCGCCGGACGCCGCCGAGCGTTTCAGGCTCGAGGCGCCCGAGCTGGCGCAGGGGCTCGAGCAGATCCGGGACGAGCTGCGCGCCGACGCCGAGCTCTCAGAGCGGGTGGCGCGGAAATTCGAGATCAAGAACACCACCGGGTACCGGTTGTGCGCGTTCCTCGACGCCGACGAGCCATTGGAGATCTTCCGGCGGCTGGTAATCGGCTCCGAGGGGACGCTGGCGTTCGTGGCCGAAGCGGTTTTCGAAACCGTGCGGCTCGGCCCGCACACTGCCCTGACCCTGGCGCTCTTCGAGGACGTGGACGGCGCGTGCGCCGCGGTCGGGCCGCTCGTCGAGCTCGGCGCCACGGCGACGGAGCTGATGGTCGCGCCGACGCTGATCGCGGCCGCCCACAACATGCCGGGCACGCCCGAGGGCTGGAAGGAGCTGCCGCCGACCGCCGCCGCGCTGCTGGTGGAGCTGCGGGCCGAGGAGCCGGCTGACCTGGAGAAAATCGAATGCAAGGCGCTTGAAATCCTCGAAGGCGGCGCGCTCATCGAGCAGCCGCGGTTCTCGCGCGACGCAGAGGAGACCGCGATGCTCTGGCACGTGCGCGAGGGCCTGCAGGGGCTGCTGGCCGCGGTCCGCCCACCTGGCGTGCAGCTGATCATGGAGGACGTCTGCGTGCCGCCAGCGCGAGTGGCCGAGATGGCCACAGACCTCCGGGCACTACTGACCAAACACGATTTCCCCTCGGGGCTCGCCGGTCACGCGTCGGCCGGCAACCTCCACTTCCTGCTGATGCCGGACTTCTCAAAGCGCGACGAGGTCGAGCGCTACGACGCCTTCATGCACGAGCTGGTGGAGCTGATCGTCGGGAAGTACGACGGCTCGCTGAAGGCCGAGCACGGCACGGGTCTCAACATGGCGCCCTACGTCGAGCGTGAGTGGGGGCAGAAGGCCACAGAGCTCATGTGGCGGGTCAAGCGGCTGGCCGACCCGGACGGGATCCTCGGCCCGGGGATCGTGCTCAACGACGATCCGGATGTCCATCTGAAGGCGCTCAAGTTCACGCCGGAGATCGAGGCGTCGATCACGAAGTGCATCGAGTGCGGCTTCTGCGAGCCGGTATGCCCGTCACGCAATGTGACGACGACGCCGCGCCAGCGGATCGTGATCCGCCGCGAGATGGCTCGCCAGCCGGCGGGATCGCCGGTGCTCGCCGCGCTGGAGGCCGACTACGGCTACGACGCTGTCGATACGTGCGCCGCCGATGGCTCGTGCGGGGCGGCGTGCCCGGTGGCGATCGACACCGGCAAGCTGATCAAGGAGCTGCGCCACCGTTATCACTCAAACAGGCAAGAGGCGCTCGCCGCGCTCGCCGCCCGGCGCTCAGGGGCGATCGAGCGCGCCGCGCGGCTCGCCGTCCGCTTCGGCGGGCCGGCCGTCCGGGCGACTTCTCGCGCCGTGCCGCGAACGGCGAGGCGCCTGCCGCGGACCAGGCGCGCGGGTGCGGCCGCGGTCTACCTGCCGGCCTGCACCAACCGCATCTTCGGCAACTCCCGTTGGAGCGAAGCCGCGCCTCGGCTGCCGGAGGCGCTGGTGGCGATCTCGAGCCGGGCGGGCAAGCCGGTGTGGATTCCCGACGATGTCACGGGCCAGTGCTGTGGCTTGGCGTGGAGCTCGAAGGGCTTCGAGCGGGGACAACGCGTGGCGGCCGAGCGGATCGGCGCCGCGCTGGAGCGCTGGAGCGACGGCGGGCGGCTCCCGGTGGTGATCGACGCGAGCTCGTGCGCGCTGTCGCTGAAGCGCGAGGTCGCGGTGGACGGGGTGGAGATCCTCGACTCGATCGAGTGGGTTCACGATCAGCTGCTCGGGCGGCTGTCGCCGGGCCGCAAGCTGGGGCGCGTGGCTCTACACCCGAACTGCTCCGCTCAGCATCTTGGGCTCGGCCCCAAGCTGCAGGCGATCGCCTCCGCGCTGGCGGACGAGGCGACGGTCCCGCCCGCGAGCGGCTGCTGCGGGATGGCGGGGGACCGGGGCTGGCTCCACCCCGAGCTCCCGGCCTCCGCGCTGCGTGACGTCGCGAGCGAGCTCGAAGCGACCGCGTTCGATGCCTTTCTCTGTTCCAACCGCACGTGCGAGATCGCCCTGGAACAGGTGACTGGCCACGCCTACGGCTCCTTCGTGTTGACGCTGGAGCGGCTGACACGAGCGTGAGCCGGGCCGCGAGTGCAGCGCCGCCGTGAGCGCCCCCGAAGAGCGGCCGCCGGCTCCGCCCGCCGGTCTGTGCGACTCCTGCCGGCATCAGCAGATCGTCCGCAACACGCGCGGATCGGTGTTCTCGCTGTGCCAGCGCTCGCGGTCCGAGCCCGAGCGGTTTCCGCGCTACCCGCGGCTTCCGGTGCGCGCCTGCCCGGGCTACGAGCGTCGGGCTACTGGGCCGGAAGAGGGCTGAGCACGAGCAGGTTCGAGCCGTCCTGAGCCTGCTCGATCTTCTCCTGGAACATGCCCCGGGCGGTGATCTGCTCCACCAGCGACGCTTCGGGGGCCTGCGTGATCTCGCTGACCGTGGGCGGGAACTGCTCGGGCAATGTCGAGGCGAGCGGCTGGCTGAGCCAGGGCTGCAGCTCGTTGCGAAGGAACAGCAGCCCGATCGTCACCGGCTGGGTGGTGGTCCGCTGGTTGGGCTTACTGCAGATGCCGGTGCAGCCCACGACCGTGTGGCCTGGCGGCAGGATCGCGACGACGTTCTGCGTGCCGCCGATGTACTTGAACGTGTACAGCGCCAGCTCCAGCGCCTCGCGTCGCAACAGCAACAGCCGGGCGTTCGACGCTTGACCCACGCCGATGGCGCAGTTGGAGCCGCCGATCCCGCACAGGTTGTAGGCGATCGTGTTGCCGGTCAGAAGCGACACCGCGCTCGAGGATGAGTCGGGGCGGACCGCAACCTGGAGACCGCTCGAGCTCGCGGGGGTGGTGGTTCCCGTTTGGGCCGCCGCGGCGGCGGCATTGGGATTGGCCATGTTGACGACCGTGACCACGGCCAGCTGGTCTGTGCCGGAGATGCGGTACAGCGGTGCGATGTGGCCGGCTACCTCCGAGGCCCCCAGCGTTCCCGAGTCGGGCGGCTGCCAGGACGACCAGGGGACGGATGGAGCGCTCTTGGATTGCGTCGCCAGCAGCACCGCCGCCACGGCCAGCGCGCCGATCGCGAAGCCAATCAAGGTCGCCGTCGCCGCGCGGAACCTGACCGCATGTGGAAACGAGCGGCGCGGCCTGACGCGCTCCGGCGAGGCGGCGACGGGCCGTCGGCCCGGGGCTTCGACCGCGTGCTCGTCGGCCGCTCGCACCGGCGGATGCTGCCCGCTCACACCTTCGGTTACACCATGTGGCTTCGTCCATCAGGTCGATCTGGGGCCGCTCGAGGCCCACACCCGCCAGCAGATCAACCACCTCGTCGCCGTGCATCTCCTTGCGCTCAACCAGCGTGTCGGCGATCTGCTCGAGCTGGGGGCGGTTGCAGTCCATCAGGGCGTAGGCGGTGACGTATGCCTGACCCAGGATCTGCGCCGCGGCGCGTTGCTTGGCACGATCGCGCAGAACGGAGCCGATCGGATCGGGCATCATCGACGTCGCCCCGCTGGCCCGGTTCATGATTGTCGCGCCGATGCGCTCCAGCCGCTCGAGCACCTTTTCGGCGTCGTCTGGCGCGTCGAGGCCTCCGATGTGCACCGGGTCCGGCCCCATGGCCCACATCCCGACCATCGCCGCCGCCGTGGCCGTCGCGCTTGCAACGTCGCCGGACACGCCCTGCGAGTTCTCGCCGTAGAACACGTGCTCGGCGGCCATCGCGCCCAGCGTCATGATCAGGCTGCCCATCACATAGCTGCGGAAGTGGGAAAACCGCTCGTCGCGCTCCATGCTCTGGTAGTGGCCGAGCGACCCGCCGCGCTTGCGGATCGACAGGCGCGTGGAGAGGACCTCTTCCTCCATGTAGACGTGTCCGGCGGCCGCATGGCCCGCCTCGTGGATGGCCACCGCGCGTGTCTCCTCGGCGATGTACTCGATGTTCTGCGCGGTGCCCGTCTCCACCGTTGTCATCGCCTCGACCAGATCGCTCCAGCCGAAGAGGCGGCGGCCCTCGGCGTGGGCGATCGTCAGCGCCATCGAGGAGCATTGCTCGATCATCGCCGGCGAGTAGCCGCTTGTGATCCGGGCTAGCTCCTCGCGGCGTCGCGGCGTGTCGAGGTCCGGCTCGTGGTCCACCTTCTGCAGGTAGAGCTCGAAGATGTCGAGCCGGTCGTCCTTGGTCGGTGTGCGGAACCAGATGTGGCGGCCCATGCGGCCCGGACGCGTCAGCGCGGGGTCGAGCACCTCGATCGGCACGTTGCAGGCGCCGATGAAGTAGACCTGCTCGGGGCGCGGCTTCGGGGGCGGGAGGCGCAAGGAGAGCCCGGCGACGCTGGCGGGGACGACGAACATTGCGTCCAGGAACGTGTTGATTCGGTTCGTGAAGAACTTCCTGACGGCG
>CAWJUS010000010.1:0-79099 GCA_963846075.1 uncultured Actinomycetes bacterium | reverse complement strand
ACACCGTCCGGACCCTACTCAAGCGAGGTCGTTAGCTGGTCTCGGAGCCCTCGATCGCCTGCGGCTGCTCGCCGATGCTGATCGCGACCTTGCGCGGCTTGCGCTCTTCGGGCTTGGATTCCGCACCTCGACCACGCCGCGGTCAAAGCTGGCCTTGATCTTCTCGGGTCAACGCCCTCGGGAAGCGTCAGCGATCGGGAGAAGGAATCCGACGACCGCTCAACGCGGTAGTAGCCCTCCTTGCGCTCCTCGTGCTCGCTCTTGCGCTCGCCGGTGACCGACAGCACGTTGTCCTTGAGTTCGATGTTCACATCGCCCTCGGACAGGCCGGGCAGATCGGCGCGCAGAACGAAGTCCTCGTCGGTCTCGACGAGGTCCATGGCCGGGATCCAATGGCGCGCTGTGCTGGGGCCATTCCCGCTCGCCGGCGTCGAACACCGTGTTGAAAAGCCTGTTCATCTCGCTCTGAAGTGTGTTCAGCTCACGCACTGGCTCCCAACGGATTAGCGCCATGTGAAACCTCCCTTTCGAATGAGCATCTCGTGCGTCAACGACTATAAAATCTAAGTGGTCTGCTGTCAAGTTTAGCGTAGGAGCCCGGCGGGCCCGCAGCTCCTGGCCGACCTGCAGCGCGGCGCCGTGGACCGTCCGCCAGGTCTAGGGAAGTTGAATGGCGCCAGACGACATCAACTTCCCTAGGTCCGCGAATACGGCGTGCGGCCGCCGCGGCCCCCCGCCGCAGCGCGCGCCCGCGGCCCCCAACCCGAACCGCGCCCCGGCCGCCGCGGCCCCCAACCTAGCCCGCGCCGGCCGCTCCCTACCCCTCGATCAACGAGCGCCCCGTCATCGCCCCCGGCTGCTCGAGCCCGAGCAGCTGAAGCAGAGTCGGCGCGACATCGGCGAGCACGCCGCCGGTGCGAAGCGAGAGCCCGGGAACGGTGACGATCAACGGCACTGGATTGAGCGAGTGTGCCGTGTTCGGGCTGCCGTCCGGCTCGAGCATGTTGTCTGCGTTGCCGTGGTCGGCGGTGATCACACACGCCCCGCCCGCCTCGTGAACCACGCCGACAACTCGCGCCAGGCACTCGTCCACCGTCTCTATGGCTCGCACCGCGGCCTCGATCACGCCCGTGTGGCCGACCATGTCCGGGTTGGCGAAGTTGATGATGCCGAAGCCCGGCGAGTCCGCCTCCCAGGCGTCCACGAACGCGTCAGCGGCTTCGGAAGCACTCATCTCGGGTTTGTGGTCGTAGGTAGGTACGTCGCGCGGCGAGGGCACGAGCTCACGCCGCTCGCCCTCCTGCGGCTGCTCCTCGCCGCCGCCGAAGAAGTACGTCACGTGGGGGTACTTCTCGGTCTCCGCGACGTGCAGCTGGCGGATGCCGGCGCCCGCCACCGCCGCCGCCAGGGTGGTTTGGGGACGCTCGGGCGGAAAGGCCACGGGATACGGCCAGCCCTCCTCGTATTCGGTCATCGTCACGTAGCGCTCCACCACCGGCGCGCCGCCGCGATCGATCTCCTCGAAGTCCGGATCCGCCAGGGCCTGGGTCAGCTCGCGCATCCGATCGGGGCGGAAGTTGAACGCCACGACGGCGTCTTTCGGCCTGATCCGAGCCTCGTCACCCACGAGCACCGGCTCGATGAACTCGTCGGTCTGCTCGCGTTCGTAGGCCTCACGCGCGGCCTCCTCGCCCGAGGTGGCGTGGTGCTCGGCGGTGCCGTGGACCAGCAGGTCGTAGGCGCGCTGGAGACGGTCCCAGCGCTTGTCGCGGTCCATCGCGTAGTAGCGACCCACCGACGGAGCCGATGCGTCCTTGCCCTCGCTCTCCATCCACCCCTGGACCGTGGCCAGATAGCCGGCGCCCGACTCGGGCATCGTGTCGCGGCCGTCGGTGAAGGCGTGGAGCACCAGGTCCGGGACCCCCAGCGAGGCCGCCATGGCGATCAGCGCTCGGAGGTGCCCCCACCCGGAATGCACGCCCCCGTCCGAGACGAGGCCGATCAGGTGGACCCGCTCGGACGAGCGAAACGCCTCCTGCAGGGCCGAGTTCTCGGCCAGCGTGCCGTCCTCCGCGGCTTCGTCGATCCGGGTCAGGTCCTGGACCACGACCGCGCCCGCGCCGAGATTGAGATGCCCCACCTCCGAGTTGCCCATCTGACCCTCCGGCAGCCCCACGGCCCGGCCGCAGGCGGTCAACGTCGTGTGGGGATATCGCGACCACAGCTCGTCGAAGACCGGCGTCGACGCCAGGGACACGGCGTTGCCGGGCCCGTCCGGCGCCAGCCCCCAGCCGTCGAGCACGATCAGCGCGGCGGCCTTGGCGGAGCGACTCGGCGCCGAGTGGGACGGTCATCAGGTGCCTCTGGGCGGAGCGGCCATCAGGAGCTCCGTGCACAACGACCATCAGCCCGCCCCGGCGACGATCGCCGCGAACGAGTCGGCCTCCAGGCTCGCGCCGCCGACGAGCGCGCCGTCGACGTCGGGCAGCGCCAGCAGCTCGGCGGCGTTGTCGGGTTTGACGCTGCCGCCGTAGACGACTCGCGTCCTGGCCGCCTGTTCGGCCGAGCGATCGGCCACCAACGCGCGAACGAATGCGATCGCCTCCTGCGCCTGTTCGGGCGTAGCCACCTTGCCCGTGCCGATCGCCCAGATCGGCTCATAGGCGATGACCAGCTCCCCCAGCCGATCGGGATCTGTGCGCGCCAGGTCCTCCTGGATCTGATGGCGGAGCTTGCGCTCGGTGTCTCCGCGCTCGCGCTCGTCCTCGGTCTCGCCGACGCACAGGATCGGCACGAGTCCGGCCTCCAGCGCCGCCGGCACCTTGAGCTGCAACGCGCGGTCGGTCTCGCCGAACTGCTCGCGGCGCTCGGAATGACCGAGGATCACGCCTTTCACGCCGGCTTCCAGCAGCATCGGCGCGGACACCTCACCGGTGAAGGCGCCCTTGGGTGCGTAGTGCATGTTCTGGGCGTAGACGCCCACGCGCGAGCCGCGCACGGAGTCGACCACCGCCTGGAGGGCCAGAAACCCCGGACAGACCGCCACGTCCATGCCATCGGCACGTCGAGACGCTCGGTAGCAGCGCGGCGACGAAGGCCTCGGCCTCGGCCACCGTCTTGTGCATCTTCCAGTTCGCCGCGACGAAGGGACGCCTCGCCACTGGAGCATCCGCCCCCGCCGCGCCCGCTCCACCAGCGCTCATCTCAGCGCCTCCACTCCCGGCAGCCTGTGCCCCTCGATCAGCTCGAGCGCGGCCCCGCCGCCCGTCGAGATGTGCGTGAGCTGGTCGGCCAGCCCGAACCGCTGCAGCGCCGCGACGGAGTCTCCGCCGCCCGGCGATCGTCGTCCCCGGGGCAGTGGCGACCGCCTCGGCGATCGTCCGCGTGCCGGCCGCGAAGGCGTCAAGCTCGAAGGCGCCCATTGGCCCGTTCCAGAACACCGTCCCCGCATCGGCGATGGCCTCGGCGTAATCCAGCGCCGTGCGCGGCCCGATGTCGAGCCCCATCCAGCCCTCCGGGACATCGAGGCCGTCGAGCTCCCGTGAACTGGCCTCCGCCGCCAGGCGGTCGGCGATCACCAGGTCAACCGGCAGGCGCAGGTCCGCATGGGCATCACCCGCCGCCTCGAGGATTCCCCGCGCCAGCTTGACGTCGTCGTCCTCGCACAGTGAGGCCCCGACGCCGTGGCCCTGGGCGGCGAAGAACGGAAAGCACATCGCGCCGCCGATCAGGATCGTGTCCGCGAGCGAGAGGAAGCGCTCGATGACGCCCAGCTTGTCCGAGACCTTGGCGCCTCCCAGCACGGCGACCAGCGGCCGCGCCGGATCCTCCAGCAGCTTCGAGAGCACCGTCACCTCGCGCTCGAGCAGCAGTCCGGCGGCGTGGTCCTGAAGCAGCCTGGCAACTCCCTCCGTCGAGGAGTGGGCACGGTGGGCGGCGCCGAAGGCGTCGTTGACGTAGGCGTCTGCTAGCTCCGCCAACGCCGCCGAGAGCTCGGGGTCGTTGCGCGTCTCGCCCGGCTCGTAGCGGACGTTCTCCAGCATCAGGATCTCCCCCGGCCCCAGGTTCTCGGTGAACGAGCGCACTTCTTCGCCGACAACTGACGGGGCGAGCGTGACATCCGCGTCTGTGAGCTCGGCCAGCCGGTCGGCGGCGGGGCGCATCGAGAGCTCGGGCTCGCGATCGCGGGGGCGGCCCAGGTGCGAGACGAGCACCAGTCGCCCATGGCGTTCACGCAACTGCTCCAGCGTCGGCAGCGCCGCCCTGATGCGCGTGTCGTCGGCGACCTCGCGGCCGTCGAGCGGTACGTTGAAGTCGACCCGGACCAGAACCCGTCTTTCCTCGATGTCCCCCAGGTCCCGGAGCGTCTTCACAGCCCAAGGACCGGCTTAGTGGCCGCCACCGTATCTGGGGCGCCGACCACTTAGAGGATCCGCTGGACGAGATCGACGATCCGGTTGGAGTAACCCCACTCGTTGTCGTACCAGGAGACCACCTTGACCATCGTGCCGTCCATCACCGAGGTCAACTGGCTGTCGAGAATCGACGACGCGGGGTTCTTGATGATGTCCGAGGAGACGATCGGATCCTCGGTGTAGGCCAGCAGACCTTTCATCGGGCCGCGCCGGCGGCCTCCTTGAACGGCCCGGTTGAGCTCCTCGACGCTCGTCTCGCGCTCGGTCTCGACGGTTAGATCGACGACGCTTCCCGTGGGCACCGGGGCACGGACGGCAAACCCGTGGAGCTTGCCGTTCAGTTGGGGGATCACCAGTCCGATGGCCTTTGCGGCACCGGTGGAGGCCGGAATCAGGTTCACCGCGGCCGCCCGCGCGCGACGCAGATCACGATGCGGCATGTCCTGAAGCCGCTGATCCGCGGTATAGGCGTGGATCGTGGTCATCAGGCCGTGACGGATGCCGACGGTATCGTGCACCACCTTGGCCACCGGCGCGAGGCAGTTTGTCGTGCAGGAGGCGTTGGAGATCACGTGGTGGCTGTCTTTGTCATAGGCCTCGTCGAAGTTCACCCCCAGAGCCACGGTGACGTCGGGATCGGTCGCCGGCGCGGAGATCACGACCTTCTTCGCCCCCGCGTCCAGGTGCTTGGCCGCGTTCTCGCGGTCGGTGAAGAGGCCGGTTGACTCGATGACGACGTCGGCGCCGAGCTCACGCCACGGCAGCGCCCTGGGGTCGCGCTCGGCGAGCACGCGGATCGCCTTGCCGTCGACCTCGAGGCCCGAGTCCGTCGCCTCCACCGTGCCCGGGAAGGGCCCGTAGTTCGAGTCGTAGCGCACCAGATGGGCGATCGTCTTCGGATCGACGAGGTCGTTGACCGCCAGCCACTCGATGTCGGCGCCGCGCTCGAACGCGGCCCGGAACGCGTTGCGGCCGATCCGTCCAAAGCCGTTGATCCCGACCCTTACCGCCATGCCTGAGACTCCCTATCCACGAGCATCGAAACGCAAAAAAGAATGCCGACCGGCACCGCCCGTCGGCAACCGAAGGCTACCTGAGACTGACTATCTCCACCCGGAGCCCGTCCGGGTCACGCAGGTAGCCGGCGTAGTAGCCGTCGCCGTATGCGGGGCGGGGCCCCGGAGACCCGTCGTCGGAGCCGCCGTTCGCCATCGCGGCCCGGTGGGCGGCGTCGACGGCCGCCCGCCCTCTGGCCCGTAACGCCATGTGGCCGTATCCGGGCGCGGGCGCTCGGCCGCGCACCACGATCCACACCGTGGGGGCGTCGAGACCGTAGGCCACTGCCTGCTCCGAGGAGAGCACCCGCCGGGCGCCGAGCGCGTGGAACACCGCGTCGTAGAAGCGGGCCGAGCGCGCGAGGTCTGAGACCTCGAAGCCGATGTGGTCGATCATCGTGCAGATCTTGGGCGATCGACGTCGCGGTCGACGGTCTCCACGAGATACTCGTCCGAGTCTCCGTAGCGGGCCGCCAGGTCCCGGGCGATGGAGATCGACCGGTGCCTGCCGCCCGTGCAGCCGATCGCCACCACCAGGTGGGCCTTGCCCTCGGCCTGGTATTGGGGAAGCAGGTAGTCGAGCATCGGGAACAGATGCCCGTAGAACGCGTCGAGCGCCCCTTCGCGGTTGATGAACTGCTTGATCCGCGGGTCGGCGCCGGTCAGCGGCCGCAGGTCCTCTTCGTAGTGGGGGTTGGGCAAGAAGCGCACGTCGAACATCAAATCGGCGTCGCGCACCGGGCCGTGCTTGAAGCCGAAGCTCTCGAAGGTGACCGCCAGGCGCCCATAGCGGCTGGCCAGCAGCTCGTCGGCCAGCTTGCGGCGGAGCATGGCCGCGGTCAGCCCTGTGGTGTCGATCACGATGTCGGCGCGACGGCGCAGGGGGCGCAGCAGCTCCCGCTCCTGGGCGATGCCGTCGGCGACGCTCCCGCTGGGGGCCAGCGGATGGCGCCGGCGCGTCTCCTTATACCGCGTGAGCAGCGTCTGCTCGTCGGCCTCCAGAAACAGCAGCCGGTGCGCCACCCCCGAGCCGCGCAGGTCGTCGAGCATCCCCTCGAATCCCCCGAAGTACGTCCCGCCGCGCACGTCGGACACGACCGCCGCGCGCGCCACCTTCGAACCCTCGTGCTTGAACAGCTCGACCAGCGAGCGGATCATCTCCGACGGCAGGTTGTCGACGCAGAAGTACCCCTCGTCCTCGAAGGCGGCCATGGCGGTTGACTTCCCGGCCCCCGAGAAGCCGGTGATGATCACCAGATCCGTGAGCGCCGAGGCGGCTGGCTCTGTCTCTGCTGGCGCTGTACGTGTCTCTGGCATCACCCAAAGCTTGACGCGCCGGGCGGACGAGCGCCAGCCACCGCGCTAGACCCCCGTCCGGTGAAGCTCCCGATACAGCTCCCGCGCCAGCTTGCCGGGCACGCCGGGAACGGCCTCGAGCTCCTCTCGCGAGGCGCTCACGACGGCGTCGGGCGATCCGAAGTGCGCCAGCAGCGCGCGCTTGCGGGCAGGCCCCACGCCCGGCAGCTCGTCCAGGATCGACGCCGTCATCGCCCTGTCGCGCCGAGTGCGGTGGTGCGTGATCGCGAACCTGTGCGCCTCGTCCCGCACCCGCTGCAGGAGCTGCAGCTCGGGCGTGTCATGGGCCAGGCGAAGCGGGGTGGCCCGCCCGGGGATGAACACCTCCTCGACTCTCTTCGCCAGCGACACGACGAGCACCCCGCGGGCGCGGAAGCCGTCGAGCGCCCGGAGGCCCGCGGACAGCTGGCCCTTGCCACCGTCGATCACGACCAGGTTGGGGAGCGTGGCGAAGCTGGGGTCGTACTCCTTGTCGTGGGGCGAGATGTCGCGCTGCTGCTCCCAGCGCGCGAGCCGCCGCGAGAGGACCTGCTCCATGGCCGCGAAGTCGTCGGGGGCCCCGGCCTCGCCGCCGAACACCCTGAAGCGGCGATAGTCGGACTTCTTCGGCGCGCCGCCCTCGAACACGACCATCGAGGCCACGGTGTTGGTGCCCATCAGCGTCGAGATGTCGAAGCACTCGACTCGCAGCGGGATGGCATCCATGGCGAGCGCCCGCTGGAGACCGTCGAGCGCCTCGACGCGCTGCTGGCGCCGGCGCTCGGAGCGGAGCTTCTCCTGGTCCAGCGCCAGGCGGGCATTGCGCTCCGCCAGCTCGAGGATCCGCCGCTTGTCGCCTCGCTCCGCGGCGCGGATCTCCACCGGCCCGTCGCGTCGCTCGGACAGCGCCTGCGAGAGGGCCGGCGCGGAGCCCAGCTCCCGCTGGACGACCAGCAGCGGCGGGACCGACATGGCGCTGGCGTAGTACTGGAGGATGAACGCCTCGGCCACCTCGGCCACCCCTCCCCCGGCCGCGTTGTCGAGATAGAAGCTCTGGCGGTCCGAGAGGACGCCGTCGCGGACCTGGAAGACCTGGGCGTTGGCCTCGCCGTCGGCGACCGCCACCGCCACGGCGTCGAGCGTCTCGGTGGCCCGGCCCGCGACCCGCTGGCGCTCGAGCAGCGAGCGCACGGCGCGAAGCCGGTTGCGCTCTCGAGCGGCATCCTCAAATCGCTGCTCCGCGGCGGCGTCGTGCATCGCCCGCTCCAGGGCCCGCTCGATCTCCCGGTAGCGGCCGGACAGGAAGTCGATCACGCCGTCGATCCCGCGCCGGTAGTCCTCGCGGCTGACGTAGCCCACGCACGGCGCCTCGCAGCGCTTTATGTAGTAGTCGAGACACGGAGAGCCAGAGCGGCGGCCCGGCTCAGGGCCCTCGCAGGAGCGGAACATGAACACCTTGCCCAGCACCTCGAGCGTCGCCCGCACCCGCTTGGCGTTCGAGTAGGGGCCGAAATAGGCGCGGTCGCGACGGTGGCGCTCGCGCGTGAAGTAGACGCGGGGGAAGTCCTCGTCCAGGGAGATCGCGATGTAGGGATAGGACTTGTCGTCGCGCAGGCGGATGTTGAAGCGCGGCTTGTACTGCTTGATGAAGTTCTGCTCGGCCAGCAGCGCCTCGGCCTCGGTGTGCACGACGAGCGCCTCGATGTGATCGATCAGATCGACGAGATCGCTTCCGCCCCGCGTGGAGGGGTTCGAGAAGTGCGAGGCCACCCGCTTGCGGATCGACTTGGCCTTGCCGACGTAAATCACGCTGCCGCGGGCGTCGCGGAACAGGTACACGCCGGGCTCGTCGGGCAGCTCGCGGCGCCGGTCTGCGGGGGTTATGGACACTAATTTCGAGGATAGGGGCCGGCACATGTGCCGGCCCCCCGGCCGCGCATGCGCGGCCGGCCGGGCCGATCATGATCGGCCCGGGACAACGTTTTCAGTCGGCGGTGAAGGAAACGGCCAGACCGGCCAGCGCCAGCACAAGGGCGAAGATGGCGATCGTCTCCCCCCCGCCCGCGGTGGCGCCGGGCGAGGCGTAGTGAGGCACGTCGAAGGCGGGGTTGAAGATGTTGGCCCCGCTCGTGGGCGGCGCGGACACCGCATGGAGGGTGAAGCCGAGCGCGATTGCGCTCACCGCCGTGGCCACCATCCGCACCCGGCGGTCCCCGAACAACGCCACCGCCACCAGCGCCACCGCCAGCAACGCCAACAGCACGTCGGCTACCGAGTACACCTGCCAGGCGGTTGGGTCGTGGGGTACGCCTTGCAGCACGTCGGAGCTCCCGAACGCGAGCAGGAAGGCTGGGGAGAACTGATGACTCCAGGTGAAGAACAGCGAGGCGAACAGGATGACCGCGCCGCCCACGATCAGCCAGTCGGCCAGTACCTCTCGGTTCTGCTTGCTCAGTGGGCTCAGTAGCGGCGTGCCGACCAGATGACGGCGAAGACGGCGTAGAAGGCGCCGACCAGCAGCAGGAGGAAGACGATCTTTCCGTCGGTGCCCACCCACAGCCGCGGTTCGGCGGTCAGCGCCAGTACGACCACCCCGAGCGCGGCGTAGAGAACCGCACGGCGCGCGGTGCCCAGCGAGAACAGCTGGGCGCGGCGATCGCGATACATGGTGTAGCCGAACCACCCGATCACACCAAGGAACACGATGGAGATCGCCTGGAGGGCGAAGTTGGCCCCCGTGCCGCCACCGGGGACGAGGACGATCAGGGCCGCGATCGCCAGCACGATCGCGAAGTTGCGCAGCCCAGCGGGCATCGCCATCTAGATTAGACGGGCGCGGGCGCCCATTCGCCGGCGGGCTGGGGTTCGACCTCGGGTCTGTCCGGCGGAGCGTCGACGGGCTCCGCCGCGAATCGATAGCCGACACCGAAATGCGTGTGGACGTAGCGCCATCGCGGCGAGATCCGCTCCAGCTTCTGGCGCAGCTTGCGGACGAACACATCGACCGAGCGGTCGCCACGAACCATCGTGTAGCCCCACACCCGCTGATAGATGTCCTCGCGCTCGAGCACTCTTCCCTCGGCGACGGCGAGCTGGTAGAGGAGCTCGAACTCCTTGCGCGACAGCGAGGCCGACCCCTGTCCCGCGTAGGCGTCGAAACGGTCGGGCCGGATTGCGAGCTCGCCGGCGGAAATCGTCTGCTGCTCCAGCGGCAGCTCGCCGACGCGACGGCGCCGCAGGACGGCCTCGATCCGCGCCAGCAGCTCCTCTGGATGGCAGGGCTTGGTCACCCAGTCATCGGCGCCGCCGCGCAGGCCTCGCACGCGATCGGCCAGCGTCGTCGGCGCCGCGCAGACGAGCAGCGCGACTCCGGGCAGCGCGAGCGCCAAGCGCTCGAGGTAGTCCAGTCCGGTCAGGCTGGGATTGATGATCACGGCGTGCAACCGCATCGCCGCCAGCTGATCGGAACCGGCGGGATAAGGAACCACCTGCCATTCCCAGCGCAACGCCCGAAAGCGCCGCTCGAGCAAGGTCAGTAACCCGCTGTCATCGTCGATCACGGCCAGCCGCACGGTCAGGCCATCTCTGGACGGTGGCATTTGCCTCAGTCAGTCTAGAGAGGGACGAGGACGCGGCGGAAACCCCACCTCGACGTCCAGGCCGCCCTCGGCACGCGCGCGCACGGCCAAACCGGCGCCGTGGGCTTCGGCGATCGCCGCCACTATCGACATTCCGAGGCCCAGGCCTCGCGGCCGCCCACCGCCCCCGCCGTGGCTGCCGTTCAGGCGCCGGAACGGCTGGACGAGCTCGCCAACCGCGGCTGAGTCGATCTGCGGTCCGCTGTTCACGATCCTGAGCGCGGCACGGCCGCCGTGGGCCGTCGTCGAGATCTTCACCCAACCGTGCTCGCGGTTGTACTTGACCGCGTTCTCGACGAGGTTGGCGACGAGCCGCTCGAGCAGTCGCGAATCGCCGGTCGTACTCGCCGCCTCCAGCTCGGACTCCACCCGGACGCCGTCTCGGTCGAGGCCGCTCACGACCTGACCGGCGAGCTCGCGGAGGTCCACCTCCCGTTTGTCGGCCAGACCTCGCTGACCACGAGCTAGCGTCAGCAGCGCCTCGATCAGCCGCTCCTGCTGCTCCACCGCGGACAGCACCCGGCGACAGGTGTCCTTCAGCGACTCCGTGGAAGGCTCGGGGTCTGAGAGCGCCAGCTCCACCAGCGTGCGCTCGACGGTGATCGGGGTGCGCAGCTCGTGCGAGGCGTTGGCCACGAAGCGCCGCTGGGAGTCGAAGGCCTTCTCCAGACGAGCGAGCAAGCTGTCGAACGTGTCTCCCAGCTCCTTGAGCTCATCGTCCGGGCTCTCGAGGGCCAGCCGCTCGTGCAGGTTGCGCTCTGAGATCCCCCTTGCCCGCGATCCCATCGTCCGCAGCGGCCGCAGCGCGCGTCCGGCCATTAGCCATCCGAGGGCGATCGACAACAGCGCGGTCAGCCCGAGCGCGATGCCCGACTCGGTCAGCAGCGAGTCGAGCTCCGCGCTGCGCTGGGCGTTCAGCTGACCCGTGGCCTTGACCTGCAGGGCGTGGATCTCGGCCGCCTGCTTTGAGCTCAGGCGCTTGAAGGTGCTCTGCACGCGGCCGTTGTAGGCACGCAGGAATTCCACGCTCCCGGGCCCCCTTGATCTCGTCGACCGCCCGTTCGGCGGCGCGGCGAGCGGCGGGATGCCGGGCAACTGAGCGCTGCGGTCCGTGATCACGGCATCCTTGCCGGCGATCGTCACCTTGCCTCCCCGCACGCTGTGAGCCACGAGGACGTAGGTGATGGCCACGAGGACCACGCCCGCGGCCAGGAAGAGACCGCCGTAGAGCACGGTCAGCCGGAGCCGCAGCGTCCAGCGCGGCAGCCAGCGGGGGCCGGTCCTAGATCCGGTATCCCACACCAGGGACTGTCTCTATGACCGGCGGCTCGCCTAGCTTGCGGCGCAAGCGGCTGACCGTCACCTTGACCACGTTCGAGAACGGATCAGCGACCTCGTCCCAGGCCCGCTGAAGCAGCTCCTCGGCCGACAGCGGGCTGCCGTCCGCCGCCAGCAGCAGCTCCAGCACCGCAAACTCCTTGACGCTCAACTCCAGGCGCCGCCCTGCTCTGAGTGCCAGGCGACGACCGGAGTCCAACGAGAGATCGCCTTTTTCGATGACCGGCGGCACCGCGGGCTGCGATCGGCGCCCCAGCGCCCGGACCCGGGCCACCAGCTCCGCGAACGCGAACGGCTTCGGCAGATAGTCGTCGGCCCCCAGGCTGAGGCCGGCCACGCGGTCCTCGATCGTTCCCGACGCGGTGAGCATCAGCACCCGCGGTCGGCCGCCGCCGTCCGTCAGGCGAGTGCAGACCTGGTCGCCGTGCACGTCCGGGAGGTCGCGATCCAGGACTACCACGTCGTAGCTGTTGACGAACGCCCGCTGCAGGGCCGTGCCCCCGTCGAGCGCGGTGTCGACGGCCATTCCCTCGCGCCGGAGACCGGCGGCCACCACGGTGGCCAGCTCCTCGTGGTCCTCGACGATCAGCACGCGCATCCGCCATCCAAGTGTGCCGCCTGAGGATCCTCGTCGCGCGGTTACAGCGCGGTAACGGCGGCGGAGTTCCCTTGAGCCGCTCCTCCCTGGCGCGCACGTATTCGGGCCAGCCGCCGACGTGGCTGTGCAGCGCTCGATCCTCCAGGGCCACGGTGCGCGTCCCAACCGCGTCCAGCAGCGCCCGGTCGTGGGAGACGAGCAGCACCGTGCCCGCGAACTCCCGCAGCGCGCGCTCGAGCGCCTCGCGGCTCTCCAGGTCGAGATGGTTCGTCGGCTCATCGAGCACGAGCACGTTGGCTCCCGAGCTGACGAGGATCGCCAGCGACAGCCGGCGGCGCTCGCCGCCCGAGAGCTCGCCCAGCGGCTTCTCGGCCTCCTGGCCGGAGAACAGGAACCGCCCCAGGAGCGCCCGCGCCTTGTGGGGCGTCAGTCCCGTGGCGCGCTGCGCGGCCTCCAATGGCGTGCGGGCGCCGCCGGCCGAGAGCTCGTCGGCGTGCTGGCTCAGGTAGCCGAGCTTGACGTTGTGCCCTGTGCGCAGCTTGCCCGCTTGGAGCTCCCGGCGACCGGCGAGCGTCTCGATCAGCGTCGTCTTGCCGGCGCCGTTGGGGCCCACCAGCGATACATGCTCGCCACGCTCTAGCCACATCTCGGCTCCGTGAAGCAGCACCTTCTCGCCCGCTTCGAGCTGCGCGTCGAGAAGCTCGAACACCACCCGGCCCGAGCGGTCGGGTGCACTGAAGCTGAACTCCAGACCGGCGCCGTCGCCCGGCGCCCTGTCAAGCCGGTCGATCCTGGCCAGCTTCTTGGCTCGTGACTGGGCCTGGCGTGCCCTGGTGCCGGCACGGAAGCGGTTGACGAACCGCTCCAGTCGCTCGATCTCCGCCTGCTGGCGCTCGATTGCACGACCCAGAGCCAACTCGCGCTGAGCTTTCTCCTTGCGCCACACGTGCCACGGTCCCTTGAAGAAGCGCCCGCGCCCGCCCTCCAGCTCCAGGACCGAAGTGCCCACCGCCTCCAAGAACCAGCGATCGTGGGCCACCAGGACGATCGCTGCGTCGAGCGACTGGAGCCGCTGCTCCAGCCATTCGAGCGCCTCGATGTCCAGATGGTTGGTCGGCTCGTCCAGCAGCAGCAGGTCGGGGCCGCCGACCAGCGCCCTGGCCAGCGACGCCCGGGTCAACTCGCCCCCGGAGAACGTCTGCAGCGAGCGCTCGAGGTCCGCCTCGTCGCGAAATCCGAGGCCGCTCAGCGTCTGTAGCGCCCGCTGCCGCCAGCCGTAGCCGCCGGCGTGCTCGAGCCGCGCCTGAGCGTCGGCGTAGCGGCCGAGGGTGGCCTCGTCGTGGGCGCCGGCCTCCATCTCACGCTCGAGCGCCTGCAGTTGCTCCTCGATCGTGAGCAGCTCGCGAGCGCCCGAGAGCACGTAGTCGCGCAGCGAGAGCTCGCGCTCGCGCGGTGGGCGCTGGTCGTGCAGCGCCACCCTCGCCCCCTTGCCGATCATCAGCTCGCCCCCGTCCACCGAGGCCTCGCCGGCCAGCATTCGCAGCAAGGTCGTCTTGCCGGCACCGTTGCGCCCCGCCAGCGCCATGCGATCGCCGCGCTCGAGCTTGAAAGACACCCCGCGCAGCAGCGGTTCTCCGGCAACGTCCTTGCCCAGGTCTGAGGCGATCACCACGGCCATGCTCGGCCATGGTAGGAAGCGCTGGGTAGGATGCTCTCGATGCGAGCGTCCCCCTGGTCTCCGGTGCCGCCAGTGGAGCTTCCGCCGGCCCGCACCCTCGTGGTGCCCGATCGCGGCGAGCTGTTCCTCCGGGACACCGGAGGCGACGGCCCGGCCGTCATGTTGCTGCACGGCTGGATCGCCAGCGGCGACCTCAATTGGTTCGGGGCCTACGACGATCTCCGCGCCGCCGGCTACCGGGTCCTGGCCATCGATCACCGTGGCCACGGGCGCGGGCTCCGTCCGCTCAAGCCGTTCAGACTGGCCGACTGCGCCGCCGACGCGGCGGCCGCGCTGCGCGAGCTGGGAGTGGCACCGGCGATCGTCGTCGGGTACTCAATGGGCGGCGCCATCGGGCAGCTCGTGGCGCGCGATCAGCCGGACGTGGTGGCCGGGCTCGTCCTCAGCGGGACCGCGCAGCACTGGCAGGACCCGCAGACGCGCCGGTACTGGCGGACGATGGGGGCCTTCGGGCTGATGCTCAAGGTGGCGCCGCTTCAGACCTGGCGCTGGGGCTTTCGCCGCATCGGGCTGCCGGAGTCCGAGCGCACCGCCTGGCTGCTGTCCGAGCTCCAGCGCCACTCGGCGACGGATATCGCCGAGGCCGGCCGCGAGCTCGGGCGCTTCGACTCGCGCCCCTGGCTTCACCCGTTGGACGTCCCGTCGGCAGTGGTCGTGACAACCCAGGACGACGCGGTGCCGCCGCGCAAGCAGCGCGAGCTGGCGGCCGCGCTCCAAGCACAGCAGTTCGAGGCCCCCATCCGGCACATCGAGATCAGCGCCAGCCCCGAGCGCTACAACCCCGCGCTGCTGCAGGCGATCGCGGCGGTTCGCTCCGCGACCGAAAGCGTCGCGGCCTGAGGTAGGCTTTGGCGGCGATGCAACGCGCCCGATTCGCCGCCGTCTTCACCACCGTCGTCGCGGTGCTGCTGGTGGCGGCGCCGACCGCGCTGGCGAACTCCGGTCAGGGCTGGTACGGCGAGAGCGACGACAAGGCGGTCACGAATGTGATGTTCCTGACGATCGCCTTCTTCCCGGTCCTCATCACGGTTCTCTCGCTGATCCAGTGGCGGCTGGATAAGCGCAAGCACGCCAGGGTGGCTGCTCAGAAGCGGCGCGCAGCGAACGCCGACTGGCGCGGCGGCTGGTAGCTCCGCGGCGCCGATGGCCTATTTCGTAACCGGAGCAACGGGGTTCATCGGCCGCCACCTCCTCGAGCGTCTGCTCGAGCGCGAGGGCGACATCCACGTGCTCGTCCGTGCCGGGTCGATCGATCGGCTGGAGCTGCTGATCGAAGGCTGGGGAGCTGCCGCGTCCGAGCGCGTGCGTCCGGTGATCGGCGATCTGGCGCTCCCCCGGCTCGGCGTCGACGACCAGGCGCTCGCGGCGCTCGAGGGCCAGGTCGACCACTTCTTTCACCTGGCCGCGGTGTACGACATGACAGCCGCGGAGGAGGTCAACCGCACGGCGAACGTCGAGGGGACGCGGCACGCCGTCGAGCTGAGCAACCAGCTCCGCTCCGGCTGCTTTCACCACGTCTCGTCGATCGCCGTGGCAGGCATGTACAAGGGCCTGTTCCGGGAGGACATGTTCGACGAGGGCCAGAAGCTCGATCATCCCTACCACCGCACGAAGTTCGAGGCGGAGAAGCTGGCCCGCGAGCGAACCACCACCCCCTGGCGCGTCTATCGCCCGTCGATCGTCGTCGGCGACTCACGGACGGGCGAGATGGACAAGATCGACGGGCCCTACTACTTCTTCACGGCGATCAAGAAGGCCCGCCACTACCTGCCGGGCTGGTTTCCGCTCGTGGCCCCGGAGTTCGGCTACACGAACATCGTCCCGGTCGACTACGTAGCGGCGGCTCTCGACCACATCGCGCACGAGCCGGGGCTCGACGGCCAGGCGTTCCAGCTCTGCAACCCCAAGCCCCAGCGCTCGGGGGACGTGATCAATGAGTTCGCCGCCGCCGCTCACGCCCCCCGGCTCTCGATGCGGATCGACGCCGGGCTTTTGCGCGCGCTGCCGAAGGGCACGGTGGGAATGCTCATGCAACTGCCCGCCGGGCGCGGCGTGCGGCGAGCGCTGCTCGCCGACCTGGGGATACCGGACCAGATCCTGGAGTACATCGGGCTCACCGCCGAATTCGACACGCGCGACGCCGAGCGCGCCCTGGAGGGCACCGGCATCGCGGTGCCTCCGCTGGACAGCTACGCCGACAAGCTGTGGGACTACTGGGAGCGGAACCTCGATCCCGACCTCTTCAAGGACCGCAGCTTCGAGGGCGCCGTCAACGGCAGGACGGTGCTGATCACCGGCGCCTCGAGCGGGATCGGCCGCGCGGCGGCCGTGAAGATCGCCCAGGCCGGCGGGATCCCCCTGCTCGTCGCGCGCTCGGAGGACAAGCTCGAGGAGACGCGGCAGGAGATCGAGGACCTCGGCGGCACCGCCCATGTGTACGCCGCGGACGTCTCGGAGCCAGAGTCGATCGAGGACCTCTGTCATCGCGTGCTCTCCGACCACCCGGCGGTCGACGTGCTCGTCAACAACGCCGGCAAGTCGATCCGCCGCTCGATTGAGCTCTCCTACGACCGCTTCCACGACTTCGAGCGCACGATCCGCCTGAACTACCTGGGGACGATCAGGCTGATCATGGGGCTGCTGCCGCACATGCGCGAGCGCAAGGCCGGCCACGTGATCAACGTCTCCTCGATTGGGGTCCAGACCAACCCGCCGCGTTTCTCGGCCTACGTGGCTTCCAAGGCGGCGCTCGACGCGTGGACCCGGGTGGTGGGCTCGGAGACGATCTCCGACAACGTCCACTTCACGACGATCCACATGCCGCTGGTGCGAACGCCGATGATCGCTCCGACGAAGATCTACGACAGCTTTCCCACGATTTCGCCAGACGAGGCCGCGGATCTGATCTGCGAGGCGATCCGCACCAAGCCCAAGCACATCGGCACCCGGCTTGGGACGTTCGGCGAGGTGGCGTACGCGCTGGCACCCAAAGCCGTCGACCAGATCCTGTCGACGGCCTACAAGGTCTTCCCCGACTCCGCGGCCGCTCGTGGGCAGCAGGACCCGAGCGAGAAAGCCTCGACCGAGCAGGTGGCGCTCGCCCACCTGATGCGCGGCGTGCACTGGTAACCGGCGAGCGCTCCCGGGTAAAGGAAGTCCATGACAACCATTAACGATCCCGAGGTCCGCGACCTGCTCCAGAACCCCAACTACGCGGTCGTGTCAACGTACAACCGAGACGGAACGATCCTCTCGACGCTCGTCTGGGTCGACACCGAGAACGGCGACGTCGCCGTCAACAGCGCGATCGGCCGCAGATGGCCGACCAACCTCGAGCGCGACCCGCGTGTCACGCTGCTGATCCAGGAGGCGGGGAACCCTTACAACTACGTCGAGATCCGCGGCGAGGCCGACGGCACCACCGACGGCGCCGACGAGCACATAAACCGCCTCTCGAAGAAGTTCATCGACCAGGACGAGTACCCATTCCGCCAGCCGGGCGAGCAGCGGATCAAGTTCACGATCACGCCGCAGCACGTGCGGCACCAGCGACAGGGCTGATCGCGCCCACCTGCGCTCGCGTAAGCTTGAGCGCGATGTCGCCGATTAGCCGAGGCTTCACGGGTCGGCGGCGCCCCGTCGCCGATCCCTCGCGCGTCCCGCCCGGGCAGTATCCGACCGCCGACTTCCCCGTGCTCTCGGCCGGTCCCACGCCGCACACGCCGCTCGATGGGTGGAGCTTCACGGTTCACGGGGCCGTCGACGAGCCGGTCTCGTGGCCGTGGGAGGAGTTCGTCGCGCTGCCGTCGGAGACGATCACGGTCGACATCCATTGCGTGACCAAGTGGTCGAAGCTCGACACGACGTGGAAAGGCGTGTCGGTTGACACGCTGCTCGACGGGGTCACAACGGAGGCCGACTTCTTGACGGCTTTCTCAGACGGCGGGTACACGACGAACCTGGCGCTGGAGGACGTGACCGGCGGCAGGGCGTGGGTGGCCTACGAGTACAACCAGCAGCCGCTTGAGCCCGAGCACGGCGGACCCGCACGGCTGCTGGTGCCGCACCTGTACTTCTGGAAGAGCGCAAAGTGGGTTCGGGGGCTGACGCTCACACCCGACGACGAGCCCGGCTTCTGGGAGACGTACGGCTACCACAACCACGGAGATCCTTGGCTCGAACAGCGCTACCAGGGCGACTGACCTGGCAGCTGGCGACCGTGGTCGAGCTGGTGGAGGAGACGCCGAGGTGCAAGTCCATCGTCCTTGAGCCTGCGGATTGGCCGGGCCACCGTGCCGGCCAGCACGTCGATGTGCGCCTGACCGCCGGGGATGGCTATCAGGCGGAGCGCAGCTACTCGATCGCGTCGGCTCCCGAGGACGCCGAGCTCGTGCTGACCGTCGAGCGGCTCGAGGACGGCGAGGTGTCCCCCTATCTCGTCGACGAGCTGCGAGGAGGCGACGAACTCGAGCTGCGCGGGCCGATCGGGGGCTACTTCGTGTGGGAGGAGTCGCTCGGGGGGCCACTTGTTCTGATCGCCGGCGGCTCGGGCGTGGTCCCCTTTCGGGCGATCGTGCGCCACTGGAAGTCCGTCTCGCAAGGCGTCCGAGCCCGGCTGCTCTACTCCTCCCGCGCGCTGGCCGAGGTCATCTACAGAGAGGAGCTTATGACCCTGGCCGAGGATCGCGGCTTGGATGTGCGCCTGGCGCTGACCCGCGAATGGCCCGAGGACTGGCTCGGCCATCGCGGGCGCATCGATCGGGCGCTACTCGAGGAGGCCGTCTTCTCTGCCGCCGAGCACCCGCTCGTTTACGTCTGCGGCCCGAGCGCCTTCGTGGAGACCGTGGCCTCGACGCTGGTCGGCCTCCGACACGATCCGAACAGGATCAGGACCGAGCGTTTCGGCCCCACCGGAACCTGACGGGGCAACCATGGACGCACTGGACGGAAACGCGATCGCCGGGGCACTGTTCGCGCACTTCGGCGTAGAGATGACGACCGCCCGCGGCTCGTGTGCCTACTGTGGAGCGAAGGCACAGATCGCCGAGCTTGTCGTCTATGCGCGCGCGCCCGGAACCGTGGTCCGCTGCCCCAGCTGCGAGAACGTGCTCATGGTCCTGGTGGTGACACGAGAGACCTCGAGAGTCGAGCTGCCCGGGTTCCAGCTGCTGGGCGCTGCAGGCTGAAGTCGACTGCCCGGCTAGGGAGTCGGCGCGAGCCGAAGGGAGCGCGTCGGCGCTTGTGCGTCCGGCTCGAGCGTCAGACCCCGGTCGCTTACCGGAGCTGACTGGACGATGGACGTCGTGGTCTGCCCGTACGCGGCGAACCGGTCGATCACTTCTTCCAGATGGCCGACGTCGCGGACGTGCGCGGTCATGATGTAGCAGTCCTCGCCGGTGATGCGGCGGCAGTCGACGACCTCGGGGCTCCGCTGGGCGAGCTCCCCAACCTCGCGTACCTGGCGCGGCGCGGGGCGAACGCGGATCACGGCGCTCAGCGTCATCCCCACCTTGCGGGGATCGACCCGCGCGTGGTAGCCCAGGATCACACCCTCCTGCTCGAGTCGCTGCAACCGCTCGGCGACGGCCGGTGAGGAGAGCCCGACGCGCCGGCCGAGCTCCGCGAGGCTGAGCCGGCCGTTGGCCTGAAGCTCAGCCAACAAGCGCAGGTTCACGGCGTCCAGAGGTGCAGCTTCGGCAGTTCGACCATTTTGCCTACGAACCTCAGGCATGCGCGCGATTATACCTATCTTTGACCATGTACATCCGCTGGATGGCCGGGCATTCTACGCGCAATGGCACTGGACCTGGCCTTGTCTCGGTCGGCACTGGCACGGGATCGCGTCGGGCGGGCAGCGGAAAACGTGCCGCCGCACGCCTATTTCGTCCTGAGCGCCGTCTTCCACTACCTCGGCCCGTCGTTCGCCGTCCTCTTGTTTGCCCACGTCGAGGTGCTCGGCGTGGCGTGGCTGCGGATCGTCTCGGCGGCGGTCATCTTCGCCATCTGGCGGCGCCCCTGGAGGGCGTTCGGCCGCCTGGGCCGAGACGGCCGGCAGCTGCTGCTCGCCTGGGGTGCCGTCCTGGCCGTCATGAACTCGTGCTTCTACCTGGCCATCAGCAAGCTGCCGCTCGGGACCGTCGCGGCGATCGAGTTCCTGCCCGTGATCGCCCTGGCGGCGTTCGGCGCCCTCTCGCCACGCAACGCGCTCGCGCTCCTGATGGCCGTTGCGGGCGTCTACCTGCTCACCGACGTACGGCTGGCAGGCGCGCTAGTCGGCTTCCTGTTCGCCTTCGCCAACGCGGCGCTGTTCGCGCTCTACATCGTCCTGGCGGACAAGGTCGCCAAGCGCCCGGGGCTCAGCGGGATCGACGGCCTCGCCGCCGCGATGCTGATCGCCGCCTTCGTCGTGACGCCGATCGGCGGTTGGCGGGTCCTCCCCGCGTTCGGCGACCCCGTCGCGCTCCTGGCAGGCGTCGGCGTCGGCATCTCCTCCTCGGTGATGCCATACGTGACCGACCAGCTGGCGATGGCGCGCCTGCCGCGTGCCACCTACGCCACGATGGTTGCGCTGCTCCCGGCGGTGGCGACGATCATCGGGATCGTCGTGCTGACCCAAATCCCGACCTGGGTCGAGACCGCGGGCGTCGCGTTGGTGATCGGCGGGGTCACGCTCCACCGCCCCTCGGTCGAGCACCCCGGCGGCTAGCCGGCAAGTGAGCGGTCGCCGATCCAGTAGCGCGGTCCCGGGCCGAGTCGCGAAGCACGGTCGCCCGGGTTGGCGAGCTGGCAGCGATCGAGCGACAGGCATCCACAGCCGATGCACTCCGTGAGACCCGCGTTGAGGCGCTCGAGCTCGGCGATCCGGGTCTCGATGCGTGAGCTCCAGGTGCTGGAGAGCCGGGACCAGTCACCGCGGGTTGGAGCGTGGTCCTCGGGCAGCTTGGCGAGCTCCGCTCCGATCTCATCGAGCGACAGCCCCACGCGCTGTGCGAACACGATGAAGGCGATCCGTCGCAGCACCGGGCGGCGGAAACGACGATGCCCCGAGCCGGCTCGCTCCGAGCTGATCAGCCCTCGCTGCTCGTAGAAGCGGAGCGCCGAAGCGGCGACGCCGCTGCGCCGGGTCACCTCCGCGATCGTCAGCAGATCCGCCACACGGCAAAGAAATCATGAATTCCGCTTGACTTCAAGCTCACTTGAACTTTTAAGCTTTACATGAAAGGCGACGATGTGAGGAGACCACATGAGCACCATCCACACGGCCAGCCGGCAGATCACCGAGGAGGTCACCTCGTGGCCAGGAGTCGAGGCGGGGCCAGGGCGGCGCGGCGAGTTTGCCTTCAAGCTCGGCCGCCGCGAGATCGGCCACCTTCACGGAGATCACGCCGCACATTTCTTTTTCCCCAAAGAAGTCTGGTTTGACCTCAGCCGGGAGGGTCGCATCACCCAGCACCCGGTGTTCCCGGGCAAGGTGGGGCCTGCGGCGCACCGGATCGAGAGCGAGGCAGACGTGCGCGAGGTGATAGCGCTAATGCGACTCAACTACGAGCGCATCACCGCCGCGCGATGACCCCGAGCAGCATCACGCCACACCTGGTCGTCCCCGACGCCGCCGAGGCCGCCTCCTGGTACGGACGGGCCTTCGGCGCGGAGGAGCAGTGGCGCATCCCGCTGCCCGGCGGCAAGGTGATGACGGTCGTGTTCAGGATCGGCGAGTCGATCGTCCACGTGGGCAGCGAGTTTCCACAAGCCGGAATCGTGTCCCCTCTATCGCTCGGCGGCACGGCGAGCGTTCTGCAGATAAACACCACCGACGCTGATGCACTGTGGCGGCGAGCCATCGATGCGGGCGCGAGCGTTCATCACGAGCTGGCTGACCAGTTCTGGGGAGAGCGTCACGGCCAGTTGACCGACCCGTCCGGTCACCGCTGGAACATCGCCCAGCACATCCGCGACGTCTCGGTGGAGGAAATGGCCGCCGCCGCGGCCCGCGCCTTCGCCAACTGATCGCGCCCGGCCGCCCGCGGGTGCACCCACGGGTGCACACCCAGAGATCGACCCCGAGACCGATGACAGCGTCTCGCCATGGGCGTAGCGTGGGCAGGCGCACACAGCCCACCGTCGCCGAACAGCATGTCCGCGCTCAAGATCGTCGTAACAGTCGTCTGGATCATCTTCTGGGCCTACTGGCTGCTCTCAGCCGTCGGGGTGAAGCAGGGCAGGGGCAACAGGCGCCGGCTTCCCCTCGGCGGCCTGACCGCCGTGTTGGTCGTGCTCCTGGTTCGCGTTTTCCGCGGCGGTGCGCTGGCGATCCACAGCGTGCTCGTCGGAGGCATCGGAGTCGGCGTGTTCGCGCTCGGGCTCGCGCTGGCGGTCTGGGCTCGCGTATATCTCGGGCGCAACTGGGGGATGCCGATGACCGAGAAGGCCGAGCCGGAGCTCGTGACCTCGGGCCCCTACCGATTCATCCGCCACCCGATCTACTCGGGGCTGCTGGTGGCGGTGCTCGGAACCGCTCTGGTGACGAACCTGATCGGCCTATTCATCCTCCCGGTTCTGGGTGGGTTCTTCTTCTACAGCGCGCGGGTGGAGGAGAAGAACATGACCGCCGCATTCCCCAAGGCCTATCCCGCCTACCAGGCGAGCACCAAGCGGCTCATTCCGTTCTTGCTGTAGCGCTCAGATCCGGAACACGGGCAGCAGCCGCTGCTCCTGCTCGGCCTCGATCCGGGCGATCACCTCGATGTGCTGCTCGAGGCCCGAGCCCCGCAGCTTGGTCGCCAGCAACTCGTCCACCTGGAAGATCCCGGCGCTGTTGGACATCTCGATCTCGACCCGGACGGCGCGGTCCTCGCCGGGGGTGATCTTGACCTCCTCGATCGCGTATGCCGACAGGGAGTGAATGTTCTGATGCCCGGTCTCGAAGGGCACGCGGGAGCGTCCGCGGGCCATGTCGAGCGCATCCGCCACGCGCACGATCGCGCCCTCGACGGTGAACGGGGCTCCCTTCCGCCGGTGGGCGATGATGGCGTGCAGGGCCTCGGACACGACCACCGTCCGCTCGGGCTCCTCGTAGATCCCGGTGAGGAGCGCCGGCAGCTTGTCCGCGGTCAAGAACAGGCTGAAGCGCTCGTGATCGTCGCGGTGGATCGACATGCCGACGCAGTGCAGCAGGCTGCCGGCGGCGATCACCACCTCGGCGTCGTGCTCACTCATCCCGAAGTCCGCCACGATGCTTGCCGTCACACCGCGCCGGAACAGGAGCCGAGCCAAGCGCAGGCCGATGTTGAGCACGATCTGGACGTGAACCCAGGAGTGGTCGGACATCCGCAAGCGCCTCGTCGCGTTGACCGCCGAGACGTGCCACCAGGCCTTCAGCTGCTCGTCCGCATTGGCGGCCGCCAGCAGTCGCTCCAGGCGTCTGTTGCCACGGCTCGGCGCCCGGATGTGCATCTCCGACAACGCCTCGCGTGCCGAATGCGGCGGCTCCGGCGCCCCCGGTGGGATCGGAGGCTGCGGCGGCTCGCTCACCTGGCCGCCTCCAGCAGCGCGCCCTCCCGAATCCCGCCGCGGCCGATCCGCAGGGTCGCCCCGAACACTTCGGCGGCTGCCTGGAGGATCAAGAGCCCGGCGGGCAGCAGCCGGACGCGTTCCTGGTCCAGCGCGTAGCGGCGAGCCACGTCGGCCCCTCGAGCACTCAGCAGCAGCTCGAACAGGCGGGCGAAGTTCGCCTCATCCAGCCGCTCGCCGGCGAGCCGGCGCAGCGAGGCGGCGCTCCCCCCGACGGCCACCGCCGCCGCGGTATCCGGGACGCACACCCCCACGAACGCCGCCTCGACGTGGGCCCGCGCTCGCGCCAGCTCTCCGGCGGACGGCGGATCGGATCGCAGGAACGCGTCGGCCACGTCGCCCGAGCCCACGGCGAAAGACCTGCTCCACTCGATTACGTCCGGCGCCTGGCCCACGATCAGCTCGGAGGAGCCTCCACCCACGTCGACCACGCCCAGCAGCCCGCTGACGCCCCATTCAAGCGTGCGGGCCGCGCCGACGAAGGCCAGCCGTGCCTCCTCCTGCTCAGAGAGGATCCTCACCTCCAGGCCGCACGCCGCGCCGACCGCGTCAGCCAGCGCGGCGCCGTTGCGGGCCCGCCTGATGCCAGCTGTGGCCATCGCGTACACGCTCGCCGCACCGAGCGCACGCGCAGCAAGGACCTGCCGGTATACCACGCTCGCCACCTCCTCGATCTTGTGCTCCGAAAGCGTCCCATCGGCGCTCAGCCCGCGGGACAACCGTGTGAACGCACGCTGCTGGTGGACTTCTGTTAGGCCCCCAGGCTCGCAGTCGGCGACCAGCAGCCGCGTGGTATTCGAGCCGATGTCGATGCACGCCAGGCGCACGGCTCCGACGGACGCTACCGACTCGCCCCGGCAGCGCCCATCCCGCCTCTGCCGCCCTCGGCCGCACGCGGTTCCGCATTTCCCCCGGCGGCAGTGACCGCCGGCCGGAGCGCCACCCAGGTGACCCCAGTCATTGCCAGCGCGCCGCCGCCGGCGACGCCTAGCGCGACGCGCGCCGAGAACAGGGCGGTGATGGCTCCGCCGAGGACGATCCCGATTCCGGGAGTGGCCTGGTTCACCGATTCGGCCAGGCTCATCATCATCCCCATCCAGCCGGCCTCGACCAGCTCCTGAAGCGCGGTGCGGACCGCCGCCGCCTCCACTCCGTTGCCCACGCCGGCCAGGACCGCCCCGGCGATGGCCACGCCCAGCGATGGCGCCACAGCCATGATCAGAAAGCCGACCCCGAGCAGCGCACAGCTGGCCGCGATCAGCGGCCGCATCGAGCTCCCCCGCCAGCGGGCGAACCCCACGCTGCCCGCCACGGCCCCGGCGCCCCAGCACGAGAGCAGGGCCCCGTACCCACCGGCGCCAGCGTGCAGAGTCCGCTGGGCGAAGACGACCTCCACGGGAATCGAAATCGTGAAGAACACGAGCCCGGCGACCTGCACCAGCAGCACGTTGCGGATCGGCACCGAGTGGACTGCATGTGACAGCGCTGCTCGCAGCCGCCCGGCGACCGGAGCGCGCTGCGTGGGAGCGGCGGGCAGCTGCCCCGTGGCCAGCACGAGCGCGATCGCCAACAACAGGCCGCAGGTGACGAGCAACGCCGCCACCGTGCCGCCGAGCGCCACGACAGCGCCCGCGATCGCCGGACCCGCGGTGAAGGCCACCGTCATAGCCGCGTTGACCATGGCGTTCCCTTCACGCAGCAGCCCAACCGGTTCGAGGACCGCCACTGTTGCCGCCCGGGCCAAGGCCCGGGCGCTGACGGCGAGTACTCCGTCGACGAACGCCAGCGCGAGCACAGGCCCCAGGCTGAAACGGTCCACGAGCCACGCCAGCAAGCCGAACGCGGCGCCCTCCAGCAGATAGAGCGTGGCCAGAACTGCCCTTGGGGAGAGCTGGTCTAGCTGGGCGACGACCGCCGGCGAGACGAGCGCCGGAATGAACATCGAGGAGAGGAAGAAGACCGTGGTCCAGGTGGCGCTGCCGGTGCGGCGATAGACGAGCACCGCCAGGGCGAGCGCGCCAAATGCCCAGGCAAGCTCGTTCAGTGCGAAGGCGAGCAGCAGCCGCCGGTAGGCGGGCAGATCTAAGACCCGCTTCACGCCGGTAGTGCATCATCTTTCTGATGCCGGCTGCAATTGCGGTCCGAAACCTGCACAAGGCTTACGGAGATTTCGAGGCGGTGCGCGGGATCGAGTTCGAGGTCCACCGCGGCGAGGTCTTCGGCCTGCTCGGACCGAACGGCGCCGGGAAGACGACAACGGTCGAAATCCTGGAGGGCTACCGCGACCGCACCGGGGGCGAGGTCAGCGTGCTGGGACTCGACCCCGGCGAGCGCCCCCGCGCGTTGCGGGCGCGGGTGGGCATCGTGCTGCAAACCACCGGCCTCTACGGCCACATCCGCGTGCGCGAGGCGCTGGCGCACTTCGCCTCGATGTATCCACACCCGCGCGACGTTGACGAGGTGATCGGGCTGACCGGCCTGGAGGGCAAGGAGGCCTCCACGACCCGCACGCTCTCGGGCGGACTGCTGCGCCGCCTCGACCTGGCGCTGGCGCTGGTCGGCGACCCCGAGCTTATCTTCCTGGACGAGCCGACCACCGGGTTCGACCCGGCCGCGCGGCGCGCGGCGTGGCAGACGATCTTCTCGCTCAAGGAGCTTGGCAAGACGGTCCTGCTGACGACGCACTACCTCGACGAGGCCCAGGCGCTGGCCGACCGCGTGGCGATCATCAAGGACGGGCGCATCCTGACCGAGGGGGCGCCTCGGGAGCTCGGCGTCAGCACAGGCCAAACTCCATATCGAGTCACGTATCGCGATGGAGACGGCGCGTTGGTCGAGCGTCAGACCGACGACCCCACGGCGTTGCTGCACGAGCTGACCGGCCAGGCACTTGCCCGGGGCGAGCGTCTGGAGGGCCTGACGGTCACCCGGCCGACGCTGGAGGACGTCTACCTGGAGCTCACTGCCGCCGACGACGACGCCGGCGAGGACCTGATGGCCGAGGATCGCGGCGAGAACGGCGGGGAGACGGCCAGCGCGCCGCCGAGTGAGCGGCGGAGCCTTCTGTCCCGGGGAAGATCGCGCTGATGCCGGGCGTCCTGACCCTCGCCTGGCGCCAGTACCGCCTCGAGCGGCGGCTGTTCTGGCGTAACCCCAGCGCGGCCTTCTTCAACTTCCTGCTGCCGCTGCTGTTTCTGGCCTTCTTCGGCGCGATCTTCGCCGGCAAGCAGCACGAGCTGAACGTGATCGTCCCGGGCATCGCCGGCATGGCCGTCATGTCCACGACGTTCACCGCCCTGGCCTACAACATGACCTTCCTGCGTGAACGGGGAGTGCTCAAACGGATCCGCGGCACCCCCATGCCCGCGATCTCCTACCTACTGGGCATCGCCGGCAACGCGATCACCAACGCCGCGCTGCAGATCGTGATCATCACGCTCGCCGGGCGGGCGTTCTTCGGCGTGGGCTGGCCCCGCGACGTGGCAGAGCTCGTCGTATTCGTGGCCGTCGGGGTGCTGTGCTTCGCCTCACTGGGAGTCGCCTTCTCACACGCCATCCCCAACTTCGAGTCGACGCCCGCCTACGTAAACGCCGTCTTCCTTCCCGTGATCTTCGTCTCGGGCGTGTTCTTCGACGAGGCGCACGCGCCGGGGTTCATGAAGGGCATCGCCGAGGCGCTCCCGCTCTACCACCTGATCTCCGGCCTGTCGGGGGCGATGGTCAAGGGCACGTCGCTGGCCGCGAACGTCACCGCCTTGGGCGTGATCGCCGCCTGGGCCCTGCTCGGCGTGCTGCTCGCGGTGCGCGGCTTTAGCTGGGAGCAGCGCCGGAGCTGAGTGCCGCCGGTATGATCCGCGCCGCGGCCGGGGACACTCTAACAGAAGGGGCGTACATGAAGCGACTTGTGTGTGCAGTTACCGTGCTCGCGGTACTGGGACTGGCTTCTGTGGCATTGGCCGCGGGAGGACTGTCGGGTAAGTACAAGACTACGATCAAGAACGACCCGGCCCTCGGCGGAGCACTGAACGGCACGTGGGTGGTCAAGCTCTCAAAGAGCCACGGCTACAGCGGAACCCAGAACGGCAAGCTGATCGTCAAGGGACAAGCGACGATCAGCGGCAACACGGTCACTTTCAAGGACAGCTCGGGACCGGGTAAGTGCCCGGGGCCGGGCAAATACAGGTTCAAGCTGAGCGGCAAGAAACTCAAGCTCACCGTCATCAGCGACTCCAATTCGGCGTGCGTCGGCCGCAAGGACGTGCTGACCCACGGCGCCTTCACGAAGGTCGGCTAGCGGACTCAGGGCGCCGCTGGCACCACGGCCAGCGGCGCCCTGTCCGCCGCCAGCGAGCTCGCGTCTCGAATCGCGGGCCGTCGAGCCGCTGACGTTCTCCATCTCGGAGAGAAACCCGTCCACCGGCTGCAGAAAGCCGATCCGCGGCGTGCGGTAGTGCATGGGCACGATCCAGCGGGCGCCCAGCCGCGCGCTGATCTCGCGCGCCTGGGTGGGGCCGATCGTCGGCCCGCCACCCACAGGGACGAACAGCAGCTCGACATCGCCGATCGCCGCCGCCTGCTCGGCGCGCAGCTCGCTCTGTCCGAAGTCGCCGAAGTGACAGCAGCGGATTCCGTCGAGCTCGAACACGAAGATCGTGTTCGGTCCCCTCTCCGTTCCCGCCGCCTCGTCGTGCTCTGACGCCACGGCCAGCACCTCGCCGATCGGCGAAGAGAGCCGGCCCGCGGTGGAGCGGAGAACCGCCGGCGAGCCGCCGACGACATCTACGCCGTTGTGGTCGCCATGCTCGTGCGTGACGAGTACCAGGTTCGCATCGACGCCCTGGATCGCTGGGTACTCCCACTGCATCCCGCGCGAGGCGGCCATGCCGGACATGTCACCGAAGGGATCGATGAACACGGTGTTCTCCTCGGCAGCCAGACGGAAGGCCGACTGCCCGTACCACTCAACTTGCATGCTGTTCCTCCGGTGAGAGACGGACCGGGGACGCGCTCCTCGACGTGGTGGTATCGACCCCCTCGCAGGAGCGATGCCGCGGCGGCCATGAGGCAGGCGACGATGGCGAAGATGAAGGTCGCGTGCAGACCGCTGCGGAACGGCCCGGAGATCAACTGCGGGAAGAACGAGCGGCCGGTGAGCACGGCCTGCTGCGCGGCGGGCACGGTGGCCAGGGCGTGGCCCCGGCCAGATGCTGGATCGGGTTGTAGCCCAGGAAGGCGGCGAACAGGATCGATACCGGCGGTCGATGGGCCGCCTGCTGGGCGGCCGCGGCCGCCACGCCGTGCGCCTCGAGCCCCGAACTCACCGCGGCCGGCAGCGTGCTCGCCAGGCCGACGATCATCAGCGTGAAGAACACGCCGATCGACACCACCTGGGCGGAGTTCTGGAACGTCTGGTTCATCCCCCCGCCGGCGCCGCGGTCGGCGCGGGGCAGGCTGTTCATCACTCCCGCCCGGTTGGGCGAGGCGAACATCCCCATGGAGATGCCCGTCAGCGCCAGGATGAGGGCGAACACCGGATAGGAAAAATTGATCGGCAGCAGCAACAGCAGCCCGAAGCTGAGCGCCGTACCCACCATCCCGCCGCTGGCGAACGGCCGAGCGCCGAAGCGGTCCGACAGATAGCCGGAGGTAGGTCCGGCTATCAGCATCCCCACCGTGAGCGGCAGCATGTAGATGCCCGCCCAAAGCGGAGTCTTCTGGAAGTCATAGCCGTGCTGGGGCAGCCAGATGCCCTGAAGCCAGATGATCAGGATGAACATCAGGCCGCCGCGGGCGACCGCCGATAGAAACGTCGACAGCGTGCCGAAGGTGAACGCCCGGATCCGGAACAGCGGCAGTCGGAACATGGGGTCGCACCACGCGACGCTCGATCAAGATGAACGCCACCAGCGACGCGATGCCCACGCCGCACAGGACCAGCACGCGCGGGCTGGTCCAGCCCGTGGCGTGTGAACCGTAGGGGCGGATCCCATAGGTCACGGCGACCATCAGGCAGATCAGCCCAACGGCGAACGTCGACGTTCCCCCACCAGTCGACGCGGGCACGCTTCGGCTGGCCTACTTCCTCAAGCTTCAGGTACGCCCAGACGGTGCCGAACAGGCCCACCGGCACGGAGATCAGGAACACCATCCGCCAGTCGATCGGCGCCAGCAGCCCGCCGAGCACGAGGCCGATGAACATGCCGCTCACGCCCACGATGTTGTTGATGCCCAGGGCCATTCCCCGCTGGTTCTCGGGGAAGGCGTCGGTGATGATCGCGGCGGCGTTCGCCAACAGGCAGGCGCCGCCGATCCCCTGGACGATCCTGAACACGATCAGGTAGTCGGCACCGGCGGTACCTGTCAGCCAGTCGACGGTGAGGACAACCGAGGCCGCGGTGTAGATGACGAACCCCAGGTTGTAGATCCGCACGCGTCCGAACATGTCCCCCAGGCGGCCGAGACTGACGATCAGCACGCTTCCGACGATCATGTAGCCGAGGATCATCCACAGCAGGTAGAAGCTGTTGCCGGGCACGAGCGGATCGAGGTGGATCCCCCGGAAGATGTCCGGCATGGCAATGATCGTGATCGACACATCCAGCGTGGCCAGCAGCACCGCGAGGGTGGTGTTGGAGAGGGCGATCCACTTGTAGCCGTCGCCCCGCTCGCCGCCGCCGAGCGCGGCGCAGCAGATCCATTGCCTGCCGCAGCCGCGCGGGCCGGCGCTGGGGCCGCGGTCGCGGTATTGGAGCTCGCCTGCCTCACTTGAAACAGAATATACAGGCAACCTGCGCAGGTTGCCTGTATATTCTCTTGACCATGGCCCTGACGACTGATCCCGCGCTGATCGCCAGCGAGCTACGCGTGGTGCTCGGTCAGCTCATACGGCGGCTGCGCGCCGAGCATCGTTTTCCGCTCCCCCAGGCCACCGTGCTCGGACGACTCGACCGCTGCGGCCCGGCTAGCACCTCCGAGCTGGCGACCGCGGAGCGGATGCGACCGCAGTCCATGGCCCAGACAGTGGCCGAGCTCGAGGCCGAGGGCTTCGTCGTCCGCCGCCCCGATCCCGGCGACAGGCGCCGGGCGGTGGTGGAGTTGACCGCGTCCGGACGCGCCGCACTCGAAGCGGACCGGCGGGCGCGCGTCGGCTGGCTGGCAGAGGCGGTCCAGGCGGACCTCTCCCCCTCCGAGCACCGGACGCTGTCGGAGGCGGTGGGGCTGCTGCGGCGGATGGCGGAGCGCTAGCCGGCAGCCGGAGCGGACTCGCCCGGCGGCAGCGCGCGGAGCGCCTCCAGCTCGAATCGCAGCTGGCCCACCAGCGGGTGGCCCGGGAGCACGTGCTCGAGCATCCCCAGGCCGGCGTCGTACTGCGCCAGCTTCCGCTGGGCGTCCTTCGGCGGCGGCTCGCCGGCGTGGCGCGCATTGGTGATCCGGGTCCGCAGTTCGCGCACCTTGGAGACCTTGTCGGCGGCGAAGATCATCGCCGCGTCGTGGCCCGCCGCCTGCACCTTGCGCCTGCTCGCCTCCTTGCGCGCATCCTTGTCCTCGATCGTCTCGTCGTCGGTCACCGCCCCCACCAGCTGCTGGACCCGAGGCCCGAAGCGACGACCGATTTCGGGAAGCGACACGCTGGTGTCCTCGATCACGTCGTGTAACACCCCGGCTGCCACGACCTCGTCCGGAGCACCGGCGTTGTGCAGCAGGACCCCAACCTCGAGCGGATGGATCACGAACGGAGCATCGTCCGACGCGCGCTGCTGGCCTTCATGCCATTCGCGGGCGAACCGCACCGCTTCGGCGGTCAGCGGAAGATCGCGCGAGAACGACGGGAAGGTCGCTTCCGCCGCGGTCGTATCGGTCGCGGACTCACTCATACCTTCACTCTCGGGCGAAGCGGTTGTAGGCGGCGATTTTGGCTGGACCGCATCGCCGTCCAAAGTTGATTGTCAACGTACCACAGCGATGCCAACCTTTCGGAAGGCTAGCGCCCGCCTGCGTCATGCTGTGCGGATGCCGGCAGACGCGGACACCTGGTATCGCCACAACACCTTCCGCCACCAGGCCTACCCGCCCGAGCGGCTGGCGCGAGCACGGCGGGCGTCGGTGTCCATCTGCCTGCCGGCTCGCGACGAGGAGCGGACGATCGGGCAGATCTTGGAGCAGCTGGCGCCACTGCGCGAGCTGGGCATCATCGAGCAGGTCGTGGTGGTCGATGACTCGCGTGACAGCACCCCGGCGATCGCAACCCGGCTGGGAGCGGAGGTTCATCCCCAGAGCGAGCTGATGCCCGAGCTGGGGCCGGTGCTCGGCAAGGGCGATGCCATGTGGCGCTCGCTGCCGCTGTTGCGCGGCGAGCTCGTCTGTTTTCTGGACGCAGACTCGGAGCGCTTCGGCGCCCACTACGTGTGCGGCTTACTCGGTCCGCTGCTCTGTGAGCCGGGGATCGCGTTCGTCAAGGGCTTCTACCGGCGTCCGTTTCGAGTCGGAGGAGTGACCCTGCCGGACGAGGGAGGCCGCGTTACCGAGCTCACGGCCCGACCGCTGCTCAGCACCTTCTATCCCCCCCTCGCGGCGTTTGAACAGCCGCTGGCGGGCGAGGTAGCCGCCACGCGTGAGCTGCTGGAGCGCCTGCCGTTCGTCACCGGATACGGCGTGGACATCGGGCTGTTGCTCGACGCCTACGGGCTCGCCAGCCTGGATGCCCTGGCCCAGGTGGACCTCGACGTCCGGCAGAACGCGCATCAGCCGCTGCGCGAGCTCGGCGCGATGGCATCGGCCGTCCTGCAAGCGGTCGCTGTCCGGCTGAAGCGCGAGGGCCGACTCCGCGGTCCGATCGCTCCGGTGATTGAGCGGCCGCCGCTCGTGCTCAGAGATGCCGCGGCGCGGGTGTGAGGCGGTTCACCTCCTGCGGCGCACCAACGCAAGCAGGACGATCAACCCGGCGATGACCGCGGCGACGCCCGCGGGGTTGCGCCGCACGCGCTCGAGCGCGACCGAGGCGATCAGCGAGCCACCTTCAAGCGGTTCGCTGGGCGGCTGAGGCGTGAACTCGGGCCTCGGCGGAGGCGCTGTCTGATCGGGGGGCTGGGCGTCGGTCTTGGTCTCGCCGGCCGCGGTAGTCGAGTCCTCTTGCGCCGGCTCCCCTGCGGCCTCACTGTCCCCTCCCTCGGCCAAGGAGGCCTGCAGGCGCTGGGCGAACTCCTTGAGCAGTCTCCCCGCGACGTCCTCGATCATCCCTCCGCGGCCGAAGCGGGCCAGCCGGCCCGTGATCTGGTAGTCGGTCACGACGTCGACCCGTGCGCTGCCATTGCTCTGCTGAACGCTCGAGGTGATCGTGGCTCTGGCGCCGCCCTGACCGCGGCGGTCGGTGCCGTTGGCGTGCAGCTGGGCCGAGTGGGCCGCTTCGTCCACCTGCTCCAGCTTCAGCTTGCCCTTGTAGGAGGCGGTTGTGGGACCGATCTTGACCGAGAATGTGCCGTCGTAGTTGCCCTCGTCGTCGCGCCCCGTGAGCGCGGCGCCCGGCAGGCACGGAACCACGCGTTCGATGTCGATCAGGGCCTTCCAGACGCGCTCGGCCGGCGCTTGCACCTCAAAGGACTGCTCTAGCTTCATCGCGGATCTCCTCCAGGTCATCGGGTGTGTCGATGTCGCGCCCGCAGCACAGTGACGCGCATTCGATCGTCGGCGCGTCCCCCAGGAGCTCTCGGGCCCCGCGATCCCCCTGCAGATCTTTGACCGCGCGCAGCTGCTCTGCCCCCAGGACCACGGGGTGGCCGGGCCGGCCATCGTAGGTGGCCCGCGTGCCCGGCTCGGCGTGCAGAAACCTCAGGATCACCTCGGGCGTCACCAGGGGCTGGTCGCCGAGCGTGACGATCACCCGCTCCGCGTCGGGCAGCGCCTCGACCCCGCAGCGCAGCGACGCGGACATCCCCTCGCGCCATTGCTCACAGATGATGGGTTCGGCGTCGATCAAATCGACGGCGGCCAGAATCCCCGCGGCTTGCGCACCCAGCACCACCACCACCCGGTCGAGCTCCTTGACCGCGCACTGCGCCTTGAGCGCGTGCTCCAGCAGCGGGCGTCCCTCCAGGTCCGCGAGCAGTTTGGATTGCTCGCCGAAGCGTGTTCCCTCGCCGGCGGCCAGGATCAGGCCGGCATTCAAGCGGTGACCTCGTGGATCCGCCCGCTGGCGCCGATGAGCCTGCCGCCCTCGTGGCCGTGGCGGGCGGCGACCACTTCGGCCAGGATCGAGAGCGCCGTCTCCTCCCCGGTCACCGCGCCGAGATCCAGTCCCAGCGGCGCCGAGAGCCGCGCCAGCTCATCCTCGCCGAGACCGGCCTCGAGCAGCCGTTCGCGCCGAGTGGCCTGCGCCCGCCGCGAACCCATCGCTCCGACGAACCGGGCCGGCGAGCGCAGGGCGATCTGAAGCGCCGCGTCGTCGAGCTTCGGGTCGTGGGTCAGGACAACGATCGAGGTGGCGGGATCGATGCCGCCGAGCCGGGCGAAGGCGTCCTCTGGCCAGCCGGCGATCACCTCTTCCGCTTCGGGGAACCGCTCCGCGGTCGCGAACCGCGCGCGGGGATCGACCACATAGGGCCTCCAGCCGGCGGCGCGCGCGAGCCTGCACAGCGAGGCCGCAACGTCGACCGCGCCGAAGATGACAAGCCGGGGTGACGGTGCCGTGACGTCGAAGAACAGGGGCCCGCGGCGCTCTGAGCGCTCGGCCCACAGCAGCTCTGCCCCCACGCGCGTCGCCTCATCGTCGAGCTCAGGCGCCCCGAGCGAGCCGGAGCGCCCGCCGTCAGCTTCGACCACCAGCTTCGCCCCAGGTCGGGCTCCCTCCAGGAGCGTGACCTCGGTGGCTCGTCCTCCTCCTCGCGCCACCTCGGCGAAGCGGTTGGGCGCATAGGCTTGGATCCAGACGTCGATCTCACCCCCGCAGGGCAGCCCTACGTCCCAGGCCTCGTCGTCGGCGATTCCGAAATGCTCGAGGCGCGGGGGCTCTCCCTGGATCACGCCGTCGGCGATTGCCACGACCGCGCCCTCCACGCAACCGCCCGACACGGCGCCGGCCATCTCGCCCCGCTCGTTGACGAGCATCTTGGCCCCCGGCGGACGGGGGGCCGAGCGCCTCACGCCGACGACCGTCGCCAGCGCCAGCTTCTCGCCGCGCTCGGTCCAGGCTGTCAGCTGTTCGAGGACGTCTCTCACAACTCCTCCAGGATGACAGCAAGCTCCTCGAGCGACGCCAGCGAGTTGCCGGCGAGCAGGCGGTCGGTGTGCGGAACCGCGGCTCGCATGCCGCGCGTCAGGGGTTCGTAGTCGGCATGCGCGGCGAGCGGATTGAGCCACACCAGCCGGTGCGCGCTGCGGCGGAGCCGCGCCATCTCGGCCTCGAGCTCGATCGGGTCGCCGCGGTCCCAGCCGTCGGAGAGGATCACGACCACCGAGCCGCGCCCCAGTCGGCGACCGTGCATGCGGTTCAGCTCTGCCAGGGCTCCGCCGATGCGGGTGCCGCCGGAGAAGTCTTGCACCGCGGCCGCCGCCCGCTCGAGCGCCATGTCGTGGTCACGGCCGGAAAGCTCGTTGGTGATCCGCGTCAGGCGGGTGCCGAATGCGAACGCCTCGACGCGCCGGCGGGCGGCGACGCAGGCGTGCATGTACTGCAGCAGCATGCGCGCGTACGGAGCCATCGAGCCCGACACGTCGCAGACCATCACCAGCGGCCGGGAGCGAATGCTCGGTCCACGCCAGTGACGCTGGACCGGCTCCCCGCCGGTGCGCAGCGACGAGCGCACCATCCGCCTTATGTCGGGCGCCGTTCCCCGGCGGCGCGCGGGTCGTCTGCGCCTCGAGAGACGGGTCGGTCCACGCCTCGCCAGCGCGGCGATCAGCTCGCGCGCCAGCGCCATCTCGTTTGTCGTGTACTGGGCGAAGTCTTTGTGGCGCAAGAGCTCGACCGCGCTCCAGGACGCCGGCACGGGCACCGGATCCGGCTCGCCGGTCGCCGTGCCGTCCGAGCCCGGCATACCGCTCCGCGGCAGCGCCTCTCGCTCGATCGCGCCGAGGTCCGCCAGCGGGTCATCCGTTCGGCCCGCCTCAGGCGTGCCGAACGCCGCCACGAACGCGCGCTCAAAGCGCTCGAAGTCAGCGTGTCCCGAGCACAGCGCCGCGCGCAGCGCGAGGCGCGCTTCATCACGCGAAGTGCAATCGACCGCCGCCAGCGCTCGGTGGGCGCTCAGCAGCTCGCCCATCCCCACGCGGGCGCCCTCCGAGCGCAGCGCAGCAGTCAGCGCCGCGAGGCTGTCCGTGACGCCTTGGGCCAAGGTCGACGGTGGGGCGTCAGACACCTTCCAGCACCTCGCGCTGCCTGACGCGGACGACGTCCTCGTGCACCTTGAGTGCCGCGCCCACCGTTTCGTTGAGGTCCGCGTCGGCGCCCAGCGCCAGCAGGGCCTGCGCCCACACCAGGGTCTCTCCCACCCCGGGCAGCTTGTAGAGGTCTCGCTGTTCGCGCAGGCGGCCGATGGCGTTGACCACACGGGCGGCGATCGCCTCCGGGATGCCCGGGATCCGGGCTTCGACGATCTCCCGCTCGCGCAGTGGATCGGGGTACTCGATCCAGTGGTATAGGCAACGGCGCTTGAGCGCGTCGTGGAGCTCGCGCGTGCGGTTGGAGGTCAGGACCACGACGGGCCGCCGAGCGGCGGTGATCGTGCCGATCTCGGGCACGGTGACCGCAAAGTCCGAGAGCAGCTCGAGCAGGAAGGCCTCGAACTCGTCGTCGGCTCGATCCACCTCGTCGATCAGCAGCACCACCGCTTGCGCGGGGTCGGCCTCGAGTGCCTCGAGCAGCGGCCGCCGCAGCAGAAACCGCCGCGAGAATAGTTCGCCCTCGTCGATGCCGCCCTCGGCCGCCCGCAGCGCTAGCAGCTGGCGCGGATAGTCCCAGTCGTAGAGCGCGTGGTGGAGGTCGATCCCCTCGTGACACTGCAGGCGGATCAGCCGCGCGCCCGTGGCGCCGGCCAACGCGCGCGCGACCTCGGTCTTGCCGACGCCGGCCTCGCCTTCTAGCAGCAGCGGCTGCTCCAGCACCGCGGCCAGGTACACGGCCAGCGCCAGCGACCGGTCGGCGAGGTAGCCTTGGGTGGCGAGCGCCCCCTGGGCGTCCGCCACCGACCCGATCTGCGTGAGGCTCACGTCAGGCCCGCGGCCTCCCTGAGCGCGCGAGCGCAGAGCACCCGCGCCAGGTGACGCTTGTACTCGGAGCTGGCGTTCAGATCCGCCGGGGGATCGGTGCCCTCCGCCGCCTGCTCGGCGGCCGCGGCGATCCGATTTGCCTCCAGCGGCTGGCCGCGCAATGACTCCTCCACGGCGGCGGCCCTGATCGGCACGGACGCCATGTTGGTGAACGCGACGCGCACGTCCTCGCACGTATCACCGCCCCGCTTCACGAGCGCCGCGACGCCGACCATCGCCCAGTCCTCGCTGCGCCGCGTGAATTTCTCATACGCGTATCCGTAACCGTCCAGCGCCGGCAGCGTGACCTCGGTCACGACCTCGTTCTGTTCGAGCGCCGTATCGAGGTAGTCACGGAACAGCTCGCTGGCCGCCACGGTCCGTTGACCGCTCGGACCCTGCGCGGTGACGCTGCCCTCGGCGGCCAGCAGCACCGCGGGATGGTCGGAGGCCGGGTCGCCGTGGGCCAGCGAGCCGCCGATCGTCCCCCGGTTGCGGACCTGGGGGTCGGCGATCTTGCCGGCAGCGCGGGAGACCAGCCCCATTTCCGGGGTGTTCTCGATCTCTCTGTGCGGCACCATCGCGCCGATCCGCCAGCTGCCGGTCTCGCGCTCCACCCCGTGCAGGCCCGGGATCCGGCGCAGGTCGATTAGTAGCGCCGGCGCCGCCAGGCGGAGCTTCATCAGCGGCAGCAGCGAATGGCCGCCCGCGAGCAGCTTGGCTTCGTCGCCATTCTCCTCGAGCATCCGTGCGGCCTCCTCCACCGACTCAGGCGCCTCGTAGTCGAACTCCGCGGGAATCATCGCGCACCTCCTCCGTCGGTCATCGCTCCGTTGCCCGAACCTTTCGCCTCACGTATCGCTTCCCAAATGCGCATCGGTGTCAGCGGCATGTTGATGTAGCTCACGCCGAGCGGCTTCAGCGCGTCGATGACGGCGTTGGTGACGGCGGCAGAGGCGGCGATCGTCCCAGCTTCGCCGACGCCCTTGGCGCCGAGCGAGTTGACGGGCGATGGCGTCTCGGTGCGGTCGAGCTCGAAGCTCGGCAGCTCGGCCGCGGTGGGCAGTGCGTAGTCGACGAACGTCCCCGTCTGCAGCTGGCCCTCGCCGTCGTAGGACACGCGCTCGTAGAGCGCCTGTCCGATGGCGTGGACGATCCCGCCGTGGACCTGGCCGTCGATCAGCATCGGGTTGATCGCCTTGCCGCAGTCGTCGACCGCCACGTAGCGGACGACCGACACCTTTCCGGTCTCCGGGTCCACGTCTACCACGCAGGCGTGGGCGCCGAACGGAAAGACGAAGTTCTCGGGGTCGTAGAACGTGGTCTCTTCGAGCCCTGGCTCCATCCCATCGGGAACGTCGTTGATGTACACCGCGCCGGCGACCTCCGCGAGCGTCATGCCCTTGTCCGGCGAGCCCCTGACCGCGAACTTCCCGTCCTTGACCTCGATGTCCTCGGGAGCGGCCTCGAGGTGGTGGGCGACGACGGCCTTGCACTTGTCGGCGATCTTCGTCGCCGCCCGGGCGACCGCCTCGCCACCCACCGCCAGGGTCCGCGAGCCGTAGGTGTTGCGTCCCTCGGGCCCTGTTCCTGTATCGCCGTGGATCACCTCTACGATCGACGGATCGACACCGACCTTGTCGGCGGCGATCTGGGCGAACCCGGTCTCGTGGCCCTGCCCATGCGGTGAGCTGCCCGTGTACACGGTGACCGCGCCGGTGTTGTGGACCCGGACCATCGCCGACTCCCATCCGCCGGCCTGGACGCCGACGCCTTTCGGCCCCGTCACCCGGGAGGGCGCCAGGCCGCAGATCTCGGTGTAGGTGGAGAAGCCGATGCCTCGATAGACGCCGTTCGCCCACTGCTCTTCCTGTTCACGCTTGAACGATTCGACGTCGACGTGCTCGAGCAGCTTGTCGAGGGTCTTGTCGTAGTCACCGGAGTCATAGATCACACCGGTGGCCACCTCGGCCGGGAACTTCTCCTTGGGGATGAAGTTCTTGCGCCGCAGCTCCAGCCTGTCCATCCCCAGCTCGTCGGCCAGCTGTTCGACCGTCACCTCGATCATGTGCGTGGCCTCCGGGCGCCCCGCCCCGCGGATGGCATCCGTTGGGCACTTGTTGGTGAACACGCCCACGATGTCCGTCTGAACGGCGGGGATGTTGTAGACGCCGCCCATGACGAACGCCCCGAGCGACGGGATGAGCGGCGTGAGCAGCATGTTGTACGCGCCGAAGTCGGCGATGATCTCCACGTGGAAGGCGGTGATCGTGCCGTCGCGCTTAGCCCCCATCCGCGTACGCGCCACGTGATCGCGGCCCTGGTGGCAGGCCATCATGTCTTCCGAGCGAGTGGCGATCCACTTCACCGGCCGGCCCAGCTTGCGCGAGCACCAGGCGGCGAGCACCTCCTCGCCGTAGACCTGGAGCTTTGACCCGAAACCGCCGCCGACCTCGGGCGCGATCACGCGCACGCGCTCCTCGCTCATTCCCAGCAGCAGGGCCAGGAACAGCCGCAGGAAGTGCGGCACCTGGGTCGAGCTCCACACCGTCAGCGAGTCCGCACGGAAGTCGGCCAGCACCCCGCGGGGCTCGATCGCCGCCCCGGCCGTGCGGTGGTTGATGACGCGTCGCTCTACGACCACATCGGCGTCGGCGAACCCCTGCTCGAGGTCGCCTCCCGACAGCGACCAGCGGTGCACCTCGTTGGTGCCGAGCTGGTCGTGCACGAACGGCGCCCCCTCCAGCGCCTTCTCCGGATCGGTGACCACGGGCAGGGGCTCGTACTCCACGAACACGTCCTCGGCCGCATCGACTACCGCATAGCGGTCGTCGCCCAGCACCACCGCGACCGGATCGCCGACGTGCTTGACGGTGTCCTTGGCGAGCGGCCAATGTTCGGGGTTGTTGACCTCGACGCCCGGCGGAACCCAGGCCATCGGCAGCGGACCGCCGTCGGCCATGTCCTTGCCGGTGAAGACGGCGTGGACACCTTCGCGCTCGCGCGCCGCGGAGGCGTCGATCGAGACGATCTTCGCGTGCGCCTCGGGCGAGCGCACCAGCGCCGCCCACAGCGTGCCCGGCAACGAGATGTCGTCGATGTAGCGCGCACGACCGGTGATCAGGCGGGGGTCCTCCTTGCGGCGCAGCGCCTGGCCCACGTGGACGCTCGGCGCCGGTGCCTGTCGCTCCTCGGCCGCCCTGGCTGCGACCTCGCTTACTTCCTCTTCCACACCGCCGCTGGCCTCGCTCATGCCGTCACCTCCTGGGAGAGAGTCGCGCCCTTCGTCTTGGCGGCGTCGAGCACCGCCCTGACAATGTTGTGGTAGCCCGTGCAGCGGCAGAGATTGCCCTCCAGCGTTTGCCTGACCTCGGCCTCGCTGGGGTTGGGGTTCTCGGCCAGCAGCGCGCTCGCGGCCATGATCATTCCTGGCGTGCAGTAGCCGCACTGCAGGCCGTGGTCGTTCCAGAATGCCTCCTGGACCGGATGCAGCTCGCCGTCGGAGGCAAGTCCCTCAATCGTCGTCACTTCCGCGCCATCGGCTTGGACCGCTAGCACCGTGCACGACTTGACCGCGCTGCCGTCGAGGTGGACCGTGCACGCACCGCAGTTAGACGTGTCACACCCAACGTGGGTGCCGGTGAGGCCGAGCTGTTCGCGAAGCGCATGCACGAGCAACAACCGCGGCTCCACCTCCAGGTGGTGCTCCTCGCCGTTCACATGGAGGCGCACAGAAACGGTTCTACTCATCGTCTCCTCTCTCGTCCGGGTCCTGGGCTTAGGCACCGTACTCCTCGCCCCACGCGATGTCGAGAGTGCGTTCCCCCGCGGCGTCGTGAGGGTTACCGCAGCGGATTACCGCGGCCCGCCGTGCCCCGGACGGCCGCCGAGGGGCCCGGGGCGAGGCCTCGCCACCAACGCTATATAGTTGATTCGTCAACATCAACGAAAGGGGAACGGGATGAAGTTTGCGCGCTTGCTGCTCCGCTTCGTGCTCGGGTTCCTGTTCGTCGGCCACGGGACGCAGAAGCTGTTCGGGTGGTTCGGCGGCCACGGCCTCGAGGGAACCAGCGGATTTTTTGAGAACCTGGGCCTGCGTCCCGGTCGTCATCACGCGGTGGCCGCGGGCGTGGCGGAGGCCGGCGGCGGTGCGCTGATGGCGCTCGGGCTGGCGACGCCACTGGCGGCATCGGTGCTGACCGGCACGATGCTGACGGCCATCAACCGCGTGCACCTGAAGAACGGGCCCTGGATCACCAATCAGGGCTATGAGTACAACCTGGTGCTGATAGCCGCCGCGCTGACGCTCGCCGAGATCGGCCCGGGCCGCCCCTCGGTCGACGCCGCGCTCGGAGACAAGCTGCACGGCACTGGCTGGGCGCTGGCTGCTCTGGCCGGAGGTGCGGCCGGCGCGGCCGGGGCCCACCTGTATGCCTCGAGCCAGCCCGAGCCGCAGGCCGAGGCTGCGACGGCCCCGCAGGGCCCCGAGGCCGGAGCGGTGCCACAGCCGCAGCCCACCGCTTAGCGGAGCACCAAAGCGCGCCGGTCCGCGACGCGGCCGGCGCGCCGATAACCCCCGGGCAAGACCTCAGGAACTGCCAATCGTCACGCCGATCGCCACGACAATCACCCCGCCGAGCGTGACGACGACGAGCGACGAGGCAAGCGAGACCTTCAGGAACTTGTAGCGGACGAAGGCGATCGCGCAAAGCTCGACCGCCACCACGGCGCTGGCCACGATGAGCGCCGTGTGCACGTCCTTGATGATGAACGGCAGCGAGTGGAAGATGCCGCCGAAAGCCGTCATCGCGCCGGTGATCGCCCCGCGGACGATCGCCGATCCGCGGCCGGTCTGCTCGCCCGTATCGGACAGCGCTTCCGAGAACCCCATGCTCACGCCGGCGCCCAATGCGGTGGAGATCCCCACGACGAGAGCTGTGTGGGAGGTGCTGGAGACGGCGGCGGCGAAGATCGGCGCCAGCGTGGACACGGTGCCGTCGATCATCCCCACCAGCCCCGGCTGCACCACGCGCAGCACGAAGCCCGATTCGTCAAACCCGATCAGCCGGGCGATCGCCCCCGTCAGGCGTGACCGGGGCTGGTCCCGCTGAGACTGCTCCTGCTCTTGGCCCGGGTGCTGGGCCTGTGCCGTCTCAACGTTCACCTGGTCACTATAGCAATCAAGTTATAATAAGGACCGCCTAATTTCAGCTATCATTTCGTTCACATGAAGTCTTCTGAAATCGACCAGCGACTGATAACCCAGTTGCGTGAGCGCGGTCTGCGTGTCACGTCGCAGCGCGTCGTGATCCATCGCGCGCTGTGCGCCCATGATCAGCACATGACCGCCGAGCAGGTGCTCGAGGCCGTGACTGGCGTGCTGCCCGGGGTGTCGCTGCCCACCGTCTACGCCACGCTCGAGTTGCTGGAGGAGCTGGGTCTCATCCGGCGGTTTGGCACGGGCACAGGTGCCGTGCTGTTCGACTCGCGAATGGAGCCACACGCGCATACGGTTTGCCGCAGCTGCGGTGCAACCGCTGATCTCGACGGCGCACCCGTCGCCGAACAGGCCCTGGCCCGCGCCGGCGAGACGGGCTTCGTTCCCGACCACACTCAGCTCGTCGTGTGGGGGCTCTGCGAGCGGTGCGCCTCGGTGGCCGCCGCGGCGGCCTAGTGCCACTAGGAACAGCTGATCGAGATCCCGTTCAAGAGCCAGCTGCCGTCGCTGCGCACGGTGTCGGCGGTCCCGGCGCACTGTTGCGTCCGGTCGGCCTGGAACGAGGTCGTCTGTAACGCCACAGTCGCCGACCCAGGGCCCTGCCCGCCGAGGACCTGCGCCCGATGAAACGCGATCGAGCGGACCGAGCTCATCTCGTTCTGGAAAGCCACAAAGCCGCCGAGCTCATCGCGCATGCTGGCGTCCGCGAGCGCCCAGGCGGTCGGATACCGATGTGCCGCCGCGGCCTCGTAGAACGCCTCAACCGCGCCCGACGGAGTCCCCGGCTGCACGCCGCCGGCGGTGGCCGACGCGTTGCCAGCGCCGGCCGAGCCACGGCTGGCGCCGGGCGTCGTGCTCGGGGGGACGGGCGTGGCGGTAGTGGTCGAGCCGCCGGAGCGGGCGGCTAGGTTTGAGCCCGATCCCGGGCGCCTGCCGCCGCCCGAGCTGAGCGCAGCTACGGCGACGGCGGCAACCGCGAGCACCACGAGGGCCGCGAGCGCAGGCAGCAGCTTCGGGACGACCCGCCTGCCGATGCGCGCCGCCTCGCTACCCGGCTTGGCGAACGCACCCGCTGGCTTGGCGAACGCCACCGCGGGCACCGCGTCGGTTTCGGCCTTGGCGAACGCGATCGCCGGCACCGCCTCGGTCACCGGCTGGGATTCCAGTGCTCGCTCAAGGCGCCCGATCAGCTCGCCCGCCGAGGACGGTCGCTCGCGCGGATCCCGAGACATGCCGCATTTCAAGACCGCCGCGGCCGAGGCTGGGGCCCCGGGCCACGCGCTTCTCAGGTCGGGGGCGGGCTGCGTGGTGATCGCTCGCGCCAGGGCGAGCGGATTCGTCTCCGGGCGAGCCTTTCGGCCGCTCAGCAGCTCATAGCCGACCGCCGCCAGCGCGTAGACGTCCATGGACGGGGTCGGCCGCTCGCCTTCCAGCTGTTCGAGCGCCATGTAGCTGAAGCTGCCGACGACGCCCTCGGTGCCGGTCGACCGCGTCGGGTCGGCGGCGCCTGCAACCCCGAGATCGGCGAGTTTGACCGCGCCGTCACCGCCGAGCAGGATGTTGGCCGGTTTGACGTCGCGGTGGACGATGCCCTTGGCGTGAATCGCGTCGAGCCCCGCCGCGGCTTGACGCAGGATGCTAAGCGCGGGGCCTGGAGCGAGCGAACCGCTCCTGGCAAGGAGCTCGGACAGCGCTTCGCCGTCCACGTACTCCATGACGATCACCAGATCGCCGCCACCTTCGGTCTCAACGTCGTAGACGAACACCAGGTTGGGGTGGTTGAGCGACGCTCCGACCAGCGCCTCGCGCTCCAGCCGCCGCCGCTCGCCGGGATCGCCCGACGCATACACGCGCTTGAGCGCCACAAGACGGCCCAGAACCGTGTCTTCAGCCAACACGACTGTGGCCGTGCCACCGGCGCCGAGGCGCCGTATCTCCCGATACCGAGGCCCGTGATCGGCCATGAGAGCGTCCTACCCAGCGAGCACAGTGCCCACGCGCCGGCGCGCCCGGTCGCTGCTCGTCCCCTCCCCCATCCGACAAGTTTCCCTTCGCGCCGCTGTATCTCCACGGAGCGCGAATGGGCACTGGAGATCGCAAACCAGACCGTTCACGGCGTGCTGCACCTCGGATGGGTCCCGGACGGAGCCGGTGGCTACCGCGGCCAGATGGCGGTGCTGGTCAAGCGAAACGGACCGCTGGGCGCCGCCTACATGGCCGCGATCACGCCCTTTCGCTACCTCGTCGTATACCCGGCGATGATGCGCGACCTCGAGGGTGAGTGGCGCAAGCGCACCGCCGGCCGGGTTCCGGTCTACGTCTAGGCCGCCACCGGCCGACGGCGATTTCCGGTCGAACCGGGCGCCGCTAGACTCCGGCCAGGCAACGGCAAGGAAGCGGATCGACGGGTACTGGAGGGCGAGTTGGGGCCAGCGTCGCGTAGCTCCACGCGCAGTGTTCTAACCATAGGCGGACGGCGGACGATCGATCGCCTCAGCGACGAGGACACTCGGATCCTGAGGCTGGGCAAGGGAACGATCCGCGGGCACACCTGCAAGGTGCTCGTGCTGGAGCGTCCCGCTGAGGGTGCTCTTCCCACCGTCGAGGCCATCCGCGATCACATGAACGCGCGGCTCGACGCCGCCCCACGCTTCCGCAAGCGCGTCGTGAACACGCCGATGCGGTTGGCAAATCCGGTGTGGGTGGACGACCCCGACTTCGACATCGCTCGTCACGTCACGAGCACAACGCTCGACGGGCCCGTGAGCGAGAACGCCTTGGAGCAAGTCGTCGGACGGTTGATGACGCAGCGCTTGGACCGCTCGCATCCCCTCTGGCATCTTGACGTTGTCGGAGGACTCGACTCTGACCGGGCGGCGCTGGTCTGGCGGGTCCATCACTGCCTGGCGGATGGAACGACGTGCGTCAAGCGCGCCGCCGCGCTCCTCTGGGACGAGGCTCCGGGCTCGGGTCCGGTCCCGGTGCCGGCATGGCGCCCGCACCCACAGCCCCGGGCGGTCTCGCTGGTGAGGACCGGGCTCGTGGACGAGCTTCATGCGCGATTCGCCCGGCGGCGGCCCGGAGAGCCCGAGCAGCCGCACGTCCCGGAGCCGCTGCGGGAGGTGTTCGGACGCGAGCTGCGCCCGGAGGCATCGATCACCACGCTGGACGCCAATGCCAGCGCCGGACGGACTGTGGCGTTCGTCTCCGCGCCGTTGGACGAGTGTCGGCGCGCCGGCAAGGCGCTCGACGGCTCGATCACGGTCAACGACATCGTGCTGGCGATCATCGCCGGGGCGGTCCGCAGGTGGCTGGGCCCGTCCAACTCGATCCGCGTCAAAGTGCCCGTCAGCCTGCACCGCGCGGACGAAGGCACTCTCAGCAACCACAACTCGTTCTTCTTCGTCGACCTGCCGGTAGCCGAGGCAGACCCCGCAAAGCGGCTGCTGACTATCAACCGCGAGACCGCCGAGCGAAAGCTCCATCACGATGCCGAAACCCTCTACCGGCTGGGGGCCCACCCCCCCGTCGCTCGCCTGGCAATGAGCCCACGGGTGTTCACGTTCAACGTTTCAAACGTGCGCGGTCCGGACCACCAGGTGTTCGTGCTCGGCGCACCGGTGAGGGAGCTCTACACGCTGGCGGAGATCGCCCAGCATCACGCACTGCGCTTGGCCGTGATCTCGTCGGCGGGATCCCTGTTCTTCGGTCTCTGCGCCGACAGCACGGCGGTGGCGGATCTGCCAGGGCTCGTCGACGCCCTGCAGCGGGCCACGGACGAGTTGGTCCAGCTGGCGGCCTAACCGCTAATCCACCTGACTTGACATGCACGCCGTGGGCCGTGACGATCGGCGCCGGGGAAGGCCAGCGGCTGTGGGGCGAGTCAAGCGTTCAATGAAGCTACGGTCAAAAACGTGCCCAGCAGCGTTGGTGGTCGCGACCGTCTGTGCTCTCGCCGCGCCCGGAGCCCCAGCCCGGTCGCCCGCTGGGCCCCACCTTTGCCCCGCGTTCTGCGGTCAGCGCGGCGGACCCCAAATCCTCGCCCTCAGCCAGCTCCAAGGGAGCAAGGCGCAGCTCAGCCTGCTCCTCAGCTCGGGGGGGCCACTGGAGCTCGTCGTCACGCGCTCGCTCGGAGGCCGTATGGCGAGCGCGCGGCCAACGCTCATCAACCGGCGGCCTTCGGAGGTGTTGGCCGGCAGCTTCCCGTTCGGAGAAAGGAGCGTGACGGTCACCCGCGTCAGGCTCCGGCCGTTGCGCGCCGGGGTGCGTATCCGCGTGCTCAACCTCGGTGGAGCCAGGCAATCGATGGCAGCCGGCGTGTACATCGTCCAGGTGGATGGCGTCACCCGCACCGGAAGGCTGCGCGTGCGCGGCGACTCGATCGTTCTGCGTCTCACGCGCAGAGGCCAGTTCGTGTATCTCCTTCAGACCCACGCCGCTCCCATCGCCTCGACCGGCGGACCGAGCTCGGTGACCGAGAGCACGGCCGGCGTGTCGGGGGACGCCGCGCCCTACGGTCAACCGACGACCTACTACTTCCAGTACGGCACGAGCTCGAACTACGGCGCGCGGACACCCGGTCAGCTCACAACCTCGGTGCGAAAGCCCGCCAACGTGTCGGTGACGCTCACCGGGCTGAGCATCGAGACGACCTACCACTACCGCCTGGTGGCCACGAATTGCGCCGGGTGCCGTTGGGGAACAAGCTACGGAGCCGACAAGAAGCTAATGACCCTGACTGGAACCGGCTTGTCAGCGCAGCAGCTGAGCGCGGACCGCGCCATAGCGACCTACAACGCCATGCAGCGTTACTTCTACGCCCCGAATGTCTATCTGGGCGACACCAGCAGCCTCTATGTCGGGAGCTTCCCGCAGAGCGGCAATCGCTATTCGTTCCTGTGGCCGTTCTCGCGGGCGCTGGTGGGCACGATCACCTTGTCGGGCATCCCGTCCACGCTGCTCGGCGGCGCGAGCTACCAGGCAGATGTGAACGACCGCCTGGCGGGGCTCTCCCACTACTGGGACGGCACCTCCAGCGGCCCCGGCTACGACTCATATCCGCCGGCTCCTTTTGGCACTGGGGGCGATAAGTACTACGACGACCAGGCCTGGATCGGGCTGGCGCTGGCGCAGAACTACCAGATGACCGGCAACCAGAGCTCGCTGGCTCAGGCGGTGAACGTCCTGGGCTTCGTCTATCCCGGCGGCTGGGCGGGAGGCGCCGGCTTCGACCCCGGCGGCATCTACTGGGTTCAGCAGGGAGTCGGAGTCGGGCAGACGAACCACAGCCGCACGACGAACTCCACCACTCCCAACGCGGAGTTGGCGCTGCTGCTCGAAAACTTGGACCCCGCGAACGCGGCCCCGTACGACGCCGCTGCGAGCGCCATGTATGGATGGGCTAACCACTACCTCTACAACGTCAGCACCAATCCCACCGATCCCCAGGGACCGAACCCGGGCTTCGATCCAAACGCACCGCCACTCATGTTCGACAACGTGGGTGCCAATAACTCGGTCGACGAGACCCTGTGGACCTACAACCAGGGGGCGATGATCGCCACGAACGTCCGCGAGTACCGCAAGACAGGCCAGCCCGCCTACCTGTCAAATGCCGAGGCGCTCGCCAACGCTGCGCTCAACACCTTCAACGAGACCGCTTACATCAATAATCAGCCGCCGGCGTTCAACGCAATCTTCTTCAGAGGGCTACTCGTCCTAACTTCGGCCACGGCGAATACAGCGCTTCAGTCGAGGATCATGCAGACGATCGAGACCTACGCCGATGACGCGTGGAACTACTACCGAACCCCGCAAGGACTGTTCCGGTTCCCGTCGTCGTCGGGAAGTGGCTATCAGCTCCTCGACCAGGGGGCCTTGCTCCAGATCTACGCGACGCTCGCGTGGAGTCCTGCCAACTATTCGGAGCTGCCGTAGCGCGAGTTCGAGCTCTTCTAGAGTCGTGAGCGGCACCAAAGACCGTCGGCTCGAAAGGAGAGACCATGGACGTCGGAATCGGGCTTCCGAACGCAGTGCGCGGAGTGGACCGCTCTGGAATCGTTGACTGGGCGCGCCGCGCGGAGAGGGCGGGCTTCTCGAGCCTCGGGACGATCGATCGGATCGTCTACCCCAACTACGAGTCGCTGATCGTGCTTGCCGCTGCGGCCGCGGTGACCGAGCGAATCGGCCTGGTCACCGACATCCTGATCGCGCCGCTGCGGTCGAACGCTGCGCTGTTCGCCAAGCAGGCGGCCACAATCGACTCGCTATCTGGTGGGCGACTGACACTCGGTCTCGCTGTTGGGGGCCGCCCAGACGACTATGAGGTCAGCGGGATCGATTTTCACGCTCGCGGTCGCATCTTCGAGAACCAGCTTCAGGAGATCAGCGCCGTGTGGAAGGGCGAGAACGGCGTGGGGCCGGCGGCGGCGCGCGGCGAACGGCCCGCGCTGCTGATCGGCGGTTCGTCCGACGTCGCATACCGGCGAGCGGCGCAGCATGCCGACGGCTGGACGATGGGCGGCGGGACACCGGATGCTTTCGCCGAGGCGCGCGGAAAACTGAACAATGCCTGGAGCGAGGCGGGACGGGACGGGACGCCGCGGACGATGGCGCTGTTCTATTTCGCGCTGGGTGATGACGCCGAACAAGTGGCGAGCGAGGCGCTCGGCGACTACTACTCGTTCCTCGGCGACTATGCCAAGCGGATCGCGGAAAGTGCTGCGAAGGACGCCGCCACCGTCAAGCAATATCTCGCGGCATTCGAACAAGCCGGGGCTGACGAGGTGGTCTGCTTCCCGGCATCCACCGATCTCGACCAAGTCGACCGGTTGGCGGAGGCAGCGCTCAGCTGATCGCGCGGCCAGAAGGCATCGTGCCGGAAGAGCTCTTCTCTCTCGAGCGTCCCCCGGCAGGGGAACCCGACGGTCTCTTGGTGCTCCATCACGGACGCGGCACCGACGAACGCGACCTGCTGGGCCTCGCTGACGCGCTGGACCCACGGCAGCGGTTGCGCGTCGTCACGCCGAGGGCGCCGCTCCGTTTGCCCGGCTCGCCCGGCTGGCACTGGTACGTGGCACGTCGCGTCGGATATCCCGATGCGGAAACGTTTCACAGCGCCTATCGCGAGCTCGCCGAACTACACGACAAACTGTGGGCTCAGACCGGGATCGAGCCCGTCCGCACCGTGCTCGGAGGGTTCTCGATGGGGTCCGTGATGAGCTACGCGTTAGGCCTCGCGGCCGGGCGCCCCGCGCCGGCCGGGATTCTCGCCTTCTCCGGGTTCATCCCGACCGTGGACGGCTGGCAGCCCTCGTTGGCCGACCGTAACTCGATGCGCGCCTTCATAGCCCACGGCCGGTCTGACCCGGTCATCGAGGTCGCGTTCGCACGGCAGGCGCGCGAAGCCCTTGAACGTGGCGGGCTCCGGGTCGACTACCACGAGGGAGACGGCGGTCACTGGATCGAGCCCGAACACGTGCGGCTGGCCGCCGGCTGGCTCGAGGAGACCCTTCCGCTCGGAGCGCAGCGATGATTGCGATTGAGCCGAATGCACCGGCACGCGCGGCGTTCCCATAGGGTTAGGTCGCAGCTCTTTTCATCATGGATCCAGCCCGCGCCCACGAACTTCTCGCCCGCGAACGGGAACGCATCGAGTCTGCACTCGCGACCCGGGGCGGCGAGGGGCCGCTCGAGTCATCCGACCGTGTCGAGCCGGGCGACGTCGACTCCGAGGACCTATACCAGGATGAGTTCGATGAGGGACGGCGACGCGATCTCCACGCCGAACTGGAGGCGGTGGAGCGCGCCGAGGCACGGCTCGCAGACGGCACATATGGCCTGTCAGTGGAGAGCGGCAAGCCGATCCCCGACGCTCGGCTCGAGGCCCTCCCGACCGCGGAACGGACGGCCGACGAGGACGAGCGCTACCGGCATCTCCCCGGGCCCGAGTAAACGGGTCATCGGCGGAAGGCGGCCTCCGCCGAGAGGATGAGCACGTCGAGGATCCGCACCTCCGTGAGCTCGTAACCACGCCCCGCAAGCTGCCGGCGGACCGTCACCAGCGCCCGTCGATTGCGATTCAGGTCACGCTCGTAGCCGTACACCAGCTGGAGCGCACGCTCTCCGAACGCTGCCCGAGCTCCCGGGTCGTCCTCTGCCAGGTACTTCTGTACGACGCTGTCGAGCATGGGAATGAGCGCCGGGCGCTTTGGGTGAAGCGCTTTGGTCATCTTCGAGAAGCCGACTCCCCTGATCCCCGCAAAGGCGTCGAAGAGATGACCCAACGCCGCCCAGGGCACTGCGCTCGCAGGCCCGGCCAGCGATGCGTCCGCGGCGATTGCCCTCAGCGCCCGTTCAATCGAGCGGCGGCGGTCGAGGATCGCCGCCGCCTCCGAAGCCGAGATGCGGGCGCCCATGCGGTTCGCCAGCCGGATGTCCGGCTCATCGAACGAGCCCGGGCCCGATGCGTCGCTGACGGCGATCTGCCTCCATACCCCCAGCAACCGGAGCACGACTCCGAGCGGATCCTCGATCTCGACGCCGCGTCTGAGCGCAACCGGCCGTAGCGAGTTGTTGATGGTGCGGATCGGATCGCCGGCTTCGGTCATAGCCCCGGATGTTGACGGCGCCGCGTCCTGAAAGACGGAGGCGCCGGGCGGACTTAAGCTAGGGCCGTGGTCAGCCAGCGGCTGCTAGTCGTCATGGTCAGCGTCCTCATGGCGCTGACCGCCGCCTGTTCGGCCACCGCCCCCGCCAGGCACGGCGCGCGGGCGCAGGCCGACCGGGCCAGCCAGTTCGTCAAGCACGGCCAACCGGTGGCGGGATCGGATGACATCACGCTGGCGTTCGCCGGAGATGTGCACTTCGCGGGGCGCGTCGCGCGCCTGCTGAACGATCCGGCAACCACGTTCGGCCCCATCACCTTCGTGCTCAAGTCGGCCAACCTCACGACCGTGAACCTGGAGACCCCGGTCATCACCAGCCGAGGCCAGCCGCAGCCGAAGACCTACCACTTCGCGACCACACCAGGCGCTTTCACCGCGCTCCACGACGCCGGCGTGGACCTGGTCACGATGGCCAACAACCACATTCTGGACTACGGGCAGACCGGGCTGGCGGACACGCTGGCGGCGGCCAAGGCGGCGCACTTTCCTTACGTGGGCGCCGGAGTCAACGCGGCGGCGGCCTGGGCACCGTACGTGACGACGATCAACGGCACGAAGATCGCGATCGTCGGCGTATCCCAGGTGGCCGAGTTGGCTTCGTCCTGGGTGGCCACGGCAGACCGGCCGGGCGAGGCCAACGCGATCGACTTGGATCAGACGCTTGCGGCCGTCCGGGCCGCGAAACGGCTCGCCCGCATCGTCGTCGTGTTCATGCACTGGGGCACTGAAGGGATGGCATGCCCGGACCAGGACCAGCTGTCGCTGGCGCCGAAGCTGGCGGCCGCGGGGGCGAGCATCATCATTGGCGCGCACGCCCACATGCTCCAGGGCTCGGGCTGGCTCGGCCACACGTTCGTCGCCTACGGCATGGGCAACTTCCTGTGGTGGGAGAACTCCTACAGCACGGCCACCGGCGTGCTGAAGCTCACCTTGCACCCACACGCGCCGCTGACCGCACGGTTCATTCCAGCAATCGTCTCCGGCACCGGCCAGCCGATCGTCGATCAAGGTGACGCCGCCCGCCGCGCCCTGGCGCACTACGCCAGCCTGCGCACCTGCGCCGGGCTGTCCGCGAGCCCGCCCGCCGGAGGGATCACCCCGACCTCCGCCGGTTGATCGCGCGGGTAGAGGTCAACGCACTTCCGCCGGCCTCGCTTCCCCGTTTCGGGCTTGGATCGCTTGCAAAGCGCGTCACCAGCACGCGCTGCCGACCGTACCCGTTCTGCAACGGTCCCGACATCGCGACCAACACGGCGGCTCTGGCGAACACCAGCTAGCTTTCCGGACGTGGAGTTCAGCCGCGAGTTGCGTGGCGACGTCCTGGCGGGAGACATTACGCTCTCGGTTCGACTGTGGAAGCGGCCACGGGTAAGGCAGGGTGGCCGCTACCGGGTCGACCTCTGTGAAATCGAGGTCGACACAATCGAGCTTGTCCCGTTCGCCGCGATCACCAGGGCGGACGTCCGACGAGCCGGCGAGCCCGACCGCGAGACCCTGCGCCAGCGCGCGGCGCACGCCGGGCCGATCGACGAGGACACCCTCGTCTATCGGATCGAGTTCCACGCGGTGAGCTCCACCTGAGTCGATCTCTCGCTGCTCGTCCGCTGCGTCGAGCAGGAGCGGCGGAGTTCGCCGAGCTGCTCCGCCGTTCGGCGGCCTGGATCCGGCGCCGGCGCGCCTAACGGCTCGCCGGCGCCATCCCGTTCCGGGATCGTCGCCGACCGGGGTTGTCTAGCGAGGTCGGGTGGGGTCCTCGTAGGGGTCAGAGCCAACCTTCCCTCCCTGGGTCGGATCGTCATAGGAATGAGACCCGATCCGCCGTCCCTGGGTCGGATCTTCATAGGGGTACGAGCCGACACGCCGTCCCTGGGTGGGGTCGAAGGACCAAGTGTCGGACTGCGCTGGCGTGGCCTCCGCCGGGACTTCGCGGCGCGGCGGCCGCTCTTCGCTTTGGTACTGGTCTGGCCTGAGATCGGGAGCAGCGGTGGCTGTCATGGTGTTTGGCCTCCTTGGGGCGATTCGAGTTGTTGGTTGCTCATGGTGTTCTGCCTCGTGTCAGGGGTGAGGTGGGTTCAGCTGCGCGCCGCGGCGGTGGCGGCCGGGCCCGGTGTTGGCACCTCTTGAGTGTCCTCGCCGCGGACCGCCGGCTGTGCGGGAAGCAGTGCCAGCGCCATCACGGCGCCTGCGGCGGCGACGCCGGCGGCGACCCAGTTGGCCGTATGGAAGCCGCTGAAGAACGCCGAGTTCGCCGCGTTGTGGATTTCCGCCGCGAGCGCCGGATGGCCCGCGTGGCCGAGCTCACCTGCCGCGGTGAGGGCGGCACCGGCGGATTCGTACGCGGTCCTTGTTACGGTCGCGCTCAACCCTCCGGGGAGGGTGTTCGCTAGCTGGCTGGCGTATAGCGAGGCGTACACGCTGCCGATCACGGCGACGCCGAGCGTGCCGCCCAAGAGGCGCGTGGCGTCGTTGACTGCCGAGCCGACCCCGGCCTTCGCCTTCGGCACGACCCCCATGATCGCCTCGGTCGCGGGCGCGCTGGTGAGGCCCATGCCCGTTCCGAGCATGACCATCTGGGCGGCGATCGTTCCGTAGCCGGTGCCGGCAGCCGCGGTCGTGACCCACCCGTAGAACGCGGCCATCAGGAGCAGCCCAGTGGCGACGACCAGCTTCGTGCCGAACCGCACCGCGAGCCTGGTGCCCAGGACCGAGGAGATCGCGACGAGCGTCGCGACCGGTAGCAGGCGCACGCCGGTCGACAGCGGCCCGTAGCCCTTGAGGAACTGGAAGTACTGGGTGACAAGGAAGATGAACCCGGACAGCGCGAAGAACGAGATCGCCACCGACACGCTGGCCGCGGTGAACCGCGGGTTGCGGAACAGGCTCAGGTCGAGCATCGGCCGCTCGGTGCGCCGCTCCCAGGCGACGAATCCCGCCACCAGCAGCCCCGTCAGGGCAAAGCTCCCGATCGTCCGCGCGCTCGCCCACCCGTGGCTGGGGGCCTCGATGATCGTGTAGATGAGCAGTCCGACCATCGCCGTAGAGAGCGCGAATCCGCCGCGGTCGGTGCGAGGGGCGTGCGGGTCGCCCGACGTGGGGACATACCGGGTGACCAGGACGCCCGCGACCGCGGCGATAGGTGTCATCGCGAAGAAGATGCTCCGCCAGTCGAACAGCTCGAGCAGCCAGCCGCCCACGATCGGTCCGAGCGCGATCGCCACACCGGTGATCGCACCCCACAGGCCAATCGCCAGTGCGCGCTCGCGCCGTTCCGTGAACACGTTCGTCAGCAGGGATAGCGTCGACGGGAAGACCATCGCCGCGCCGATGCCCATCACCGCGCGCGCCGCAATCAGCTGGCCTGGACTGTCCGTCAGCCCTCCGGCGAGGCTCGCCAACCCGAACACCGATAGGCCCGCGAGCAGCATTCCCTTGCGGCCGAACCGGTCAGACAGACTGCCCGCCGCCAGCACCGACGCCGCGAACAGCAGGTTGAACGCGTCGACCACCCACTGCAGCTGCGAGTTGGACGCGTGCAATTCGCGGACGAGCGTCGGCAACGCGACGTTGACGATCGTCGTGTCGAGGTTGATCACAAACGCCGCTAACAGCAGCGAGGTCAAGATCAGTGGCTTGCGTTTCATGACTCCTCCGGGGAGAACGGTTCCAAACTGAAGGAGAATATAAATCTTTAGGACTAAAAAATCAAGTAGTGTGACGTAAATCTCAATGCTCTGCTAGAGTAGATTCGCGATGCGGTCCTACAACGAGTACTGCGCGATCGCCAAATCGCTCGACGTGATCGGTGACCGCTGGACGCTGCTGATCGTCCGCGAGCTCGCGATGCGCGGCGCGTGTCGCTACACCGACCTGCGCAACGGGCTGCCCGGAATCGCCAGCAACCTCCTGGCCGAGCGGCTCCGCGAACTCGAGCATGCCGGCGTGATCGCGCGCGAAGACGCACCGCCGCCGATCGCCACCACCCTCTTCAGCCTCACCCCCCGCGGCGAGCAGCTCCGGCCAGTGCTCGACGACCTGGTCCGGTGGGGCGTCCCGCTGATGATCGAGCAGGACCCCGACGACGCCGTGCGCAGCCACTGGCTCGCGGCAGCGCTCGAGCTGATGCTCACCGACCGCCAGCCAGACCGAGCACCCGTGACCCTTGGGCTTCAAACCGGCGATGAGCCGATCACGATCGAAATCCGCGGCGGGCTGGTCCGCACCCGCCTCGGCCAGGGCGAGAGCACCGATGCGACGTTCGCCGGACCACCCAATCCGATCATGGGTCTCCTGCTCGGACTGCTCGAACTCGCCGACGCCGAGGCCAGGGGAGTCACCTTCCAAGGCGACCCCGCGATCCTCGACCGCATCGGCGGGAACATAACCCCCGCCCCCGCACCGAGCTGAGGTCACCTACGATCGCCACGCCGCCGCGGCCGTTGCGCCTGTCGATGAGCGCCCTACGAGTTTGCTCGGCCCGGGCGAGTACGAGGCGGTCGCAGGCCAGGCCATCGTCGGCGAGGATCACGTCAAAGCCGACGTAGGTGTGCGGCTAATCGCCGGTGGCTCATGCCGCCAGAACCACGCGACGTGCCCAACCTCGACCGTGTCGAGCGTCTGCCCGACGCCTCGCATTGGGTCCATCACGACGCGTCTGAGCAGGTCACTGGGCACACGCCGTCTTGTGGCGCCTCGTCCTAAGCGGCGGCGGGGCGATTTTCGGGCGTGGACTGCTGCTTCGACCCGCGTCAGTCCGAATTACGTCGCTTCTGCTGCCTTTGCGCGTTCGCGCTCGCCTGGGGTGCGAAACAGCGGCCCTTGGTATGACCCTGGCTTGGGCCGTGGCTTTCCGCCGGGAAATGCCAGCCGTAGGATCGTTCGCTGAACTTGGCCCAGCTGCTTGTGCAGCGGCCCGGTGTTGTATGGCAGCTCGTAGCGCTCGCAGATCTCTCGCACTCGGGGGGCGATCTCCCCGTAGCGGGTGCTCGGCATGTCGGGGTACAGGTGGTGCTCGACCTGGTAGCCGAGGTTGCCGCTCAGGACGTGGAAAAGCGGACTGCCGTCGATGTTCGCCGCTCCAAGCAGCTGGCGCAGATACTTGCCTCCCTCGGTCTCTGTCTCGTATTGCTCCCGGGTAAAGGTGAACGTCTGGTCGGGAAAGTGCCCGCAGAAAATGATCGCGTACGACCAGACGTTTCGCACCACGTTGGCCGTGAAGTTCGCAGCCAGCGTGGTCAGAAATCCTGGGCCGCTGAGCAGCGGCCAGCCGATGTAGTCCTTGACGATCTGTCGACGGGCCTTGCCCAGGATTCCGCGGAAGTCCTTGGCCACCTCAAGCCAGGACTTCTCGCCGGCACGGACGGCGGTGAAATCGAGGTCGTGGACCGCCACGCCCCACTCGAAGAACCCCATCAGCAACAGGTTGTAGAGCGGCTGTAGCAGGTAGATGGGATGCCAATCCTGGTCGGGATCGACGCGCATGATCTCGTAGCCCAGATCGCGGTCCATGTCGAGCACGTTCGTGTAGGTGTGATGGATGAAGTTGTGCGAGTGCTTCCAGGCCTCCTTGGTGGAGGCGGTGTCCCAATCCCATTCCCGTGAGTTGATGACGGGATCATTCATCCAATCCCACTGACCGTGCATCACGTTGTGACCAATCTCCATGTTCTCCAAGATCTTGGCCAGCGACAGCACCGCCGTTCCAGCCAGCCACGCAGGCGGAAACAGAGAGGGAAGCAGCAGCACCCTCCCCCCGACTGCCAGCCTGCGATGAAGCCCGATCAGGCTGCGGATATATCGCGCATCCCGGTCGCCCAGGCTGTCGAAGACCTCGTCGTGCAGCTGCTTGAACTGCTCGCCAATCTCCTCGATCTGCTCGGGGGTGAGGCGGTCCAGTGGATGCTCGGCCGGCGCCTCCCGGTGCTCAACAGCGCGCGTTCCGGACATCACAACAGGCCTCCCTGATCTAGTAACGGCAGTCCAAACCATATGCCACCAAAGCCGTCACACCAAACCCGCAAGACGCTTCCGGTATGACCTTCTCGTCACCGGCGGACTCGACTTCACAGGAGCTAATTTGGCCCCCGCTCCCAGGGGATGCGCCGACCCCGAGCGCGGCATCTCCGGCGGGCTGATCACCAGCGGCAAGGCGATTGTCTATCCGGAACTGCTGCGTTTCTACCGCGTGATGCAGACGATTGCATGAGAGATCCCGGAAATCCCGGAGTCGGAGCGGCCATTCTGACCGGCGCGATCCCGCGGTTGTCAGCGATGCCGCGCCTGGTCCCCGGCGGCCGACCACCGTGGTAGCCGGACATCGTTGCCGGTGAGCGGCGGTGGCCAGCCATGTCCAGCAGCACGGATTTCATGAATCCTCCCTTCAGTGGATCGGTTGATATTCCGTCGCTGTCGGACCTCGGCGGCCAGGGGTTGATCGGGCGCCGCTTGCTGTGCAACTCTGTCCGCGCGGATGAGCCCTGAGAGTCGCAGCACGGTTGATGTGGACTGGATCGCGGCGCATCTCGGCGATCCGGGCGTTCGGCTGGTCGAGATCGACGTCAGCCGCGCTGCCTATGACGAGGGCCACATTCCCGGCGCGGTCCTCTGGAACGCGTACGCGGATTTGCGTGATCCGAATTACGAGCCCGTGGGGCTCGCTGAGCTCGAGCGTTTGCTCACGCGCTCTGGGATATCGCCTGACACGCGCGTGGTCACCTACGGCTACAGCGCTCCGCTCGGTTTTTGGCTGCTGCGGGCACACGGTCACGAGGACGTGCGGATGCTGATGGGCCCGCGCGAGCAGTGGGCGCAAACGGGACGCGAGTGGAGCACGGACGTGCCCGCGGTTGCGGAGATCGCCCATCCACCGGTGGTCGCGAATGACAATCTGCTTGCTTCTCGCGAAGCGGTGCAGAGCGCGATCAATGACCGGTCACAGCTTGTCGTGGACGTGCGTGCCGAGGCTGAATACGACGGCCGGCTTTTCTGGCCCTCGGGGGCCACGGAGGACACCGGCCGTACCGGGCATGTCCCCGGCGCCGTCAACGTCCCGATCGGCTTGCTGCGCGCCGAGGATGGAACCCTGAGAAGTGCCGATGAGCTGCGAGGCGTCTTCGAGCAGGCGGGCGTTAACAAGGACAAAGCGCTGATCACGTATTGCACGATCGGCAACAGGGCGAGCGAAGCGTGGTTCGCGCTCAAGGATCTCCTCGATTACCCCGACGTACGGGTGTACTACGGCTCGTGGGTCGAGTGGGGCAAGGCGACCGACACGCCAATCGAAACCTGAGCCCGGCGCGCGCTTGCTAAGCGCACCTGGTCCAACTGCCAACGTCTCAATGGGACGGATCGTACGCGCCCGCGCTGAAGGTCCGGACGTCATAACAGACGAACCGCCCCCCGGTTCGGAGGGCGGTTCGAATTCTCTCCAAAGGTGGAGACGGCGGGAATCGAACCCGCGCTTTGTTCCCGCCGTACATCTCTCCCTGCCCCCGCCGCGGCAGATTAGCGGGTCGCTCCACTGATCATTGGCCGCAGCGGCCCGATCCGTACCCTTCGACGCACATGCGGCTCGAGGGCATCCAGATCGGGGACATCGTCGAGGTAGACCGCATAGGACGACGCTTCCACGCGCTCGTTACCGGTAACGCGAACGGCGGTCTATCGGTCCAGCCGCTGGACCGACGAATCAGCTATCGGACGTGCCGGGCGCACGACGTCGTCGCTCACTGGGCCAAGCGCGGCCGGCCGCGCCAGACCAGCGAGCCGCTTGAGCCGTCGCCGCTCCAGCTCGAGCTCGACACCACCATCCGCGATTGATTCGACGGCCGGTCAGCAACAGTCCCCGGGACCGGCACTCGCGAACGCGCGATTCCAGCGGTGCTTGACCCGCGCTCTCTGAGAATCCTGTCCCCCTGAGCAGGCCACGTTCGTCTTAGGGGTGAAGCGGCGAACAGCGCCGCCCGATCAGCCGGCGCCGGGCCGCTGGCTGGGAAAGGACGAATGATGCAGAGCGAAAACCGAAGCCAGAGGATCGCTGTCACCGGAGCGACCGGCCGAGTGGGATCGCCCCTTGTCGAGATCCTCACTGGTCGCGGACACGAGGTGGTCGCGATCGCGCGCTCGAAGGGCGTCGACGTGGTCAGCGGCGAGGGTCTTGATGGGGCGCTCGCCGGGGTCGAGACCATCGTCAATACGGCCACGGGGCCCTCTCCCGACGAGCGAGAGGCGACCGAGTTCTTCACTGCCTCGGCGCGCAACCTGCAGCGAGCCGGCTCCGCGGCTGGGGCCAAGCGGATCGTCGTCGTCTCGATCATCGGCATCGACAAGTTCCAGAGCGGCTACAACGCGGCAAAGATGGCGCAGGAGAAGGCGCTGCTCGAAGGCCCGCTCCCGGTCCGAATCGTTCGCGCGGCCCAGTTCCACGAGTTCGTCGAGCCGCTGGTCGGGTGGACGATCCACGATGGGGTCGCCCACATGCCCGAGATGCGGACGCAGCTCGTGGCCGCCGGGGTCGTCGCCGAGGCACTAGCCGACGCGGCCGAAGAGTCCGAAATCGAAAACGGCAGGATCACCGAAGTCGCCGGCCCGCGGGCGGAGCGTCTCGCCGATGCGGCCGCGGCCCTGGTCGCCAGGCGCGGCGACTCGATCGAGATCCACGAGAGCCGTGGCGGGCTGCTGGCGGAATCCGACAGCCCGGATGCCGCCGCCTATGCCGGAGGCGCCGCCCTCCCCAACCCGGACGCGAAGCTTGCCGGGCCCAGCTTCGAAGAGTGGCTCGCGGCGGCCAACGTGTAGGTCCTCATCACCGCCTCACCCAGACCCCTCGGTCTGGCTTCCGCGCGACGCGGGCGGACGTGCCGGGCGCACGATGCGTCGCCCACTTGACCAAGCGCTACCGCCCGCGCCAGACCAACGAGCCGCTAGAGCCGTCGCCGCTCCAGCTCGAGCTGGACGGTCCGCTGAGCAGCTTCGCTTAGGGCTGATCCCCGATGTGGATGCCCCCAGGCTCGCGGGTAGAGCGGGCTTCGCTCGCCGGATGCTCAACGAGCGCCACGACGCGGCTGGCCATGAATCTGGCCGTCCGGACGGGTTCGCCTGTACGCGTGACCTCGACGACCTCGACAGTGCCCCGCCCCGTTGTGACCTCGATCCGACGGCCGGCGCGTGTGGCGACGATCTCGTAGGTACGAGAACCATCGTCGGCAGCCACCACGACTTCCACACGATCGCCTTTCATATGTCGAGCGTACTTCGGGGTGAGCGTTGATCCTCGCCCGAGAGAGGACAGCTTCCGATCCGGGAGCGATGGAGAGGGTTCCGCCGCCTCGGCGCGCGCCGGCGCTGTCCCTCGATCCCTACCGAGCCTATTCGCGGCCTCGGGCCCTACGAACCGGTAACCGGGAGACGGGATCCTATGATGCCGTTGGCTCAGGCGGCGGCTTGGTCGGGCTCACCGGCTAGACGGATCAGCCGGTCGTACTCGCTTACGTGAAGCACAACTGCCTGAGGCCTGTTTCGGAAGAACACCACGAAACGGTGCGCAGAACCGTCCCGGAGTCGCTCCATCATCGAGCTGAAGCTGCGCGCCGCATCGCGCGCAGCGATTACCTCGTCGAGTCTGAATGTCGGCATGGCTCCTCCTGATCGGGTGATGTAGCACCCTACGTGCCGCGCCGGACGGTGCGCAGCCACAGCGTCCCCATTGATGTCCAAGGTGGCGTCCGAGGCGCCGTCTATCGTCGCTTTCCATGGCCAGCGACGTCTATATCTCGGCAGACATCGAGGCGGACGGACCCATTCCCGGGACCTACTCAATGCTTTCGTTCGGGCTTGCCGTCGCCGGCCGGTTCGACGGGACGCGGTTCGAAGCGCTCGATCCCCGTTCGGCGACCATCTATCGCGAACTTAAGCCGATCACCGACAGCTACGACGAGGATGCGTTGGCTGCAGCTCGTCTCGACCGCGACGCGCTTCAGGCGGACGGCGCAGATCCCGAGGACGCGATGCGCGACGCCACGGCCTGGGTGCAGCGGCAGGCAACGGACGCGCGGCCCGTGTTTGTCGGTTATCCGGTCGTCTTCGACTGGATGTTCATCCACTGGTACTTCGTGAGGTTTACCGGCCAGTCGCCGTTTGGCTTCTCGAGCGCGCTCGACATGAAGACGATCTACCAGCAGAAGGCGGGCGTGACGATCGATCAGGCAGGCCGCGACGACCTGCCGCCGGAGCTGCGGTCGGCCCGCGAGCACACACACAACGCGCTCGACGACGCAATCGAGCAGGCAGAAATCTTCAACGCTCTGTTCGTTTGGCCAGGTGGTGGCGCCCGATGAGGTTCACCGACAAGGAACTGGGCAAGTACGTCTCGGGGAAGCTGGCCTTGCCGGGTGACGAGCGCAACGAATACCGCGCGCAAGTCAACAGGCTCCTTGAGAAGCTCGAGGGTGTCCTGCACAAGGATGGCTCGTACCGGATCAAGAAGTTCCGTCGGGCCGGCTCACTCGAGAAAGGAACGAGTAACCGACCACGCGCTGGCAAGCCGGTCGACGCCGACGTAGGCGTCTATTTCGAGGTGGATGACACGTCAAGCTTCGACATCGCCCACCTCCAACGCCTGATCAAGAAGCTGCTTGCGGCCGCATACCCCCAGAAGAATGAGGATGACTTCGATGACACCGGCGCACGCACGTTTGGCGTCGTTTTCCAGGGAACGGGGCTTGAGATCGATCTCGCCCCGATCGTCTCCCTTGATGCCGACGCTAACTACGGCCTGCAGTATTCGAAGGCCGGGGACTGCATCAAGACGAGCGTCAAGGTCCACATCGACCACTATCGCGACCATGCCGGCCGCGAACCCCTGTTGGCATCCACGCTGCGGCTGGCCAAGCGCTGGCGATACTGGCAAGAGCTAGACGGAGTTCAGTCATTCCACCTCGAGCTAATGCTCAGCTACCTTGTCGACCGCGACGGGCCAGCCGTGACGCTCGAAGACAGTCTTCGGAGACTGTTTCTGTTCATCGCTCGCGATCTGCACCGGGGTCTGGCGTTCGGCGGTGCTGACACATCGCGCTTCTCCGATCCCGTGATCGTCGTTGACCCTGCCAACGTGCAGAACAACGTGGCGGCACGAATCGTGCAAGCCGAGCAAGATGCGCTTGTCGCCGCTGCTCGAACGGCTTACGAGACGCTGACATGGGCACAGGGGCTTCCCCACAAAGGCGAAACCGCCGCAGCTTGGAAAGAGCTCATGGGCGACAACTTCTCGATCGCGTGAGTCGCGGATGACGACAAGCTTCACCGACACCTTCAACCGCGACGACATTCGTCGCGTGTGCGCCTCGTTCGCCGCCGACTACACGATCGTCGCCGAGTGGACCGAGCTGCGCTCGGCAGGCGACATTGCCAGCGACATCGCCGCCGTCACAGCCGTCGCGGAGGCGAGATACCTCAAGGAAGTGCACATCCAGCTACGCACCGCAACCGGTGCCATTCGGCAAGCTGCCGTGTATCGCGTCTCGACGAACGCCTCAGGCTGGTCAACAGATCGTCCCGGCGATCTCTACTGGGACAGCGAGCGCGGCGATTATCTGATCCTGGTCGTGTTCTACAACACCAACTGGACCGCATTGTCCCAGGCAGAACGTGACGAGTTCCGCGACCGGCACATGCCGGGCTGGGGCCCAAGCAGCTTCGACGGAAGCTACGGCGCGATGTCTAGCTCCACCGACCGCCGTTACGCAAGTCGCGCCTACGGTATGGAACGGACACGGTATTCGGCATGACCGCAGACACGGAGCGCGCATTTGAGGCACGGCGGGGTCTCCCTGATGAACAGCTCGAGCGGCAAGGTCGTCGACTGATCGGCTTTCAGCGACGCTTCGACCGCCTGAGCGGACAAATGCGGCTGCTGACAGACCTCACCGGCGTCAACCGGTGGGCTAGCGAACATCATGGCGGCGGCGAAGCGCTCGTGGCCGCGCTTGGTGACCGCTACCCGCTCGTCGTCTTCCACGGCGACGTTGGCACCGGCAAGACGGCGACGGCCGAGGCCGCAGCAGATGCCCTCGCGCGCATGCTCGACGTTGAGGGCTTCCTGCTCAAACTGAGTACGCGTGTGCGCGGAATTGGACACGTCGGCGAGATGAGCACGCTCATCTCCGACGCATTCAGCGAGGCAGTCGTCCTAGCCGGCAAGAACCGGTTCGTAGCCTTGATCGTCGACGAGGGCGATGCGCTGGCCTTCAACCGCGCCGCGGAGCGGGCCCATCATGAGGACCGCGTCGGCGTGAACACGCTGATCCAGAAGATCGATGACGCGCGTCGGCTCGACGGGCGCCTCTTGATCTTCCTATGCACCAATCGGTTTGCCGCGCTCGATCCAGCGATCCTCCGTCGAGCGAGTCTCATCGAGGAGTTCCGGCGTCCGGATGAAGATGAGCGCCGCGAGCTGCTAGACGCGAACCTGTCGGGAGTTGAGGTCGATCCGGCAATCATCGACGAACTCGTGACGATCACGGGACCGCACGACGGCCGCGCTGGCTACACCTTCTCTGACATTCAGACCCGACTGCTACCGATGGCAGTCGCCCGCGCGTACCCAACACGTCCTCTCACTGCTGAGGACCTTCTCGTCGCTGCTGCAGAACTCGAACCGACACCCGTCATGCACGAGGCAGAGACGTGATCAATGGCCTCCGAGTTCACTTGAGTGGAAGCGCGGCGAAGGACTGCGCCGGCGAACTCCTCCGGATTGCTCACCGATATGTCCGCGCGCTCAGCGAACAACTGATCGCACGCGGCGGTGGGCTCGTAGTCGGCATCGGGGCCGACGTGGTGGGAGCAGCTGGTGAGTCGTGTCTCTTCGATTGGACTTCTCTTGCGTCGATCGCTGCCGCTCCTGACCCGGCACCGGAGTGGCCGCGTCTCCGGCCGGAGCGCTTTGTCGTTGTCGCAAGCCAGCGCGGGCTCGAGAAGATCCCTGCTGAACGTGCGAGCGCCTGGGAAGCCAGCCTAGGTCGATCGGACTTCAGCCTCGACGTCGCGCCGCCCGGCTGGCGCATGGCCGGAATCATCCGCGAGCGCCAGGTCGCTCGCGGGGACGTGCTCCTCGCCCTGGGCGGCGGCGCCGGTGTCGAACACCTGGCGGAGCTGTACCTCGACGAAGGCAAGCCCGTCGTGCCCATCCACGCCGAGCTTGGTGCCCTGAACGATGATGGCAACGGCGGCAGCAGATTTCTCCACGGACGCGCGCTCAGCGACATCAACCGCTTCATACGGTTGCGGGACGGCGCAGGCAGTGCATCAGGACGACTGACTCAGTTGCGGTTGACAGAAGACACCGACACGTCCCAGCTTGCTTCCGGCACAGCAGACCTAATCAGTGATCTGCAACCGAGGCCGGCCTTTTACGTGCGCCTGCTCGCGACGAAGCATCCAGACCACCCAGCGGTCGAGCGCTTCTTCCGGAAGGTCGTCGATGCGGTCGTTGTAGAGCGCGGCTTCGGACCGTACGAGATGGGCCGTGACAGGCCTGAGGCGGCATTCATGAACGTTGAGATCTTTCAAGCTCTCCACCGTGCAGGTCTAGTTCTCGTTGATCTCACGGGAGTACGCCCGAACTGCATGATGGAACTCGGCTATTCCCTCGGACGATCGCGGCGGGTAGTAATCAGCGCGCGGGAAGGAACCGAGTTGCCATTTGATCAGGACAAGCTGCCGACCTACTTCTGGGAGGATCGTGGGTCCGCGGACCAGAGGCGCAAGGACTACCGCAGCTGGTTTGACCGGTACAGCGAGCCACCGCCGATTGTCGAGCCGCAGCGGTTGTAACGTCAACGGACGCTCCACCACGAACGCCCCTCCCGCCTCGCGTTGACTAACGCACCATCAGATCCCGACACTCAGGCCCCTCAGGCCGAAGCGGCCCGGGCTTCGTCGGACGCCCCCAGGGTCTCCGCAATCGCGGCGAACTCGCTGATCGCGGCCTCGAGATCCTCGACGATCTCCTGCGCCAGCACATCCGGCGCAGCCAAATTGTCCGAGTCCTCAAGCGACTCGTCCCGGAGCCAGATCAGATCGAGGCTGACCTTGTCCCGCTGGAGCAGATCGTCATAGCTGAACGACTTGAAGCGCTCGGACTCTGTTCGCTTCGATCGATCATCGGCCTGGTAGGAGACGATGAAGTCCTCAAGGTGCTCGTATCGCAGCGGGTTCTGCTTGAGCGTGAAGTGCGCGTTCGTTCGAAGGTCGTAAACCCAGAGGGTCCTGGTCCATGGTGTTTCCGAAGCCGGCTTGCGGTCGAAGAACAGGACGTTCGCCTTTACACCCTGCGCGTAAAAGACCCCGGTTGGGAGTCGCAGCAGCGTGTGCACATCACACTCGTGAAGCAGCTTCCGGCGGACCGTCTCGCCGGCGCCGCCTTCGAAGAGCACGTTGTCGGGAACGACGATCGCCGCGCGGCCGTTGATCGCGAGAAGGGTCTTGACGTGCTGGAGGAAGTTGAGCTGCTTATTCGAGGTGGTCGCCCAGAAGTCGTCGCGGACAATCACCAAGTCCTCGCGCTCGGCCTCCCCCTCGACGTTGACGACTGTCATCGAGGACTTCTTGCCAAATGGTGGATTCGTCAAGACCATCGGGTAGCGGTCGCCTGGGTCGCCCTTCAGCGAGTCGTCGACCACGATTGGGCTGTCGGCATCCTCGGCGCCGATTCCGTGCAGCAGCAGATTCATCACGCACAGCCGCGCGGCCGCATCAACGATCTCGCACCCACCCAGCGCGTCGAACCGCAGATGCCGTTTTTCGTCCGGGTCGAGGTAGGAATAGTTGCGTGAGACGTAGTCGTGGGCGGCGAGCAGGAAGCCGCCGGTACCGCACGCCGGGTCGCAGATGGTCATTCCGGGCTCCGGTCGCATCACCTCCACGATGGCTCGGATCAATGGCCGCGGTGTGAAGTACTGGCCCGCGCCCGTCTTGACGTCCTCGGCGTTTTTCTGCAAGAGCCCCTCGTAGGCATCGCCCTTGACGTCAGCGTCCAGCGTCATCCATTGCTCGCGGTCGATGAGGTCGACGACCAGGCGACGCAACTTCGCCGGATCTTGGATCCGATTCTGCGCCTTGCGGAACACGACGCCCAGCATTCCGTTCCCGCGCCCCAACTCCTCGAGGATGTGCCGATAGTGGACCTCGAGCTCGTCCCCGTCCCGCGCAAGCAGGCTCGGCCAGTCGAGCCCGTCTGGGATGAACGCCGAGCAACTGAACGGGGGCCTGGTCTGCTCGTCGGCCATCTTCAGGAACAGCAGGTACGTCAGCTGTTCAAGGTAGTCGCCGTACGACAGCCCATCGTCGCGGAGGACGTTGCAGTAGCTCCACAGGCGCTGGACAAGGCCGTTTGACGTCATGCCGGTACCGTGCTTCGTCTGCGCGAGACCTGGGGTGCCTGGGCGCGTAATGCGGCGATTCCACGGATCAACTCTGACGCCGGCTCATCGGCCGGATCCTGAGGAACGAGCCTCCCACTAAACGCGCATTCGAGGAGCGATCGTCGCAATGCCGCACTTCGACGGAGCGCACCGTCGATCCCGGAGCTCATCGCCTCGACACGGGAAACCGCTTGTTCAATCTTCGCCACGACGGTGCGCTGCTCGTCCAGCGGCGGCAGCGGCACCAGGAGCCTTTCGACGGTGCCCTGGTCGATCTTGGGCATGCTTCCGGCAATGCCTTGCGCCGCTCCACGAAAATAGCGACGTGTTGGTTCGGCCAACAGGACGTGTTCGAGGAACTCGGGGAGGACCTCTTCGGAGACACGGACGCGAATCAGAAGATCCGGGAATATCGCCCAGTTACGAGGTCCGCCGGAATAGGGCTCAGTCCCCACAAGCTCGGGCGTGTTGGCGCGCTCGATGAACAGATCTCCCGGCTTGAGCCATAGCCCTCTTACCCGAACGGGTCCGCCGTCGTGACTTTGGTATTTGGCGGCCGAGAAGTCACCGTTCGTGACCGCAGTCAGCGTCAACGTTCTAATTCCGGACCCGTCACGTGAAGCCTTCGCAGAGTGACCGTTGCGGAGCGGTCTCGCGCAGATGGCTCTTGAGCGGAACGAGAGGCCACCGGCCAGCATCGACGTCCGCGTATACGGCTCGTCGTAGTTGGCTTATGCGGGACCTCGCCCGCCGCAACCAGCTCTCGGCAGCATCGAGTCTCGAGAACTGCTCCTCGAGCGCTGCGACGATCCGCGCCTGCTCTGCTCGTGGTGCGACTGGGAACCACAGCTTTCGAAATCGGCTCATGGGTCAGGTTGAGGCCACTGTCACTAATACCGGTCTTCATTCGATCGATTGCGCGAACAGCGGTTTCACTCAGAAGGTATGCCTCCATGTAACGCGGATCGATGAACCGGCCGTCGACGCGAAACCGGTACATCTTTCCGGAGAGCATCAATCGCGGACGCGTGTCCCGAATGAGGCATGCGACTCCGCAGCGTGCCGCGGCCCGGCACGACTGATCAATAGTCCCCCGGTTGGACTTCGCGCGTTGGACGTGGCTCGAGCGCGTCCGGGAGGCGCTTATTGCTCCGGCGAAGGTCCGGCTGGATCGCGGTCGTTTGAGGACTCCCCAGGTGTCGTCGTTGTCGCTCGCCACAGCCTCACACTGGGGGCTCCAGCCCTGATGGATCGATGCGGCCATCCTCCAGAGATGCGAGCGGCGTTCTGATGTCAACCCCCACCCACCCTGTTGGCAGTCCGAGTCATGCTGCGAGCGCCTGGTTCAGCTCGTCGAGCAGCGGCGCCAGCTCGTCCCCGAACAGCTCGTGGGCCTTGCCGATCCCACCGTGCTCAACGAACGGCGTGTAGTCGAAGTCGTCGGCGGTGATCGCCAGCGACGCAGCGACGTGATCGCGAATCCGCTCGAGCCACGCGAGCTGCTCGGGCGTGAACTCACGTCCGGCATTCTCCTGCTGCAGTAACCACGCTTCGAACCGCTCGGCGACGCGCTCGGGATAGGGCACGAGCTCGTCCTCTTGCTCGAGCGCGTAACGAACGAGCGAGACGATGTCGGTCAGCACGCGCGCGCCGGAGCCATGGACCTTCGATCGGTCGAGGGTCTCGTATGCCTGCCAGAGCGCCTCGGGCGTCCATTGGTACGGCGGGCGGCCGATCGCGTGGGCGAGTTCCTTGATCTCCTTGAAGGTCGGGCGCTGCTGGTATGGGCGGCTGTAGAGGATCTGCAATGCGGTGATTTCGTCCTTGTGTTGCTCGATGAACTCCCGGAAGGACTCGACCGTCTTGCGCGCTCGATCCGCGGCGTCGACCGAGTAGGTCGGTCTCGAGCACCTGGTCCTTCGAGAACTCGTCGATAGTTTGCTCGTAGGAGCGGCGGACCTCGAGGAGCCGCTCGCGCAGGTCCGGATTCGTCGCGATCGGCTCCACCGCCGCGTCTCAGGAGCTGCTTCCTGCCGCTCTGCAATCTGCTCCTCGGCTCGGCTCCTCGACTCCCGTCGCCTCGCGCGCAGCCTCAAGCTGGCGGTCAGGGTCGATCGCCGCGACCATGGCTCCGGTCAGGTCGCGCAGCGATAGTCCGGCGAGCTCCTCGAGCTCGTCGCGGTCCTCCCTGGTGAGCTGTCGGTCGAGGCGAGCGATCCGGCCGGCGATCGTCGAGACGAGATCCGGGATCGCGGCTTGCCGAACGAGACCTGCTTGAGAAGCCGGTCGAGTGGGATCGTCGGCTCTCGGTCGAGCGGCTGCGTGTCGGCGAGGTCGGTTTCGGTCACGCCGACCGCGTCGACGATCACGAACCGGCTCTTCGCGCTCGCGTCCGGGGTCACCGATTGAAAGTCGGCATCGTTGATCACCCGAACGCCGCGGCCCTTCATCTGCTCGAAGTAGGTGCGGCTCTTGACCGAGCGCATGAAGAACACGCACTCGAGCGGCCGGACGTCGGTCCCCGTGGCGATCATGTCGACGGTCACGGCTATCCGCGGGTTGTAGGAGTTGCGAAACGACGCGATCATCTCGTCGGGCTTGCGGCCGGTCGACTTGTAGGTGATCTTGACCGCGAACTCGTTGCCCTTGCCGAACTCCTCGCGGACGATCTGGACGATGTCGTCCGCGTGGGAGTCGTCCTTGGCGAAGATCAGCGTCTTCGGCACCTCGGTCCGGCCCGGGAAGATCTCGGTGAACAGGCGCTCCTTGAAGGTGCGGATGACCGTCCGGATCTGGTCCTTCGCGACGACGGCCCGGTCCAGCACCTCGGCGCCGTAGGCGACCTCGTCGTCGAGCTGCTCCCACCGCAGAGCCCGCGTCTGCCGGTTGCGAAACGCGGTGACGAGCCCGGCATCGATCGTCCCGCCCTGCTCGGTGATCTCGGTTCGGATCCGGTAGACGTCGAAGTCGACGTTGACCTGGTCTGCGACGGCCTGCTCGTGCGTGTACTCCATCACCAGGTTCTGGTTGAAGAACCCGAACGCCTGCTTGTTCGGCGTGGCTGTCAGACCGATGATGAACGCGTCGAAGTAGTCGAGCACCTGGCGCCAGACGCCGAAGATCGAGCGGTGGCACTCGTCGACGATCACGACGTCGAACGCCTCGATCGGGACAGCCGGGTTGTATTCGACCGGAACCGGCTCGGCCGGCAGCAGGTCGTAGGCGGAGTGCTCGTCGAGCTCCGGGTCGAGCTCCGCCTCGCCCTTGAGGACCGAGTAGAGCCGCTGGATCGTCGTGATCGTGACCCGGGCGACCGGGTCGATCACGTTCGACGATAGATGCTGGACGTTGTAGAGCTCGGTGAACTTCCGGCCGTCGTCCGGGGTGGTGAAGGCCTGGAACTCCTTCAGCGTCTGGCGCCCAAGGTTCGCCCGGTCCACCAGGAACAGCACGCGACGCGCGCCGGCGAACTTGATGAGCCGGTAGGCGACGTTCGCGGCGGTAAACGTCTTGCCCGCGCCAGTCGCCATCTGGATCAGCGCTCGCGGCCGGTTATCGGCCAGCGACTCCTCGAGATTGCTGATCGCTGTGAACTGCGCGGGCCACAGGCCGGCTCCGTCTGAGCGCGGGAAGCTGCTGGAGCCGCTGACGCAGCGTCGGGCGCCGGTCCCTGCCTCACCTCTCCGCGATCCATCTGGCCAGCGTCTCGGGTCGGTGGAACCAGAACACCTGCCGACTTCGGGCTTCCGGGTCCAGCGTGTTCGTGAAGCGCGTCTCCATGCCGGTCGACTGGTAAGCGAACGGGCATCGACCCCTCGACCGCGCTCTCGACCCAGTCAGGAAGTCCTTCGAGATACTTAGCCGACTGCCATTCCACCCCGGTCAGCGTCTCCCCCTCCTTCTTTGCCTCGATCACGCCTGACGGCTTGGCGATCGACGAACAGCAGGTAGTCGGCTCGGCCGTGCGGCGCTTTCAGGACGAACTCGCGGACGGCGACTCCCCGGGCGGCGGCGAGGTTGACCTCGTTGGCCTTCTGGACCTTCCAGCCGGCAAGGTCGAGCATCCGGTCGATCTCGACGCGGGCCTTTGCTTCAGGCGTCAGGTATGAGAGCGCGCCCTCGGTCATGCTGATTCAGTGCCGCCTTAACCCCCAGGGCTCCGTATTGTCCCCGCCGACCACCTTCCTGCCAAGCGAACGAGCCGTGATCCGCAAGCGTTGGGGCCGGGGAAGAGGCCGATCAGAACCTCCTCCCGAGCCGGCCGCGATCTTGACGTAGCTGACGACGGCGGGCTGTCAGTTGGTCAATCGTCGCCTGGATCAGCGGCCGCTTCCGGCGGCGCCACGGAATCCAGCGCGCCCGCCGGAGCTGTCGCCGTAGTTGCTGAAGCTCGAGCGCGAGCTTCACTTCGTCTGCCTCGATCGGGCGCTGCGACTCGGGTGTGTCGTCCGAGGGGAGCGAAATGCGGCCCACACCGTTAGGGACCTCATCCAAGGGTGCTTCGCGTGCCCGTGTCTCGGCCGCCCACCGCGCGAGCTTTCTGTGTTTTCGCGTCGCTGGCACCGTACGAGCAGTCACCCTCTCAGCCTGGATCTGGCGCGGTGACCTCGCGGTCGAGACGCTCGAAGATGTGCTCGAACCAAAGGAGCCCCGCCTCGCCGTCCTTGATCATCAGGTCGTTCACTACGCGGCTGTGGCGGAGCGCGTTTCGCAGCTCGGCGATCTGAGAGAAGCGACCGGCGAGCGCCTCTTTGGTCTTAAAGATCGGTGCGAAGTCTGGCCAGGTTGGCTTCGCGCTGAGAATCTCTTGCAAATCACGTAGGTCCATGTACTCAAGCAATCCGTCGAGGTCGCGGCTTCCGTTTACCGGGGTGCCGGGTCGGCTGCGCTCGACCTGCTCGATTCGCTCACGTGCTTTCTGAACCATATGGGGCGGCAGGCGCGCAGGATCGTCTTCGAGTCGGGCAACTATTAGCTCGCGCAACTCCAGCTCCACGGCCTCGACCCGGGCGTTAAGGCGCGCTAGGTGAGGCGCCACGCTCGGCGGGGGAGGCGCGACTTTGCCAGCCTTGTCGGCTAGCGCCTCCGTGAAGTTTTCGAGCCGCCAGGCGAGGAAGCCATCAAAGTCGTCTGCCTCCAACGGGCCGCCACTGCCTACCGATAGCCGGTGGCTCTCTAGCACGACATCGACGTCGCTCCCCAGCGCCGCGCGAATCTCCTTCAAGTAAGTCGACGGTGCCTTCTTGCCGATGCTCAGGTTCGTTGCTCGGTCGATGAGGGCGTGATTCAGAACCGTGTCGGGCTCTGACCCGCGCCCGATCTCCTTGAGGAATCCGCGCGGGAACACATGGTGGTCGTCGACCTTCCCCGCCTCGATCACCTCCTGTGTGAGCGGCGCCGCCGTATGGAAGTCCCGCGGGTGGTCAGTCAGCGTCAGCGCAATCGTGGCCTTGTACACGCCCTGCTGTCTTCTCGTCACGGATCGCCAACGCTCGGGCTCCCACGTGAAGTTGCGCACCACTGGCGGTGGCTCGCCTCCGGCCAACCAGTCGCGCAATACCGGGCCATCACGCTCGGCCAAAGTGGCCGAGGAACTCTCGTATTCGCCGGTGAAAGATGCGCACCAGAACCATCGCTTCAGCTTCGCGCGCATCGCTCCCTCGTGCGGGCCGGCAGCCTCCTCAACTTGCCTCCAGGCGGCAGCTAGTGGAATCAGCATCGGCCGGTACGGAAGCCACTTGCTGATCAGGACGCCGCATTCGTCGCGGAGCAACGAGATCGCACCCGCCATATCCGCGACGACGTCGTGCCAATGCTGGGCAATGTCATCTGCGGCCAGCGACAGCACCGAGCTGCGCCTGGCAGATCTTCCGAGCCGCAGCGCGATCACCTGAAGCAGGTAGTACGGCTCGATCTCAAAGTCGTCAAGGATCGGATACTCCTCGCGGGCCGACGACCAGTAGTCGTACAGGCTGAGCCCGCCGGTAAATGCGCGTGCGCTGATTAGCTCGAACGGCGTGAGTGGCTTACCCGTCCGGTTCAGGGTCTCGAAGATCGTGCAGACAGCCTCAAGCTCGGTCGCCTCAGGCAGGATCGTCACCGGAAACCGATATTGAGCGAGCGGATGGATATACGCGTCCTCCACGGCATACAGCAGCTCCCTGAGCTGCTCAGGATCCTCGTCATTACGGAGTCGAATCACGTCATCGCGCCACCTGCCGGCTCCGCCGTTGCGCACTGCCTCTAGCGGCATGACCAGCGCGTCTGCCTGTGCCTGGCGTGTGTCGAACGCCGACGCGCGGTCGGCGCTAAAGACCCTCACGGCGTCGTCGACGTCCGAACCGGCAATCAGGGCTCCCACGTCCAGGAAGAACCGGGACTGTCCGACGCCGCGAAGCGCCTGATATAGCGAGGTGAGGCGCTGCTGGCCATCTAGCACGAGATACGACGGCCGGATGCTCAGCCGAGGCGCCTCCTCAACGGCGCGGGCTTTGAAGGTCGAGCTGCCGCCCTGCAGAAACAGGAGAGCTCCGGCCGGAAACGATCTGATGATCGACACGATCAGCTCACGCGTTGCGTCGGGCGCCCAAACAAAGCTGCGCTGAAAGTCAGGCAAGGCAAGCTGGCCGTTCTCCAACTCGTCCAGAAGCTGAAGCATGAGTCGTGGATTCGTCTGGAACTCTGCGATCGACCCACGTCTCGGAAGGCGCGGATTTGCCGGGACCGGCACTCGCTGTGCGACCGCTGGACGGCTTTCGGTTACCTCGCGAGGGACGATCGGCGCCGGCGGCTCATCTCCAGCGTGTGCCTCTGCGAGCTGGATTAGCTCAGTCGCGTGGCTCGGCCTCGTCAGCGTGAGCAAACTCCCCAGGCTGTTGCGAGCCCCGTAGGAGAGCTCATCTCGTGAGACTCGCGCAAACCATCTAACCGGTCGCGCGTGGCGGTACTCATTGCCGACGGGCTCCTCGAGGTATTCGTATGGGCCTGCCACCCGGCCCAAAAGCAGCGTCCGCGTCGCGGGCTCGGGAGTAATGATCAGGTCCCCATCCGTGATCGTGTGGACGACGCGGAGAAGGGTGTTGACAGCTTGCCCCCGCTGGTTCCTGTTCATATCCGGGAACCGCTGCCCGACGACCTTCTCGAGCTCCTCGCGAGACACGCGGCTCACGTCGCCGGTCTGGCCCCAGCCGACGATCGCGAGTCCCATCTCGACAAACGCCGCCGCGTAACGTCCGCCTCGTCCCGCGCGGAGCATCCAAACGGTCGACGGCTGGGTCGAATCAAGCTCCTCGGCCGGCAGCTCTCCCATGTCAGCGAGCCAGCCCACATAGCCTGGGCAGTTCTGACGGAGGAACTCCCGATCAATCGGGCCGTCGACGGATTCGAGAGCGGCGCGGGCAGCGTCGGTGATCGCGATCGAGGCCGGACCCGGCTGCTGCAGGAGCTGCGCCTTCAGGAGGCTCGTCTTGGCCCACCCGATCCGGTTCTCGAGCACCGTCTGCCCCGACGCCAATCGAATCTCCCGGCTGGCCTCGTCCATCCCGACCCTGTCTGCGACGGCTTGCGCCACCTCACCCATGCTCCACGTCCGGCCATCGGCCACGACCTCAAGGATCGGCCGGAACAGCTGGTCGTACGAGGGGACGCCCGGCGACCCCAGACCCGGGTCGGAAGCCTCCCTGGCACTCATCTCTTCCCCTGATGCCACGCGCGCATTATCCGCAATGCCGCCTCCGCGCAAACAGGAACCCTCCGAGGGGGCGGAGGGTTCGACTAGGCACGCCCCGTTGGGCGGGCGGCCCAGCGGCTCACTACGCCCTCTGCAAGATAAGAGCGATGCGCCGTAATCGCCTTCTACGGCGCCCGACCTTGACGCTCACAGAGCCAAGCCGTAGAGATACGTCCTCATGGCAGCTTTGGGGATCGACTGGGCCCGGCCAGCATGGGTCGGCACCGTCCTGCGCGAGAACACGTCTCCTCAGGTCCTTCTGGACCTGCGTCTTGATCACTTGATTCACCGCGTCTCGGACGCGACGTGTGTAGCCGTCGACATGCCGCTGGGGTTGCCGGATGTCGAGCGCGAGGCCGACAAGCTCGCCCGCGCGTTCGTCGGTCCGCGCAGAAACAGTGTTTTCATGACACCCCCCAGGAGCGTCCTCGCAGCCCCAAGCTACGCGGAGGCAAACCTGATCGCAGAGCGGATCCTGGGCGGCAAGAAGATCTCGCAACAGGCTTGGGGACTCCGCATCAACATCAGGCTCGTCGAGAACGTCGCCGACTGCGACGCCCGCCTCATCGAAGTCCATCCTGAGGTGTCCTTCCGGGCGATGAACGGCTCGCCCCTCCATCCAAAGAACAGCTGGAACGGGCAGGCGGCTCGCGTCGCAGCGCTTGCCAAGAACGGCATCGTCATTCCCGACCACCTCGATGAAGGTGGAAACGTCCCGGTCGCAGACCTCCTCGATTCCGCGGCGGCCGCGTGGTCTGCGCAACGATTCAGCGCCGGCATCGCCGAATCACTTCCGCCCGCGGCCAGCCCCGCCCAGCGAGAGGTCATTTGGTACTGAGCGCGTCGGGACGCAAAATGGACTACGACCGAGCGACCGCGTTCATCGGCGCCATCCCAGCTGGCAGCTGGACCTCCTATAAAGAGGTCGCCGCGGCCGCCGGGAACGAGCGCGCGCACCAGACGATCGCGACCTGGTGCCGAAGACACGGCGACGCGATCCCGAACGTTCACCGGGTTATCCACTCCGACGGGTCCATTGCCGAAGCTTTCACGCCCGCTGGGCCTGGAATTCCGAAAGATTCTGCCGGAGTCCGCGAGCGGCTGCGCCGGGAAGGAGTCTGGATTGACTCACGCGGCCGAGCGAGCGGCGACCAGCGCTTCACGGTGCGTGATTGGATGGCGGAGTCGGATTTAGGCCGGTGAACGCACAAAAAAAAATCGCCTCCCGCCCCGCGCATCTCTTGCGCGGGACGGGAGGCTGTAGCTGGCGTCAGGCGCTCAGCACTAGATCCAGCGCTCGCTGCTTGACCGCTGTGTCCTCGAACGAGCGCTGGACCTGGTTGGTCCGGCTCGTGTACCGGCGCCCGTAGTCGAGTTGCTCGGCGATCGCGTTGAAAGCAACCCACTTCGTGCCAGGGCTGTTGCCGGTGGTGTCGCCGGCCGCGCCTCGGCCCCGGAAGATGGCGAGCACCCTCTCGATCGTGCGCTCGCGATTGGCCCGGGCGACCTTGCCCATGTCCTCGTCGATCGTCCACAGGTGGCGCAGCACCCGCGCTCGAGCGCCCGCTCGGCGATCGGTTCGCGGGCCATCCGGTCGGCGAGCTCCTTGAACTGCTTCTGGTAGTTGATCGTCATCCCGAGCACCTGCCGGGCCTCGGCGAACTTCGCCTGAAGGTTGCCGGTGTGCCGGAACCGGAACGTCCGCTGCGCCGCGACGCCGTGCTCGGCCTGGCGAAGCGCGGCGCCGAGCGTGTTCGCGCACACGATCCGGATCGGCGTGACCGCCGCGGTGACGGCCATCGAGCCGTCGTGGCTGTTGGCCACGTAGACGTAGGTCGCCGACAGGTCGCCGCCGAGCTCGACGTACTCGGGCAGCCGGGCGAGCACCCACACCCGCCGGCCGCCCCACAGGCTGCCGGCCGTCTCGAAGTGCATGTCCGACCCGATCAGCGCGTCCAAGAACGCGAACGCTGCTCGGTTGTCCACCACCTCGTACTCGTCGGAGACGATCCCGAGCACGTCGCCGGTGTCCTCGCGGATGTTGGCCTTGAACCCCTTGGCCGGGATCAGCTCGGCCGGGTGTTTGGTGCCGAAGTCGTCGGTCCACTCGGCGCTCTTGACGACGAGCACGTCGCCGTGGGAGACCTTCCAGCCGAGGCCCGCCTTCTCGAGCGCTTCGTCGATCGACTTCGGGTACTCGTCGAGCACGACTCCCAGGCCGTGCCACGGGCATGGACCTGACGGAGAACATCTGGTCCTTGTTGGTGATGCCGTGTGGCATTGCGTGTTCCTCCTGATGAGGTTGTTAGTCGCGCCGCGTCGCTCCGGACTGACGCGGTTGCATCGAGCCCGGAGCCGCGGCTAGCCCGCCAGGCGTCAGCGAGCGGTTTTTCCCCCCGTTGATCAGCCGGCGAAGGCGGCGTCGCACAGGCGGTAGCCAACCCCCCAGACGTTGACGACCAACGCGTCGGCGCCGCGCTCCCTGAGCTTTCGGCGAAGGCGTGAGGCGTGGCTGTCGAGGGTCCTGGTGCGGCCCTGGCTGCGGAACCCCCACACGTCGCGCAGCAGCTCCTCGCGCGTGAACACTCTCGTCGGTTCGTTGGCGAGCGCGAGCAGGAGCTCGTACTCCTTGGCTGACAGTTCGACGCGCTTTTCCCCGACGGTCACTCTCCGCGCCGTGGCGTCGATCGTCAGCCCTCCGACTCGGATCAGCCGAGGCCGTCGGTGCCCATCCATCCGTCGGAGGACGGCGGCGATCCGGCCCGGAGCTCCGGGTAGGAGAACGGCTTGGCGAGCACGTCGTCGCCGCCACGCTCGAGCATCCGGACGCGTTGAAGCGTCTCAGAGTTGCCGGTGAGCGCGATGAGCGGCGTGTTGGGATCGATTCGACTGGCGAGCCCGTCCGCGGATCGGACGGCGTCCAGCAGCTCGAGCGTGTCGCCGTTGACGTCGACCACCATCAGGTCGGGATGCCTGGTGTCCAGTAGCGCGATCGCCTTCGAGCGATCTTCGGCCGTGAGCGCCGCGTAGCCGTCGGCCGCGAGGTTGTCGGCGAGGAATGCGCGCGTGGCCTGGTTCTCCTCGGCCACAAGGATGGTGTGAGCTTGTCTCACTGATAGTGCTCCGTGGTAGGAGTCGTTGCGGCCGCTGCCTTACCGGTGCGGCCGATGGAGCTCGTTCGCCGAGCTCCAACCGTCGGGGCCGACGGTAGGATCGTTCAGGTTCGTCCCCGATTTCACTCAATTGGACTAATGGAAGACACGTTTCTGACCGTCGCCGAAATCGCCGATTTGCTGAAGCTCAACCAGCAGACGGTCCGCAACTGGATCGACCGAGGAGAGCTCGCCGCGGTGCGCCTCGGCGCGCGCCGCGTCCGGGTCCGCCAGTCCGAGCTCGATCGGTTCATCGCCGCCGGCGAAACTCCGCGCGCCTCGAAAGAGCAGGATGCCGGCTCCGCCGACGTGACCGCCGAGCAACGTCAGCGCGTCCGCGACGCGATGGCCAAGGCCAGCGCCGCCCTCGAAGGTGACGACGACCGGCTCGCCAGCTCGCTGGACTCGCTGATCAACGCAGTTCGCGGCCTCACCGAGGCGCTCGAGCACCGCTCGGCCAGCTGAGGCCAGTTGCCAGCTGGTCCCGGCTACGCTGCTGATCCGTGCCCCTGCGTGAGCAGCAGCCGAGTTCGTACCCCCGATGCTGCTCACGTCGGGCTCCGTGCCGGCTAGCGACGGGTGGATGCTCGAGGTCAAGTGGGATGGCTGCCGCGCTCAGCTCCGCTACGATGGCCGCGCGATCTCGCTTCGGACCCGAAACGGTCGCGAATGCTCGGAGGACTTTCCCGAGCTGGCGGCCATCGCCGCGGCGCTCGGGAACCGCCGCGTCACACTTGACGGCGAGCTCGTCTGCCTGCGCCCCGATGGGCGCCCGGACTTCGCCGGGCTCCGCCGGCGGCTCACCGGCTCGGCGACTCGCCGGCAGCCGGCGATGCTCCAGGTCTTCGACGTACTGCATCTCGACGGCAGCTCGACCCGGCGCCTGCCCTATGACGAGCGCCGGGCGCTGCTAGAGGAGCTGGCGCTTGACGGCCCCGCGTGGCGGACGCCGGCGAGCGTCGCGACCCACCGGGCCGAGGCGTTCATCGCCCACGTCGCCGAGTTCGGGCTCGAGGGCATCGTCGCCAAGCGCCGAGACTCGAGGTACCTGCCTGGGCGGCGAACGGCCGCCTGGATAAAGCACAAGCTGCGGCGCAAGGAGCAGCTCGCGGTGACCGGGATTCGCCGGACGCGGGAGGGCCACGTGGAGGGTATCCACGTCGCCCGGCCGCTCGAGGACGGCTCATTCGCCGGCGCTGGCTCGATCAGCTAGGTCTCCGCTCCGAGCTCGTGGACATCCTCGAGCAGCGCCTCGCGGAGCTACCGCCCCGACGACGCGGCGCGGTGACTTGGTACCCGGCCCAGGTGTCGGTGACAGCATCGTTCCACGGACCGCCGGACCGCCCGATCCGCGACGCGATCCTCCTCGAGGTCCTTCGAAGCTGATCGCCGCAGCCGCCACCCCGACCGGCGGAGTACCGTCGGGGCGTGCTCCCCTTGGGCTTCAGGTTTGACGTGGACGCGGTGCTCCTCGTCGGTGTTGCCCATCGCCGCGACTGCGCGCTGCTGCCGTCTCCGCTGCCATCCGGCGCGATATCGGTCGGTGCCGCCGCCATATATCGCTCCAAGCGGTGTCCGAGGGAATGTCCTCTCTGTCGCCCTCCGTTCGAGACTCTCCTGAGTTATCAGCTCGCCACCTTGCACCGCTGATCTGCCGTAGTGCCCCGATCAGCCCCAGATGCCCGACGGCGTGGGCCAGGTGCGCGCGCCACGCCGGCTCGAGGTACGGCAGTAGGTCCAGCTCGCCTCGATCGTACGCCCGGTGATCGCGGCGGCACAACGGGACCGCGCAGAACACGTCCCCGCATCCCCCGAGGGCGCGCGGGATCAGGTGCGCGGGGTCGATCGGCCGGCGTTAATGCCGCAGACGATGCACGCGCGGCCAGCGATAGCCGCCCGTTGCGACTCGCTCGCAGCGAGGCTCGGTGAACGGCGCAGCGGTGTGCGTGCTTCATCTCTTTCTTGGCGCGCAGCTGAGGCGCAGGCGAAGCG